>NZ_CANLKR010000177.1 GCF_947491715.1 uncultured Shewanella sp. | reverse complement strand
GATTGTAGCTCAGTTGGTAGAGCCCCGGATTGTGATTCCGGTTGTCGTGGGTTCGAGCCCCATCAGTCACCCCACTTTTACCCTTTCTAATGCCACAAGGTCATTAGAAATAGAATCGATTAAATCGGTGATTAGCGCAGCCCGGTAGCGCATCTGGTTTGGGACCAGAGGGTCAGAGGTTCGAATCCTCTATCACCGACC
>NZ_CANLKR010000176.1 GCF_947491715.1 uncultured Shewanella sp. | reverse complement strand
TGCATATAATCTGGCAACATCGTCGTTAACTGCTGACGAATAGTGTCAATAAACGCCTTTGACTCAATCTCACCACCGTCAATATTGGTCACCACATAAGCCGCAAGATAGTGATTATTTTCATTCTGGTTGTTTATGTGTTGACCATGGCTCGCATGTTGGCGGTCTATTACCACCGCCTGCTTAATTCCGCCTATTTGA
>NZ_CANLKR010000175.1 GCF_947491715.1 uncultured Shewanella sp. | reverse complement strand
CACTCAAATTAAAGCAGATACCTTTCTGGGCGGGAGTCTAATCGGCAATGGTGAGCAAATCACCAACTTAAATAACGCACACCTGCCGCCGCAAATAGATTTAACCCAAGGGGATACCGTTACCGGCACACAAGTAAAGGCCACTCAAATTAAAGCAGATACCTTTCTGGGCGGGAGTCTAATCGGCAATGGTGAGCAAATCAC
>NZ_CANLKR010000174.1 GCF_947491715.1 uncultured Shewanella sp. | reverse complement strand
TTGCGATACAGTTGTTTTATCTACCCGATAGAACAATAACTATGAGCGCAGTTAATCATGTGGCTGTCGAAGCCGTGGATTGAGTGAGAAGGGCGTGTAGTTCACTACATAACTGACGAACGAGATTCACAATAAAGACAGGTGCTTGAGTAACAAGCGAGACTTATTAGTGTTGTATGGTTAAGTGACTAAGCGTATATGGTG
>NZ_CANLKR010000173.1 GCF_947491715.1 uncultured Shewanella sp. | reverse complement strand
AGGAATAACAAGGACGTCCTCGTTTAACACCAGCGCCAGCCCTGCTATGGTTGGCCTCGCAAAAAATTGGGCTAACGAAATGTCTAGATTGGTTCGTTTTCGGCTTTCAGCGCTTAAACGAATAGCACTAATCGAATCACCGCCAATGCGGAAGAAATTATCATTAATCCCAACTTGCTCAAGCCCCAGCACGGCTTGCCAAAC
>NZ_CANLKR010000172.1 GCF_947491715.1 uncultured Shewanella sp. | reverse complement strand
AAAAAGCCCTTGCGCTCATTTCAAATCTCCCTATAATGCGCATCCACTGACACGGCAAAGCAGCTTCCTAGAGAGATAGGAAACAGCAGCGGTGGCAGGTGTTTCAAGCAATTAATAAGAGTAAAATGTGGCTCGATGAGATAAGAAATTAATCATTGAAAAACTTCTTAAAAAAACACTTGACGCACACGAGGAAATGCGTAG
>NZ_CANLKR010000171.1 GCF_947491715.1 uncultured Shewanella sp. | reverse complement strand
GCTTGGAATTTATCTTCCAGCGCATCCACATCACCCGTGGCAATGGCCTCGATGAGCATAGTGACGTTAATGTCTGCGGCATCTAACAGATCACCAAAATCCCCTAAGTCGGGTAGATATTCGGTTACACCGCTGGCAGCACCGGATTGCGCGGCCTTGGCCATGTCCCAGGATTGGCTTAAAAAAGACTGATTATTAAATGCCTG
>NZ_CANLKR010000170.1 GCF_947491715.1 uncultured Shewanella sp. | reverse complement strand
GGGGTGACTGATGGGGCTCGAACCCACGACAACCGGAATCACAATCCGGGGCTCTACCAACTGAGCTACAATCACCATTGTTTTATTTAATGTGATAACGAAATAAGCCTTCTCGTTAGAAGGCTTATCGAAAAGTGGTCGGTGATAGAGGATTCGAACCTCTGACCCTCTGGTCCCAAACCAGATGCGCTACCGGGCTGCGCTAAT
>NZ_CANLKR010000169.1 GCF_947491715.1 uncultured Shewanella sp. | reverse complement strand
TATTTGAGTAAAATCACTGCCCACATTTTTTAATTGCGTGATCCCACTACCAACCGCTGACCAGCCTTTTCCTAGGCTTGAGCCTAATGTTTGCCAAGCACCATCACTGTCTTTATCACCATGGAAAGCTGTTTTTATTTGAGTAAAATCACTGCCCACATTTTTTAATTGCGTGATCCCACTACCAACCGCTGACCAGCCTTTTCC
>NZ_CANLKR010000168.1 GCF_947491715.1 uncultured Shewanella sp. | reverse complement strand
TCGCTAGCGGAGGTAAAGACACTGCTTCAATATTGTCACTGCTATACAATTCTGATAATTCATTAAAAAATATCACCCTGCTTGAACCATCCATGACCAATGCATCCATACTCATATGGAGAATGGTTTTGCCTTCAAAGTCACTGATCTCGAAATCAAACAATGGCCACTGGTCCACTTGATATATCTTATGTGACAAGCTTTCTCT
>NZ_CANLKR010000167.1 GCF_947491715.1 uncultured Shewanella sp. | reverse complement strand
TCTGGTTTCACCTCCTCTATTTCATGCCATATGGACCAAATTGACCCTTCTGTTGCGCCGCCTAAACTCATCACGGTGATATGTGGATTTAACGCGTTGATTTGCGTCGGGAGAGTGGTCGGGATCCAATCCCCACTCATTAGCACTCGTTTCAGTGAGTCTAAGCAGTGGCCGTTATCATCTGCGTAATCAATAAGCAGTTGCATTAA
>NZ_CANLKR010000166.1 GCF_947491715.1 uncultured Shewanella sp. | reverse complement strand
AAGTGAAACGCAATCGCGCCGATGGTAGTGTGGGGTCTCCCCATGTGAGAGTAGGTCATTTCCAGACGCCAAATAAATGAAATGACACTCTCACATGGGGGAGTAGAAAGTTCATGCGGAGCATGTCACCTACCCCATGTGGAGGCCGATAAATGCTCCCTTCAATATCGGCACTTCTGCCAAAATATATCCTATAAAAAAGCCAGTTCA
>NZ_CANLKR010000165.1 GCF_947491715.1 uncultured Shewanella sp. | reverse complement strand
AGAGGCCTAGGACACCGCCCTTTCACGGCGGTAACAGGGGTTCGAATCCCCTTGGGGATACCATTTTATTGTTTACTGATTAAACATTAGCTCTATATGTAAAAAGCAATCCTAAGGCCACCTATAGATTGTGATAAAAATAAAGTCCGGGTCCCCATCGTCTAGAGGCCTAGGACACCGCCCTTTCACGGCGGTAACAGGGGTTCGAATC
>NZ_CANLKR010000164.1 GCF_947491715.1 uncultured Shewanella sp. | reverse complement strand
GGCTCCCCAGACTGGACTCGAACCAGTGACATACGGATTAACAGTCCGCCGTTCTACCAACTGAACTACAGGGGAATTGCAATTTTATCTTTTACTTTGAGAAGATGATTATATTCAATTTATTAACCATGATTATGGCTCCCCAGACTGGACTCGAACCAGTGACATACGGATTAACAGTCCGCCGTTCTACCAACTGAACTACAGGGGAA
>NZ_CANLKR010000163.1 GCF_947491715.1 uncultured Shewanella sp. | reverse complement strand
TGTCCATTTCAAGGGTGAGCATCTCTACGGGGTAACCGGTTTTTTCGCTCACTACACTCAGCATGCAAGTTTGAATGTCTGTCGTTTGAATGCTTGTAGTTTCAATACCTGTCATTGGAATGCTTTGGCTATTATCACTTTGGCTATTTAGATAAGTGACAATTTCACCTAGCGTGCGACACTCGCTTAAATCATCGGGATTAAGCTCTGGC
>NZ_CANLKR010000162.1 GCF_947491715.1 uncultured Shewanella sp. | reverse complement strand
TCCCTAAGAGCGGTAATTTACCACAATGGGTTAATATTAAAAGGGATTTATTTGTCCTATTGTGGGCGCACTTTCACTAGCTATGGCTAGAAAGAGGCTAGAAAGCGAGTCAATAATGCGATAGATTAGCGCGCACACTATTTATTAACGCTAAGAATCAGCGAACCAGCCGTAAAGGGATAGACGATGGAAAAGTGGGGCAGTGACACACCAGA
>NZ_CANLKR010000161.1 GCF_947491715.1 uncultured Shewanella sp. | reverse complement strand
GCGTTTAACGCCCATTGCTTTTGAGGTTTTCATAGATAAGTCTCCAAAGTGTCAACTTACCTCAGGACGGAACAGATAATGAAAAAAAGGCATAAAAAAGCCCATTCGATAAAATGGGCTTTTGACTGATAATCAGCGGTTTATACCCAAACCACTTGAAGATGCAGGATTCAGCTGGAATTAAAACGCGTTTAGGCAAGGTCATTAATTGCTCCTGC
>NZ_CANLKR010000160.1 GCF_947491715.1 uncultured Shewanella sp. | reverse complement strand
TGAGTGATATGAGCTTATTCAGTCCTTACGGTGAGCGTTTAGGTGGCAGTAATACCAATATGGAAGGGGCGCCTAATTTTGGATTTGACAGTGGCAGCGGTGTTGAAACTGAAGGGATGGTGTTTGATATGGCCTTAATGGGCGCGCGGGTGTACTTGCCGACATTACACAGTTTTACCACACTTGATCCACAGTTAAATGGGGGCAGCAGTCCTTATAG
>NZ_CANLKR010000159.1 GCF_947491715.1 uncultured Shewanella sp. | reverse complement strand
CCCAAGGGGATTCGAACCCCTGTTACCGCCGTGAAAGGGCGGTGTCCTAGGCCTCTAGACGATGGGGACCCGGACTTGATCTTTATGACAATCGATAAGTGAACTTAGGATTGCTTTTTGCATATAGAGCTAATGTTTAAATGAGTTAACAATAAAATGGTATCCCCAAGGGGATTCGAACCCCTGTTACCGCCGTGAAAGGGCGGTGTCCTAGGCCTCT
>NZ_CANLKR010000158.1 GCF_947491715.1 uncultured Shewanella sp. | reverse complement strand
TAAGTCTACTAGCAGGATTAAGAGCATGTGTTCAAGAAGCTGGGCAAAAGTGACCAATTTCTAATGCAGATTGGTATTATAGGATATATTTTGGCAGAAGTGCCGATGCATTTATCGGCCTCCACATGGGATAGGAAACATGCTCCGCATGAACTTTCTACTCCCCCATGTGAAAGTGTCATTTCCGCCATAAACGAAAAAGCCCGTTGCGTGAGCAACGGG
>NZ_CANLKR010000157.1 GCF_947491715.1 uncultured Shewanella sp. | reverse complement strand
GAATATCATATAAACATAAGCGTATGGGTGCTTGCTCTGTTAACATAAACGGCGTTGCTATCTCAGCTTGAACCACATCGGTTAACTCCGTCACATCTGAGAGTCGATGTCGCTGGTAACTCAAGGGTTCATCCAACTGACGAGCATAGATGCCACTCGCCTCACTCCTTTCACTGGCCTTTTCGCTATTTCTTACACTACTATCACTATTACGTGCGCCATCAA
>NZ_CANLKR010000156.1 GCF_947491715.1 uncultured Shewanella sp. | reverse complement strand
GAGTGGCCAAAGGGATCAGACTGTAAATCTGACGGCTCAGCCTTCGAAGGTTCGAATCCTTCTCCCTCCACCATTTTATAATTTACTTCATTATTTTTTGATAATGTTTGAACAATCAATACAAATGATTGTACTGTAAAAAATAAAATCTGGAGGGGTTCCCGAGTGGCCAAAGGGATCAGACTGTAAATCTGACGGCTCAGCCTTCGAAGGTTCGAATCCTTCTC
>NZ_CANLKR010000155.1 GCF_947491715.1 uncultured Shewanella sp. | reverse complement strand
CTGAGAGTAAATCAATCTTCCCTATTTCACTTCTCGGCTCATCGAGCAAAGCCACTAACGCTTGTTGATACATTTGAGCAAAACGAGCAATCGTGTCTTCGGTAAACAAACTGAGCGCATAATTCCATTGCAACATCAGCTCATCAGCAGCATCATTGACAAATAAGCTTAAGTCATACTTGGCTGGGCTGAATATCTCAACGCCACTCTCAACCCCCACAGCATCAAA
>NZ_CANLKR010000154.1 GCF_947491715.1 uncultured Shewanella sp. | reverse complement strand
CTTTCCAAATTGTTAAAGAGCAGGCTAAAAAAAGCCAAAGATAAATTGTTCTATTTATCTTTGGCGTCTCTTTCCTTTGCATGATAAATCATGGAGCTAATCGAGAGTAATCGAACCGCTTACTAAGCTATTCAACTAACAACTATTATTTCCAAGACCAAAGTAAATGGTGGAGCTATGCGGGATCGAACCGCAGACCTCCTGCGTGCAAGGCAGGCGCTCTCCCAGCTGAG
>NZ_CANLKR010000153.1 GCF_947491715.1 uncultured Shewanella sp. | reverse complement strand
GAACGGACGAGACTCGAACTCGCGACCCCCGGCGTGACAGGCCGGTATTCTAACCAACTGAACTACCGCTCCTTTAGCAAATTGCCTAAGCATTTCACTAAATTCTTTTATCGTCGCTAACTTGTCATGGTTAGGAGACGTGCTATTTCTAGCATCTGTTTGGCGTCTGGAAATGACCTACTCTCACATGGGGAGACCCCACACTACCATCGGCGCGATTGCGTTTCACTTCT
>NZ_CANLKR010000152.1 GCF_947491715.1 uncultured Shewanella sp. | reverse complement strand
AGAAGTGAAACGCAATCGCGCCGATGGTAGTGTGGGGTCTCCCCATGTGAGAGTAGGTCATTTCCAGACGCCAAACATGTTTACACTTTCTATAAAGTGCAAACAAAGTCTACTGATGTTGACATATCAGAGACTCTAAAGAATTTAGTGAAATGCTTAGGCAATTTACTAAAGGAGCGGTAGTTCAGTTGGTTAGAATACCGGCCTGTCACGCCGGGGGTCGCGAGTTCGAGTCTCGTCCGTTC
>NZ_CANLKR010000151.1 GCF_947491715.1 uncultured Shewanella sp. | reverse complement strand
TAAGTCTACTAGCAGGATTAAGAGCATGTGTTCAAGAAGCTGGGCAAAAGTGACCAATTTCTAATGCAGATTGGTATGAATGCAGAAAATGTCAGGAACAATTTTCAGCCATAAGCACATCGCTATCGCGATATTCGCCCTACGACTGCCAAGGTGAGTATGACAACGTCATGAGTCTACGAACGAGAAGCATGGATGCTGAACTGGCTTTTTTATAGGATATATTTTGGCAGAAGTGCCGATATTGAAGGGA
>NZ_CANLKR010000150.1 GCF_947491715.1 uncultured Shewanella sp. | reverse complement strand
TCTTTCATCTCGCCAAGCACTTCAACGGTTTCTTCTAGCACTTTACCTGCCTTGCGGCCATTGGCGGCAAGCAAGAGTGAGGCGCAGGCAATGGGACCACCGACGCCACCTGCAAGGGTGCCAACTGCGGTACCGCCACTGACTACGGCAGTATCCATACCCAATTGCGTGACATGGTACGCACTCATTTCCACTACTTTGTCGGGCGGCAGGGCGGCCAACATGCGCGCCGGTAAACTGGCAATTAACTCACG
>NZ_CANLKR010000149.1 GCF_947491715.1 uncultured Shewanella sp. | reverse complement strand
TCCAGTTTGTGATTAACCGCATCCGCAAACGCTTGAGTGACTGGTACCTTTTGCTGCTGACTTTGTTGCTGATTGAGCTTATCGAAAGCATGCTGAGCGCTTTGTTTAGCTTTGTTGTTAATGGCGTTGTCGAGCTTGGTATAAGCATTATCAAGCGTATTTTGTGCCTCAGCCGCTAAGGCTTCATCGCCAAATAAGATGAAAGCGGCGTGGTTAGTGTTGGGTTGTACTTCTGCTTTACCATGCTTATCTAACGT
>NZ_CANLKR010000148.1 GCF_947491715.1 uncultured Shewanella sp. | reverse complement strand
ACACTTAATCAGGGAAATACTCAGCAATTAACTGCTACAGGCACCTACAGTGACGGCTCCACAGCCGATATCACCAGATCTGTTAGCTGGCTTTCAGATGATACGTCGGTGATAACGGTGACCACTGCTGGCCTGCTGACTGCAGTGACTACGGGTAGTGCAACAGTGACTGCCATCCTAGATAACATTAGCAGTAATGACATCAGCGTGACCGTCAGTGATGCCGGCCTGACTGCCATTCAAATCACCCCTGCAGGTGTCA
>NZ_CANLKR010000147.1 GCF_947491715.1 uncultured Shewanella sp. | reverse complement strand
GAGCCGAGAAGTGAAATAGGGAAGATTGATTTACTCTCAGATGAAGAGCGCCACACCTTATTGCACGAGTGGAATGATACTGATAAAGATTATCCTGCTGACAAAACACTGCAGCAATTGTTTGAAGCGCAAGTTGAAAAAACACCGGATAATATTGCCCTCGTGTTTGAAGAGGTGTCGCTGACTTATCAAGCATTGAATGAAAGAGCCAACCAGTTAGCGCATCATATACGCGCGCAATATCAAGCTCAGCACAATCAGCC
>NZ_CANLKR010000146.1 GCF_947491715.1 uncultured Shewanella sp. | reverse complement strand
CCATGCATTTATTACACACAACACATCCCTGTGTTTGAGTGTTCACACAGATATGCTTGTCGAGAAGAAAAAGCAAGATATACGAGTCTAATAAATGTTAGACGATGTTAATTTGTTTCAAGTCAAGGCGCTTGAGTAGCGAAGAGGGAGTGTAGTTCACTACATGACTGATTGAGCGACGAAAGTAACGATGAGTTGGAACAAAGAAACAAGTATAAATGGGTCTGTAGCTCAGCTGGTTAGAGCGCACCCCTGATAAGGGTG
>NZ_CANLKR010000145.1 GCF_947491715.1 uncultured Shewanella sp. | reverse complement strand
GATCGAACCGCAGACCTCCTGCGTGCAAGGCAGGCGCTCTCCCAGCTGAGCTATAGCCCCATTTACATGCAGTCAAATAAAAATATATTTCACTTATTACTAAGTCATTACCAAATCGCTATCTAATCGAGGCAGTTTAATGCGACGCTTAGCTTTCTTAAGCGAGTATTTAACTAACAAAGAGTAGGTAAGATTTGGTGGGTCAGAGTGGACTTGAACCACCGACCTCACCCTTATCAGGGGTGCGCTCTAACCAGCTGAGCTACAGAC
>NZ_CANLKR010000144.1 GCF_947491715.1 uncultured Shewanella sp. | reverse complement strand
GTGCGTTTAACGCCCATTGCTTTTGAGGTTTTCATAGATAAGTCTCCAAAGTGTCAACTTACCTCAGGACGGAACATTGAATAAACTCATAAAGCCGCCTATCAAAAGGCGGCTTTTTATACCCGTGATACTTGAAGATGCATGTTTTCAGAGCCTGTAAAAGTGCCTAATTCAAAGCGTATTATTGCAAGAATACTTATTGCCTTTTAAGGTGATACAACTTCGATGTAGGTGATTTTACAGACTCCCAAAGGGCTGGCCTCTTTATATGT
>NZ_CANLKR010000143.1 GCF_947491715.1 uncultured Shewanella sp. | reverse complement strand
CAAGCCCCAGCACGGCTTGCCAAATTTCACACAATTGACGCTCAGTATCATTACGCGGCGCCACATACTCGTCACTATTTACCAACTCAGGCTCAGGCAAGGCCTTGCGATCTAACTTGCCATTGGAAGTGAGTGGGATTTCACTAATGGGAATATAAACCGATGGATGCATATAAAGCGGTAAACTCTCTTTTAACGCATTGGTAATATAGCTAGCTTGACTTTCTGCGTTAAATGAGGGCGAAACCAAATAAGCCACTAAGTGATTATCATGCACCTGCGTAATGGCCTC
>NZ_CANLKR010000142.1 GCF_947491715.1 uncultured Shewanella sp. | reverse complement strand
CGCGGGATGGAGCAGTTTGGTAGCTCGTCGGGCTCATAACCCGAAGGTCGTTGGTTCAAATCCAGCTCCCGCAACCAATTTTATTTTATTCAATATCATTATTCTCCTATTTTCTCTTTATATTCAATAGTTTCTTTATATCCAATAGTTTCTTTATATCCAATAGTTTCTTTATATCCAATAGTTTCTTTATATCCAATAGTTTCTTTATATCTAATAGTTTCTTTATATCCAATAGTTTCTTTATATCCAATAGTTTCTTTATATCCAATAGTTTCTTTATATCCAATAG
>NZ_CANLKR010000141.1 GCF_947491715.1 uncultured Shewanella sp. | reverse complement strand
TGGTGCGCGTGGGAGGATTCGAACCTCCGACCGCCTGGTTCGTAGCCAGGTACTCTATCCAGCTGAGCTACACGCGCATTGATTTCAATGAATTTTAATAGATGGTGCGCGTGGGAGGATTCGAACCTCCGACCGCCTGGTTCGTAGCCAGGTACTCTATCCAGCTGAGCTACACGCGCATCGTATCTATTGTAAGAAATGGCGGAGAGGGAGGGATTCGAACCCTCGATGGGAGTTAAAGCCCATACTCCCTTAGCAGGGGAGCGCCTTCGGCCACTCGGCCACCTCTCCGTT
>NZ_CANLKR010000140.1 GCF_947491715.1 uncultured Shewanella sp. | reverse complement strand
ATAGCTCACTAGTCGAGTCGGCCTGCGCGGAAGATTTAACGGGGCTAAGCAATACACCGAAGCTACGGGTACTAGTGCATCACCAGATGTAATTTCATCAGCTAACTTCTGCGAGCTTTAGCGAGTAGAAGGTCAAGCCATCAACACGTCGAGTGATGATGAGCGAAGCAATATGGGGTTATATGTGGGATGCACTAGTGCGGTAGAGGAGCGTTCTGTAAGCCGTTGAAGGTGAAGGGGTAACCCACACTGGAGGTATCAGAAGTGCGAATGCTGACATGAGTAACGATAAAGGGAGTGAAAA
>NZ_CANLKR010000139.1 GCF_947491715.1 uncultured Shewanella sp. | reverse complement strand
ACGGCCCCTGAGCCCACAATTACCGTCAATCACATTACCGCTGACAATATTGTTAATGCCGCTGAAGAAGGGCGTGAGCTTCACGTCACCGGTCATGTCGGTGGCGAAGTCAATAATGGCGATACGGTTACCATTACCTTAGATGGTACCTTGTACACTGGAACAATTTTCCCCGCTGAAGAAGGACCGGGCTATTGGTATGACATCCCCGTTCCCGGCTCGGCGTTCGTTGATGCAGAGCCTTATCATCTTGATGCTAGAATAGATACCGTCGATGCAGCCGGAAACCCCGGACATGCAAACCAAGG
>NZ_CANLKR010000138.1 GCF_947491715.1 uncultured Shewanella sp. | reverse complement strand
CGTGAGGCTTAACCATACAACCCTAATGGGTTTTACCAATGGTAAACTTAGCAAAATTAGAAAGAACACTTAATGTAAGTGGTCATAAAATGCTCCTGCATTTATGATATAAAGTACATCCATGTACTTCAAACTCAATATTTTATCTTTTGACCTTAGCGTCGAAAGCAGCTTTTCGAATCTAGGAATAAATTTTATCAAATACATCCCTGTATTTGACCCACAAGGGGCCGCACTAAAGTGCGTTTAAAATTGTTCCATACAATTTTATGTCTGGAAACCATAGCATTGTGGCTCCACCTGATCCCATTCCGA
>NZ_CANLKR010000137.1 GCF_947491715.1 uncultured Shewanella sp. | reverse complement strand
CCAGAGCTTTGTATGGTAGTACAACTCGTATCACTGCTGCTCCATACGGTTTCAGTCGCATCGGTGACATCTAAACTGGTGTTGTCATCATAATATAAGGTAGCGGTATATTGCAGTTGTGTACCTTGCTGAGTCGCTTGATTAACGGGCGTGATGACTAATGATGTTGGGGCAGGATCAGAGACATAGAGTGTCGCAGTGGTACTGGCTCCATTCAAGCTGGCAGTAATCGTGACGTTTCCTGAACTCACGCCTGTGGCTATGCCTGACTCTACTGTGGCAATACTGGTATCGCTGCTGCTCCAAGTGGCAAAATCAGTGACGGTACT
>NZ_CANLKR010000136.1 GCF_947491715.1 uncultured Shewanella sp. | reverse complement strand
CAAGACTAAATTGCCCTTGCCATTGGGTTAGCTGCTTATCTAACTGCGATGCTGTCAGCGATGATGTGTCTACCACCTTCAACGATGCCATAGTGGACTGCTCGGTGTACTGTTGATGATTCCCCGCTTCATTGCCAGCTACTTCATTGCCAGAGGCTTCATTGTCAAAGAAACAGGTACGCAAGATATCATGTTGCTGTGTTAGCCTGCTCAATGCTCGATTTAGCCTATCAGTATCCAGCTCAGTTGCAGTTGACGCTGGGATGTGCATCATAAATGATTGATTGAAGTGCTGAGGAACGGCTAAGGTTTTATTGATGAGCCAGTTATCGAAGAA
>NZ_CANLKR010000135.1 GCF_947491715.1 uncultured Shewanella sp. | reverse complement strand
AATACGCCGGGTCCGGTAGGGCCAATTCCGGTGCCGTACCCGAATATTTCACAAGGTAACATGTGTAATCCGGGGACCGCGGCATTGAGTGTTTTAGTGGATGGGGGTCCATCGATAAACCAAGGGTCAATAATCACTTTAAGCAGTGGTGATAATGCGGGGGCGGTAGGCGGTGTGGCGTCAGGAATGATGATGGGGCCGACGACGTTTAAGATGGGGAGTATGGGTGTGATGGTAGAGGGGCTACCGGCGATGCGGTTGACGAGCATGACAGGACAAAATGGGATGTCGCCGAATTGTCCCGGAGTGACCTTGGCCCCCTCGCAAGTCAAAGTCAT
>NZ_CANLKR010000134.1 GCF_947491715.1 uncultured Shewanella sp. | reverse complement strand
ACTTGCCAACTGCGGCTATCATTAATCGTACCGGATTCAGCCATGCTACTTTCTTCACCGGTTTGCGTCGGGGAGTTCGCTACCACAAAAAACAATGAAGGCCCAGTAAACTCTGCTGGTGCGGTGAGTTTTGGCTGCAGTGACGTCACCACTCCACCGTCTTTGGTATTAATTGCTGAGCTCAATGACAATGGAGAAACAGGGGATGTTGACGCAGCCGTTAATGCGGGAAGCCCTAGCGTGTCAGGCCATGAGACACTGCTTTCCATCGCTTGAGGCACAAACAAATCACTGGGAGTGATACCGGTACTGATCATTTCAATATTTGAAGGTAATTCTGCC
>NZ_CANLKR010000133.1 GCF_947491715.1 uncultured Shewanella sp. | reverse complement strand
TCAACAGTGGCAGGGCTGCAATGACATTAACAACCTGTTAAGTCACCCGGTCGATTTAACGCAGCGAAAACCCATTGTCTCAGCGCAAACACAAAATGTGTGTGTAACAGGTGATGACTTGGCTCAGTTGAAAGCCATGTGTCGCGAGCAGGCAGTCACTTTGAATGTGGCCATGCAGTTTGCTTGGCACAAGTTATTGCAAGTGTATACGGGTGATGAGCAAACCATTGTTGGCACGACTGTCTCAGGGCGGGATATGCCCGTCGATGGGATAGCGTCCAGTGTGGGGCTGTACATTAATACTTTACCCTTGATGGTGAGGTGGAATGACAACACGACTTG
>NZ_CANLKR010000132.1 GCF_947491715.1 uncultured Shewanella sp. | reverse complement strand
CAACTTGCTCAAGCCCCAGCACGGCTTGCCAAACCTCACACAGTTGACGCTCAGTATCATTACGCGGCGCCACATACTCGTCACTACTTACCAACTCAGGCTCAGGCAAGGCCTTGCGATCTAACTTGCCATTGGCGGTGAGTGGGATTTCACTGATGGGAATATAAACCGATGGATGCATATAAAGCGGTAAACTCTCTTTTAACGCATTGGTAATATAGCTATTAAGACTCATCGCTATCGCTTGACTTTCTGCGTTAAATGAGGGCGAAACCAAATAAGCCACTAAGTGATTATCATGCACCTGCGTAATGGCCTCTTCTATGCCATTAAGCTGCGTCA
>NZ_CANLKR010000131.1 GCF_947491715.1 uncultured Shewanella sp. | reverse complement strand
AACTTAACCAGTGTCAGGACTTCTGAGGCGGCAGATGCAGATTATTTCAGCGGGTTATCCAATGACAGGCGTTATGAGATCCGATATGGAACTGAGAGTGAAAATTTAGGTAAGGTCATAAGCATACAGATGCCCGCAGATACACTGGGGGCCGATAGATTAAGCCATTTATATCAATATCAGCCAAGTACTGATAACAGTGGCAGTACCACAGTCACTCGGTTTGTAGGCAGTAAAAGCGTGCCATTACAAACGGCATATTATGACCAGTATTGGCGAGTGACGCGTTCAACGGATTTAATAGAACAATTGGACTCACAGTGGGTGTGGGATGAGAGCGACTTATTAAC
>NZ_CANLKR010000130.1 GCF_947491715.1 uncultured Shewanella sp. | reverse complement strand
TCACTGGGCGTGTGCAGTCCCCCTTGTGTTGCTTGCGCCGTGGCACAATCAACCACCTCAATTAAGGCTTGCTCAAAGGCATTAACAAAAGTGTGAGACAGCGCAGCGTCGAGTTGAGAGGCAACATTAAACGTAAGCTGTCCATCCATGATAGCGCCATTGATATTAAGAAGATTGACATCCTTGTTTTGCCCCGAGACACTCAAGCCCGTCGGCTCCGATGTCAATTGCCAGTCAAGACCTCCTGACTGACCACTGTTGTCCATTTGCCCTAAGTAGTTAAAGCTCACTCGGGGTAACTCGCTTGTCGCTAACCCTAACGCACCAAATCCAATGCCTTTGTCAGGTATGCTGCGCAACGCTTCCTT
>NZ_CANLKR010000129.1 GCF_947491715.1 uncultured Shewanella sp. | reverse complement strand
TCACTGGGCGTGTGCAGTCCCCCTTGTGTTGCTTGCGCCGTGGCACAATCAACCACCTCAATTAAGGCTTGCTCAAAAGCGTTAACAAAGGTGTGAGACAGCGCAGCGTCGAGTTGAGAGGCAATATTAAACGTAAGCTGTCCATCCATGATAGCGCCATTAATATTGAGGAGATTGACATCCTTGTTTTGCCGCGAGACACTCAAGCCCGTCGACTCCGATGTCAATTGCCAGTCAAGACCTGCTGACTGACCACTGTTGTCCATTTGCCCTAAGTAGTTAAAGCTCACCCGGGGTAACTCGCTTGTCGCTAACCCTAACGCACCAAATCCAATGCCTTTGTCAGGTATGCTGCGCAACGCTTCCTT
>NZ_CANLKR010000128.1 GCF_947491715.1 uncultured Shewanella sp. | reverse complement strand
CATGGATGCTGAACTGGCTTTTTTATAGGATATATTTTGGCAGAAGTGCCGATATTGAAGGGAGCATTTATCGGCCTACACATGGATGAGGAGACATGCTGCGCATGTGCTATCTATTTCCCCAAGTGAGAGTGGTCATTTTCAAAAAGCAGACAAAACAAAAAGGCCACCCGTTTGGGTGGCCTCTGTGTTTTATTTGGCGTCTGTCATGGCCAGCTACGCTAAAGCTTCGCGCTCATAAGCACATCGCTATCGCGATATTCGCCCTACTCCACATGGGATAGGAAACATGCTTCGCATGAACTTTCTACTCCCCCATGTGAAAGTGTCATTTCCGCCATAAACGAAAAAGCCCGTTGCGTGAGCAACGGG
>NZ_CANLKR010000127.1 GCF_947491715.1 uncultured Shewanella sp. | reverse complement strand
GATGATGTCAGACAAGGCCCACTTTATCAGGAAGCTGAAGCTTATTGGCAAGATAAGTTACCTGACTATAACTTTGATGCTCAATTGCCTATGGTGTTAAATCCAAGCAGTATTTCGACCCCCAGATTTGCCCGTTTAACTCAAACGATCCCAACATCAATATGGTCACAATTAGAGAAAAAAGCCAGTCAATATGGTGTGAGCCCAACCAGTGTTATTTTATATGCATATAGCCAAATCTTATTTAAATGGAGCGGACAGAATAAATATTGTGTCAATTTAACGCTATTCAACCGTCTTCCATTGCATGAGCAGGTGAATCATATTCTGGGTGATTTTACCGTGTTAGAATTATTTAACGCGACAAGACAG
>NZ_CANLKR010000126.1 GCF_947491715.1 uncultured Shewanella sp. | reverse complement strand
ATAGCTCAGCTGGGAGAGCGCCTGCCTTGCACGCAGGAGGTCTGCGGTTCGATCCCGCATAGCTCCACCATTTACTTGCTCAAGGAAAGAGACGCCAAAGATAAATAGAACAATTTATCTTTGGCTTTTTTTAGCCTGCTCTTTAACAATTTGGAAAGCTGATAGTGTTAATGTGAAAGGGACAGTGACTTACTTGTAAGTTGTTGTTTATAGCATTAACGCGAAATAAAAAAATTGAGTTCTAAACACTTAAACATTAAGTGTCTTGGCTTATGAGTTAACATTTATTTGTTAATGATTAAGTAAAAATTCTAATTTTGGCGAAAGTAGAAACCATTAGTTGCGATACAGTTGTTTTATCTACCCGATAGAACAA
>NZ_CANLKR010000125.1 GCF_947491715.1 uncultured Shewanella sp. | reverse complement strand
ACCGGCACGGCGGGCGTGTTTACTGACAATGGTGACGGGACGTATACGTTTGCGCCGAATGACAACTTTAATGGTGAGGTGCAACTGGACTTTGGGGTGAGCGATGGCACGGTGGTGACCCCAGCCAATATTGATGTGACGGTGACGGATATCAATGATGTGCCCGTGGCGGGCAGCACCAGTTACCAAGTGAACGAAGACGGTCAAGTGACGATTAGCTCTGAGCAATTACTGGCCAACAGCCATGATGTGGACGGTACGGTGAGTGTGGAGAGTGTCGGCTACGCGGGCGCCGATGGGGTGTTAGTGCATAATGAAGATGGCTCGGTGACGTTCTCGCCCAATGCGAACTTTAACGGTGACATCACGTTGGATGT
>NZ_CANLKR010000124.1 GCF_947491715.1 uncultured Shewanella sp. | reverse complement strand
ACGGCGATGGCAGGAGCCAGTGTTGTAGCAGGATTGGGATTAGCTGGGACAGAATTAGTGGCCTTTGGTGGCGATGTGGCCCTTAGAGGAACAGGGGCTGTGTTATCAGGCGTGGTTGGTGGCACGGCGATGGCAGGAGCCAGTGTTGTAGCAGGGTTGGGATTAGCGGGGACAGAATTGGCGGCCTTTGGTGGTGATGTGGCCCTTAGAGGAACAGGGGCTGTGTTATCAGGCGTGGTTGGTGGCACGGCGATGGCAGGAGCCAGTGTTGTAGCAGGATTGGGATTAGCTGGGACAGAATTAGTGGCCTTTGGTGGCGATGTGGCCCTTAGAGGAACAGGGGCTGTGTTATCAGGCGTGGTTGGTGGCACGGCGATGGCAGGAGCCAGTGTTGTAGCAGG
>NZ_CANLKR010000123.1 GCF_947491715.1 uncultured Shewanella sp. | reverse complement strand
ACCGCTAATGCCATCGAGAGTGGCTGAGACTGTTGTGCTACCTGTAGCCTCTGCGGTCAGCAGGCCAGAGGTGGTTATCGTTGCTGTCGACATGTTGTCTGAAAGCCAGCTAACCAAGCTGGTGATATCAGCTGAGGTGCCATCACTGTAGGTGCCAGTGGCGGTTAATTGCTGAGTATTGCCCTTATTGAGAGCAATACTTGCAGGGGTGATTTGAATGGTTGTCAGTGTGGCGTCACTGACAGTCACGCTGCTGTCATTACTGCTAATGTTATCTAGGATGGCAGTCACTGTTGTACTACCCGTAGTCACTGCAGTCAGCAGGCCAGCAGTGGTCACCGTTACCACCGACGTATCATCTGAAAGCCAGCTAACAGAGCTGGTGATATCGGCTGTGGAGCCGTCACT
>NZ_CANLKR010000122.1 GCF_947491715.1 uncultured Shewanella sp. | reverse complement strand
CTCAGAAGTGAAACGCAATCGCGCCGATGGTAGTGTGGGGTCTCCCCATGTGAGAGTAGGTCATTTCCAGGCGCCAATTTTATGCTTACTTTTTTATAAAAAAGTAAGATAAAAATACGTTTTCACCTTTTATCTAATTAGAAATAATAGTGAAAATAGTTTATCTAGATGCAGTGACAATTCACATAAGACTCATAGATAAGATATACGATTTTGCTGATATGGCTCAGTCGGTAGAGCGCATCCTTGGTAAG
Source organism: uncultured Shewanella sp. (assembly GCF_947491715.1). Classification (GTDB taxonomy): domain Bacteria; phylum Pseudomonadota; class Gammaproteobacteria; order Enterobacterales; family Shewanellaceae; genus Shewanella. The sequence continues at coordinate 162 of NZ_CANLKR010000122.1, read as the reverse complement.
GATGAGGTCCCCAGTTCGATTCTGGGTATCAGCACCACTTATTCAGTAAGTAAAGAATTTGTCTGGAAACCATAGCATTGTGGTCCCACCTGATCCCATTCCGAACTCAGAAGTGAAACGCAATCGCGCCGATGGTAGTGTGGGGTCTCCCCATGTGAGAGT
>NZ_CANLKR010000121.1 GCF_947491715.1 uncultured Shewanella sp. | reverse complement strand
TTGAGGGTACTCAGGGGAAATCGGCACATAAGCGCCGCCTGCTTTCAATACCGCCAGAATAGAAATGACCATCTCTAAGCTGCGGTCCAAATACAGTGCAATCAAGGTGTCAGGCGCTAATGGCTGATTGTGCTGAGCTTGATATTGGATGCGGATGTGATGCGCCAACTGATTAGCACGCGCATTGAGCTCAGCATATGTCAGCTGCTCATCGTCAAATTGATTATTGCTAAAAACGAGGGCGATATTATCCGGTGTTTTTTCCACTTGCGCTTCAAACAATTGCTGCAGTGTTTTATCTTGTGGATAAGGTGCGTCTGTGTCATTCCATTCCTGCAATAAGGTATGACGCTCTGCAACTGAGAGTAAATCAATCTTCCCTATTTCACTTCTCGGCTCATCGAGCAAAGCCACTAACGCTTGTTGATACATTTGA
>NZ_CANLKR010000120.1 GCF_947491715.1 uncultured Shewanella sp. | reverse complement strand
GTCTTCCATTGCATGAGCAGGTGAATCATATTCTGGGTGATTTTACCGTGTTAGAATTATTTAACGCGACAAGACAGGCTGACATGAGTGTCATTGAAGGCATTCAGCACACACATTCAAGCCTATGGCAAGATATCGAACATAACGTATTTGATGGCATTGATTTCCAACGCCTCATTCGTAAAACGTTAGATATTGCCTATGATAGATCACTGTCTCCCGTGGTATTAACCAGTATGCTGGGCAATTCCAATGTTGATTTTACACTCGGTGGTTCCATTGAAAGGGGCTATTCTATTTCCCAAACCTCTCAAGTGTATTTAGATAATAAAGCGTATCAAAACCAAACGGGGTTTATTGCCGAGTGGGATTATGTAGAGCAATTGTTTGACCCTATTATTATCAAGCAGATGCATGCCGATTACTGTGATTTAATTGTGTATTTAGCGGT
>NZ_CANLKR010000119.1 GCF_947491715.1 uncultured Shewanella sp. | reverse complement strand
GCCAGTAATTGTTCTTGGCTAAAGGTGATGCTGCCGTCTTCATCCACATTGTAAGCCAAGTTGCCTTCCACCACCGGTGCATCATTCACCGCAATCACATCAATCTCAGCGCTCGTTGGCACTACCGCACCCGCCTCGTCCATCACCCACACATCAAGGCTCACATCCCCATTGAAATCCCCATTGGGTGCAAAGCTATAGGTGCCGTCACCATTGTTGGTAAAAATACCGTCGGTGCCGCCGTAATTGACCCCATCAACACTCACACCCCCTTCCACATCACTGCTGTTTGCCAATAACTGCGCGTCACTGAATTGCAACACCCCGTCTTCATCCACCGTATAACTGGTGCTACCCGCAACCGGAATGTCATTAACCGCCGTCACCGTCACATCAATATTGGCTGGGGTCACCACCGTGCCATCGCTCACCCCAAAGTCCAGTTGCACCTCACCA
>NZ_CANLKR010000118.1 GCF_947491715.1 uncultured Shewanella sp. | reverse complement strand
GTGGTCACCGTTACCACCGACGTATCATCTGAAAGCCAGCTAACAGAGCTGGTGATATCGGCTGTGGAGCCGTCACTGTAGGTGCCTGTAGCAGTTAATTGCTGAGTATTTCCCTGATTAAGTGTAATACTAGCTGGGGTGATTTGAATGGCTGTCAGAGTGGCGTTACTGACAGTTACGCTGCTGTCATTACCGCTAATGCCATCGAGAGTGGCTGAGACTGTTGTGCTACCTGTAGCCTCTGCGGTCAGCAGGCCAGAGGTGGTTACCGTTGCTGTCGACATGTTGCCTGAAAGCCAGCTAACCAAGCTGGTGATATCGGCTGAGGTGCCATCACTGTAGGTGCCAGTGGCGGTTAATTGCTGAGTATTGCCCTTATTAAGCGTGACACCTGCAGGGGTGATTTGAATGGCAGTCAGGCCGGCATCACTGACGGTCACGCTGATGTCATTACTGCTAATG
>NZ_CANLKR010000117.1 GCF_947491715.1 uncultured Shewanella sp. | reverse complement strand
TTACGCGGCGCCACATACACATCGCTACTGATAAACTCAGGCTCTGGCAAGGCCTTGCGGTCTAACTTGCCATTAATGGTAAGAGGAATATGATCAATGACCACAAAGACCGCAGGCACCATATATTCAGGCAACATTTCACCTAACTTCACACGTAACGACTCAATCCAATCGGTCTGCAGCGCCAAAGTGTCGATAACCTCAGTATCAACCGGAACAAAATAGGCCGCCAGATAAGGGCCGTTCTCTTTTTCCTGAGCAATCACCACAGCCTGCTTTACTGCATCACATTGACCTAGGGCACTTTCGATTTCACCCAGCTCTATCCGATACCCGCGAATTTTAACCTGAAAGTCGTTGCGGCCTAGGTATTCCAAATTACCATCGGGCAGCCAGCGCACTAAATCACCTGTTTTGTATAATCGAGTATAGCCTTTCTCGATATCAGAAGCCGTCGCAAATGGATTGTCAAT
>NZ_CANLKR010000116.1 GCF_947491715.1 uncultured Shewanella sp. | reverse complement strand
TTGGCCATTGAGCACATCCTCAATGACTACCCATCTATATTTTGATTCAATCTCTCGCCCTTTGATGCAGCCATTATATTCGGCTTGCGACACTAACACGGTACTGACTAAGCCTTCTGATAACACATCATCACAACGCCCTCTAGGCCAATCAACATGTAACGGTAAGTAAGCCGCCCCTGATAACATAATCCCTAAGGTTGAGATGACTTGTTTGTAACCCTTCTCACTTAATACACCGATTAATGTATTTTTCTGAGACAAACCATGATGATGTAGATAACTTGCTATATGATAACTGTCCTCTTTTAATCTGCTATAACGGTATTCTCCCGTGATATCGATAACGGCTATGTTATCTTGAACACCTATAGCAAAAGCACTCTCTGGTAAGGTTTCTGTGACTGCCTGTTGCGTATCACTGCTGGCCTTTTCTATGATTAATTGCTCTGCTCTAGAAAGTGACATTGCGGGCAGCA
>NZ_CANLKR010000115.1 GCF_947491715.1 uncultured Shewanella sp. | reverse complement strand
CCGTTTACAGCCTGATACCGATGTGGAGGTGTTATTAGCCAGTATCAACATGATAGCGATGCGCCACCCTGTGCTAAACAGTGTCTATCAACAAACCGGATCCGTGGCAATTGATGGCGCACGTAATAGTGATAGTAGTGTAAGAAATAGCGAAAAGGCCAGTGAAAGGAGTGAGGCGAGTGGCATCCATACCTGTCAGTTGGATGAACCCTTGAGTTACCAGCGACGTCGACTCTCAGATGTGACGGAGTTAACCGGTGTGGTTCAAGCTGAGATAGCAACGCCGTTTATGTTAACAGAGCAAGCACCCATACGCTTATGTTTATATGATATTCCCTCTCAGGCGAACGAGAAACAGCAGCAGAGTCAGCATACTCATCAGGGTAACAATGAAAGCGAGCGTTATTTATTGCTGATGTTTCATCATATCGCTTTCGATGGCTGGTCAATGGATATTCTTTTTAATGAGCTGTTTGAGTGTTATCAGTCATTATTGGATGATAGGGC
>NZ_CANLKR010000114.1 GCF_947491715.1 uncultured Shewanella sp. | reverse complement strand
ATACCAATCTGCATTAGAAATTGGTCACTTTTGCCCAGCTTCTTGAACACATGCTCTTAATCCTGCTAGTAGACTTAATAAATGTGTTCCATGCACGACAGCATTGTTCAACAATATCGTCATAATCTTTGAAGCATCGGTTAGCTAAACAGTGTTGTCTTAGCCATTGCCATACTTGTTCAATAGGATTTAATTCTGGAGAATAAGGTGGGAGTTTCAATATTGATAAGTTATCGAATGTTTCTGTCGTTTCATTTGTATGCCAAGGTGCGCCATCTGTAATAACAAGTGCATATCTGTCAGATTCTGTCGCCTCTGAAATTTGTCTTAAGTGCTGTGTCATGACGTCTCTATTCACAAATGGCGCGACGAGTGCTTCGGTTTTTCCAGTCGCTGGACACACAGCACCAAAAAGATAAGCGTACTCAAATTGCTGTTGTTGAACGCTGCGAGGTCTTGTACCTGTTGCTGCCCAGAGCCTTGTTGTTGTATTTTGTTGACCAAAGCGGGCTTCATCCTGAAACCAAATATC
>NZ_CANLKR010000113.1 GCF_947491715.1 uncultured Shewanella sp. | reverse complement strand
TCAAGTTAGTCGTTAAGGTAAGGAGGTGATCCAGCCCCAGGTTCCCCTAGGGCTACCTTGTTACGACTTCACCCCAGTCATGAACCACACCGTGGTAAACGCCCTCCCGAAGGTTAAGCTATCTACTTCTGGTGCAGCCCACTCCCATGGTGTGACGGGCGGTGTGTACAAGGCCCGGGAACGTATTCACCGTGGCATTCTGATCCACGATTACTAGCGATTCCGACTTCATGGAGTCGAGTTGCAGACTCCAATCCGGACTACGACGAGCTTTATGAGATTAGCTCCACCTCGCGGCTTCGCAACCCTCTGTACTCGCCATTGTAGCACGTGTGTAGCCCTACTCGTAAGGGCCATGATGACTTGACGTCGTCCCCACCTTCCTCCGGTTTATCACCGGCAGTCTCCCTAAAGTTCCCACCATTACGTGCTGGCAAATAAGGATAAGGGTTGCGCTCGTTGCGGGACTTAACCCAACATTTCACAACACGAGCTGACGACAGCCATGCAGCACCTGTCTCACAGTTCCCGAAGGCAC
>NZ_CANLKR010000112.1 GCF_947491715.1 uncultured Shewanella sp. | reverse complement strand
ATTAAAAACTCGGCCGCAAGCGACCGAGTTTAGAAGAGCCCAAGCTGATCTGAATTTCTCTCTTTTCGATCTAACTCAATCAGCTGATTTTGAACATACTTGCGGATAGTGTCTTCCGTTGCATTACCAATTGTTTCAACAAAGTAACTTTGAGTCCAAAGCTTACCGCCCCAAAAATAACGCCTTTTAATCTCTGGATAACATTTGAAAAATTCTCGGGCTGAGATGCTTTTTATCACCTGCATTATATGACTTGGTGAAATCTTTGGCTCACTTCTAACAACCATATGAATGTGATCTTCTGGGATTTCTAATTCGACAATATCAATATCGTAATCAAAGCCGACTTTATGAATGATTCTTTTCATCATTTCGCGGTAAGGTTCAGAGAATACTTTTCGTCGATACTTGGGTATCCACACAAAGTGATACATTAGCCTGAAAACATGATGTGAATTTCGTTGAAGTTCCATGTATTGGATAATACAGACTGGAACAAGTCCAGTCTACACTATCCAGCACGGGGGCAAGCCCCCGAGATTTCCGCTACGCGCGTTAAA
>NZ_CANLKR010000111.1 GCF_947491715.1 uncultured Shewanella sp. | reverse complement strand
TATTTATTAACGCTAAGAATCAGCGAACCAGCCGTAAAGGGATAGACGATGGAAAAGTGGGGCAGTGACACACCAGAGCGAGAAGAAGTCGACATAGCGACCATTAATCAACAAACAATCGAATACATAGAACAAGATGGACTTTGCTTCGGTCATCCCAATGACGAGCATACTGTGACCTTTGGCATGTGCGCCCATGGTTTACCGGATTTATTGATCTCATCCAGAGATTTAGAAACCAATAAAATTATTTTGTCCTGCATCGCAAAAGATTGGCTTAAAAATGGGGTTAACCTGCAAACGAGAGATGATTTGATTGAATATGACAGTGGCAAACCTTTCATATTAAAATTTAATGTCATCTATAACGGCGAGCCTATGTTCAGCCATACTATGGATTTTTATCGCACACACCCACAATACCAAAAGCTGTATTCCCCCGAAGTGGTACAAGTGCTTTGGCAAAATTATCAAGGGTTATTCCCAAACGAACCGGGCTACGATAAAGCCTGTTATCAGTACTATTTTACCCCTTGGGTTATTGATATCAGCCATTAAGGCGG
>NZ_CANLKR010000110.1 GCF_947491715.1 uncultured Shewanella sp. | reverse complement strand
GAGTATGTGGCGCCGCGTAATGATACTGAGCGTCAATTGTGTGAAATTTGGCAAGCCGTGCTGGGGCTTGAGCAAGTTGGGATTAATGATAATTTCTTCCGCATTGGCGGCGATTCGATTAGTGCTATTCGGTTAAATGCCAAGGCCCGAGAAGTGGCGAACATTGATATTCCTGTAGTGAAGTTATTTTCTCATCCAAGGATTGCAGAGCTTGCGCTTGAATTAAAAGCAATAAATTATGAAAAGATGATGATTCATCCGCTATCACCTCAATTCCAAGAATCTGAATATGTTAGAGAGATTTAATCATGTTTAAATTATTAAAACAGATCCGCCATCATAATCTTTCTGTTTGGGTGGACAATGGGCACGTAAAACTAGGTTATTCAGGGCAAGCTCCAGATAGAAGCATTATCAAACAAATTAAAGATAATAAAAGTGGACTATTACATTTTTTATCTAAGAAAAAGATCCATTCAGAAGTTGATTTTAGTCATATTAAGGAGTTAGCGGACTATAGGCTGTCGTTTGCGCAGGAGCGTTTATGGTTTATTGAACAATTTGAAGGGGGCAGTGATGCTTATCACATACCGCTTTTG
>NZ_CANLKR010000109.1 GCF_947491715.1 uncultured Shewanella sp. | reverse complement strand
CTCAGAAGTGAAACGCAATCGCGCCGATGGTAGTGTGGGGTCTCCCCATGTGAGAGTAGGTCATTTCCAGGCGCCAAATAACGAAAAAAGCCTACTCATTGAGTAGGCTTTTTTCGTTATTTCTATTTTAGGAAATGACCACTCTCACTTGGGGAAATAGATAGCACATGCGCAGCATGTCTCCTCACCCATGTGGAGTAGGGTGAAGAGTCTGCGCTTATCAAGCAAGGCTTGATGCTGGCTCTGAACGCGGAGAGCTTGCTCGAAGCTGGCCATTTCCAGACGGCAATCTCTACGTCCTTGTGGGTCTACGACAATTGTTCCCGACATTGTCTGCATTCCCCACGTCCTTGTGGCTTAACGCGGAGGAGGTGACCGGCAGGATGTTTGGAATGTCATTTATGCAGGATGCATTATACCAATCTGGAAAACTAACTGATCAACTTTGCCCAATCTCTTGAACACATTTTCGTGATCCTTGCTGCACTCTCGGTAAACGTATTCCAAGCATGACAAACGCTATCAACAATGTCTTCGTAATACCAATCTGCACTCAAATATGATCTAATATAGTACGATTTCATTTCGCTTTTAAATATGTCAAATTATTCAGCAG
>NZ_CANLKR010000108.1 GCF_947491715.1 uncultured Shewanella sp. | reverse complement strand
GCATCAAATAATGATGACCTCGATGTCAATGCTTGACCAAAACGCTGCAAACTAAACATCACCTGAAACAGTGGGTGCCTCGACATATCTCGCTCAAGCCCCAACTCACTCACCAGTTTTTCAAACGGTAATCCTTGGTGAACCTTTGCCCCTTGCACACAAGCATCCACCTGTTTAATTAACTGCTCGCACTTCAGTGTTGGTGATACCTCAGTTCGCAGCGCTAAGCTATTCACAAAGAAACCAATTAAGGACTGCGTTTGCGCATGCTGGCGGTTATCTGAAGGACTGCCGATGATAATATCCTGCTGATTACTCAATTTACTCAGCATTAAATAAAACCCACTGAGCATCACCGTATACAAGGTCGTGCTGTGAGATTGCGCCAAGGTGCGCAAGCGGGCTGATAGGCTAGTCGCTAAGCTCATCGTATAATTCGCGCCGCGATAATCAATCTTGTCTGGACGCGCATGGTCGGTGGGTAAGTGTAAGGTGTCACAACCTGTTAGTTTTTCACGCCAATAACTTAACTGCGCATCAAGCACATCACCTCGTAAATAGTCTCGCTCCCAACAAGCGTAATCGGCATAGGTAATCGACAACTCAGGCAGCTCGGG
>NZ_CANLKR010000107.1 GCF_947491715.1 uncultured Shewanella sp. | reverse complement strand
AATGGCGAGCAATCTAGCGATAACCTTGTTCCCGTCAGTGGCCCTGCTGATTTAGCCTATGTGATTTACACCTCCGGTACCACAGGGCAACCTAAAGGCGTGATGATAGAGCATGGTGTCTTTGCTTACTTTATTAAAGCTGCGAGTATGAGTATCTCTGAGTCTCCTCTTTCATTTTTGAGTTTGACTCAGTATACCTTTGATATATTTGGATTGGAGTATGCTCCCCCTTTAACCACTGGCGGTCAATTAGTTTTATCAGACATTGACTCAGCGGAGCATGAACTGATGCGGTATCATAAGCAAATTAACTGTATTCAGCTGACGCCTTCTATGTGGCAGGCATTGCTATCGACGGCACCAATAACGTTTGATGTTTCTCATATTCAAGTGTTAGTAGGTGGCGAGCGAGGTTCATCAGAGCTTTATGTGCAGCTAGTAAAACACTTCAGTCATATTCAACAAGTTTATGGTCCGACTGAAAGTTGTATTTGGAGTACATATTCGAATTATCAATTAGGACGAGAAAATATAATAGGGAAGCCATATCCTAATGAAAAGTTATATATATTAGATAAAAGCCATCACTTACTGCCTATCGGCAGCTCTGGTGAGCTTTACATCGGCGGTGCAGGGCTGGCTCGCGGGTATGTAAACCAAGATGCATTAACCGCTGAGTGTTTTATTGATAATCCGTTCGCGAC
>NZ_CANLKR010000106.1 GCF_947491715.1 uncultured Shewanella sp. | reverse complement strand
GTTAATAAGTCGCTCTCATCCCACACCCACTGTGAGTCCAATTGTTCTATTAAATCCGTTGAACGCGTCACTCGCCAGTACTGGTCATAATATGCCGTTTGTAATGGCACGCTTTTACTGCCTACAAGCCGAGTGACTGTGGTACTGCCACTGTTATCAGTACTTGGCTGATATTGGTATAAATGGCTTAATCTATCGGCCCCCAGTGTATCTGCGGGCAATTGGATACTGGCGACCTTCCCCGTTTCCGCCTCATAGCGAATTTCATAACGCCTGTCATTGGATAACCCGCTGAAATAATCTGCATCTGCCGCCTCAGAAGTCCTGACACTGGTTAAGTTATTCGCACTGTCATAAGCAAAATCCACTAACGCACCATTATCCTGGGCCATGCGCGCCAGATTGCCATTACTGTCGTACCACAAGGTGATCTTAGTACCATCAAAATTAGTAAAGCGAGTCAACTTTCCATTAGCGGGTCTAGCAAAGCCTTCTCCAGGACGATAGGGTCCATCTGCATCAGCCAATGTCGTGTAATTAAACGCAGCGAAACGTCCACTCACGGGATCATAAATCTTTTCTATTCGGCCATTCGTCCAAGTAACAGACCAAACGGCATCCTTCAACTTACCGACTTTACTCTGACTTGTTAAATAACCGTTCGCATCAAACTCAGAGACATTACCCGAAATATCCGTGTAAATAA
>NZ_CANLKR010000105.1 GCF_947491715.1 uncultured Shewanella sp. | reverse complement strand
ATAGCTCACTAGTCGAGTCGGCCTGCGCGGAAGATTTAACGGGGCTAAGCAATACACCGAAGCTACGGGTACTAGTGTTTACACTAGTGCGGTAGAGGAGCGTTCTGTAAGCCGTAGAAGGTGAAGGGGTAACCCACACTGGAGGTATCAGAAGTGCGAATGCTGACATGAGTAACGATAAAGGGAGTGAAAAACTCCCTCGCCGAAAGACCAAGGGTTCCTGTCCAATGTTAATCAGGGCAGGGTGAGTCGACCCCTAAGGCGAGGCCGAAAGGCGTAGTCGATGGGAAACGGGTTAATATTCCCGTACTTCTGCTAACTGCGATGGAGAGACGGAGAAGGCTAGGCTAGCGCGGCGTTGGTTGTCCGCGTTTAAGGCTGTAGGCTGTTCACTTAGGCAAATCCGGGTGAACATTAGGCTGAGAGTTGATGACGAGGTCCTAAGGGACTGAAGTAGTTGATGCCATGCTTCCAGGAAAATCTTCTAAGCTTCAGGTTAGCAGGAATCGTACCCCAAACCGACACAGGTGGTTGGGTAGAGAATACCAAGGCGCTTGAGAGAACTCGGCTGAAGGAACTAGGCAAAATGGTACCGTAACTTCGGGAGAAGGTACGCTGCCGGCGGTGATGGGACTTGCTCCTTAAGCTGCTGGCAGTCGCAGATACCAGGTGGCTGCAACTGTTTATCAAAAACACAGTACTGTGCAAACTCGCAAGAG
>NZ_CANLKR010000104.1 GCF_947491715.1 uncultured Shewanella sp. | reverse complement strand
TGTGCGTTTAACGCCCATTGCTTTTGAGGTTTTCATAGATAAGTCTCCAAAGTGTCAACTTACCTCAGGACGGAACATATACAGGCACAAAAAAGCCCATCATAAGATGGGCTTTTTTGTTGTATTTCATTTTATCAGTGATGTAATTAATCATTTATAAACAATATTATCAATGGTACGGGAGGAGAGACTTGAACTCTCACACCTTGCGGCACCAGAACCTAAATCTGGCGTGTCTACCAATTCCACCACTCCCGCATTGATACTAAGTTTACATTATCATATAGTAAACCATCACGATAAATTAAAGACTGAACTCAATTTTTATGTGTCTGTCTTTAAATATGGCTGGGATACCAGGATTCGAACCTGGGAATGCCGAGATCAAAACCCGGTGCCTTACCGCTTGGCGATATCCCAATAAAGCGTTTTAGTTAACGTGCTACTATAAAAATAGTCCACATTAACTTTAAATAAATGGTACGGGAAGAGAGACTTGAACTCTCACACCTTGCGGCACCAGAACCTAAATCTGGCGTGTCTACCAATTCCACCACTCCCGCACAATGCCTATTTTACATCTAGACAGATGTCTTGTTTTACATCATCTTTCAACTAACTACAATTAAAAATAGATGGTAGCCATAACAGTCGGGACTTGATATTCAAGGCGCTGCTATCGATGTTTTACATCAACTTTTAACTAGCTACAATTAAAAATAGATGATAGCCATAACAGTCGGGACTTGATATTCAAGG
>NZ_CANLKR010000103.1 GCF_947491715.1 uncultured Shewanella sp. | reverse complement strand
CGGGGTAACTCGCTTGTCGCTAACCCTAACGCACCAAATCCAATGCCTTTGTCAGGTATGCTGCGCAACGCTTCCTTGGTGGCAATAATGACATCACTCACCGCCGCCTTAAGGGACAGCGCCAGCGGGAACATGGTGGTAAACCACCCCACCGTTCTGGTGGTATCAATCCGAGTATCAATGTCTTCACGGCCATGGCCTTCAAGAGTCATCGCCACCTCTGTGGTCATGAAGGTTCGACTCAGTGCCAGCGCTAACGCGCTTAAGAGTAAATCATTAATCTCGGTGTAATAGCCTTTAGGGGCATCATGCAGTAGCTGCGCAGTGACAGCCTGACTCCACACCAGATGGTAGTCAGTTTGATGTGCAGTGTGATTGTCAGTGTCATGTGCCGCTAACGCGCTGCAGGCTGAATAATCCACCTTCGCAGCCTTGTCCAACTGGGCCTGCCAATAATCACGCTGCTCTTCATTTTGCTCACCATAGTGATTAACCGTATCAACCCATTGACGGTAACTGCTGGTTTTTACACTCAGTACCTGCCCCGTTAAGAGCAAGCGCATATCGTCAATAATAATGCGCCAAGAAACCGCATCGATAATCAAGTGATGCAACATAAAGCATAATCGGGCACTGCCATCTTCATACCCCGTTAAATACACCACTCGCCATAAGCGATTCTCATCAAGACTAAATTGCCCTTGCCATTGGGTTAGCTGCTTATCTAACTGCGATGCTGTCAGCGATGATGTGTCTACCACC
>NZ_CANLKR010000102.1 GCF_947491715.1 uncultured Shewanella sp. | reverse complement strand
CAATGGGTTTTCGCTGCGTTAAATCGACCGGGTGACTTAACAGGTTGTTAATGTCATTGCAGCCCTGCCACTGTTGACGCTGCGCTTGCCAATAGGCGTGTGTGGCTGATGTGTGACTTGCAAGCCAGGTTTGCGCCTGTGGATAAGCCTGCTCAATCTCGACGTGAGGAGTGACGCCGCTGATTAAGGATTGATAAGTCTCATGCACGTATTGCCACAATATCGGCCCACTCCAGCCATCACTGATACTGTGATGCACGGTTTCCATTACCGTGTAATGGCTGTCGTGGTGCTTAAACAGCGTGAAGCGTAACAACCCAGGCTGAGTTAAATCAAACCCTTGCTGACGGTCTGCTTGTTGTATACACCTTATGCGGTCATCACGCTCTGCCTCACTCAAGTGACTTAAATCCATCACAGTGAAGTGGCTATCATCTAATAACGCACCTCGAGTAATAATCTGTAATGGCTCACCTGACCAGTCAAATGCAAGCCTTAATGCACTGTAACGCTTGGATGCCAATCGCCACGCTTGCTTATAGCAGTCAATATCCAACTCATCGTGGTAATCCAATAGTAGCTGGACACGATAGGCATCATCATTTTCCTGACTTAATTGGTGATAGATAAACCCTTGCTGCAGGCTATTGGCAGTAAAGATGGCCTCTATGTCATAGCGTGACTGCAACTGCGCTAAACGCGCAATACTTAAATCCGTTGCAATGTAATCACTGGGCGTGTGCAGTCCCCCTTGTGTTGCTTGCGCCGTGGCACAATCAACCACCTCAATTAAGGCTTGCTCAAA
>NZ_CANLKR010000101.1 GCF_947491715.1 uncultured Shewanella sp. | reverse complement strand
TGTTCCGTCCTGAGGTAAGTTGACACTTTGGAGACTTATCTATGAAAACCTCAAAAGCAATGGGCGTTAAACGCACACAACGTGATTATTTATTAGGCTTTAAATTAGCCGTCGTTAGCCAAGTAGAAAAAGGCGAACTGACCTATAAACAAGCTCAAGAGCACTATGGCATCCAAGGAAGAAGTACCGTTCTTACATGGTTAAGAAAACATGGTAGATTAGATTGGTCCCAACCTATTGAGCAATCACCAATGTCTAAATCTAAAGAAACACCTGCCCAAAAAATTAAACGATTAGAAAAGCAAGTCTCTAATTTAGAGATGAAAAATATGATTTACGGCGATATGGTCGAGTTGCTTAAAAATGAATATGGCATCGATTTAGAAAAAAAGTACTTAGCCGAACGCTATGGCTCGCCAAAGACAAAGGCACCGTAAAGTTAGCCACGGCGTGTCGGCAGTTTAACTTATCAAGACAAGCTATCTATCAATGGAAACAGCGTAGATCAGCAAAAGCAGATAGGCTTGAACCTGTGATGACAATGGTGATGTATTGGCGTCAGTTCATGCCTAGAGTGGGAACACGTAAGCTCTACCAGCTCATCAAACCAAAACTAATAGAACAAGGGATTAAGCTCGGTAGGGATGGGTTATTTCAGTATTTGAAGCAACAAAATATGCTAGTAAAACCCAGGAAAAATTACACTAAAACAACGAACAGTCATCACTGGCTAAGAAAATATCCCAATTTATTGAAAGGCAGAGTAGTTAAGCGTATCGAGGAGGTGCTCGTTAGCGATATCACTTATGTAAAATCGGATGAAGGGACGCATTATTTGTCTTTGGTAACAGATGCCTACTCCAGAAAGATAATGGGAT
>NZ_CANLKR010000100.1 GCF_947491715.1 uncultured Shewanella sp. | reverse complement strand
ATACGGTAGCCGCGGATTTTAACTTGGTTATCCAAACGGCCTAAATATTCTAAATTGCCATCAGACAAATAACGCACTAAATCACCTGTTTTGTATAATCGAGTATAGCCTTTCTCGATATCAGAAGCCGTCGCAAATGGATTGTCAATAAACCGCTCGGCCGTGAGCTCGGGGCGATGTAAATAGCCTCGCGCCAGCCCTGCACCACCGATATACAACTCACCAGGTACGCCCATAGGAACGGGGTTAGTGGCTTGGTCTAACACATAAGCCTGCGCATTTTGTATTGCTAATCCTATTTGTTCAACTTCATCATCAAGGATTTGCTTACCAAGGGTATAAATAGCGGCTTCTGTTGGACCATAATAGTTATACAACTTAACCTTATGTGACCAATACCCCGCCGTTTTTGCATCACAAGGCTCACCCGCATAAATCACTACCCTTAATCTGGGGTAAGTGATTTGCTCCAATTGAGATAAAACAACAGGTGGTAAATAGGTATGAGTAATCTGATGTTTGATTAAATAGTCAGAGATTAGTTCTGGACTGACCCTATGATCGTTAGATAATAAATGAACTTCAACACCTTTTGTTATTGCTACAAAACATTCAGACACGGATACATCAAATACATAAGATGTAAACGCTGTCGTTTTATCCCCTTCGGTAAAATCATATGCTTTTTCTAATTCTGTTAGCGTGTTTATCACAGAGCAGTGCTCTATCATCACGCCTTTAGGTTGCCCTGTGGTACCGGAGGTGTAAATCACATAGGCTAAATCAGCAGGGCTACTGACGGGAACAAGGTTATCGCTAGATTGCTCGCCATTCGCTAATAGCACATCCACATTGATGAGTTGCAAAGGTGTGTTGACATCATTGAGTTCCTCATCTAACGCTTCGTTTAATGCCCTA
>NZ_CANLKR010000099.1 GCF_947491715.1 uncultured Shewanella sp. | reverse complement strand
GTCCCCGGATTACACATGTTACCTTGTGAAATATTCGGGTACGGCACCGGAATTGGCCCTACCGGACCCGGCGTATTACACACATCTGGAAAACCTAAATTCATGCCACCTAACGCTGTATTACCAAACATATCCACCTCCTCGCATACTCTCACCAATGAACAAGCATGCTACTCACTCACTATTCATTGACTTCATCACTTCGCTCACGAACACTAACCTCAATAACACGTTAGCCCAAATGGATCTTCTCCGCTTCCATTATCATCTGCTTTTCCGCACTAGAAATCACATTCTTAGCATGTAACACCGCTTCTTTTTCAACAAGTTGACGGCTACTGCCACTTTGCTTTTCATCATGGCCCTTAATCACACGAAAGCTCTCGCTTAACTTTTGCATCATCAAGCCCACAACATGCTCCACCTTATCGGCAACCACACTCATGGTTTTGCTGATAACTTGTGCTTTATTGGCACTCACCGCCACCTCTTGAGTCTGTATCGCCATCTCATCGCTGTGCACACTCACCTCTGGCGCCGATAAATGCAACTGAGCACGGGCATCATTAATGATTTCCTGTCCACTCAAGTGCAAGGTACCTTGTGCCTGAATGCTAAATTGCCCCGCATGGGACAAGACACCTTGACTCGGATTAGCTTGCACTAAAATCGCTAACAACCAACCTCGCCCTTGCTCATCAATGGCTACCGAACACACATCTCCCACATTCGGCACTAGCAAACAACTCGCCGCTAAGCTCGCACTCACTTCACTCTGCGCGGTACGAATGCAATAGCCTTCATCACTCGTCCCTTCTTGAGTTTCCACGGCCTTAGCAAGCACGGTTCCTGTGGTCAGGTATAATTCATGAAAATCTGTTGCGTTTGATAAAGATATTGAATTCATCATTTAAATCTCCGTTGACCAATATTCTGCTGCCGCCCAATCCATATCGGTGCCCGTGGTCCCTAACGTATT
>NZ_CANLKR010000097.1 GCF_947491715.1 uncultured Shewanella sp. | reverse complement strand
CATAGAAGTAGGCTAATAATGCACGCCTGTCTAATTTACCATTAGCAGTAATAGGCATATTGGGAACGGCCAGCACAACCTTTGGTAGCTGATAACTCGGCAATCTTTCTGATAACGCAGTAACAAGAAATTTCAGCTCAAACACTGGCGCCTTTGCTTCATTTTGTTCAGTTAATAAAACAAAACTGATTAAACTTTTGGTTTCACCTGTTTCAATGACTAAAGTTTCTGCTCTTTGCACACTTGAATGGGCTAATAAACTCTGATTAATCCCTGTAAGCTCAATTCTAAAACCATTGATTTTTACTTGAGAATCCCGTCGTCCCAAAAACCTCACTTGCTCTTCATTATCAAGGTAACCTAAATCACCCGTTCGATAAGCTCTGAACCTACCTTCAGGAAGCTCCAGTGATATAAAACATTCCGCCTCTAAATCCGCATCTAAATATCGACCAGCAAGACCCAACCCTGTGACGACTATTTCGCCAATACAGCCAGTCGCAACCGGCATCTGCTTTGAGTTTAAAATTAATATCCCCGTCCCGTTTATCGGCCGACCTATTGGCAATGCTTCGCTCACATTCCAATGTTTAGGGATAGGGAAACAACACGTAAAAGTGGTGTTTTCTGTTGGACCGTAGCCATTAACGACTTTTATATTGGGCGCCGCTCGATACACTCGAGAAACATGTTGCGGCGACACCACATCTCCTCCTACCAATAATTGCTCCAAACCCACAAAACTTTTCTCATCAATTTCAACTAACGTGTGAAATAACGCGGCAGTAAGCCAAACGGTATTGACACCTTGATGTTCAATCCCCTGTTGTAATTTATTTGTATCTATTGGCAAGAGCGACATATAAACCGCCCCGCCATTTAAAAGCGGTCCCCAAAATTCCAATGTAAAAGCATCGAAATCGGTAGCAGAGGCACAAAGCATGGTGGTTTGCTCGTTCAATACAATATAATTAGCCCGTTTGACTAAACGATGAACCCCTTGATGCAAGCACTCTATCCCCTTCGCTTTACCCGTCGTTCCGGAAGAAAAATTGATATAAAGTGGACTTTCTCCAGATAAATTAACGTTCACCTCGAGGGCACTTTGAACATTGAGTAGGCTTTTTATCGAATAGGATTTCACGTCTTTACTGTTTAAAGGCTGACCTATACAGAG
>NZ_CANLKR010000096.1 GCF_947491715.1 uncultured Shewanella sp. | reverse complement strand
CACTAGTACCCGTAGCTTCGGTGTATTGCTTAGCCCCGTTAAATCTTCCGCGCAGGCCGACTCGACTAGTGAGCTATTACGCTTTCTTTAAATGATGGCTGCTTCTAAGCCAACATCCTAGCTGTCTAAGCCTTCCCACATCGTTTCCCACTTAGCAATAACTTTGGGACCTTAGCTGACGGTCTGGGTTGTTTCCCTTTTCACGACGGACGTTAGCACCCGCCGTGTGTCTCCCGTATAGTACTCATTGGTATTCGGAGTTTGCAAAGGGTTGGTAAGTCGGGATGACCCCCTAGCCTTAACAGTGCTCTACCCCCAATGGTATTCGTACGAGGCGCTACCTAAATAGCTTTCGAGGAGAACCAGATATCTCCCGGTTTGATTGGCCTTTCACCCCCAGCCACAAGTCATCCGCTCATTTTTCAACATAAGTCGGTTCGGTCCTCCAGTTGATGTTACTCAACCTTCAACCTGCCCATGGCTAGATCACCGGGTTTCGGGTCTACACCTTGCAACTAAACGCGCAGTTAACACTCGGTTTCCCTACGGCTCCGCTATTCGCTTAACCTCGCTACAAAATGTAAGTCGCTGACCCATTATACAAAAGGTACGCAGTCACGGTCTCAAAAACCGCTCCCACTGCTTGTACGTATACGGTTTCAGGTTCTATTTCACTCCCCTCACAGGGGTTCTTTTCGCCTTTCCCTCACGGTACTGGTTCACTATCGGTCAGTCAGGAGTATTTAGCCTTGGAGGATGGTCCCCCCATATTCAGACAAGATGTCACGTGTCCCGTCCTACTCGTTTTCACGTAAAGTTAGTTTTCATGTACGGGGCTATCACCCTGTGCCGCTGTGCTTTCCAACACATTCCACTAACACCCTCTACGCTTAAGGGCTAACCCCCGTTCGCTCGCCGCTACTAGGGGGATCTCGGTTGATTTCTTTTCCTCCGGGTACTTAGATGTTTCAGTTCCCCGGGTTCGCCTCACAACACTATGTATTCATGTTGTGATAACAGCTTATGCTGCTGGGTTTCCCCATTCGGACATCGTTAGCTCAAATGCTTGTTACTAGCTCGCCAACGCTTTTCGCAAGTTACTACGTCCTTCATCGCCTCTGACTGCCAAGGCATCCACCATATACGCTTAGTCACTTAACCATACAACACTAATAAGT
>NZ_CANLKR010000095.1 GCF_947491715.1 uncultured Shewanella sp. | reverse complement strand
TGGTAAAACCCATTAGGGTTGTATGGTTAAGCCTCACGAGTCATTAGTATCAGTTAGCTCAACGCCTCACAACGCTTACACACCTGACCTATCAACGTCCTAGTCTCGAACGGCTCTTTAGAGGAATTAAATTCCTAGGGATGACTCATCTTAGGACTCGCTTCCCGCTTAGATGCTTTCAGCGGTTATCGATTCCGAACGTAGCTACCGGGCAATGCTATTGGCATAACAACCCGAACACCAGCGGTTCGTCCACTCCGGTCCTCTCGTACTAGGAGCAGCTTCCTTCAATCATCCAACGCCCACGGCAGATAGGGACCGAACTGTCTCACGACGTTCTGAACCCAGCTCGCGTACCACTTTAAATGGCGAACAGCCATACCCTTGGGACCGACTTCAGCCCCAGGATGTGATGAGCCGACATCGAGGTGCCAAACACCGCCGTCGATATGAACTCTTGGGCGGTATCAGCCTGTTATCCCCGGAGTACCTTTTATCCGTTGAGCGATGGCCCTTCCATTCAGAACCACCGGATCACTATGACCTACTTTCGTACCTGCTCGACGTGTCTGTCTCGCAGTTAAGCTGGCTTATGCCATTGCACTAACCGTACGATGTCCGACCGTACTTAGCCAACCTTCGTGCTCCTCCGTTACTCTTTGGGAGGAGACCGCCCCAGTCAAACTACCCACCAGGCACTGTCCCGGACCCCGATTCAGGGGCCGCGGTTAGAACATCAACACTACAAGGGTGGTATTTCAAGGTTGACTCCACATCATCTAGCGACAATGCTTCAAAGTCTCCCACCTATCCTACACATGTAGGGTCAATATTCAGTGCCAAGCTATAGTAAAGGTTCACGGGGTCTTTCCGTCTAGCCGCGGGTATACGGCATCTTCACCGCAATTTCAACTTCACTGAGTCTCGGCTGGAGACAGCGTGGCCATCATTACGCCATTCGTGCAGGTCGGAACTTACCCGACAAGGAATTTCGCTACCTTAGGACCGTTATAGTTACGGCCGCCGTTTACTTGGGCTTCGATCATGAGCTTCTCCGAAGATAACCCAATCAATTAACCTTCAAGCACCGGGCAGGCGTCATACCGTATACTTCCTCTTGCGAGTTTGCACAGTACTGTGTTTTTGATAAACAGTTGCAGCCACCTGGTATCTGCGACTGCCAGCAGCTTA
>NZ_CANLKR010000094.1 GCF_947491715.1 uncultured Shewanella sp. | reverse complement strand
TAAGTCTACTAGCAGGATTAAGAGCATGTGTTCAAGAAGCTGGGCAAAAGTGACCAATTTCTAATGCAGATTGGTATAACCTTTGAAAACCCGATTGGCTAGACAATCCATACCTGCTCGATTGAATTATCTATTGCATTAAACGTAGGTGAATAGGGTGGCAATTTGATAATCATTACCTAAAAATAATGATATTCTTAAATTCATCAGTAATATCATTGGTATGCTAGTCTTCACCATCCATGATCACCACGGCATGTCGTTCTGCTTCTGTTGTATTTGAGATATTCTTTTAAATAGAAAAGTGGGCTTCATTCTGAAACCAAATATCGATGCGCAGCCCAGCTAGGCCTTCTTCTAAAAAAGTCTTTACCCATTTATTCACGCTAGTTCTGCTGACTTTTAAAAGATAAGCAATTTGAGTTCGAGACTTGCCACCTTGAAAATGAGCAAGTGCAAGGAGTCGCATCCTTATTTGAATCGATTTTTGCTTACGTGCGAGTGAATTAAAGTCGATTTTTTTAAGATTATCCATAACAAACCATAAGGAAAATATGATAAATACAATTAGATCATATTTTTACTTAGATTGGTATAAAGGCTATATAACCGAGAAAAGGGTTTTTCTTTACCCCTTATCTTTAATATATTTGTCTATTTGATATCCAGTATAGCAGCCAGCTCTTCTTCAACAATATTTTCGAATGAGAATTCATGTGGTGTAAGTCGTCTGATGATGTGAAGGGCTATATCGCTTATATCATTCTTCATATTTGCTCGACGCAATATTAGTGAAGTGAACATACTTTTCTATTCAATCTATAGTGACAGTATTTTAGGCCATAACGCGTCATTTTGTGGATAACTTAGGGGGTAAAACGTTAGGAACTTGTGCTTAATAAATAAAGTGAAAATAAATGCTTTATTTCTTTAAAAAGCCCTTGCACTCATTCCAAATCTCCCTATAATGCGCAACCACTGACACGGCAAAGCAGCTTCTTAGAGAGATAGGAAACAGCAGCGGTGAGAAGTGTTTCAAGTAGTTAAAGTGGCTCGGTGAGATTAAAAATTACTCATTGAAAAACGTCTTAAAAAAACACTTGACGCACACAAGGAAACGCGTAGAATACGCCTCCTCAAGCCAACGACCTAACGTCTACGGCGATACCTGAAAAATCGGTATCACGTCCGCTCTT
>NZ_CANLKR010000093.1 GCF_947491715.1 uncultured Shewanella sp. | reverse complement strand
TGCGTTTAACGCCCATTGCTTTTGAGGTTTTCATAGATAAGTCTCCAAAGTGTCAACTTACCTCAGGACGGAACAGTTTCACTTTAATGGTATTTATCACTTGCAGTGGACTTTTATTATATTCAGCTCCGCTTAGGAAGGTCGTGGATTCCCATCTACCCATGAGGCCCGACGAAATTACTTGCAGTTAGGTACGAGCTTTATGCTTATTAAATAAATCATTAACGCTTTCGATGGGACGTCCTGTCCCGCGAAAGCTAAGTGTATATCCCTATACGCTTTACATGATTTTTTGAATGCATTTCAGCGATTTCGATGGGAATAGAAATCAAAAGCAAAAATCCAATGTGTTGCTTTTTGATTTCATTTAAATAACAACGATTAATGTGAGCTGTGAGCTGGATCAATGATTTTTACTTTGCTCTCAATGTGATTTAAATATTTTATTTACATTAGCAACTTGTTGATGTTATTTTGCGGGGGAAGTTGAAGTACAGGTTTTCTTTTTGAGTCGCAGCTTAGAAACTTGAGTATGGCAATATATGAAGGTTACGTACTAATTAGATTCGAAATATGAATATTGTGAAGGATTAAGGAAAGTTATGGACTCTTTTATAATTACACCGAAGGTCGATGAAACTCAAGAGTTCATTGAAATAGCTAATGACTTCTCGAATCCACTTGATTTGGTGCGTGAAGCGATAAGCAATTCATATGATGCGGGGGCTAGTGAAATAAAGATTTCCTTTGAAGTTATTAAACAATATGGCGAATCCATATTAAAGATTACGTTAAAGGATAACGGTTCTGGAATGACTTCAGGTAACCTACAGAATTTTTTTGATTTAGGAAATTCAACACGTCGAGATGATGAGACAACTATTGGTGAAAAAGGACACGGAACCAAGGTCTATTTCAATAGTAATAGAATTGAGGTAAAAACATCTCGTGATGGCAGTGGATTATTAGCTATTATGGAGGAGCCTTTCAAAAAACTATTTGATCGTCAAATTCCGACAGTGGATGTTAGTTTTATTGAGGGGGTAGATATTGGAACCGAGATTACAATATATGGATATAATAATAATCGGAGAGATAAATTCACTCATCCGATTTTGAAGGACTATATTAACTTGTAGTGGCATAGTTAGTTTGGCCACCTAGTTAGAGGTGATATCATCACCTCATAAGATGACAGGTGACATTATGA
>NZ_CANLKR010000092.1 GCF_947491715.1 uncultured Shewanella sp. | reverse complement strand
AATAAGGCCCTTTGATACTGCTCAGCAAACCCCTTTATACTGCTTGCTTCAAACAAACTCAGTGCATAGTTCCACTGAATGCTAATGGCGTCATCTCCGTCATCAACAAACACGCTCAAATCATGTTTAGCCGAAGATAATAGTGCGCCGTTAGACAAGCTAAATTCATCAAACAGCGCCTCTTTTTTTCGGCATAGTGTATTAAAACTTTGTACGCTAAACATCACCTGAAAAATCGGGTGCCGCGACAAACAGCGCTCAATACCCAATTCACTCACCAGCTTCTCAAAGGGCAGCTCTTGATGAATTTTTGCCCCTTGTAGACACCTTTGCACTTGGGCTATTAACTCAGCACAGCTCAAATGAGGCGAGACTTGTGCTCTTAACGCCAACGAGTTAACAAAGAAACCAACCAAAGATTGGGTTTGCGCTAAATGCCGATTATCCGATGGCACTCCAATGATAATGTCTTCTTGATTGCAAAGCTGACTCAAGGTGACATAAAACCCACTCAACATGACCGTAAATAGCGTTGTATTCTGTGCTTTTGCCAAAGCCCGCAAGTCATTGGATAAAGACACACTTAGCGGCTGATGATAGTCTGCACCTCGGTAATTAACCTGTGCGGGTCGTAACTTGTCTATGGGTAAATTCAAGCTTTCTAGTTCTGTTAATTGAGTACGCCAATAATCAAGCTGAGTGTTTAACACCTCACCTTGTAAATACTCTCTTTGCCAACAAGCAAAATCCGCATAACTAATCGACAATGTTGACAGCTCAGGCTCAATGCCTGCATCAAGCGCCTGATAACAAGTCAGTAGCTCATCCATAAAAATCTCTGATGACCAGCCATCAAAAGCAATGTGATGCCACAGCAATAACAAGTAGCAACGGTCATCCACATCATAACGGCATAAACGCAGCGGAGCTTGCTCGCTTAATTCAAATGGCGTTTGAATGTCTAACCTGACAAGCTGTTCAAATTCAGCGTGCGACGCACATTGCCGCACTTGATAAGCCAGCCCACTCTCCCTTACTTGGGTATAGGCCTCACCCGAGTCAGTTTCTAAATAAAGACTGTTAAGCACAGGGTGGCGTGTAGCAAGTTGATTCATCGCAGCTAGCAATAAATCAGGTTTAGTTGTCGCCCGTAAGCGCACCAAATAAGGCATATGATAAGCATCACTGCCTCCCTCAAATTGCTCAATAAACCATAA
>NZ_CANLKR010000091.1 GCF_947491715.1 uncultured Shewanella sp. | reverse complement strand
TGTAGTGGCATAGTTAGTTTGGCCACCTAGTTAGAGGTGATATCATCACCTCATAAGATGACAGGTGACATTATGACAAAACGTACGAGAAGACTTTTTAGTGCAGAATTCAAACTTGAATCTGCTCAATTAGTATTAGATCAAAATTATTCAATCATTGAAGCAGCTCAAGCCATGAATGTGGGCAAATCGACCATGGATAAATGGGTGCGACAATTAAGGGAAGAACGTCAAGGCAAGCAACCCAAAGCGTCCCCGATAACATCTGAGCAAATTGAAATTCGTGAATTAAAGAAGCAATTAGCGCGTCTCCAGGAGCACAACGAAATATTAAAAAAGGCTACCGCTCTGTTGATGTCAGACTCACTGAACAATTCTCAATAATTGAGAGGCTTAAGCAGAGCTATAGTATAAAAACATTATGCGAAGTGTTCAGTATTCATCGTAGTAGCTACAAATATTGGCGAACAAGACCCACAGATATTAACGCTGATAAGGTCAAACTTCGTAGCTTAGTCAGTGAGGTACACACGGCAAGTAATGGCTCTGCTGGGGCGAGAACAGTCGCGTATATGGTGACTCAACAAGGTGTTTCGTTAAGTCGATATCGTGCCACTAAGCTGATGAAAGAGCTCGGGTTAGTGAGTTGTCAGATGCCGAAGCACAAATATAGAAAAGCAACACAAGAACATATTGAAATCCCCAATTATCTGGGGCGACAATTCGCCGTTACAGCCCCAAATAAGGTGTGGGTTGGTGATGTCACTTATGTCTGGGCTGGTAATCGTTGGATGTATTTGGCCGTTGTGATGGATTTATTTGCCCGTAAAGTGATTGGTTGGGCCATGTCATTATCGCCTGATAGCAGATTAACAGGCAAAGCGCTTTCAATGGCCTATGAAGTGCGTGGTAAGGCTGAAGGGGTTATGTTCCATAGCGATCAAGGCAGTCACTATACCAGCCGAAAGTACCGCCAATTATTGTGGCGATATCAAATAAAACAAAGCTTATCTCGGCGTGGAAACTGTTGGGATAATAGTCCAATGGAGCGTTTCTTTAGGAGTCTAAAAACAGAATGGATACCGACAACAGGGTATTGTCGTTTTGCAGAGGCTCAGCAAGAGATTATTCGATACATCATTGGATATTACTGTCAGCTTCGCCCTCATCAATATAACGGTGGGCTGACACCAAATGAATCAGAACGGTTGTTTTGGTTAAACTCTAAGATCGTGGCCAATTTTAGTTGACCGCTACAA
>NZ_CANLKR010000090.1 GCF_947491715.1 uncultured Shewanella sp. | reverse complement strand
TACGTCCTTCATCGCCTCTGACTGCCAAGGCATCCACCATATACGCTTAGTCACTTAACCATACAACACTAATAAGTCTCGCTTGTTACTCAAGCGTCTGTCTTTATTGTGCATTTCATTCCTCAATCCTGTAGCGCTGCTACACTCATTCGTCATTCAACCCACGGCTTCGACAGCCACATGATTAACTGCGCTCATAGTTATTGTTCTATCGGGTAGATAAAACAACTGTATCGCAACTAATGGTTTCTACTTTCGCCAAAATTAGAATTTTTACTTATTACTTGATATCAATACCAAATAATAAGCCAAGACACTTAATGTTTAAGTGTTTAGAACTCAATTTTTTTATTTCGCGTTAATGCTATAAACCACTGCAATTGTTATTTCTTACGAAATAGCTTTCACAACAGTCCCTTTCACATTAACACTATCAGCTTTCCAAATTGTTAAAGAGCGACTTCCACGGATGGTGGAAGTGTCAAAAATCGTACGGAACGATTTTGACCAGGCTAAAAAAAGCCAAAGATAAATTGTTCTATTTATCTTTGGCGTCTCTTTCCTTTGCATAATAAATCATGGTTCTAATCGAGAGTAATCGAATCACTTATTAAGCTATTCAACTAACAACTATTATTTCCAGTAACCAAATAAATGGTGGAGCTAATCGAGAGTAATCGAACAGCTATATAAGCTATAAAATCACTTCATTATTTTCAGTAACCAAAGTAAATGGTGGAGCTATGCGGGATCGAACCGCAGACCTCCTGCGTGCAAGGCAGGCGCTCTCCCAGCTGAGCTATAGCCCCATTTACATGCAGTCAAACAAGATATTTGTATAAATAGCCAAATCATTTCTTATCGCGGCAGAAAGTGGCGACGTTTAGCTTTCTTAAACGAGTCACGTTCTAACAAAGATAAGGAAGGATTTTGGTGGGTCAGAGTGGACTTGAACCACCGACCTCACCCTTATCAGGGGTGCGCTCTAACCAGCTGAGCTACAGACCCATTTATACTTGTTTCTTTGTTCCAACTCATCGTCACTTTCGTCGCTCAATCAGTCATGTAGTGAACTACACTCCCTCTTCGCTACTCAAGTGCCTTGACTTGAAACAAATTAACATCGTCTAACATTCATTAGACTCGTATACCTTGCTTTTTCTTCTCGACAAGCATATCTGTGTGAACACTCAAACACAGGGATGTGTTGTGTGTAATAAATGCATGGAGCAATTTATTACCAACAGTTTCCTATTCAGAGTCAAGTTAGTCGTTAAGGTAAGGAGGTGATCCAGCCCCAGGTTCCCCTAGGGCTACCTTGTTACGACTTCACCCCAG
>NZ_CANLKR010000089.1 GCF_947491715.1 uncultured Shewanella sp. | reverse complement strand
GAAAAAGCCGCTAATACACTGGGTGTTTCTTCCCAGCATGGCATTTTAGGCCAACTCGGCTTTTCACCTCGAATATTTGATAGAAACAAAAATTCGAGCCGCTCTATCGTTGACTCGCTCAATATACTGGGATCAAATTCCCAATTTAATACAAACACGTCATTTTTAGGTTGTATTGTCAGGCTAAGAGGAAATTTAGGCTTAGAAAGGCAAGTTCTCCTTCTAGATATTGTCAAACTATTAATGTCAGGAATGAAATCAATGCCCTCTTGCCAGGAAAAAACCACTTGTTGTAAAGGGTGTTGTATAAGCCCGCTGTCGAGATGAATTTCAGACAACAACGCATTGATATCAAAGTTTGCGGACTCTAAATCACGATACAAATCATGATGAAAATCCCCTATATGAATTCCCTTTCTGTAGCGAACTGGGACCATACTCACCAAGTAGCCTGCAATTTCACTCAGTTGAGGTTGCTGCCTGTTAGAATATGGCGTACTGACAACAATGTCTTCTATTGAGATAAATTCCGACAGTGTCTTACTCCATGTGTATAAAGCCACACAAAAAGTAGAAAAATTAGTTTTCTCTGCCAGCTGTAGCAAAAGGTTGCTATCACATATCGACATTTGCGAGTGGTAAGTATGAATAGCATTTTTGCTGAGCGGCCCAAGTGAATGCAGTTTAAATGGTTTGTAATTTTTTAATCTAACCTTCCAATAGTTTAACTTTACAGGAGTCGTTGAGCATTGAGCAAGATAGTCAATGTATCCAAATTTAATTGTTGAAGTCGGTTTCTGGTGATAATGCAGGTTTAAGCGTCGCCAAAACAATGTCATTGAATAACCATCAAAAATAATATGAGGACAATTCAAAATGAGTACAGTATGCCCCCCTGATAGCGCCACAATGTGTGCCTTAAAAAGTGGACCTGTCGTTAAATTAAACTCTCGCAGTTGTTCCACTTTGCATAACTTAGATACAGCGCTTTCATCTCCATCCAAAAAACTTGGACTCCAGCTTTGCGACACCGAAGGTTTCATCACAATACGCTCATCTTGCTCTTCAAAAATACAGTGAAGTGTGTCAAAGTCGCGATAAAGTAAGATCAGTGCCTGCTTTAATTTCACGAAATCAACTTCACCATAAATATCGTAACTTGTTACTATGTTATAGTGTGATGATTGCCCTGACTTGTACAATGGCCACAACAATTGTTGATGGGTATTAACTTCAACACCTTTGGCTTTCTCTTCGAATGTTAAAGCGTTTAAGAACCTTGTTATTTTACTAGGCTTGTTATTGACGAGTTCCGACATTCCATTCAAAGTTGGTGACTTCATTATCTCTAGCAAGCTAATATTTATCAGCATTTGTTTTTCAAAAAAATTAATCAACTTTAAAGCCATTAAAGAATTACCACCCAATTGAAAAAAGTGGGAATCGGATTCAATAACAGTATCTTCACCCAAAACTTGTTTCCAAATACC
>NZ_CANLKR010000088.1 GCF_947491715.1 uncultured Shewanella sp. | reverse complement strand
TAGTGATAATTTCCATCTTGGCTGTTCGCATGTTGGCGGTCTATCACCACCGCTTGCTTAACGCCTTTTATTTGACTTAGCGCCGCCTCTACTTCGCCCAATTCAATACGGTGGCCACGAATTTTAACTTGGTTATCCAAACGGCCTAAATATTCGAGATTACCATCAGGTAAATAACGCACTAAATCCCCCGTTTTGTATAAACGGGTATAACCTTTTTCAATATCACTTTGGGTCGCAAAGGGATTATCAATAAAACGCTCGGCGGTTAATGCTTCTTGGTTTAGATACCCGCGAGCCAAGCCCGCGCCGCCAATGTACAATTCTCCAACGATACTAACTGCCGTTAAGTGGAAGTGACTATCTAATACGTAACACCTTATGTTATCTAACGGTTTGCCAATGCTTGTGTTTGAATCCCCCTCTGTATATTCATGCAGGGTTGCACAAACGGTACCTTCTGTTGGACCATAGGCATTAATCAGTTTTCGCCCTTTGCACCATAAGTTCATCGTTGCTTGTTTGCAACGCTCTCCAGCCACCACTAGCGTTGTTAAATGAGGTAAATAGGTATAGGGTAACCCTTCCAAAAACACAGGAGGGATTGTCGCTATTGATATTTCCTGTCGATTAAGGTATTTGATAAAGTCATCAGTGTTGTTCTTCATTTCATCTGCGATAAGATACAGAGATGAACCAGAAACAAGCGAAGGAAATACCTCCCAAACAGCCGCATCAAAAGAAAATGATGCAAACTGTAATACCCTACTTTTTACACATAAATTAAATGTATCTATCACATTTACACATAAGTTATTTAAAGACATATGTGATATTTTCGCGCCTTTGGGCTGCCCTGTGGTTCCTGACGTATAAATCACATAAGCCAGATCTGTTGAGCTGCTGATAGGGGTTAGGTTATCACTTGGATGACCACAGCCTACCCCATCAAATTGTTGCTGTATGGCTACATCATCAACGACCGTGAGCATGACCTCTGCCTTTAACTCACTCTGCCAATGCTTCAACTTGTCTGCATGGTGGTGTTGGGTCAGCAGAATAGGAGCCTGAGTATCACTAAGCATAAAGCCGACACGCTCCTGCGGATACTCAGGTGAAATCGGCACATAAGCGCCGCCCGCTTTCAGTACGGCTAAAATCCCGATGACCATCTCTAAGCTTCTGTCCAAATACAGTGCAATCAAGGTATCAGGCGCTAATGGCTGTTGATGCGCTTCTTGATATTGGATGCGGATGTGGTGTGCCAACTGGTTAGCTCGCGCATTGAGTTCAGCGTATGTCAGCTGTTCATTTTCAAATTGATTATTGTTAAAGACGAGGGCAATATTATCCGGTGTTTTTTCCACTTGCGCTTCAAACAATTGCTGCAGTGTTTTATCGTGTGGATAAGGCGCGTCAGTGTCATTCCACTCGTGCAATAAGGTGTGGCGCTCTTCATCTGAGAGTAAATCAATCTTCCCTATTTCACTTCTCGGCTC
>NZ_CANLKR010000087.1 GCF_947491715.1 uncultured Shewanella sp. | reverse complement strand
CAAGACTAAATTGCCCTTGCCATTGGGTTAGCTGCTTATCTAACTGCGATGCTGTCAGCGATGATGTGTCTACCACCGTAAGCGATGCCATGGTGGACTGCTCGGTGTACCCTTGATATTGCCCCCCTTCATTGCCAGCTACTTCATTGTTAAAGAAACAGGTACGCAAGACATCATGTTGCTGCGCTAGCCTGCTCAAGGCTTGATTTAGCCTATTAGCATCCAGCTCAGCCGCAGTTGACCCAGGGATGTGCATCATAAATGATTGATTGAAGTGCTGAGGAACGGCTAAGGTTTTATTGATGAGCCAGTTATCGAAGAACCATTGCTGAATAGGCAGTAGCTCAAACTCCCCGATTAACGCACCTTGCTCCGCAATAACATTGACGCCCTGTATTGTGCTATTCAGTAACACTGAAAGGCGAGCAACGGTTGGCGCATCAAAGATATCTTTCACTTGCAAGCTAAAACCAACTTGTCGCAAGCGCGACACTAACTGAATGCTAACAATCGAATCACCGCCAATGCGGAAGAAATTATCATTAATCCCAACTTGCTCAAGCCCCAGCACGGCTTGCCAAACCTCACACAGTTGACGCTCAGTATCACTGCGCGGCGCCACATACACATCGCTACTGATAAACTCAGGCTCTGGCAAGGCCTTGCGGTCTAACTTGCCATTAATCGTCAAGGGCACATGGTCAATTACCGTGAAGGTTGCGGGCTGCATATAATCTGGCAACACACTGATTAGTTGCTGGCGCACATCTTCAATAAAAGCATCAATTAAGATGTCCTTGTTGACTTCAGTATTATCATCACCTTGAACGATAATATACGCCGCCAGATACTGACGGCTATCACCTTGATGTTCACTCTGATCATCATTCGCATGCTCGCAATCTATCACTACCGCCTGCTTAACGCCTTTGAACTGACTCAGCGCCGCCTCAATTTCGCCCAATTCAATACGGTAGCCGCGGATTTTAACTTGGTTATCCAAACGGCCTAAATATTCTAAATTGCCATCAGACAAATAACGCACCATATCCCCCGTTTTGTATAAACGGGTATAACCTTTTTCAATATCACTTTGGGTCGCGAACGGATTATCAATAAAACACTCAGCGGTTAATGCATCTTGGTTTACATACCCGCGAGCCAGCCCTGCACCACCGATGTAAAGCTCTCCAGGAGAACCAATAGGAAGTAACTGACCTAAGTTATCTACAACATAATTCAAAGTATTGGCAATTACTTTCCCGATACCCACACATTTAGGATCACGAATAGCCTTTTGAGTCACACATACTGTAGCCTCTGTTGGGCCATATTGATTAAAAACCAATTTTGCAGGTAAGCAGGGGAGAGGATTCAACACTTCTCCCCCTGTATGGAGGACGTCTAAATTTAATTGAGCCAAAGCTTCAGGGATAAGATTAACAATCGATGTGGGAATAAACGCTTTAGTGATTTTATTATCACTAATCAACGCCAGTAATTTATCCGTATTTCCTTGCGCCTCTTTTGGCACTATCGTTAGGGTAGCACCAGTATAAAAACAAGGAAATATTTCATAAACAGAAGCATCAAAAACATAATTAGAAAAAAATAAAGCCTGAGTATCTTGTGTCATTTGATGAGTATCTGTAATAAATGATATTAAATTAATCACACTCTTATGCTCTATCATCACCCCTTTGGGCTGCCCTGTGGTTCCGGAGGTGTAAATCACATAGGCTAAATCAGCAGGGCCACAGACGGGAACAAGGTTATCGCTAGATTGCTCGCCATTCGCTAATGGCACATCCACATTGATGAGTTGCAAAGGTGTGT
>NZ_CANLKR010000086.1 GCF_947491715.1 uncultured Shewanella sp. | reverse complement strand
GATGGCATGGCACACACCCATGACTTACTGGAAGGCGAAGCGACCATTCGCGCCACTTACAACCAAGGAACCATTACTCCACTCACTGATGATGCCACGTTACTTATCACCGAGGCCATCCCTGAATCGCTAACTATCGAACCTCCCAGTCAAAGCACTCCATTAGGAAGTGAAGCAGATTTCACTGCTTGGCTCACAGATTCTGATGGAAATATTCACGAAGTAACTGAACAAGTGTATTGGCAAAGCTTAAATCCCAATTACGCGACGATGGATTCTACTCGACCCGGAACAGCAGTCACTTATGGTCATACGACTGGAACAGCCACTATTCGCGCAACATTTAACACTGGAACCATCTCACCCATTACAGATGATGCCACATTAATCGTTACCCCCCCTATTCCGACATCCATTAGCTTGCAACCCACTGATTCTGAACTCTACGTAAACACAACCACTTATTTCGAAGCATACATCCACTACTCAGATGGAGTCACAATAACTAATGTAACTAATGATGCTAATACCAGCTGGCAAAGCGGTAATACTGATTATGTTACCATTAGTAATAATACTGCCACCAAAGGTCAAGCTTTAGGGATTGCAGAGGGTGATACGACTATTCAAGTGGCTTACTTTATGCCTGGGGTGGCACCATTAACAGCATCAACCCCAATAAGTATTATCAGAGATACTGTCACAGGGTATGTTATAGAGGAAACAGCGACAGGAATGACCACTGTGACCATGCAAACCAACGATACAAAAATGTTTAGTGCCTATTTGTTATATCAAAGTGGAGATAAAGTCAATGTAACCGATCAAACACATTGGAGTGTAGACCCGCATCATCTTGCCAGCGTTGATAACAATAAGAACAGCCCCTCCGAAACGGTTCGCTCACACAATGCCACCGGTACTGCCACAATAAATGGAAAATATCAACATAGCAATATTTATGCTACAGCAGCAACGATAATCATTGAGTAGTTAACCAAATTAGACTTTTATAAAAAACAAAAAAGCGACCTCTTTAGGTCGCTTTTTATACATTTAGTATGAGTCGAAAATGATACACGCTTACATTTAAAAAGCATTTTTCATGCTCTGAACACCTAACCTCAGAACGGTTTAGCCCATCACTGTCACCGCGTTGAATTCAGCTGATATAACCTTTATCAGCATAGGGTTTATCCATTGAATCAACGACCATTTTTGTAACTGGCCTAGTATCATGTACACTTGCAAGCATCATGTTTACGGCAACGATACCACCTTAATGGTTCACTATGAGATGAAGTTTAAACCCATAAAACCAACTCATGGTACCTTTTCTTCGACTCGCTAGGCCTGATAAGATCTTACCCCTTGGTATTCGTAAATTATGACAGACTTTAATACTCGTAAAATCAATAAATTCTATACCTGTTGCCTCACTTTTTAAGGGTGAAAAAATAGCTGCAGAGCGGAATAACAGCACTAGACATGACTTCCAGAAATCGGGTATAGCTCAGCAAATGGGGAAATTCTGATTTAAAGAAACAGGCTAAATATTCTGTGTAGAAGTGTTTAAACAAAATATATCGACTAACTTATCCATATGCCCTCTGCGTAATTGATTAATCTTGGTCGAAAGATCTGAGCATATAGAGGGCTATTAGTTCAATTTTTACCCATGATTCATGGTTAAATAAACACTCTGATTCTTTCAAACATCAAGGTCTTGTTTAACCCACTACTTCAATAAAAAATTAGCATTCATTATTTCTCTTCCTATACTTCATATAAATTAATAGAAAGGTGATGAATGATGAAAGCAACTTGGATGCTCCCTATACTGTTTGTTTCTA
>NZ_CANLKR010000085.1 GCF_947491715.1 uncultured Shewanella sp. | reverse complement strand
GCCAACGCGAGTGATGTCGATGGTGATAGCCTCAGTGCGGCGAACCTCACAGTGGAAGGCAATGCCACGGTGACGGCCAATGACGATGGCTCGTTCACGGTGACGCCGGAGGCGGACTTTAACGGTGACATTGCGCTGAGCTTTGATGTGTCTGATGGCATAGAGGTGGTGGCTAGCGGCGTGGATTTAGCCGTGAATCCGGTTAATGACTTGCCGACATCAGGTAATATTGCAGCAATAACAGATGAAGACACCACTATTGTGGTCACACAAGCCCAATTATTGGCTAATGCGGCAGATTTAGATGGTGATCATTTAGTTGCGCTTAACTTAGTCGCTGATAATGCAGAAATTGTAGATAATGGTGACGGGACTTTCGCTATCACCCCGAGTGCTGATTTCAATGGTTTGATTGATGTTTCTTATGATATCACAGATGGTGATATACCAATAGGTGTTAATTTAGCCTTAACGGTTGACCCAGTCAATGATGCGCCGATTATTTCTGCTGATATTCCTATCACTATAGAAGAAGATGGCTCTTACACTATTACTCAGGCTGAATTGTTGCAATTTGCGACAGATATTGAAGATCACCATATGACGGCTGATCTAACGCCACAAGGGAGTGAAACAAATATATCAGGTGTGGTATTAGATGCGTCGACAAGTGATGGGGTTGAAGGTGCAGTTGTTACGCTAGCCGATGCTTCAGGTAATACAAGTACGACAATGACAGATAGTGATGGACATTATAGTGTGACAGGACAAATAGTCGGTGAAGGTTCGGTAACCATAGAACAAGAAGGTATGGTGACTATTAATACATCTGTAATTGAAGGAGAAAGCGCTAATAATGGTGTATCCGCATTATCAGAGGTGATGGATGCGACGGATATGCGAGTTGTGGTGACTTGGGGTAATGAACCTGAAGACTTAGATAATCATGCTTGGTTATTCGATCCTGATTCAGGTGAAGAACTTGATCACATCTTTTATCAAGATATGTCACATCAGTTAGATGACGGAATGGTAAGTCAAGATGTGGATGATGTCGATGGACATGGCCCTGAAACTATTTTTATCCCTAATTTTGAAACCGTTGATATGCATTATTCTGTGCATAATTATACGGGTGAATATACGGATGTCTTTTGGCCAACACCGGGTATGGATGAGGTGAGGGTTGAAGTTTACGTTGGTGATCAGTTGGTGCAAAGTTTTAGTCCTGAGGCGCCAGAGGGTGATTCTGGAGAGCATTGGCATGTTTTCCATCTTGTTGATGGTGTCATTGTTCCCGATAACCATTTAGGAAATGAAAATGACTTCGTGATGCCAGAGATAGAAGATGTTACTGCAGATCCGAATGCTATTGTGATAAGTGATATCTTTACTCAAGCCGAAGACAATATTGATCAGACGGAAATGACAGATCCCTTACCAATATTCGATGAGAATGAAGGTATCGAAGGTGCCGAAGTTGATAATGAAACCGATATAGCCGAAGAAGATCTTGCTAATGAAGATGAAGGTAATTTTGTATCAATAAGTGAAATCAATATGAGTAATGGTGTTATTACCGATAATGGTGATGGTACATATACGATTGTTCCTAATGATAATTTTAATGGTGAGTTTTCTATTGATTACTTAGTTATCGATGAGTTGGGTGCTGAATCTCCAGCGCAGATAGATGTAACAGTTACACCGGTTAATGATGCAGCGGTAGTGGAAGATGTCGGTTACGTGATTGAAGAAGACGGCAGCTTGACCTTCACCGATGCCCAGTTGTTGTCGGGTGCGACGGACATTGATGGCGATGACTTGTCTGTTGCGGAGGTGAGTTACACCGGCACGGCGGGCGTGTTTACTGACAATGGTGACGGGACGTATACGTTTGCGCCGAATGACAACTTTAATGGTGA
>NZ_CANLKR010000084.1 GCF_947491715.1 uncultured Shewanella sp. | reverse complement strand
GTTAGTGCGTCAAGCGAAGCTTGATGCATCTTGCAGGGTGCAAGTCCCTGTCGGGTAAGGTTTAACCCACCACCCGTATCGAGTGTTGCGCTTGTGGCGGAGTTTGAGATTAGGTTTGCTTTTCAGCAGTGAGGACTGCATCAAACGAACAAAACAGGTGAAGCGTACACAGAGAATTATATAGGCCATAGGGGCTATCGTGGCCCTGAAGTGCTGGTATCGCTCCGATAAATATTAGAACTGACTGACGAGGTTTGTAACGCCATCGAAGTCCATGCAAAGCAATCGAAATGGTTAGATTGCGGCGAGTCAGCGGAGTTATCAAGTCGTGGCATGTATAAAGAGATGCATTGAGAACTTGAGAGATCCAAAGGTGCTCCATAGGGAATGTGGTAGTGAATCCTAGCCAAAAGCGAAGCCAACGATGACCCTTTGGAAGTCAGATCAGCCCGTAGTAGTCTGAACAGGGGAAAGCCTTGTACATGGCGAAGGAGCTGACAGTTATATCCGATATTAAGCAGATACATAGTCCGGACAAAGTAGGGCTGGAGACACTATGACAACGTCACTTAATACCATCGCATTTAAAGCACAAACCCACCCCAAACACAGGTTTCAAAATTTATATGGACTGCTAAATACTGACAGCCTGTACCAAAGTTGGGGGCAACTTAATAAAAAGGCTAAACCAGGTATCGATGGCATTACGATGCCTAAGTATCAGGATAAGCTGATAGACAATATTGACCGTTTAGGTCGGCAACTCAAACAGAAATATTATCGAGTCAACGACATAAAACGGATCTTCATTCCTAAATCGAACGGTAAATTACGGCCTTTAGGTCTACCAACGGTTGATGACAAACTGGTACAGCAAAGTGTCAGTCAGATCTTACAAAGCATCTGGGAGCAAGATTTCTTGCGTAACAGTTATGGCTATCGACCAAATAAAAGTGCGCATCAAGCGGTGCATAGCTAAACGCTCAATCTGCAATTCAAAGGATATGGATATATCGTCGAGGCTGATATTAAAGGCTTCTTTGACAATCTTGACCATGAATGGCTGATGGATATGCTTAAGCAACGCATTGATGATAAGGCGATACTGAACTTAATCAATCAATGGTTAAAAGCGCGGATAAAGTCGCCCGATGGTGTGTTTACTAAGCCATTAAGCGGCAGCCCACAAGGGGGAATAATCAGCCCTGTACTGGCAAATATTTATCTGCATTATGCATTAGATCTATGGTTTGAAAAGAAAGTGAAGCCAAGAATGAAAGGCAGAGCAATGATGCTCCGTTATGCGGATGATTTTGTCTGTGCATTTCAGTTCGCGCATGATGCTGAGCGCTTTTATAAGGTTTTGCCGAAACGATTAAAGAAATTCAACTTAGACGTTGCAGAAGATAAAACTTCACTGATGCGATTTAGCCGATTTCATATAGGGCGAAAACGTCACTTTGTATTTCTTGGATTTGAGTTTTACTGGGGTAGAGATTCAAAGGGTAAAGCAAGACTTAGGCGGCGAACGGCTGTGAAGAAGCAGAAGGCGACGCTGAGGGAGTATTATCAATGGATCAAAGCTAAACGCTCATTAAAACTGAGAGAGTGGCTACCACAGCTAAAGCGAAAATTAGTAGGATTTAGAAATTATTTTGGATTGCCAGACAACAGCCGAAGTTTATCGTATGTCTATGACTATGTGCTTCATAGCTTATACAAATGGTTGAACAGACGTAGTGGTCGACGAAGTTATAACTGGAGTAATTTCAAGAAGATGTTAGAGTATTTCAATATTAAGAGTCCAAAGGTCGGCAAGCGTTTTGTGCAGATCGATTGGTACTAGGGTCGTGTTTTACACGAGTGAATATATAACTGAAGAGCCGGATGCGGTAGTTCCGCACGTCCGGATCTGTGTGGGGTCGGGTCAGTAATGGCCCGCTCTACCACCATTGC
>NZ_CANLKR010000083.1 GCF_947491715.1 uncultured Shewanella sp. | reverse complement strand
GTTGTCGCCCGTAAGCGCACCAAATAAGGCATATGATAAGCATCACTGCCTCCCTCAAATTGCTCAATAAACCATAAACGCTCTTGCGCGAAAGACAATCTCTGTTGCGTATTATTCCCACTTTTAGGGATCACTATAGGCTGATGCTTGTCTGAATGTTCGGCTAAATGAATAGCGAGCAGGGCAATGGTTGAGTGTTTAAACAATTCAACCAATGGAATATCAATATTCGCCCGCTCTCTAGCCTCGGCATTTAACCGTATCGCGCTAATTGAATCCCCACCGATACGAAAGAAGTTATCATGAATACCCACTTGCTCCAGCCCAAGCACTGCTTGCCAAATTTGACACAGCTGTTGCTCAAGCTCATTTCGAGGCGGCGAGTAATTGCCCGCGTCAATAAAAATGGGCTCAGGCAAGGCCTTTTTATCCAGTTTGCCATTAAGGGTTAATGGCACGGCATCAATCACTGTGAAACTGGTCGGTAGCATATAGTCGGGTAAACACGCTGCTAAGCTTTGCTTGACTCCTTCAATATCCAAAGAAAGTGCCAGTTCATCTATATGACGTGCCATTGAACGGCGGTCATTTTTAAAATAAATAGAATCAACAGCAAAATCGGGCACAATATAAGCCGCTATAAAATGACTGTTATCTGTCTTATAATCAATCACCGCCGCTTGTTTTATGCCACCTAACCCTTCTAATGCCGTTTGTATTTCACCCAGCTCGATACGGTGACCACGGATTTTAACTTGAGCATCATTCCGCCCTAAATATTCTAAATCGCCATTCGATAAATACCGCACTAAATCCCCAGTTTGATACAAACGAGTATCACCATTGGCAATATCCTCTTCACGAGCAAATGGGTTATCGATAAAGCGTTCAACCGTTAATTCAGGGCGATTTAAATATCCTCTAGCAAGGCCAGCACCACCGATATAAAGCTCTCCAGGAGAACCAATAGGAACTAACTGACCTAAGTTATTTACAACATAACTCAACGTATTGGCAATAGCTTTCCCGATACCCACACATTTAGGATCACTAATAGCCTTTTGAGTCACACATACTGTAGCCTCTGTTGGACCATATTGATTAAAAACCAATTTTGCAGGTAAGCAGGGGAGAGGATTCAACACTTCTCCTCCTGTATGGAGGACTTCTAAATTTGATTGAGCCAAAGCTTCAGGGATAAGATTAACAATCGATGTGGGAATAAACGCTTTAGTGATTTTATTATCACTAATTAACGCCAGTAATTTATCCATATTTCCTTGCGCCTCTTTTGGCACTATAGTTACGGTAGCACCAGTATAAAAACAAGGAAATATTTCATAAACAGAAGCATCAAAAACATAATTAGAAAAAAGTAAAGCCTGAGTATCTTGTATTATTTGATGAGTATCAGTAATAAATGATATTAAATTAATCACACCTTTGTGCTCTATCATTACCCCTTTAGGTTTCCCCGTCGTCCCCGAAGTGTAAATCACGTAAGCTAAATCTGAAGCCTGATTGATGGCAATTGGATTAGTATTGGGTTGAGAAGCTAAGAGCGCGTCATCATCGGCCTCAAGCACATCAATACTTAGCTCAGTGTCAACTATCCAGTCACTTAGCTGAGTTCGATAATGCGCTTGCGTGATAATAAAAGCTGCCATCGTGTCTTCAAGCATAAAGGTGGTGCGCGCTTGTGGGTATTCGGGGGCGATAGGCACATAGGCGCCCCCCGCCTTAAGCACTGCCAAAATACTGATGATCATCTCCAAACTGCGGTCCAAATACAGTGCAATTAAGGTGTCTGGCTGCAGCGGTGTGTGATATTTATCTTGATATTGACTGCGCAGATAATGGGCCAGCTGATTGGCTTTTTGGTTCAGCTCATGATAGGTCAGCTCCGACTCTTCAAATACGAGTGCTGTACCATTTGGTGTTTTTTCGACTTGTGCTTCAAACAACTGTTGCAGTATTTTATCTTGCGGGTAAGGCGTGTCAGTTTGATTCCAGTCGTACAACAAAGTGTGGCGCTCATCATCGGATAATAATGAAACCTCACCTACTCTTTGCTCAGGCTTCAGTAGCGCTAATAAGGCCCTTTGATACTGCTCAGCAAACCCCTTTATACTGCTTGCTTCAAACAAACTCAGTGCATAGTTCCACTG
>NZ_CANLKR010000082.1 GCF_947491715.1 uncultured Shewanella sp. | reverse complement strand
ATTAGGCGCCCCTTCCATATTGGTATTACTGCCACCTAAACGCTCACCGTAAGGACTGAATAAGCTCATATCACTCACCAGCGTCTCATCCTCTGTCACATCAAGAGCAAACAAGCGATGGCCTTGTAATGAGTTATACCCCCAGTTTTGACGGGACTCATCCATCATCATTGACACCACGGCCCCGCCGGGTAACGCTATCGTTTGCACAAGGGGCGTACGATTTTGACCTAAGCTTAGGCCCATTAAACTGTATAACAACATGCTGTCCACACCATCAAGACTTGATTGTTTCGCTAGCACGTGACCTTGAGCATCTCGGGTATAAATCACTTGATTACCTAAGTTATCATCAGCCTGAATTAAATCATTTTTCTCATCATAATTTAGTGACAATGTCGCGCCATCGGCTCGCTCAACTGAGGTCATTGCATAACCACTCTCATCATAATTGACCTGCAAACTCTTGTTTGTCAGCGCATCATCAGTCTCATCACCCTCTGGCCATAACTGGGATGCCACCCCTGTCACCCCATCCGCATTATGATAGCTAAAGTCTCGCTGCTCTTTACTGCCATCAGGGTATGAAATAAGCTCTTGAGTCACCGCTCCATCTTTACCCGCTTGCCCTTTATCAAAATCATATTGCCACTGATACCCTGACGAACCTAACGCGGCCTGCGTGCCCGATAGCCCCGTGGATATCAAGCGTAACTGCCTGTCATAACTGTGTTTAAACACCGCAGTCTTGCCATCAAAGTGTGTCAATGTCTCTTCTAACACACGCCCCGTTGGTGCCATTAATCGGTAATCCGTTATCTTGCCCCCATTAGGCAGTGACCATTGCCCATAATCTACCTGAGAATAAGCGTTACGAGTAAACACCACTTGACTGTCATTACCATAATCAACGCTGCTCAATTCGCCTGATTGATAGCTCATACTTGCAAGGGTTTGTAACGTACCATCATTATTGCTTCGGGTTATCGTAAGGGGCCTTCCTGCATCATCTAAGGTGAAAACAAGCTCAACACTCCACTCTTCGCCCACTTCGGGCATACCGGAAACTTTTCGTGTCAATGTTTGTCCCGCTAAATCCATCTCCTGCGTTAACACACTGCCCCATTCATCTTGACTGCGCGTTAACTGACCTCTTAAATCAACTTGCGATAAACGTTGACTGCTCGTATTGTCGGCAGCAATATTGCTCTCCATTAACTGCACTAGCTCGCTACCAGAAAAATGATAACCCATCTTGATACTTTTAAGCGTGTCCCCCCCTTGACTCACCGTCATGTTACTTAACCGATAACGTTCATCATAGTCGTAACAGACCTGCACACCATCGCTGGATTGCTCACCAATTTTAACCCCAGCTCTATCATAGGCATACTGCATTGTCATCGGCCCTTTACCAGCAGAATCTATCTGTAAACTGGCCAATTGTCCCGCACTGCCTTGCGCGTCAAACCCCGAGCAAAATCCACTGGGTCCCCCCGTTGAGTCATAGGCACCATAATAGGTAAAATCCGTTCCAAGCCCCGAATTCAATGCTTGTCTCTTTAAACGCCCAAACTCTCCCACATCATCATAAGTCAATGACAGTTGGTTACCTTCCGTTTGCACACTCAATACGTTCCCCAACATAGGGTCTTGATATTGGCGTGTTGTCATTAACGTCGTCATTCCCCCATTACTCGATAATTGCTCACTATTACTTTCAGAGGTCACTAAACCTAAACCTGGTGTTAATTGCATGGCCGTTATGCCTTGCCAGCCACTAGCATGCTCACCATCTGTGGTATACTCAAGCGTTAATGCCCCACTGGGACTATCACTGCCTGACACAAGAATATTCAGTGGGATTGCATCTCCTGCAACGACATTCGATAACACCACTGTCGACCCATCAATCACTTCAGCGTCATTGACTAACAATTGGAAATGACCTGTCGACTCAGATAACGTCCCCTGCAACGCAATGTCACCGCTCACTGGCGAGATGAAAACCGTACTCATTAAGGCTGACCAGCCTTCATTGCTTGGGGTAAAATAAGATAATGTGTTTAAATCAAAATCGAGTTGCCCAGTCCCGACATCCTGTGGCGCTCCAGAAAAATCGGCATTGTTCCAAGCTCTGATTACCAAAGGTGCTATCCCTTCATCGTACTGACGTGTAGATATGGGCGCATCATTAAATTGAGAAGCCGGAGCTGGGCCCATTACCTGTGTTTGAAACCCTAAATTATTATAATTAATGCGTACTTGTGATTTTTCACCGCTCACCATGTCACGCTTAACTTCTGTTAATAAGTCGCTCTCATCCCACACCCACTGTGAGTCCAATTGTTCTATTAAATCCGTTGAACGCGTCACTCGCCA
>NZ_CANLKR010000081.1 GCF_947491715.1 uncultured Shewanella sp. | reverse complement strand
TGGTGGTCGATACTGGGCTCGAACCAGTGACCCCCTCCTTGTAAGGGAGGTGCTCTCCCAGCTGAGCTAATCGACCTCGCTGTGTGGGGCCGTATTATAGGGGGAGCGCTTCGAGTGTCAACGCTTTTTTTGATAAAAAAGCCTACCCGCCTTAATTTTGCACTTTTTGTTGCTTTGTCACTCAAGTCTTTGTGCTGATTGTTATAAGTCAGGTGATTAAATCAATTTTTTCAAGTATGGCGATTTAATGACAAATTGACGCTTGTTTTTCTTTTTGGCATTTTGACTGATAGAATAGGGCTCTCATTTATCAGTACCGTCTAATTACTAGACTTTTTAATATAGGTTATTGTCCCATTATGACAACTAAGACACGTTTTGCTCCTAGTCCAACAGGCTTTCTTCATGTTGGTGGCGCTCGAACAGCACTTTATTCATGGTTACACGCTCGCGCAAATGAAGGTGAATTTGTATTAAGAGTTGAGGATACTGATATTGAACGTTCGACTCAAGAAGCTTGTGATGCCATTTTGGAAGGAATGGAATGGTTAGGACTAAACTGGGATCAAGGTCCATATTATCAAACTCAGCGTTTTGAACGGTATAATGAAATTATTGCACAAATGTTAGAGCAGGGGACGGCCTATAAATGTTATTGCTCTCGTGAGCGCATTGAATTAATGCGTGAAGAACAAGAAGCAAAAGGTGAACGTCAAAAATATGATGGCTGTTGCCGTGATAAAGCGCCAAGAGAGACTGATGAGCCTTTTGTTATTCGTTTTAAAAACCCAACCGACGGGAGCGTTATTTTTGATGATCATGTTCGTGGACGGATTGAAATTGCAAATGAAGAGTTAGATGATCTCATTATTGCACGTACGGAAGGCACGCCAACTTATAATTTCTGTGTCGTTGTTGATGATTGGGATATGGGGATCACATGCGTTGTTCGTGGTGAAGATCATATTAATAATACGCCTCGTCAAATCAATATCCTTAAAGCATTGGGTGCGCCAGTACCTGAATATGCACATGTTGCTATGATATTAGGCGATGATGGCGCTAAATTATCAAAGCGCCACGGTGCTGTGAGTGTGATGCAATATCGCGATGATGGTTTTTTACCTGAGGCTCTTCTAAATTATTTAGTGCGTCTAGGTTGGTCTCATGGAGACCAAGAAGTGTTTTCTATTGAAGAGATGAAACAGCTATTCAAGCTAGATGACATTAATAAGGCGGCATCGGCTTTTAATACTGAAAAACTGGTTTGGTTGAATCAGCATTATATGAAGTCACTTCCTTCCGAGTATGTCGCTAAACAATTAGAATGGCATATGCATGATCAAAATATTGACTTTTGTCATGGTCCTTCTTTGCCTGAAGTGGTTTCCGCTTTATCTGAAAGGGCAAAAACATTAAAAGAGATGGCGACTTCCAGTCGTTATTTCTTCGAAGACTTTAGTGATTTTGATGAAAATGCCGCTAAGAAGCATTTAAGAGGCGTTGCAATGGAACCGTTGAAGTTAATTCAACAAAAGTTATCTGCTTTAGTTGAATGGAATGTAGATTCTATTCATCAAGCTATTGAAGCTACTGCTGCAGAGTTAGAAGTGGGAATGGGGAAAGTCGGAATGCCGTTGAGGGTAGCCGTAACGGGAGCGGGTATGTCTCCTGCTGTTGATTTAACCTTATTTCTTGTTGGACGAGAACGTTCTGAACAAAGAATATCCAAAGCGATTGAATTTGTAGCAAATAGAATAAATTCCTAAAAAACGAGTTGACACTTTTGGGTCTGCTGCATAGAATGCGCCACGCAGTTGAGACATAGCGTCACGCAAATCGTGATAGATTCAAAAGTGTCTTAGTTGTTAAGTGGGGCCTTAGCTCAGCTGGGAGAGCGCAACACTGGCAGTGTTGAGGTCAGCGGTTCGATCCCGCTAGGCTCCACCATTTTTATTCTAAACAGAGTAAAAATACACTCAATGTAATAGAGTATAACATTACAGTCCGGGTCCCCATCGTCTAGAGGCCTAGGACACCGCCCTTTCACGGCGGTAACAGGGGTTCGAATCCCCTTGGGGATACCACAAATTATAATTTATATTACTTGTAATGTAGGTTTATGGGGCCTTAGCTCAGCTGGGAGAGCGCAACACTGGCAGTGTTGAGGTCAGCGGTTCGATCCCGCTAGGCTCCACCACTTATTGACATCATTTTCGATGGTAAGTGGAATGTAACATACTGATTCAGTTTATTTAATAATAGGATTATTGGATAGTAGAATATGCAGTTGTTTTTACTTAAGTAAAAATAAAGTCCGGGTCCCCATCGTCTAGAGGCCTAGGACACCGCCCTTTCACGGCGGTAACAGGGGTTCGAATCCCCTTGGGGATACCATTTTATTGTTTACTCATTTAAACATTAGCTCTATATGTAAAAAGCAATCCTAAGGTCACCTATCGATTGTGATAAAGATAAAGTCCGGGTCCCCATCGTCTAGAGGCCTAGGACACCGCCCTTTCACGGCGGTAACAGGGGTTCGAATCCCCTT
>NZ_CANLKR010000080.1 GCF_947491715.1 uncultured Shewanella sp. | reverse complement strand
GACTGCCTGTTGCGTATCACTGCTGGCCTTTTCTATGATTAATTGCTCTGCTCTAGAAAGTGACATTGCGGGCAGCACATCATCCCAATCAGCCTCTGCTAAATACACAATTAAATCACAGTAATCGGCATGCATCTGCTTGATAATAATAGGGTCAAACAATTGTTCTACATAATCCCACTCGGCAATAAACCCCTCTTGGCTTTGATACGCTTTATTATCTAAATACACTTGAGAGGTTTGGGAAATAGAATAGCCCCTTTCAATGTAACCCTCGAATTTAAAATCAACATTGGAATTGCCTAGCATACTGGTTAACACCACAGGAGACAGTGATTTATCATGGGCAATATCTAACGTTTTACGAATGAGGCGTTGGAAATCAATGCCATCAAATACGTTGTGCTCGATATCTTGCCATAAGCCTGAATGTGTGTGCTGAATGCCTTCAATGACACTCATGTCTGTCTGTCTTGTCGCATTAAATAACTCTAACACGGTAAAATCACCCAGAATATGATTCACCTGTTCATGCAATGGAAGACGGTTGAATAACGTTAAATTGACACAAAATGTATTCTGCCCGCTCCATTTAAATAAGATTTGGCTATACGCATATAAAATAACACTGGTTGGACTCACACCATATTGACGGGCTTTTTCTTCTAATTGTGACCATATTGATGTTGGGATCGTTTGAGTTAAACGGGCAAATTTCGGTGTCGAGATACTGCTTGGGTTTAACACCATAGGCAATTGAGCGTCAAAGTTATAGTCAGGTAACTTATCTTGCCAATAAGCTTCAGCTTCCTGATAAAGTGGGCCTTGTCTGACATCATCAGATTGCAACATATAGTCTCTGAAATTAATCGCTAGCGGAGGTAAAGTAACCGCTTCAATATTGTCACTGTTATACAGTTCTGATAATTCATTAAAAAATATCCCCATGCTTGAGCCATCCATGATCAATGCATCCATACTCATATGGAGAATGGTTTTGTCTTCAAAATCACTGATCTCGAAATCAAACAATGGCCACTGGTCCACTTGATATATCTTATGTGACAAGCTTTCTCTTATGACATTTAACGCCGAGGCTTCAATTTCGCCATGCTCAATAAGTGAATAAAAAGGCACATCTGAAACTATACATTGCGCATCATCTTTGAATATCGTTCTGAGTGCTGGGTGTCTTTCAATGAGCTTATTTAATGCGAGATTAAATTTATTTATATCTAATTGACTAAATAATAACTCTGAATATCCGTGTGATGATATATTGCCCATTTCAAAGTTATCTAATCGCCCGTATAAATAGGCTTGCTGTACATTCGATAAGATAAATGGCTCAGACTCATTAATGTGACCTTTTGTGATCATATAATCACGATAGGTAAAGTGACCGATTGACTGCTCAATGAGCATCGATAATTTTTCGATACACTTATAAGTAAATATGTTTGCCACACTAACTTGAGTTTGAAGCGCTATATTCATCTGGCTAATGAGACGAATCGCCAATATCGAATTTCCCCCAATGCGGAAGAAATCATCAGTGATACCCACTTGCTCAAGCCCCAGCACGGCTTGCCAAATTTCACACAATTGACGCTCAGTATCATTACGCGGCGCCACATACTCGTCACTACTTACCAACTCAGGCTCAGGCAAGGCCTTGCGATCTAACTTGCCATTAATCGTCAAAGGCACATGGTCAATTACCGTGAAGGTTGCGGGCTGCATATAATCTGGCAACATCGTCGTTAACTGCTGACGAATAGTGTCAATAAACGCCTTTGACTCAATCTCACCACCGTCAATATTGGTCACCACATAAGCCGCAAGATAGTGATTATTTTCATTCTGGTTGTTTATGTGTTGACCATGGCTCGCATGTTGGCGGTCTATTACCACCGCCTGCTTAATTCCGCCTATTTGACTCAGCGCCGCCTCAATTTCGCCCAATTCAATACGGTAGCCGCGGATTTTAACTTGGTTATCCAAACGGCCTAAATATTCTAAATTGCCATCAGACAAATAACGCACCATATCCCCCGTTTTGTATAAACGGGTATAACCTTTTTCAATATCACTTTGGGTCGCAAAGGGGTTTTCAATAAACCGCTCCGCAGTTAACTCGGGGCGATGTAAATAACCTCGCGCCAAGCCCGCGCCGCCAATGTAGAGCTCACCAGGCACACCAATGGGTACTGGATACAACTGCTTATTCAGAACATAGAGCGTTTTATTATTCAAAGCATGACCAATTGGTGCGACACCTGCATCGTTTTCAACATGATAAACCGATGCGTAAACCACCGTTTCAGTCGGGCCATAAACATGATTAAAGGTTTTATGTGGATATAGCTTTAATCCTTGTTGAATAATATCAGTATCAGCTTTTTCTCCGCCAAATAGAATATTTCTGACTGGTGTATCATCTAGGGTTTTATTGAGTACTAATTGATTAAACAAGGCTGTGGTCATAAAGCATGAGTCAATGTTTAACTGGTTCAGTTTTTTATGAAATAGATCACTATTCAGTGTTACTAGCTTATCCATTAACACCATGCTTTTACCGTTTAACAATGAATAAAAAACATCGAAAACGAAACCATCAAAGGCATAAGATGATAG
Organism: uncultured Shewanella sp.; assembly: GCF_947491715.1. Taxonomy (GTDB): domain Bacteria; phylum Pseudomonadota; class Gammaproteobacteria; order Enterobacterales; family Shewanellaceae; genus Shewanella. The sequence continues at coordinate 492 of NZ_CANLKR010000080.1, read as the reverse complement.
GCTCGCCACGACTTCAACATTGCTATTGTCTATATATGCATTATTAATAGCAAAAGAAATAACGGCATCATGTTCAACCATTACTCCTTTAGGTTTGCCTGTTGTTCCCGAGGTATAAATCACATAAGCCAAATGACACGCACTGCTAATAGAACTGACATTTTGCGTTGAGGATTGTTCAAGAGCTTGAGTGTCATCAGCGGCAATGAACATCAAAGACTCTGTAGCCGACTCACTCACTCCCCCCATTAATTGTGATACATAATGCCCTTGAGTAATCACTAAGCTAACTTGGGTATCATCGAGCATAAACAAGGTACGCTCTTGCGGATAGTCTGGCGAGATAGGCACATAGGCACCACCTGCTTTCAGTACGGCTAAAATCGCGATGACCATCTCTAGGCTGCGGTCTAAATACAAGGCAATTAAGGTGTCAGGCTGTAATGGCTGATTGTGCTGAGCTTGATATTGCGCGCGTATATGATGCGCTAA
>NZ_CANLKR010000079.1 GCF_947491715.1 uncultured Shewanella sp. | reverse complement strand
TCACCATTAAAGTTGTCATTCGGCGCAAACGTATACGTCCCGTCACCATTGTCAGTAAACACGCCCGCCGTGCCGGTATAACTCACCTCCGCAACAGACAAGTCATCGCCATCAATGTCCGTCGCACCCGACAACAACTGGGCATCGGTGAAGGTCAAGCTGCCGTCTTCTTCAATCACGTAACCGACATCTTCAACCACCGTAACATCATTATTACCTTGCACATTGAAATTCACCACCGCTGAATCTTGTGCGCCTTCTGAATCTTCAATCGTATAAGTAAAACTCACACTTAAAAGCTCATCATCACCCAGAGATTGCAGCTCTGCGCTAGGCATAAATTGAACTTGCTCCCCTGAATCAGTGTTAATTATCGTTACAGAGCCAACCACATTGCCTTCAGCATCAACGGCATCGGATACCGACGATATGGTTAGCTCTTCATCTTCTACATCACTGTCATTGGCCAACACATCAAAATTAGTCACCACATCTTCAGAGGCAACCAGATCACCTGTAACCTGATCAACAACCGTCGGATTACCTATCACTGAAATAGCGATATCTTGTGCGCCACCACTATCAAAAACATTGTCGGCGCTGAAATCCATATGCACTAATGGCGAATGATCAAGTTCATCACCTGCCATTAGCGCATTGACATCAGCCTGATCTGCCCCCGTATCGACGTACACTTGAACGTCTCGAATTTCTCCCTCTAAGCTACTACAACCTAAATAAGCATCATGCCGCCCTATGTGCATTTGGGCACTCCAGTCAAAACCAGAGGAGCCCACACTCCCTGTATCCACAACTTCACCATCAATATACAGCGCGCTCCCTTCACTTCCCCCTAAGGAATACACTACATGGTGCCATTCACCATCCGATAAATCCCCCACATCCGATACTAATATTTCCTCAGCGGGCCAGACTCTGGCATGCACATCACCGTTATCATCTACCCAAATATTACGATCATTCGCTCCCCCATTAGTCACCGAAAATAACCCTTGAGATCCGTCTGTATCTGATTTGAACCAAAATGCTGTGATTTGCTCTCCGCTGTCACCCGCTCCAGCATTGATCGTTAAATAATCATCCCCATCGAGCTGCAATGTGCCTTGAAGCCCCCCGTCGCCAACCCCATCATCCACCGCAACAGGACCATCATTGACTGGGTTCACTTCAATCGTAAAATTCTGTGGTGCTGAACTAAATTCACCGTCTGAGACGGTATAATTCAAGCTAACTTCACCATTGAAATTACTCTCAGTATCGTATTGTAGTAAACCTTCTTCAATATCAGTACGACTGATAGCTTGTCCTTCCACAATCGGCTCACCAGATAAAAAGATCACTCCTTCAATAGGTAAATCCTGTACGGTAATACTCTCTAATGTATCCGCTAAGTTTTGATCGCTGAATGGAAAGTCATCTAACGTAAAAATATAACTGCCATCTTCATCAATCGTTGCTGTTTGATCTGCACTTTCTGGCGCATGCTCTCTCGCATCAACATGAACAGTTTGAAACACGGAGCTTGTATCATCATTAGATAATTCTGTTGCAGTAGCCCTAACCGTAACATCAAATTCATCACTGTAATCTTGAGGTAAATGAATTTGAATCGTTTCATTAATAGCTGTAGTAGGGATCTGAATAGACCCACTTTCATCAACCTCGATCTCTCCGCCATACACTTGATTATTCACTGTTCCCATATCGATACTAAACGTGAAATCATCAAAATCTTTATCTCCTCCCCCGTAAATATCTTCAAATCCATAAATAATCTCGTTATCATCATTTAATTCAGTTCGAGTATGAACAATACCATCGGCATTTAGATTACTGCTATTTCCACCATGATAAACACTATCCCCAGCCGCACCTGTGATAACTGTTTCTTCACCGTTATTAGCAATAAAAATCAACTGGGGTGAAATAGAATCCATAGTTGCTGGCGATCCGTCATCATCTCTGAAAACAAATTGTCCTTCATTAGGATCAACTTTGCTAACTGAGCTCTCTCCATTCGGAACGGTAAAAAGATTAAAATGCTCACCTTCATTAATATCAAAACTAAAGGATGATTCTCCAGCAAGAAGAGTCCCTCCACTTCCTTGAGCAGATGCATTCTCAAAAACGATTTCAACATCTTTTATATTGCCATTTTCATCGACTTTATAAACACCAACTGAATTATGATAGCCTGCTCCCTCTCCTTCAAAAGTGATCGTGACTTCAGTTTCTTCAAAGGATTGCAAGCCATTTTCTTGGCTTTGTAATAAAGATTCGCCGTCTACATTAACGACTGAACCTTCAGGTAATCCATCAAGCGTCACAGTGAGAGTTTCTGACAAATCTTGATCAACCAGTGCCGCACCGATATTAAGTTCCAGTGCATCATCAGGATCAATAATGATTGTCGAATCGCCAACTGTATTTCCTTCAGCATCGGTGACTTCAAGATCTGGCGCATCGGCTACCGCTTCAACATGTATATTGACCACTTGAGGTGCCATCGCCACCCCATCGCTTACATCAAAAGTAAGAGGAAGTTCACCAGAAAAATGAAGATTTGGTACAATAAGATACCCACCGTCCTCCATTTCAGTAACAACGCCATCTTCACCAACAGAAAGATTCACTGCTGTCAATGCATCACCTTCTATATCCGAAGCATGTACTAACAATTGGTCTTGGCTTAAATGAATATGGCCATCTTCATTAATGCTATATGATAAAGGCCCTTCAATAATTGGCGCATCATTCACTGGCACGACATGAATATCAATATTAGCCGATGTGGTTGTTATTCCATCAGAGACTTCATAAGTTAGCCCAATATCACCGTTAAAATTTTCATTGGGTGTAAAAAGATAATTATCTGTACCCACCTCCGGAACTAAAATACCATCCGTACCATCATATTTAACTGCCAATATTGATAAATCATCCCCATCAATATCATCAGTTTGTAATAATAAATTTTCCGATGTTATTAATATAGTGCCGTCTTCATCCATGCTAAACGCCACATCTTCAGCTGTCGGCAAATCATTAACCGGATTCACGGCTAAATCCACACCGCTAGCCACCACCTCTATGCCATCAGACACATCAAAACTCAGCGCAATGTCACCGTTAAAGTCCGCCTCCGGCGT
>NZ_CANLKR010000078.1 GCF_947491715.1 uncultured Shewanella sp. | reverse complement strand
AACTGCTGACGAATAGTGTCAATAAACGCCTTTGACTCAATCTCACCACCATCAATATTGGTCACCACATAAGCCGCGAGATAGTGATAATTTCCATCTTGGCTGTTCGCATGTTGGCGGTCTATCACCACCGCTTGCTTAACGCCTTTTATTTGACTCAGCGCCGTCTCGACTTCGCCCAATTCAATACGATACCCGCGAATTTTAACCTGAAAGTCGTTGCGGCCTAAATATTCGAGATTACCATCGGGCAAGTAACGCACTAAATCCCCCGTTTTATATAAACGGGTATAACCTTTTTCGATATCAGAAGCCGTCGCGAACGGATTGTCAATAAACCGCTCCGCTGTTAGCTCGGGGCGATGCAAATAGCCTCGCGCCACACCTGCTCCGCCGATGTAAAGCTCACCTGGGGTACCGATAGGTACAATTTGCAATGCTCCTGACAAGTTATAAACTCTGATATTTGGAAAGGCTTTACCAATACTGATGGTTTCTGAAGTGCATACTCTTGTCACCGTTGCCGCAACCGTTGTTTCTGTCGGACCATATTCATTGAAAATACCCTGAACGCCTGAAGGTATTTGCGCAAGGCACGCCTCAGACAAGCTTTCTCCACCAAACAGCAGTGTGTAATCTTGATACGTTGAGCCAGAAAGGATGGATTGCGCTACAGTTGGTGTGAGTTTAATAAGGGTTATCTGATTTTGTTCTAAATGCTGGTGATAGGAAGCGACATCTAATCTATCACCTTGGTAAATACATACTGTGCCGCCAAATAATAATGGGCACAGATTGGTCGCCACTGAAAAATCAAAACAGTAATTCGTTGAGAAGTCGACCCGCTCAAAAGCGTTCCCTAATTGAGACTTTAACCCAAGAGCATGGTTTATCACATTGTGCTGGGTCACCATAACCCCTTTAGATTGCCCTGTGGTCCCCGAGGTATAGATCACATAAGCCAGATCTGTTGAGCTGCTGATTGGGATTATGTTATCACTTGGGTGGCCATAGCCTATCCAATCAGATTGTTGCTGCAAGGTTGCATCATCTACGATCGTGAGCATGACCTCTGCCTTTAACTCACTCTGCCAATGCTTCAACTTGTCTGCATGGTGGTGTTGGGTCAGCAAAATAGGAGCCTGAGTATCACTAAGCATAAAACCGACACGCTCCTGCGGATACTCAGGTGCAATCGGGACATAAGCCCCGCCGGCTTTGAGCACGGCCAGAATACTTATGACCATCTCCAAGCTGCGATCAAAATACAGCGCAATCAGCGTATCTGGCTTCAGCGGCTGATGATACCTCTGCTGATATTGTTCTCGAATAACATGAGCCAGCTGATTGGCTTTTTGATTCAGCTGACAATAAGTTAACTCTAGGTCTTCGAAGACCAGCGCGATGTGGTCGGGTGTCTGGGATACCTGCGCTTCAAACAGCTGGTGCAGGGTTTTATCCTGCGGGTAATCCGCATCCGTTTGATTCCAAGTATGGAGCAGGGTGTGCCGCTCTTCATTTGACAATACATCTACTTCACCCATCGATCTTTGTGGCTGCCCAACAAACTGCGAAAGCGTACGCTCATACATACTGGCAAATCGGCTGACCGTCTTCTCATCAAATAAGCTCAGTGCGTAATTCCATTGACCAACAATGGCTACCTCACTATCTGACATGAATAAACTTAAATCATACTTAGCTGGGATATAACTCCCCAGCTCACCCGCTTCGCTTTCCCCTGCTCTGGCTTTCCCCAGCAGCTGAGCATCTTCAAATGGCAAGGCTCTGCAGTCTTGTGCTTCACCAAAGCGTTGCACCCCAAACATCACCTGGAACAGCGGATGGCGTGACATATCTCGTTCTATATCAAGCTCGCTCACCAACTTCTCAAAAGGCAGCTCCTGATGCACTTTCGCGCCTCGAACCGTCTCATGGACATGAGCGATTAACTCAGAAAAGGTTTGCTCCGGATGAACCTGTACCCTCAACGCCAGAGAGTTCACAAAAAAACCAATCAAGGATTGTGTTTGAGCGTGATGACGATTATCGGAAGGGGTACCTATCAGGATATCTTGCTGATTGGTTACTTTACTCAAGGTAAGGTAAAAACCACTGAGCAGCACCGTATAAAGGGTGGTTTTTTGGGCTTTCGCAATCTCTCTAAGTTGATCCGACAGCCCCTCATCTAAACGAAAACGATGATTTGCGCCTCGATAATCAATGTGAGCCGGACGTGCCCTGTCTGTTGGAAGGACTAGAGTGTTAAAGCCCGTTAATTGCGCGCGCCAATAGTCGAGCTGTTTGTCCAGTACCTCTCCCTGCAAATAGTCACGCTGCCACGCTGCATAATCACTGTAGCTAATTGACAGCTCAGCCAGTTGGGGGACACTTGATTCAAGCAAGGATGTATATATCTCAGAAAGCTCAGCCAAAAAGATATCCGTTGACCAACCATCAAACGCAATATGGTGCCACATCAACAGTAAATATCTTTCTCTCTCAGGATCATTCTGAGTCTTCTCTTTGACTGGCTTAAGCGTCCCCTCCTCTTGCTGTCCAACAAGGTCATAACGACATAAGCGCAGCGACGCCTCTTCACCCAGGGCAAATGGACGACGCACATCTGACAACATCAACGCGTTGAGCTGGGTTTTATCGGTTAAAACCTCAGCATGATATTGGTAGGCGAGCCCCTCATCACGTAAGCAGGTGTAACTCTCTCCTTTTTCGCTGATTTGATAAACACAGTTGAGCACAGCATGGCGTTCAACAAGCCCGTTTATCGCTGCTAATAATTGGCCTTCATCAACATCAGCCTTGAGCTTCACCAAATGAGGAATATGATAACTATCACTCCCCTGTTCAAAACGCTCGATAAACCATAATCGCTCCTGTGCAAATGACAGCGGACAAGCTGCGCCCAGCGCCAGCACATCCGCCGCTTTGGGGATCATTAAGGAACGGTCACTGCCACCCAGCCCCCCTTCACTCAATCCTTTCAGCTGCTCAGCTAGTTGGGCTATCGTCGGGCATTCAAACAGCGCTGACAATGGAATATCAAAACCGCCAATCAAACGGCTTTGTGCGGTTAAGCGAATGGCACGGATCGAGTCCCCCCCTATACGAAAGAAGTTATCTTTAACCCCCACCTGTTCTAACCCCAACACCTCCTGCCAAATGTCACACAGCTGAGCCTCAAGGGCACTACGTGGTGCAACATAAGCATCTGCGTCAATGTACTCAGGCTCAGGTAGCGCAGCCCGGTCAAGCTTGCCATTGATGGTTAAAGGCACCGCATCGATGACGGTAAAGCTCGCTGGAACCATATAATCGGGTAAGCTCGCTGATAATGACTGACGCAGAGTGCCAAGCAATTCTGAGCATTCAACACCGCACTCAAGGGCGCCTTGTTCAAGGATGACATAGGCTGCAAGGGTTTGATGTCCCTCACGCTCTCGGTCAATCACCACAGCCTGCTTCACTGCATCACATTGCCCTAGGGCACTTTCGATTTCACCCAGCTCTATCCGATAGCCGCGGATTTTAACCTCAAAGTCGTTGCGGCCCAGATACGCCAAATTACCATCGGGCAGCCAGCGCACTAAATCACCGGTTTTGTATAATCGAGTGTAACCTTTTTCGATATCAGAAGCCGTCGCGAACGGATTGTCGATAAACCGCTCCGCAGTTAGCTCGGGACGATGTAAATAGCCTCGCGCCAGCCCAGCACCACCAATGTAAAGCTCACTCGGCGTGCCGATAGGTGTCAGTTGTAGGCAGGCATTCAGGACGTAAAGTTGAATATTATCAATCCCTCCCCCCAAAGGCGGGGTTTGACCAGCTTTGATATGACTGCAATCATAATAAGTCACATCAATTGAAGCTTCCGTTGGCCCATATAAGTTTAAAAGTTCCACACTTGCGGATTTCACTCGTGTGAAACCATCAACTTGAGCCGCAGTTAGAGCCTCACCACTACAAAATACGCGCGAGATAGCATCAGGCAAAGATCTTTCAGTTGCATGTAAATACCGACCAAACACATCCAGCATTGAAGGGACAAAATGAAGCACTGTAATTTTCTGTTGAACGATGAGTTCGTGAAGTAACTCTGGCTGAGTATGTATATCCGGTGATGCCATCACAAGCCGAGCGCCCACTTGATTCGCCCATAACAACTCCCATACGGAGACATCAAAAATATAGGGGGTTTTTTGTAGAACAATATCAACACAGGTTAAAGGGTATTCAGACTGCATCCAATGAAGGCGATTCACAATTGCCTTATGCGTAACCATGACCCCTTTAGGTTGCCCTGTGGTGCCTGAGGTATAGATCACATAAGCCAGATCTGTTGAGCTGCTGATAGGGGTGATGTTATCACTTGGGTGGCCACCATCAAATTGTTGCTGCAAGGCTGCATCATCAACGACCGTGAGCATGGTCGCAGCCTCTAACTCACTCAGCCAATGTTTCAGCTTGTCTGCATAGTGGTGCTGCTGCGTCAGCAGTATGGGCGCCTGAGTATCTTCCAATATAAATAACGTTCTCGCTTGAGGGTACTCAGGGGAAATCGGCACATAAGCGCCGCCTGCTTTCAATACCGCCAGAATAGAAATGACCATCTCTAGGCTGCGGTCCAAGTACAAGGCAATTAAGGTGTCAGGCTGTAATGGCTGATTGTGCTGAGCTTGATATTGCGCGCGTATATGATGCGCTAACTGGTTGGCTCTTTCATTCAATGCTTGATACGTCAGTGACACCTCTTCAAACACGAGGGCAATATTATCCGGTGTTTTTTCAACTTGTTCTTCAAACAATTGCTGCAGTGTTTTATCGTGTGGATAAGGCGCGTCAGTGTCATTCCATTCCTGCAATAAGGTATGACGCTCTGCATCTGAGACTAACGATAACGCCTGTTGCGGCAAGTGAGGTTGCTCACTGACGCGGGTTAACATTAACCGCAGCTGATTAAGCAGGCGAGTGGCGTGAGCCGCCTCAATATCATCACCATCATAGCTCAATTTTATTGTTAATCCTGCACTGCCCTCATAGGCTATGACTGATAACGGGTAATCGGTTTTCTCAATACTCTCTCTGACATTCACTGACAAGGTGTCAGCATTATTCACCGGTGAAGGGTAATTCTCAAACACCAACAAACTGTGAAATAACCGCTCCCCTTGTGTCTGTAAACTGGCTAATGACACGCCGCTATGGCTATTTAATTCTGCCATACTGCACTGAATAGCCTGCATGACCTCAGCGCAAGTCGTGTTGTCATTCCACCTCACCATCAAGGGTAAAGTATTAATGTACAGCCCCACACTGGACGCTATCCCATCAACGGGGATGTCTCGCCCAGAGACAGTCGTGCCAACAATGGTTTGCTCATCACCCGTATACACTTGCAATAACTTGTGCCAAGCAAACTGCATGACCACATTCAAAGTGACTGCCTGCTCACGACACAGGGCTTTCAACTGAGCTAAGTCATCACCTGTTACGCACACACTTTGTGTTTGCGCTGAGGCAATGGGTTTTCGCTGCGTTAAATCGACCGGGTGACTTAACAGGTTGTTAATGTCATTGCAGCCCTGCCACTGTTGA
>NZ_CANLKR010000077.1 GCF_947491715.1 uncultured Shewanella sp. | reverse complement strand
TGGAATGTGAAAAACCCTTACATGTGGGCGTTTATTGCGGGGGCGTTAGTGGGAGTTGTGTTAGGGGTTTTTGCTGTCGGTATTGTTGCAGCGGTGGTGATTGGTTTACTTATTACGCCAATTATAGCAGGAGGCATAGTGGTCGCGATCAGCTACTCAAATGGGGATCATAGCTGGAAAAGTTTGCTCACCAAGTTTGGTATTGCAGCAGGTTACACGGCACTGGGGGCTTTTGTAGGCTATGGTGTGGGTCGAGGAGTGCGTAAAGGCGTGGATAAATATCGTTATCGAGCTAGGGTAAATCGTCAACTTAATAATTGGCAAAATTTTATTGATAATAATACTCGGGCGCGTTTTTCTACTCGGGATTGGAGAAGTTCTCGCTATAATTCACAATTAACCACGCCTAATATGAGCAGGCAAAACTCGACGACTTCAAGATACAGCAGTATGGGCAATTACGGCATTTAACTAAGGAATATGTAGAGTCATTATATCATTATAATGACTCTATTAAATTCTTATGGAACTGTTTGTGTTTTATTCATTTTATGGGTTTTAAATTAACCCGTTAATCAACATTGTTTGAGAATGATTATGATATTTTTAAGTAGATGTTTTTATATGTTTTTTATTATGGTTATATCTTTAATAGGTAATATAACTTTAGCAAATGAGTTAATTGAAGCGAATAATAAAAACGCAATGAGTTATTATTATATAGTTTCGCCTATAGATACTGATTGTAGTTTGGCATCATTTGAATCTGGCTGGACAATCGAAAATGAATGGCCGTTACCTGATGGGGTATCTGAAGGGTGTGATTATCAAGTGAGCGTTTATATTAATGGTGGGTTAACCAATGAAGATATTGATGTTCAAGACACCATTCATATTGATGTTAATCCAGCGACTCAAAGTATGATGGCAATGTCAACAACATCACTCAATAATGATACTCATAAACAAGGCATGATATTTTCAGTTTACAGTATGTTGCCTGAAGCGAGTGATACGGCATTAGCACAGTTAACTAAAATATACGACAGAAGTGATGTTGATAAGGGAGATCGAAGTGAAACCGATGAATTCCTATTGTATTTATCTGATAAAGAACTGGGCGATGATATTGCTGATTTATTAAACTCCTACCCATCTATTATTCCTGATGATTATACTCAAAGACTGTCTATGGATATTGAAGAGATAAAAGATAACACTTTTGATTCAATGGTATTTGATGATAGTGAAAATCCTTTTTCTGGAAGGGAAACTCATACGCATTATTATTCAATGAAAATGAAACTCGATTACCCTGATATGATTGCAAGGGATAATTTTTATAATAGCAAAATACAGCCCAGTGTTGATAATTTAGTTCAGTATCCAGGAAGTAGTACTGTTTTTGATTATGACTGGACATTAACAGGGCCTTCTTTAATTAATTATCCTTTTACCAATGCGTATTGGATAAAAGGCTATGCTTTTTTGAATGTACCTGTGTCAGGTAATTATACTTTTGGACGACGATCGGCTGGAGGCATGAATTTATCGATAGAAGATGTACACGGGCAAACGATGCAATTATTAAATGAAGATGCATGGGCATTAGAGAATAAAAAAACTTATGGTTTTGATGATAATGCAACCAATTGTTCTGATTCATTAATATATGGGTATAAGAATTATACTCAATATGTTTGGATGGGACTCGTACACACGCGTTTAGGTGAAACTGAAGGGGCATATTATGATATGGAACATTTGCCTTATCAACTCTATAGTTTTACGGGCATTAATTGCAGTAATGATTATCAAACGGTATGGGGACAATCACAATACTTAGAAGCTGGCCAAACTTATTTAATGTCTTTAGGTGCTTGGTCTGGTTGGCGGTCGATAGAGCTCATGTTGCAAGTGATTGGGCCCGATAATCAAGAAATAGGCTTGCCTATAAGTTGGTTGACAATACCTGATCCCAGCCTCTTTGATACGAATACGGCTTGGCATAATCATTTGGGGGTAACTGAGCGTATCGAAGTCAATGGCAATAAATCACATATCACAGCAGCCAGTAATTATGTATGGGGTCAAGGAACCATTCTCAGTCGGTTGGAGTGGATAGCGGATAGTCCTAATGTGGATGTTCATTTTTATTTAGATAATGGAGAAGATATTACAGAGGTATCGAGTATGATGTTAGAAACGGATATCGATGCCAATACTGTTTCTATTGTCAAAACGAACCAGGGGGATTTATGGGCAGTATTAGTCGTTAACTCGCAGGGTGCTGCGCAATTATTTACGATAAGCTCTCCTTTGGCAACAGAGCCTGTCGTTGAAGAAATTTTGTTGCAAGAAGGACAGGTGTATTTAGAGGCACTTGCAATCAGTGATTATGGTGAACGTCTTGCACTGGCGCAGTCAGACAGTATTGCTATTTATGAGGTGGATTCTAGTTCTGGTGCATGGGTATTATCAAGCCAAGTTGATGTTGAGGTTGATACAGGCTCTGAAAGCCGTGGATTAGCGTTTTTAAATTATTATCCTAATATGTTGTATGTTGCTAATACAGTTGGCTATATACAAAAATACCTTTATGACAGTAATACGAATTCTTGGAATAAAGGGGAGTTTAATGTGTTAGGTTCAAAGTTTGCGGTATCGACAGATACGGGTGAAGCAATTGCGGTAATGAATACTCAAGGTGTGGATATTTATAAAATTGATTATGATGGCAATGAAATATACCAGTCCAGCATTAAACCTGCGCAAGACTTTGACAATCTCGATAGTGACATTGCTATTATTGCCGATAAAGTGGCATTAGGTATTGCAGACAATATTCGAATATACAGTGCAATTAATAATGACTGGTCGAAAATCAACCCAAATTGGTACTCGTTGGAAGAAGAAAATAATATATTTGATACTTCTCTGTTTTGGTTAGCTAATTCTGGCATTGTGGGTGATGTCATTCTTGGGCATATAAACGAAGAACAACATTTTGATTTATATAGAATAGGGGTGGATGCAATGTCTACCTATAATGAAATACTGTATTCGGTGGTTATTAATAATAATAGTGATTATCCTGTGTATTCAAGTCAGATGGTCATCGCTCCTGGGCAACAAGTAGAATTATTTACGAAGCGCTATGAAACATTATCAATGAACTCAGGCTTTTATTCATTAAATTATGATGATGGATATGAGGCCGTTAATAATAAATCAGCATACAGTTTTCAGGTTTATCATGATAGTCAAATTAATATAAATGCATCGAGTTCTACAGAAAACACAACTTATATATACTGCCCATCTCCTGAAAATATAAAAGTGAGTGCATTAGAATATAATGTTAATAAAAACAGTCAGGATTTTGAAGTAACTGCTTATCCTTCTTTAGGGGATAACGACAAGTTAAGTGAAGAAAAAAGGTACACTTTAAATAAAACCCCATTAGTTAATGTTTCAAGTGTTTCTAATATTTATAATAAATCAACCGGTAAAAAAGACTTACTTAGCTCAGGTGATAAATTGGAGTTTATTCAGTTTTTTAAATCATCACTGGCAGTGAATTGGAGTACAACAGGATATATGAACCCGGAGGAACCAGAGCCAGAAGTTTATAGTATCGATACACCTTACTGTCTATTGGAAGGGATTGCACTCATGGAAGGAGGAAAGAAAAAATTAATAGAATACAAATTTAATTTTCCAGATGAATATATCAGTAATCCAATTAGTATTGATCCTTATTCTGTTAAAAGTTCATGGAATAAAATTCGAGAGTTAAGTTTCAACCATTACTTTTACAAATGCAGTAATTGTGCTATTAGCACAATAGATGTTAATGCAGAACAATCTTATTTTACTCCTCCTATTGTATTTTCCATTGTTCCAGAAATATCCACTGTTGATGGATACCCTATTTTAGTCCTTAATGAAAACTTTTATAATACTATCATTAGTGGCGGTATTGATAACTTTACTTTCATTGATTTTAATTATTTCAATTTTGGTCTTTCTTATTCTGGAAAAAATCTTAATTTAGCATTGGGAGAGACTGTTCAACTGACGAAAACAGTATCGAATCTATCGAATTCTGTGACGACCAATCCTAGCATGAAGGTGAATTTATTACATTATGATAATACAACCCAAAGGTTGCATATTATTCTCAACGAAGTGAATGGTTCAGGCTCTATCGATTGGACTTTTGAAAGAAAGCGATTTGACCCTGATGATAGTGATGGTGATGGTATTGCCGATGCCAATGATAATTGTATTTACGTGTTTAATCCCGATCAAAAAGACAGTGCTGGCTCAACGTTAGGCGATGTCTGTGAAGATAGCGATGGCGATGGGCTTTTGGATGCCGATGAATTGAATGTATATGGAACAGATCCGGCTAATAGTGATACGGATGGGGATGGAATACCCGATAATATAGAGGTTTTCATGTATTTAACCGATCCAAATGACAGTAATGCAGATAAAGATGGTGATGGACTGACTGATAGCGAAGAAGTGCTTATTTACAAAACAAGCCCAATAAACAGTGATACTGACCGTGACGGTATACCCGATTGGGATGAAGTTAATATCACTAAAACCGATCCTTTAATTCAAGATTTATGTCATGGAGAAAAACCAACAATTTGGGGAACACCTGGAAATGATAAGTTAACAGGTACTGGTGATAAAGATGTCATTATGGGATTTGGAGGTGATGATGAAATTTATGGAAAAGGTGGGACAGACGTTATTTGTGGGGGGGACGGCAATGATTATATTGAAGGAGGAGATGGCGCAGATCTGATTGATGGTGAAGATGGGGATGATACGCTAAAAGGAAATAGCGGTGGCGATCTGATTTATGGTGGTTCTGGAAAGGATAAGATTTATGGTGGGAGTGGTCATGATTACATCTTTGGTGATGATGGGAAGGATACTATTGAAGGGGGGGATGACTGGGATTATATCGAAGGTGGCAAGGGCGATGATGACATAAAGGGTAATGGAGGTAGCGATTTGATTTACGGTGGATCTGCTGGTGAATTTACAGGGGAGGATATCGATACTTTGAGGATGAAAGAAGATATTCTGGAAGACTCAGGCAATGACACAATCTCAGGTGGTCATGGCGATGATACGATTTATGGAGGAGATGGCGATGATTGGTTAGATGGTGGCGATGATAACGATGAAATCCATGGTGGCGATGGTAATGACACTATAAAAGGCGGCTCGAGCGGGGATTACCTTTATGGTGATGCGGGAGATGACACCATCAAGGGACAAAGTGGTGGCGATCATATTTATGGCGGAGAAGGAACTGACACATGTGAGGGCGGAGATGGCAGCGATCATAAATATGAGTGCGAAAAATAGCATGATATTTAGCATGAAAAGATAAGCTGAAAGCCATGGTTTTAGCTTATCTTAAACTAAAACGAGGGAAGAGGGCGAGGGCGTTCAATATTCTGTGTCAACGATATAATCTAAATATCCAGCACGTTCTCTAAACGCCCTTCAAAATAAATGGCCAATTGCGATAAACATAATCTCTAATTGATACTCTGATATATAAAGCATTTTAATTATCATTTTTATCTATATAAAACAATTTATTGATTTTAATTATCTTGTTACACATTAACTAATGATTAATTAAATTTAATTAATATACTTAAACTTCTATTTCTTTGCGTTGTGCCGAGTACTTTATGTGCTGTAAGGGGAAGTGATGTTTAATCCTGAATCTGTGATATCTCGTTTTATTGTCTCGAGTGTGATTGTTACTATGGTGATGA
>NZ_CANLKR010000076.1 GCF_947491715.1 uncultured Shewanella sp. | reverse complement strand
AGTACATGAAAAAGCCAGTCGGGGGTTCCAACTGGCTTAATAAAAACCGTCAACCTATTTTAGGACTAGACAATCAAGCTGGGCAATAAGTTGCTCAGCTGGGCAATAATTTGCTCGATTCAGGCAAGTTATTGCCCAAAAAAAACATGGTGAAAATAATTAACCATAAAAAACAATTATTTAAAAGTTGGCACACTTAATGCCTTATATACTGTGTACGACAAAGAGGAGCAAACGTGAGATGCATACTCTTATCGATAAGAATATCAAGTATGGTCGCTGACAATAAACGGCGGTTCATCATAGATGTTAACTAATATATCTTAACTATTTATATGTTAAAGAATAGATGTTAACTAATATATCTTAAAAAAATTCATTTAATAAAGCGTTTAAAATAAAAGGAATTAATCATGCCAACACCATGTTATATCTCAATCGAAGGTCAAACTCAGGGTAACATTACTGCAGGTGCATTCACTGCTGATTCTGTGGGCGACATCTTCGTTGAAGGTCATGAAGATGAGATGCTAGTACAAGAGTTTAATCACGTCGTGACAGTACCGACGGATCCACAATCGGGTCAGCCTTCAGGGCAACGTGTGCATAAGCCATTTGTCTTTACTGTTGCGTTAAACAAAGCCGTACCGCTAATGTATAACGCGCTATCAACCGGTGAAAAATTAAATTCAGTGGTCATGAACTGGTACCGCACATCGATTGAAGGTAAGCAAGAGCACTTCTTTTCAACCACATTAGAAGGGGCGACTATCGTCGATATCGATTGTCACATGCCACATTGCCAAGATCCAACGCAATCTGATTTCACTCAGCTTGTAAAAGTGTCGCTTGCTTATCGTAAGATCATTTGGGATCACACATCAGCAGGTACATCAGGTGCCGATGACTGGCGTAAACCGACTGAAGCGTAATGAGCGTGCCGCTTAAATGATTAGCGGCAACGAATAAGCGCCGATCCATCAGGATCAATAAAAGGCTTCTATTGAAGCCTTTTTGTTTACTTTATGATTTCAACATGATTATTTTGAGTTAATTGGTTTTATGTCAGAGATTATTCAAATGAAATAATCACAAAATCGTGTTTATTGTTAAGGCATTATCGCTTGATTAAATAAAGAATGACGCTTTAGCAATAGGCGTGTTTCAATGGGGAAAAGGATTTTACTATGACGGGATCGGCAAGTGGCATATTGGCAGGGACAGGGCTACGCTTTCAATTTCAAGCACAAGGGTTAGACAAGGACACTTTTAATTTAGTGCATTTTGAGTTTGAAGAGGCACTGTCCACGCCCTTTGAAGTGAAGATGACACTCTTGAGCGCGCAACATGACTTGAGTGCGGCTGACATTGTCGATTTATCAGGATTAATGCAATGGGCCATGCAAGGCGAGATAAAACGTCAAGTCCATGGCATAGTGAAAGCCTTTTCAAAAGGTGATACCGGTCATCATCATACGGTTTACCATATCACCTTAGTGCCCGCGTTATCTCGGCTCAAATTACGTCAAAATAGTCGAATTTTTCAAGCCCAAAGCCCGGTCGCCATTATCTCTACTATTTTGAGTGAAATGAACATTCTTGATGTGGCCTTTAATTGCGATCCCGCGCTGGACGAGCGGGTGCGAGAATATTGCGTGCAATACCGTGAAACCGATTTTGAGTTTATCAGTCGCCTCGCGGCTGAAGAAGGGCTGTTTTATCACTTTGAACACACCGACACCCGTCATATTCTCGTTTTCAGTGATAGCACGCAAAAGTTGAGTAATATTGGTTTTCCTTTTCCTTACAATGCCCTAAGTGGAGGGGTGGCCGACACGCCCTTTATGGGGGAATTTGCCTTTACCCATCAAGTGAGGCCTGCCAGTGTGGCATTAAAAGATGCCAGTTTTCACAATCCGGCTTACTCATTTTTGCTAGAAAGCCATGGTGAAACACTGGATTATCAAAATGATGTGTATGAGCATTTTGACTTTCCCGGCCGCTTTAAAGACGATGACAGCGGTCAAGTGTTTACTCAAGCAAGGTTAGATTACCTTCGCCGTGATGCCCAAGTGGCTGTGGGTAAAAGCAATATCATGCAGGCCAGTGCAGGCTATAAATTCGATTTAGCCGAGCACATTGACGACACCTTTAATCGTGACTGGCTATTAGTGCGCATTAAACATCAAGGCATTCAAGGGGCGGGGGCAGAGGGGGCTAATACGTCTGTGCCCACCACTTATCATAACGAAGTCACTAGTATTCCCGCCAGCAGTGCTTGGCAAGCCAAGCCTCAGCCAAAACCTCGCGTGACGGGGCCACAAATGGCCACTGTCGTCGGCCCTGAAGGCGAAGAGATTTTTTGTGACGAGTTTGGTCGCGTGAAATTGCAATTCCCCTGGGACAGATACAGTAACGGTGATGATATCTCAAGTTGCTGGGTCCGTGTCAGCCAAGGCTGGACAGGTGGCCAGTATGGCATGATGTCGGTGCCTCGAATTGGTCATGAGGTCATCGTCTCCTTTGTGGAAGGCGATCCCGATCAACCCATTATCACGGGGCGCACTCACAATGCCATCAACTTGCCGCCGTATGCGTTGCCTGACCATCAAACTCGTACGGTATTAAAAACCCAAAGCCATAAAGGGGAAGGCAGCAACGAGCTGCACTTTGAAGATGAAGCGGGTGAAGAGGTGGTGTATTTTCACGCCCAAAAAGACATGCAGCAGTTAATTGAAAACGATCAAAGCTTGCATGTGTTGGCTAATCAACATTGGGATGTGACGCAAGATCGTGTCACTCAAGTCACCAATAATGATCACTTAACCTTAGAGGCCGACAGCCACACCTTAATCAGCAAAGACAGCATGTTAGCAGTCAAAGCCAGCCATCATCAAAAAGTCAGTAAAAAACAGCTCATGAAGGTGGGCAGTGAAGTACACCTCAAATCCAAAGGTGAACTGGTGTTGGATGCAGGGAGTGAGATCACCCTAAGCGGCGGGGGCAGTTTCCTAAAAGTGGATCCCGCAGGCGTGCATTTGGTAGGCGCGAAAGTGAATCTGAATTCGGGAGGGGGCGCAGGCACTGGAACAGCGTGTAAGGTGAAAAAGCCCCTAATAGCAAACGCATTAGATGAAGCTATTTGTCCTGAGACGGGGGAGGTGATTAAGCAGGCTGCGACGCTTCAAGTCACTGATATTGAGGAAGTGGAGTTTGATTACACCGCAATAGAAATGGTGCAAACGCAGGGTGTTATGAGTGGAAGTGCTGAGGGTGTTACTGGAGGCGGAGCAAGTGCTTCCAATCAAGCTGGTAATTCAGCTAATAGCTCAAGTAATAGCCAAATAGAAGAGGCTGAAGAATTAGCGGTTATCAATACTCGTACCTTCCCAGATAACGACTTACAAAACCTATTACAGGCGAATAATCAACACGTGATGTTACTGAATGTTGGTGAGGCGTTTGAGGCATTACAAGCCTTAGGTTGGGATGACGTGAAATCCACATGGAAAGAAGTCACGAATACCACAACAGGTCAAATAGTCATTAGTTATGGGTTGAACGGTAAGGATGTGGTCACCACATCTATGATTATTTCCCAGTTTGGTAACTTAGGCATTAAAGCGACGACTTATGTCAACAAAGCCGGAACGGAAATGATCAAATTCACCGGATATGCTGGCATACGCAAAGTACTCAATGCCCCAGCTTATGGTCTCAAGAACATGAAAGTGGTGCAATTAGGGATCGGGAAATATGGATTAGCCAATTCCATTAAACAAGGTGGCGTATTAACTTTTTATGTGGCAGCCGCTTATCGCACGCTGGACTACATTCTGAATGATGAGCAAGAATTGGCTCGATATCTTGGCTCCCTTGCTACCGATGTGGTTAAGATTGGCATCGTGTCGGCTATTACGTGGGGGGTTGGTGCTGGAGTTATGGCTTTAACTTCAGTGGTTAGTGCATCGCTAGTTGCTGTTGTTTTGGTAGGTTTTGCTGCATCAGTAGGATTAAATTATATTGATGAAAAGTACGGGATTACTGATAAGGTGGTTGAATCATTAGAGAAAGCTCAGCAAGAAGTGATCGAAAAAGCCAGAGAAATTGAAGATGGTTTTTGGGATCTAGGTGCCATGTTAATTGATGGCATGCTTGAGCAGGGGAAAAAAGTGATTCAAAATGAGATAAAAGGATACATAAAAAATGCAATTAATGAAATACAGCCTAGGTTATATTAATGGAATTATCGATAAAAAATAGAAAAAGGGTTGCTGCACTTTTTGTATTCTCTGTTTGTACTTTCCTTGGTGTGTGGGGAACGGTTTGGGGAATAGAAGAAGTTATTACTTATTTTAACTTTGAAGACATTATTTTAATTAGTAGGGGAAGTGTCGCTTTACCTATATTCTCTATAGCTTTCTACTTGTTTGCTTATATAGCTGTAGTTGGGTTTATTTCTGGTGAGGAGGTTCCAAGTCATATTGTTAAAAAAATATTAAAACCTATTTTTTTATCAGTGATTTTAGGTTTTTCTATGATGATTATTTTTGGGGTTACTTTTTCTACTTATATAGAAAAACAAGGTTATATTCGTTGTTCAGGTACACCTTTAGGTTATATGCCGGCCATGGGTGTTAAATATGTTAAAGAGCCTGAGCTTTGTAATAAAAAATACAAGTAATGATGTGAGTAGTGATGCGAATAACATGGACAGGCATTGTTAAAGCTAACCCATAGTTACAGGCCGCACCCACAATGCCATCAACTTGCCGCACTATTTCCCCAGTGCGGCCTTACCGGATCATCAAACGCGCACTGTGTTGAAAACCCAATCTCACAAAGGCGAAGGCAGTAATGAATTGCACTTTGAAGATGAGGCGGGTGAAGAAGCCATTTATTTTCATGCACAAAAAGACATGCAGCAGTTAATTGAGAACGATCAGAGTTTGCATATCTTGGCTAATCAACATTGGGATGTGACGCAAGATCGTGTCACTCAAGTCACCAATAATGATCACTTAACCTTAGAGGCCGACAGCCACACCTTAATCAGCAAAGACAGCATGTTAGCAGTCAAAGCCAGCCATCATCAAAAAGTCAGTAAAAAGCAGCTCATGAAGGTGGGCAGTGAAGTACACCTTAAATCCAAAGGTGAACTGGTGTTAGATGCAGGCTCAGAAATTACCTTAAGCGGCGGTGGCAGTTTCCTAAAAGTGGATCCCGCAGGCGTACATTTGGTGGGGGCGAAAGTGAATCTGAATTCGGGAGGAGGAGCAGGTTCGGGTAGTCAATGTAAAGTGAAAAAGCCTGAGGCGGCAATGACATTAGACGAGGCCATCTGCCCTGAGACGGGGGAGGTGATTAAGCAGGCTGCGACGCTTCAAGTCACTGATATTGAGGAAGTGGAGTTTGATTACACCGCAATAGAAATGGTGCAAACGCAGGGTGCAGCTCAAACATCGAATGTAGATCCATTGACTCAAAATATTCAACAATATGCAGCCAATAATCCTTATCCAACGATGGCAAAACGGAGTTACTCAACAATAGACCCCGACTACTCAGACTTAGATGAGAATGATGTTCCATATTCTTTAGTAACTTTACATCATACTGGAGACCCAACAACACCGGGTGAGGTTGAGAATATTCATCGAGCTAATGAAGGAATTATTACGTTAATTAGAACCTTAGGAAGTGTTGTTAATCTAGCCCAGAAATATAATCTAGCTGATGTAGGATACCATTATATGATTGCTGAGGATGGAACTATATATGAGGGAAGATCCTTAGATTATGCTGGAGCACATGTCAGTGGAAACAATAAAGGAAACATTGGTATTGCCTTTTTAGGTGACTATACTGTTCCGTCCTGAGGTAAGTTGACACTTTGGAGACTTATCTATGAAAACCTCAAAAGCAATGGGCGTTAAACG
>NZ_CANLKR010000075.1 GCF_947491715.1 uncultured Shewanella sp. | reverse complement strand
TTCTTTCAATAATGCGCCTTGAATTAAGCCTTTTTACGGGCTCTGAAAACATGCACTTTCAAGTGGTTTGGGTATAGACCGAATATAAGCGCCTCTCCTTTTATCAATAAGACGCGAAGACAACTGATATTTCTTTTAAAAAAAAGGGGATTTGTTTATCCTTGCCATTGAATTAATTTGAAGCAGAAAGGTATTTTAATCGATGCAGGCAGCCAATGATATAAAACATGTTGTACGTCAACTTCCTCTTGTATTGGCAGGCCCTATTCTACGCCATTGCGATGAAAGCAATTTTACCCTGTGGTTTGTGAGCAAAACGCCTCTAAATACACTTAAATTGCAATTAGAAAATACCTCGATTAACAGAGCTCTCAAAGATGATGAAATTTTTTGCATTCAACTGGGCCAGCATGCCTATCAATACCTCATTACCCTCAGTGAGAATACACTCCTTCCGCAACACACTTTCATTGGCTACACATTAATCGACAGCAAATTTGGCTCTCTTTTTGAAAACATCTCAGACTTACGCTATGAAGGTAAGACAACCCCTCAATTTGTCATTAAACCTAACATTGATAATTTATTACATGGCTCTTGCCGTAATCCGCATCATTTTAGTGATGATGGTCTGGTGAGAGCAGATAAGCATATAGAAAATGCGCAAACAATCGATGAGCGACCCACATTACTCATGCTCAGTGGTGATCAAGTTTACGTAGATGATATCGCTGGCCCTATGCTTTACGCTATCGGCAAAGTGATCACTATATTAGGCTTAAATAGTGAAGCATTTATTGACGGTACGGTTCCAAGCAGTGACCTGTTTCGATATAACCCGAGTGACATGTATCAACGTCATAGTCAGTTATTACCTAAAACACAGTATAAGGCCAAAACAGCCATAACTCGCTGGTATATCAATCATCCCATCTTTACCTCCTCATTGGCTGAAAACCATCTCATTAGTCTTGCTGAAGTAATAAGCTTATATCTACTCACTTGGTCCCCTGAATTATGGCGTGTCATTGATATTCCACAGGAGAATACTGGATTATATCCCATCAACCAACAGCGCTGGTGTGAGGAACTCAAGCACATCAAGCGATTTGTAAAAGGCTTGCCCAATGTTCGCCGGCTACTAGCCCACTTACCCACTTATATGATCTTTGATGATCATGATATCACTGATGATTGGAACCTCACTGCAAAATGGGAGCAGGCCGCTTACGAACATGCGTTTTCAAAAAGGATCATAGGAAATGCACTGATTGGCTATACTTTATTTCAAGGTTTGGGTAATGCGCCTAAAAAATTTGATGCTGAAATTATTCCGCATTTAAATCAGTATTTTTCATCCCCTAATAGTGAGCATCAAGATAATTTAATTAACCTATTATTGAAATTTGAAAATTGGCATTACACTCTTAACACCTCCCCCAAATTAGTGGTTTTAGATACGCGAACAAGACGCTGGCGCAGCGAATCAAATTTAGGAAAACCCTCTGGACTCATGGATTGGGAAGCCTTGATGGATTTACAACATGAATTAATGAATCAATCTAAAGTCATCATTATCTCTGCCGCGCCCATGTTTGGCGTTAAACTCATTGAAGCCGTACAACGCATGGCCACTTTATGCGGCGGCTCTTTATTAGTTGATGCTGAAAATTGGATGGCCCACCCTGGTACCGCCAATAGCTTACTGAGCATTTTTCAACATAAAAAAACCCCAGAACAATTCATTATTCTCTCAGGTGATGTGCACTATTCATTTAGTTACGATATCCATTTGAGATTTCGAACAGGCGGGCCTGATATTTACCAAATCACTTGCAGTGGCATTAAAAATCAATTTCCCGATAAATTACTCAATGGCTTCGACAAATTAAATGGCTGGTTATATGGACATTTTTCACCTTTAAATTTGCTCACTAAACGTAAACGTTTATCGATCCGTGGACGAAGACCCAATGGCCATTCAAGCCAAAGATTAGTGAACAATAGCGGCATAGGTTATTTGGCGATTGACGACAAAGGCGCCCCTACACAAATATCTGTTTTACACAGTGATATGAACACCACAGATTTTCATCCCCCAAGGCAACACAGAAAAGAGTTTAAAGATCTTCTGTGATACAACCCACCAATTGAGGACACTGTATTTGGTTTTGTGAATGAGAAACCATTATCTTGTTGAACCTGTCCTCTCTGACGACCTTGGAGTCAAAAATATTCATACCAAACATCATATCTTAGTGTTTAAAGACACTAAACCTCGAGTTAAATTCAACAATTAACATACCTCGATGTCACGACTCCCTTTCCACTCCAATCTATTTCCCCTAAAGCACAAGGATTTCAAAACAAAATAAAAAGGGCCACTGAAATAACACTTAATAAAAAATACAAAGTGAAAACTTTTAATACTCACGACCAATAAACATCCAATTGGCGCATTTATTGCTTCAAAAGAAGCAAAAAACCTCTAACCGCCCTAAAATACGACGATATACGAGTTGTAAAGCATATAAGACCTTTGCTATAATATGCCGCTATATTTACTTTTTCGTCGCGGGAAATCGACACGGGGTTGATTTTCTGTCTGTGAAATATTTAACGCGCTTCATGCGTTTCCACAAGGCTACAACCCATGTCATCCAATGAAAAAACTTTCCGCGAACTCGGTCTAACCGAGCCTTTGTTGCGTGCTCTTGACGAACTTGGTTACGAAAAACCAACACCTATTCAATCAGAGAGTATTCACCCTCTGATGGAAGGTAAAGATATCTTAGGTCAAGCACAAACAGGTACAGGTAAAACCGGTGCCTTTGCATTACCCTTATTAAACAGCATCGATCCAACCACAAATGCACCTCAAATTTTAGTCTTAGCGCCAACTCGCGAACTTGCGGTTCAAGTTGCTGAAGCTTTTGGTAGCTACTCTAAATTCATGAAAGGCCTGCACGTTCTGCCTATCTATGGTGGCCAGAGCATGCAACAGCAACTCAATGCCCTAAGACGTGGACCACAAATCATTGTCGGTACACCAGGACGCGTTATGGATCATATGCGCCGTGGCACACTTAAACTGGCAACATTAAAAGCCATGGTACTCGATGAAGCCGATGAAATGCTAAAAATGGGCTTCATCGACGATATCGAATGGATTTTAGAGCATACACCAAAAGAGCGCCAGCTAGCCCTATTCTCAGCCACTATGCCTGAGCAAATTAAACGGGTTGCCAATAAATATTTAGATAACCCTGTACATATTAAAATTGCGTCAAGTCAAACGACGGTTGAGTCAATTGAACAACGCTTTGTGCAAGTATCACAGCACAACAAATTAGAAGCTTTGGTTCGCGTATTAGAAGTTGAAAATACGGAAGGTATTATCATCTTCGTAAGAACCCGTAATAGCTGCGTTGAATTAGCTGAAAAATTAGAAGCACGGGGTTATGCGTCATCTCCACTTCACGGCGACATGAACCAACAAGCCCGTGAGCGCGCTGTTGAACAACTTAAACGTGGCAAGCTAGACATTTTGATTGCAACAGATGTTGCTGCTCGTGGTCTGGATGTTGAACGTATTGGTCATGTTGTCAACTATGATATCCCTTATGATACTGAAGCTTACGTGCACCGTATTGGTCGTACTGGGCGTGCAGGTCGTAACGGTATGGCGATTTTGTTTGTCACTCATAGAGAAATGCGTATGTTACGCACTATTGAGCGTGCAACGAAAAGCCGTATTGCGCCAATGAATGTACCTAGCCCAGAAACCGTCACAGAGCGCCGTTTATCGCGTTTAGGTGAGCAAGTTTCTAATATCATAGATAATGATTCTTTAGATTTCATGAAAGGCGCGGTTGCTCAACTTTGTCAGCAACTGGAAGTTGATACCGATATTCTTGCTGCTGCATTACTACAGCAAGTACAGAAAGAGCGTCCTCTTCAATTACCCGCCATTACCGAACGTCAACGCGATAACCGTGATTCTCGCAATGAACGTGGTTCGCGCGATCGTAATCGTCGTGGAGAATCTAGACCTACACCGACCAATTTAGGCACAGCGGATCCTTTAAAAGACAACCCAGATGTCAAAATGTGTCGTTACCTTATCGATGTGGGACGTGATAATGGTGTCGGTGTCGGTAATATTGTTGGCGCCGTTGCGAATGAGGCCAATATCGATAGCCGCTACATTGGTCAAATTCAATTATTCGATCAAATGACCGCCATAGATTTACCGGATGGTATGCCAAAAGACGTATTACAACACTTACGTAAAGTACGTGTATGCGGTAAAGCCCTGAATATTCGTGAAGCGAGTGGTCAAACTGTAGAAGTCAGTGACAGTAGACCACCACGTCGCCCACGTCGTTCTTCTGGTGATCGTCGTCCTTCTGGTGACAGAAAACCACATCGTAAAGGCCCAGCAAAAGACGCTGAATAAGCCGACTTTGAAAGTGCTTATTCAATAAAATAAGCATTCATAAAGAAGGAGCCTAATGGCTCCTTTTTATTTGAAGGTGTTCAAATCAATGAGGCGGATTAAGTCGCTCATACAGGTGTGGATTGGTCGTTATCGGCGCCCCTAAAACTTTATTCAAAAAAAGATAATAGGCGTTCACCCCCTTATCATAATCAAGCTGTTCATTTGACTCTTTAAAACTTAAAAGTGGTTTAGTCGGATCCATAAAATCTGCAATAAATGATGACAATACTTGACCTTCTTCTTGAATGTCTGCTGCATTAAACTCAATAATACTGGCGCAATGGCTTTCATTTAAATCCCGAAATTGAGGAAGGTAATAAGCAAAATTGTCATACTGATCCAATTGCATGGTTAATGCATCAGTATCTTGTTGCCATAATTCATGAATATAACTCCACTTGGTGATGACATCAGTTTCAGACTCAATGTAATCATAAAATCGCTCATATGAATAAGCAGAATAGTTCAAATCTTTTTGAAAATGTACGTGGGCTAGACGGTCATCAGGCCAAGCTTGTGCTAATGCACTATTAATCGTTCCCAGATCGGAAACACTAAAATGGGGTAAATCTTGACTAATATAGTCAATAATATTGTCTAGCCCCCAAGCCTGATTAATTTTTCGATGTAACGGTAAACTAGCCGCTTCGCTACCTTGTAAAGCAGGAAAAATAGGACCAGAGTCATTAAACAAATAAGCTGTACTCGTTGGTGACATATCTCGGCGCAGTAGATGATAATTGACAAGCGATCCTGTTCCACCGGCACTACAACCAGTAACCATCATTCTAGCAGGCTGCTGCATATTGTCTCTTAACCACGCATTAATTGCCCTCATATTAGCAAAGCCATTATGATGCCATTCTAAAGGCGCATTGATGCCTTCAGGATCATCATAGACCTCTACTCTATCACCAGCATAAATATCACCAGTACAATAAGGTACATAGACTAAGTTCCAATTTTGCACTTCAGGATGATCTTCATAATGAGGTGGAAAAATAAATGGCGAAACCAATGCCGTATTGAGATTAAAAATATAATTATCAGGGATCCCATCAGGGTTCCTTGCCCCTCGAACCCCCTCCTGACCACTGCAACTTTCATAATCCCAACAAGCACCTCCACCTTCTAAATAAAATAGATAATTGTGATTATCATTAACCCTTCGAATATAAAATTTATACTCGCTTCCGTTACCACATATTGCGCCCGTTTCTTTAGATAAGTTCACCTGTTGCCATAAATTAAAGAGTCTAGGTTTGAAGCCATCTTGAAAATCAACAGGATTAGAAAGCAATGGGTAAGGGCCAATCCTTTCGCTATCACGGATAAGATTATCGGCCTTAGGGGGCCAGAGAAGATGTAAAGCACTTTGCCAAGATGAATAATAACCATCATCATAAGCAAAGGCGGGATTAAGCAATATTGTAAGAAAAACCCCCACCCATAATTTATGCATAAAGAGCCTCAAGTCATATGATTGTAATGATAAACATAAGACAAAATTAGCCTTTTGCAATAAGAAACACTTTTTAAATTCAGTTAGTTATAAAGTGTTAAGAAAAAGGAGCAGCTTTAAAAAGATGTCAAAGAGAAATAATAGAACTTGAAATTTAAACAACACTCTCCTGTAAAAGAGGTCGTTCATTTCTATGAATATTAGCTTAGAGACTATCGCTTACTCCCCATAAGCTGGCTTTAATACTCCTATACCGTCATTTACATTTGAACTGACTTTGAGTTTGGCTCCTATTCTCTTCAACTTTATTCATTTGCTTGACGCAAGATTGACATAAACATTGATGGTCATTAATACCTAAATGAGAGAAACCAGATTGTATTGGAAAAGATTGTTGATGACACCAACAATCACTGACCTTTTGACCCGACACCACCGCACATTCATTATTTCTCGCACATAATGGACATTCAAGTTCGTTCGGCTTCATGAGTTTATCCTCTATTTTGACTCTCTAATATAAAAACATCATACACCTTTTCTAAATAGTTCCTAGTCAAAAAGATCAAGACTATAAAGAGATAAAAAATGTGCGTCAAAATAGAAATTATTGATGTGAAGATGAGATAAAACGAAGCAGTAAAAAAGAATGGGGTGACTGATGGGGCTCGAACCCACGACAACCGGAATCACAATCCGGGGCTCTACCAACTGAGCTACAATCACC
>NZ_CANLKR010000074.1 GCF_947491715.1 uncultured Shewanella sp. | reverse complement strand
TTAGTTAGTTAGTTAGTTAGTTAGTTAGTTAGTTAGTTAGTTAGTTAGTTAGTTAGTTAGTTAGTTAGTTAGTTAGTGATCTTAAGATGGGTGTATTTAAAATCGATTTTTTGGCTACAGCCTAGTGATGGCAAGGGTTACAAACCGTTCTTCTAGTCAGAGAACCCTAAAACAAGAAACAGCATATCCAATACCAAAACAAGCGAAGGCAAAAAGCGCAACTTGCCCTGCAACAGGAATGGAAAAACCAGCCAAAGCCGCAGCACTTGAACCCAAAAGAACAGTACCTTGAACAGCGACACCAGTTACAACCCCTTTAGCCACATCCGCTGAAAAACGTTTAACAACTTCTCTTAATGTCACTTCGTCATTCATCATATAGTCGGCTGCATTCACCGCACCACTAAAGGCCATTTCAACAATGATATTTGATTTGAACCATGCCTATTTCTGAAACGCACGCACTTCTCTGTTTGTATGGATTTGCTTGGCTTTTCCTTGCTGTATTTCCAAGATGCTGTCTGCCCGATGGAAATACGCCTCATCATGGCTGATAGCAATTACCACTTTCCCTCGAGCTTTCAATTCCGGTAGTACTTGTTCATAGAAGACTTGACGAAAGTAAGGATCTTGGTCTGCGGCCCATTCATCGAAAATAAATACGGGTTTATCTTCAAGGAGGCCACAGGCCAGACCCAGTCGCTTTTTCTGGCCAAAAGAAAGTGTATCGGCACCCACAAACTGGTTGTCCTTCAGGCTGACTTTATCCTGCAAGTGAAACTGATGCAGGTAACGCTGAAAAGCTTCGCCTTTATCTTTCGCGGAAAAGGTCAGGTTCTCAGAAAAGACATAAGGGCTCTGATAAATCACCGATAAAGAAGATTGCCAAGCCTGCTGATTCATGTCTGTCACCTGAGTCTCGCCAATCTTGATCTCACCACTATCGGGCACCGTCAGGCCGGTGAGTATCGCCAGCAAAGTGGATTTACCACTGCCATTCCCGCCGATAATAAAGGTGATAGCTCCCGGTAAGAAGATGGCATTAACTTGGCTCAGGGCAAACCCTATCCCTTGCTCTTCACTGGGATATTGATAACAAAGATTGGTTATTTCTATCGGCTGCTCTGTTGAAATAGTGACGGTTCGTTCTGAATCGCTGTTACTGCGCTGCATAAACGCGCTTATCTGTTGATAAGCCACCCAAGCCGCCATGCCTTGACTTAGACTCATTACTAGCATCGATAAGGGGGAGATAACCATCATCATCAAAATAATGAAACTCAGGGTATTTTCGTCATGAAGCCAATGCAGAGTCACTAGGCTGCCGCCGATGATCAAATAAAACCCCAACCAAAAGGTGCTGATAATTTGTTGATCCCATAGCCAAGAGCGAGCCTGAGACTGATGCAGTTTCTGGATCCCCGGGATCACATAACGTTTAGCAAAATTGTCACATCGCTTTGGATCCACTTTCAACTCTCGGAATCCATCAACAGAATCGAGAATGTGCTGTGTGCTCACTTCACGGTGGTTTCGGGTCTGACGGTGATGGCGTACTGAGCGCTGTTGCAGCAGAAAAATAACCGAAAGTAACAGCACCATCAAGATCACAAACCCTCCAGTCGCCGCTGGAAAAACGGACACCATATAGCTCAGCAGTAATACCACCGTAATGACATTAATCACCAGTCGGGGCACCTGCTGGGCAAAGGTCTCCACCTTCTGGACATCGTCGGTTAACAGTGCGTGGAAAAAAGGACTCCCTTTGCGACAAAAGACAGACCAAGAAGTCTTCAACACCGCTTGATGCAATTGGACTCTCAGACTAGCCACCCAGCGATTAGTAAACGCGGTGGAGTGACGCAATGACAAGTGGTTGGTCAAGACAAAAGCCAGTACAGTCCCGATAAAAAACAGGCTGTAATACAGCAGTCCCTCATCCATCACCATCGATTGAAAGCGGCTCAGTAAAATCACCACTCCAGTACTCAGAACACTACTGACAATCCCCCAGAAAATAGCACTGATAAATTGCCTTCGGATAGGACCGGGCTGCTTCATCTCGTTCGAAATGATGTTGTTCATATTGTTTCCTCCACGGCTCGACTAGCAGGTCGAATGTTGTTATTAAGCTTATTTATCACTGCTAGCACCCCGCCAGCACAGCCCCCAACTAACAGGCCTTCCTGACACGCAAGTCGTTGAACCAAGGCAAAAGCCTCTTCATCAGTGAAAGATTCGACCCTGTCAATCAGAGAAAAGTCATGGATAGGACAAATGCCATCTTTACCCGCCCCCTCAATTCGATAACTTGACACTGCATCAGGTTTACCCGTATGGAAGTAGTCGAAAAAGGCTGAGCCTTTGGGATCGTGCATAATGACTTGAATGTCTGGATTTCGCTCTTTTAAATAACGTGCTATTCCTCTGACTGTCCCACCAAAACTGGCAGCTGCGACCAAATAATCTACCCGGCCGTCCATATCCTCCCAGATTTTCGGATCTGTTCCGTCATAATGGGCATCGATATTATCCTGATCCTGACTCTGGTACTGATTTAACAGAACAGCTCCGGGGAGTGTTTCTGCCAGTCGACGAGCCCGATTCACATCGTGCTCAGGTGAATTAACACTGACGCCTTGCGGAGAAACTCTAACTTCAGCGCCAAACAATTCCATCGTGCGGATTTTTTCCGAACTGGTTTTAGCTGGCACAGTGACCAAACACTGATATCCTTCTGCCGCCGCGATCATGGCCAGAGAAGAGCCAGTATTTCCAGAAGAACCTTCCACCAAAGTATCACCAGTTTTAACTCTCCGCGTTCAATAAGCGACCGTACCATTTTGTATACGATGTGGTCTTTAATACTCAAAGACGGATTAAACTGCTCGCATTTTGCACAGGCCGTAAACGAAAAAGCGGTGGGAAAGCGGTGTAACACCAACATAGGTGCCTGACCAACGAGATTTGATAAACTTTGAACAAGCATAATCGGATTCTTTAAAAATAAGATGAATTTAAAGATATAAGACATTGACATCCCCATCATAAAAAGCTAAAAGAAATGACACAGAATTACGAACACAGCCCACTTCATTTCTCCCTACCTATCACATCTGCAATAGCCGTTATATCTTCTTTATTCATAATCCACCCATAATGTGCGCCCTTCAGTTGTTTAACGGTGAAACTGCAAGCATCACTTAAGTAACGACTTAAGTGATTATCTGATGTCTGGGTAACATAATATTCACTTATTAATCTAGCCTCGTTAATCTTATTTATATCTAGTTGCTCTATTTGTTCTGGATAGGCATTGTCATTGTCTACTTTACTGGCTTTAAATAAAACAATCTCAGAATGGAAGTTAGGCAACACGTCATTGGGCCTGTACTTCTCCAGTATACCACTTTTATGCTCCTCCTGTGTGTCACTCCCCCCCCTTGACATTGCGTGTTTATAGTCAAAATAAGCGTCTATCAACACAATTCTTGACACCTCATTACTATCGCCAATAAGCTGCCTCGCTATTTCAAAAGCCAATACACCACCGAAACTCCAGCCTATTAATTGATACGGTCCTACGGGTTGAATTCGTTTAATCTGCAAAATATATAATGATGCTAATGCTTCAATCGAAAGACGTTCTATCGACTGAATACCTTTAGCTGTGCTCAAATAATAAAAGAAATTATTAAATAACACTAACTTTCTGTCATTCAGCATTGGCACCAGATTATTCAAATAACCCTCTCCCCCTCCTCCGACTGGAGGTAAAAAGAAAATTGGGCTGTCTTTACTTTCTCTATCATTGATAAGCTCATAAGGAATATAGTCATCAAAATCACTGGGGGTATATTCTTGAATGCGATGACTCACCACCTCATCACAATGGGAGATGATGGTGTTAAGCGATGCACCTAAGTCTTGACTCATGTGCTGAGTCACCGCGTCACCTAACTGCGTCACGACACTAAAACGTAACGCGCCATCCACCACCATGCCATTAATATTGATAATATTCTCATCATGATTGGCTGCATGCACCGCTGTGCCCGCACTGTCAGTCGACAGTTGCCACACTGTAGAGGCTTGACGCTCGCCATCAAACTGACCTAGATAGTTAAAACTAATGGGCGGGAGTGGGAGGGTTGAACTATGGGCACCTTGCGCTTGCGCAAAACAACTAAAGCCAATGCCTTTATTGGGAATGGCTCTGACACTTTCTTTGATGAATATAATACTGTCTCTTAGCGTAGGCTTTAACGACAAACTGACTGGGTACATCGTCGTAAACCAACCTACCGTCTTACTGGTATCAATGTCCAGCTCAAGTGACTCCCGACCATGGCTTTCTAAGGTTATCCCTTGAATGTCTTCTTTATTCCAAGCTTGTAAAGCATACGCGAGCGCGGTCAATAATAAGTCATTAATCTCTGTATGGTAAGCCTGATTCGCCTGTTGGAGCAGGCGCTGTGTTGCTGCAACACTTAACGTCACCTCCCCAATTGACGGAGTGACTTTTTGATATCGGCTATAATCTGGCGTCCCTCTTAACACCTCCGCCCAATAGTCTTGCTCTGTTGGGTTATGGCTAAGATAAGAGTTGACAGTATTCACCCATTGACGATAACTGCTGGTTTTCGCTAACAGTGAGTGACCATGATAAAGCGTCTTTAAGTCGTCCATGAGTATTCGCCAACTCACGGTATCGATGAGCAAGTGATGAAAGGCAAAATAGACACGAACACTGCCATCGCCATACCCATAAAGGTAACCGACTTGCCACAGAGGCAATGGCCTATGGCCTTCTAGATTAAAATCACTTTGCCACAGCGTTAATGTGTCATGCAATGACGCGGCATCACATGTCGATACATCCAGTGTGTTTAGCTCAGGAGGGGGCATTGATGCATGATAGCATTGGGTATACTGCCCCTCTTTATCCTGTTCGAAGCTCACTCTTAACATGTCATGTTGGTGCATTAACAGCTCAATACACGATTGGAGTTGTTCAATATCAAGCTCAGGCACATTCACTAAGAATGACTGGTTCCAATGATTGGGCTGTTGGAAAACCCCAGCCTCTTTTTTATTAAAAAACCAATCTTGGATAGGTAATAAGTTAAAACGCCCATCCAATAAGCCTTGCTCTGCTTGAATCTCAATAAGCTCATCAAAGGTGATAAGGTAATGAGACAATTTAGCAATGGTTCGATGCTCAAAAATATCTTTCACTTGCAACTGATAGCCAGCACGACGCAAACGAGACACCAGCTGAATGCTAACAATCGAATCGCCGCCAATGCGGAAGAAATTATCATCAATGCCGACTTGCTCAAGCCCCAGCACGGCTTGCCAAATTTCACACAATTGACGCTCAATATCATTACGCGGCGCCACATACTCGTCACTACTTACCAACTCAGGCTCAGGCAAGGCCTTGCGGTCTAACTTGCCATTGGCGGTGAGTGGGAGTTCACTGATGGGAATATAAACCGATGGATGCATATAAAGTGGTAAACTCTCTTTTAATACACTGTTAATATAGCTATCAAGACTCACCGCTATCGCTTGACTTTCTGCTTTTTCCTCAAGGGCTGGATCGATTGTTCCAATAGCTAACGCATAAATGGCGCCCTCATAAACGGACAATCCCAAAGTGCAACTGCCCACCCCCTGTTGATACCAAGCTTCGGTGAGAGCTTGTGCTTCAAAGCCCGCTTGTATATAACTTTCAGGGTGTTGGCCCCCCTCAAATACTAGCATGCCCTCCGCACCTTTCATCATCTGACCAAAGGCTGAACTTTGACTCATCACCGTTTGTTGGTTTAAATCAAAACGGTTCTCCCCCTTGTCTCGTTCAGTAAAACAACCCTGCTGGTTACTGAGTATGCGTTTATTTAGTTGACAGGGCCTCCATTGCTCTGATTTGTTGCTTTGCTTATCGAATGCAAGCCTTAATAGATGATGAAAATCACCTTCTTTTTGATCACGTGGAGAAACATGATAAGCAATGCCAGCACCTGAAAGTGCCTTTTCGGCTAGATAGCACATGTGGCCCATTTCTAAATAGCCAAGACGCAAAGAAGCATCCTGATAGAGTGGTACTATGGCAGGCAGATAAAGTTTGAAATTAACCTCAACTGATTTAACGTCTATGCTTGAGCCTGTTCGTTGCAGTTCATGTTTAACCGGATGATAATAATACTCACCCGCCTCTATACCCTCAGCCCAATCGTTAGGCATGCTAATAAAGATCTGTATCGCATAACTGCTTCCACCTGAAGGATATAAGTATTTTGGTAAAACTTTATCGTCTAATATAATGCCACTCAGGGGCGCCAGTACTTGCTTGAGCCCTGCCAATGTCAACGTATGATTTGCTTGTGCTTGAGTGCATTCATCAAAGCTGACGCGGCGAGGTAAAGATAACGCAGGTAATGCTTGACCAGTAAATTCTCGGTAACTTTTTCTTAAGCGATACTGCTTTTCATCCAAATTTAAGTGAAATGAAACGCTTGGCTCTAATTCATTGTTAATGCCATGTTGCGCAAATTTAAAACTTTCTGCATTAAATGACGGCGCTTGAGCGTTAAATGAGGGCGAAACCAAATAAGCCACTAAGTGATTATCATGCACCTGCGTAATGGCCTCTTCTATGCCATTAAGCTGCGTCAATTTATGTGAAATCTCTTCAAGCTCCACCCGATAACCATTTAATTTAACTTGGCTATCTTTCCTACCCTGGAATGCTATATAACCCGCTTGATGCCATTTGCCTAAATCACCAGTTTTATAAAGTCGCCCTAATGTAGGATGATCAATAAAACTGGCATGGGTTTTTTCTTCATCATTCCAATAGCCTATCGCCACCCCGTCTCCGCCGATGTGGATTTCACCAGCAACCCCGATTGGACAATGCTCATTAATATCATTTAGCACATACATGGTCTGATTGGGCATCGCTTGCCCATAAGGGATGGCGCTCCATTCTGGTTTCACCTCCTCTATTTCATGCCATATGGACCAAATTGACCCTTCTGTTGCGCCGCCTAAACTCATCACGGTAATGTGTGGATTTAACGCGTTGATTTGCGTCGGGAGAGTGGTCGGGATCCAATCGCCACTCATTAGCACTCGTTTCAGTGAGTCTAAGCAGTGGCCGTTATC
The DNA here is from genome assembly GCF_947491715.1 of uncultured Shewanella sp. Lineage (GTDB taxonomy): Bacteria > Pseudomonadota > Gammaproteobacteria > Enterobacterales > Shewanellaceae > Shewanella. Next base: position 464 of record NZ_CANLKR010000074.1, on the reverse strand, counting down.
ATCTGCGTAATCAATAAGCAGTTGCATTAACTGCGGCACTGTGTTCCAAATAGTAATATCGTACTTGGCAATCAACTCATACCAGTGACTGGGTTCTTTCGTTTTGCTTTGCTCAGGGAACACTATCGTTCCCCCCGCTGCTAATACACCAAAGATATCATACACAGACAAGTCAAAGCTAAGCTCTGACAGCGCTAATACCTTATCACTGTGATTAATATCAAAGCGTTGATTAACGGCTTTTATTGTATTCGCCGCGCCTCGGTGAGAAATGCTCACCCCTTTGGGTTTGCCTGTACTGCCTGAGGTGAAGATGACATAAGCAATATCATTCAGTGTCGCTTTCGGTAACGCCTCTTCCAACAAGGCCACATCGGAAATGTTAGCTTGGCCATTGAGCACATCCTCAATGACTACCCATCTATATTTTGATTCAATCTCTCGCCCTTTGATGCAGCCATTAT
>NZ_CANLKR010000073.1 GCF_947491715.1 uncultured Shewanella sp. | reverse complement strand
CCCTCCTATTATAGGTGTGCTCTTGCATATCTGGTGTATTGTCGATGCAGCAACCTATAAAAATTGAGCCGCTCATCCCCACCATGACTTCTCTTTAAAAAAAAACAAAAAAGCCTAGGGTGTTTCCACTCTAGGCTTTTTAACTATCCGTTGTACTCTTGCCTCTCTAAAAGAGAAAACAAGAGTAAACTCACATATTACTTGCTGCTACGATTATGACGCTTACGCTCATTTTCGGTCAAATAACGCTTACGAACACGAATGTTCTCAGGCGTCACTTCAACTAACTCATCATCATCGATGAATTCAAGCGCTTGCTCTAACGTCATTTCAATATGCGGTGTTAGAACTTGCGCTTCATCTGTACCCGATGCACGCATGTTAGTTAACTGCTTACCTTTCAGACAGTTTACTGTTAAGTCATTAGCACGCGCATGTAGACCGATGACTTGACCTTCGTAAACTTCTGCCGCATGGCCAATAAAGAGACGACCACGATCCTGAAGGCCAAATAAAGCAAATGTGAGCGCCTTACCTGTTGCATTAGAGATAAGCACACCACGTGCACGCTGACCAATATCCCCGCCTTTCACAGGACCATAATGATCAAATGAATGATAAATCAGACCCGTACCTGAAGTCGATGTCATGAATTCTGTTTGGAAACCGATTAAGCCACGGCTTGGAATGATAAAGTCAATACGCACACGACCTTTACCATCAAGCTGCATGTCTTTCATGTCACCTTTACGGATCCCCAACTTCTCAATCACACTGCCTTGATGTTCTTCTTCAACATCAACAGTCAATGTTTCGTAAGGTTCACACATCACGCCATCGATCTCTTTTTCGATAACTTCTGGACGTGAAACCGCTAGCTCATAACCTTCACGACGCATGTTTTCAATCAAAATAGACAGGTGAAGCTCACCACGACCTGAAACACGGAAACGATCTGGACTCTCAGTCTCTTCAACACGTAATGCAACGTTATGCACCAATTCTTGCTCTAAACGCTCAAGGATATTACGTGAAGTCACATACTTACCTTCTTTACCCGCAAAAGGTGACGTATTCACTTGGAAAGTCATGGTTAATGTTGGCTCATCAACCGAAAGTGGCGGCAATGCTTCAACAGTCGTTGTCGCACAAACAGTATCTGAAATCTGAAGCTGACCAAGGCCGGTAATCGCAACAATATCTCCCGCATTAGCGACATCCACTTCATGACGGTCAAGACCCATGTAACCTAATACTTGGCCCATCTTACCGTTACGCTTTTTGCCATCAGCACCAACAATCGTCACTTGTTGATTCGTTTTAACGCTACCACGCTTAATACGACCAACACCAATAACACCCACGTATGAGTTGTAATCCAGTTGAGAAATCTGCATTTGGAAGTCGCCTTCCGCATCTGCGTCAGGTGAAGACACTTTTTCAACAATAGTTTCAAATAATGGCGTCATATCTTCACTTGCCTCATCAGGATCCAGTGAAGCAAAACCATTTAATGCCGATGCATAAACAATTGGGAAATCCAACTGCTCATCGGTCGCACCTAAGTTATCAAACAAATCAAAAACTTGATCGATAACCCAATCAGGACGAGCACCTGGACGGTCAATTTTGTTAATCACAACAATTGGCTTAAGGCCTTGAGCAAACGCTTTCTTGGTAACAAAACGCGTTTGTGGCATTGGACCATCAACGGCATCGACCAACAATAAAACTGAATCAACCATTGAAAGGACACGCTCTACTTCACCACCGAAATCGGCGTGACCTGGAGTATCAACGATATTAATACGATAATCGTTCCACTTGATGGCAGTGTTCTTGGCCAGAATCGTGATCCCACGCTCCTTTTCAAGATCATTTGAATCCATCACCCGCTCAGTGGCTTCTCCTCGAGACTCAAGGGTTCCTGACTGCGCCAGCAGCTTATCAACCAAGGTAGTTTTACCATGGTCAACGTGTGCAATAATGGCGATGTTACGTAAATTCTCTAACACGGCTAAACCTCTTACCATCGGGATAAATATAGGGTTATTATAACGAAACAAATGCGCTTCATTTTATTCGTTACGATAAAAAGCGTGCTATTCTACTCTAGGCTAGACTTTTCTCACAGGATTATTTTTAACCAATCACAATATAATTGCTTTTTTAGTCGCTTTTACACTCGTAATGCTCATCATCAATACTCTCTTCACAATGAATATGGCAGAAACAAGGATCTGGGCCGCTTAAATAAATCGCTTACGATTGCCCAATGAAGTGGCATATTCTGCACAATATTCAAGCACTCTTTTATCTGATACCATAACGTTTTTGACATTCTATTCAAAGTAACCACAGTAAATTGGAAGTCATCAGGATAAGATGATGAGTTATAGAGTATTTACTCTTTAACCTTGCTCCCTTACCTTATTTTATTTAATGCACTGAGATGATGCGAAGATAAGCACCAACAATGTGCAAACAATGCACCATTATGGTGCTAACTATAGCCATTTAAAATCGGTAAATATCTCATAACTCTTTAAAATCATATTGTTGTAAACTTGGCACATCTCTGGCTATTAGTCTTTCAAATCGCATCTAGCCAAAATATATGATGCCAGTCCAATTAAAGTGTGACTTTACCTAACTCGGAGACTTTATATAATGTCAGCTGAATCAGTTTTACAGCAATTACAAGAATTAGAAGTTAAATTTGTTGATTTGCGTTTTACCGATACTCGAGGTAAAGAGCAACACGTCTCGATCCCTACTCATCAAGTTGATGAAGACTTTTTTGAAGACGGCAAAATGTTTGATGGCTCATCAATTTCTGGATGGAAAGGTATTAATGAGTCTGACATGGTGCTGATGCCAGATCCAAGTAGTTTTGTACTCGATCCTTTTACAGCAGATGTCACCGCAAATATACGCTGTGATATTTTAGAACCGACGACTATGTCTGGTTATAATCGCGATCCTCGCTCTATTGCCAAGAAAGCCGAAGAGTATTTACGTTCAACCGGTATCGCTGACACTGTCCTGGTGGGTCCGGAACCTGAATTTTTCTTATTTGACGACGTTAAATATGGCGCAGATATGTCTGGTTGCTTCTATAAAGTCGATGCTGAAGAAGCAGCTTGGAATTCGGGTAAAAGTTACGAAGGTGGTAACACAGGCCATCGTCCAGGTGTTAAAGGCGGCTATTTCCCAGTCGCGCCAGTTGATTCTTCTCAAGATTTACGAAGCGCAATGTGCCTAGTTCTTGAAGAAATGGGTCAAGTCGTTGAAGCACATCATCATGAAGTGGCTACTGCAGGTCAAAATGAAATTGCGACCCGCTTTAATTCACTCACCTTAAAAGCCGATGAAGTCCAAGTCCTCAAGTATGTCATTCATAACGTTGCACATGCCTATGGAAAAACAGCAACGTTTATGCCTAAACCTGTTGTCGGTGATAATGGCAGTGGCATGCATGTACATCAATCATTGGCTAAAGATGGCGTCAACCTTTTCGCTGGCGATAAATATGGAGGTTTAAGTGAAACAGCCCTTTATTATATTGGTGGGATCATTAAACATGCAAAAGCCATTAATGCATTTGCAAACCCTGCAACCAACTCTTATAAGCGTTTAATTCCACATTTTGAAGCCCCTGTTATGCTTGCTTATTCAGCACGTAACCGCTCTGCATCGATCCGTATTCCTGTCGTACCAAGCGCAAAAGGTCGCCGCATCGAAGTCCGCTTCCCCGATCCTATGGCCAACCCATACCTTGCTTTTTCAGCTATGTTAATGGCAGGTCTAGATGGTATTCAAAATAAAATCCACCCCGGTGAGGCAATGGATAAAGATCTGTATGACTTACCCGCTGAAGAGGCCGCAGAAATTCCACAAGTGGCCACCTCGTTACAAGAAGCACTCGACTGTCTTGATGCAGATCGTGAATTCTTAACCCGTGGTGACGTGTTCTGTAATGATTTCATTGATTCATATATTCAATTAAAACAAGAAGATGTTGAAAAAGTCAACAATACGACACATCCCGTAGAATTTGAGCTTTATTATAGTCTTTAATGCAATCATGCCTTTAAGAAATTAATGCACAACCGCCTCATTTGAGAGGCGGTTTTTTTATCCATTTTATATATAACACAACCTCACCTTTGTACCTCGCCCTATAACTAACTACACTTGAGTAAGTCGTAATTCAGTTAACTTATGTTAACCTTGAACCATCAAATGAAAAATAATCATACGAACTCAGAAGGTTACCAATAAAACGGGTTGACATTTCTGAGTCATTTTTCATCATAATGAACCCAATATGAGCAGGGAATCGTCATGATAAAACAGATAATACTCTCCTTTAAATCAGTAATGATAGGAATGTTACTTTTCAGCTTATTCCCACTCACAGCCTTAGCTGCTGATTGGCCACAAGAAATCACTGAGCCTGAAGGTAAAGTTGTGGTTTATCAACTACAACCTGATTCATTGTCAGGTAATACTCTCCAAGGAAAAGCCGCATTATCACTCGAATTAACAGGTCAAAACACCCCTATTTTTGGTGCTTTTTGGTTTATAGCAAGAGTGAATACTGGCACAGAAACCGCACAAATCAGAGATGTCGACGTCACACAAATTAAATGGCCAGATGAAACAAAAGATACAGAAAAGCTAAATAGCATCGTAGATAACGCACTGAAATCCACCACATTTCAGCTATCCATGAAGAGCTTAACGGCAAGTCTAGCCAGCTCTAAACAAGAAAGAAAAAGCTTACAAGAACTGAAAAACACCGCTCCAACCATTATCTTTAAACAACAGCTGACCATTTTATTAAGCTATGATGGCGCACCTATTTATCGTGCTATTGATAATTCGGAGTACGAAAGAGTCATTAACACCCCCTTCGCTGTTGCCCGTAATAAAAAAACTAAGAAACTGTATCTTAGTAGCGGTAATTTTTGGTATGAAGCCAATAATCCATTAGGACCATGGACATTAACTCGTAAGCCTCCTGCCGATCTCGTTAAATTGATGCCAAAAGCCAAAACAACATCTTCAACCACAGGAACACCGCCGGCAATTTTTGCGACAACCACACCAACAGAGCTCATTTCAACGCAAGGCCAACCTAAATGGAAAAGTTTAATTGCTGGACAATTGCTTTATGTGACCAATACAGAAGTGCCTTGGTTACGAGATACCTCCAATAACAAAATGTATGTATTATTATCGGGGCGTTGGTATAGTGCAGCTAAAGAATCCGGTCCTTGGACCTTTGTAAGAGCAGATAAATTACCAGAAAGTTTTAGCAATATACCGCCCGATTCTGATATTAGCGGCGTTCGTGTATCCGTCGCAGGCACCGCTGAAGCTAACGAAGCTGTTATTAATGCAAAAATCCCACAAACGGCAGCCATAAAACGTAAAGGGACAACCACTAAAGTCACTTATAACGGTGAGCCTAAATTTGAAATGATCCCAGGCACTCAAGTCGCCTATGCGGTAAATACGGATTCACAAGTATTGAGAGTCAATGATCAATTTTATGCTGTTGACAATGGGGTTTGGTTTATCTCATCATCGCCAACTGGGCCATGGATCGTTGCCGATCATATTCCCAGTGAACAAATTGCCCAAATCCCTCCAAGTTCACCCGTTTATAACACCACTTATGTACAGATTTATGATTCGACACCCGATGTGGTTTATGTAGGCTACACCTCAGGCTATCTCTGGTCCTATCCCTATTATGGTGTCCCCGTCTACGGTACAGGTTGGTATTATCCTCCGCTTTGGGGCCCTTATTATTATCCAAGACCTGTTACTTGGGGCGTTTATGTTGGCTATAATCCGTGGATAGGCTGGAATTATGGCATGTCTTGGGGTTATGGTTTTTACAGCGCTGGATTCGCTTGGGGTGTTGCTTGGGGTGGAGGCTATTATGCTGGAGGCTATCACGGTGGTGGATACCGCTCTCCAGTCTTTATCAATAACGGTAATATAAATATTAATACGGGTAACATCAATATTGGTAATAACGTCAACTTTGGTAATAGGACAAATATCAATAATCAAATACAACGTAACAATATAACCAAAAATAATATTTATAATAACCCTCAAAACAGAGTAAGAAATGCCAATAAATCCACCTTGAATAGAAACTTCACTCAAGCGACTCATAATTCAGCAAGAAAAAATAATGTGTTTTCAGATAAAAATGGCAATGTTGCTCGCAATCATAATGGTCAATGGCAAAGTAGAAGTAACCAACAGTGGCAAAACTTGAGTCATCAAAATAATCTTTCTCAAACTCAGAAAAATAATGCCCTAAACAAAGTGCAAAACCACTCAAATAATGCCAGTGGGTTGTCGAATGATTTTAGACAACAAATGAACAACAGAGGCATAGACAGAGATAGCTTAAACAACTCCCGAAACATTCGCCAAAATTTTCAAGGACAAGGACGGTTTCAGCGGGGACGTAAATGACAATTAAACATTACTAACTATCAAACTGATAACATTGAATATTATTGCGCCCTTTATGTTTAGCGGCATAAAGGGCTTCGTCCGCCTGCTCAATGATATTTTCTGCATTATTTCCCGAAAAGCGGCAAATACCTGCAGAAAAACTGACTTTAAACTCACCTTGTTCGCTACTATGCTCTAGCTGATTAAATGCTTCTCGAATTTCATTCATCACAAACAAAGCTTCATCTTCCCTTGTTCGAGGAAAAACAACCGCAAACTCCTCTCCACCATAACGGCCAATGCTATGATCCCCTCGTAACCTTTGCTTAAGAAATAAAGACAAAGTGGAAATGACTTTATCGCCAACAGTATGCCCATAACTGTCATTCACTTTTTTAAAAAAATCAATGTCCACCATCGCAAAGCATAATGCCTCTCCTTGCTCTTTAGCATAACGGCATGCTTGCTTTAATTTATCGAGTATATGAGTATGATTAAATAACCCAGTCAAACTATCACGTATAATCAAATCATTAAGCACTCGGCCTCTCTCACAACGAGTCTGCACCGTAGACACAAGATGCTTAGGCGCTATGGGTTTAGTGAGAAAATCATCGCCCCCTAATTTCATCGCATTTAATTGAATATCTTTATTATTTTCACCCGATAAAAATAGAATAGGCAAACGTAAATATGCCGATTGCTGCCTGATCACACTGGCCAGTTCCGTTCCTGTACATCCAGGCATATACATGTCCATTAAAATTAATTCGGGTTCAAATTGCTCCATAGCCTCTAATATTGTTAATGGCTGAGTCACAATCTGTGTCAGCATTCCAGCACGATTCAGTGCATGCTCACAAAATAGGGCTTGGCTGTGAGAGTCATCCATAATCAACACTTTGTAGGGCTTTAGTGATGGAGTCGAATAGAATTGCTCCACTGAACGTAATAATTGGGCTAGAGTAGGGCGTACGTAAAAACCTGAACCACCCACTTGGCAAGCCGACAATCTTAATTCAATTGGTACATTTTCTTGATGAGTAATAAAAATTTTGGGGACATTGGCTTGGTGTGCTTTCATCAATTCAATACCGACTCCTTCCCCGGTAAAGTTCACATCGATGATAATTGCACTTTGTGTGAACTGCTGTAGATTTAAAATAAAATCTTGCTTATCTTTAATCACCTGACAATGAACATCAAAAAATGCAAGCTGTTCAGACAGCTTTTCAGCCAGTTCTTGATTTAGTGCCAGTAAAATAGGATGCTTATGGGGAATATAAGGTGCCGGATCAAGATTATCATCGTGACGTAAAACAAGTTTAGCCAGTACATTAATGTGATAATCCAATGACACCAGCTCTTCGAATTTTAAATTACGATTCATTTGCTGCAAACTGTTTAGCTGCAACTGAATTTTTATCACTTTATCTGACAATTCCGCGGATTCAACTTGTTTTATTTGGCGAAATAAACCATGAACTTTATCTATGAGTGTATCGACCTCATGTTGTGACAAACTGGAATTTGTCACTTCAATGTCATTAGGTAAAAAATAACTTTCACGCCAACAGTGCAATAATTCTCTGACTTCATGGGTAACCCTATGAGGTAACTTATTATTGACAGCCTGCTGATTATTCATCATGAGACTTCCTTTTCTCTCATTTCATTCGAGCACTCACTCAAGTATATACCCAAACCACTTGAAAGTGCATGTTTTCAGAGCCCGTAAAAAGGCTTAATTCAAGGCGCATTATTGAAAG
>NZ_CANLKR010000072.1 GCF_947491715.1 uncultured Shewanella sp. | reverse complement strand
CGAAGTACATGAAAAAGCCAGTCGGGGGTTCCAACTGGCTTAATAAAAACCGTCAACCTATTTTAGGACTAGACAATATTAATAAGATTGATTTTTCCTTTCGCTCCTCCAGCTGGGCAATTTATTGCCCAGCTGGGCAACTTATTGCCCAATATGAGCAATTTATTGCCCAAATATTCTTACCTTTTTTTTAAATGCATTAAAATCATGTAGATAACACTTGGCATGTTTCCTGCTGTTATTGAAATGTCTCTAAATTGATTTTGTATTGTTTTTATACTGTTTCATATTTTTGCACTGTGTCTGTTGTGCTGAGCCTCACCGATCAAAGAGTGGTGATGAAGACTCGCGTGCCCATCAAAAGTATCAAGCAGACATGCAATGCAGCAATATCAAATCATCAATATGAAAGGAAGAATATTATGCCAACTCCATGTTATATCTCTATCGAAGGTCAAACACAGGGAAACATTACCGCAGGGGCTTTTACCTCTGATTCAGTCGGTGATATTTTTGTTGAGGGCCATGAAGATGAAATGCTAGTACAAGAATTTAAGCATGTTGTTACTGTGCCAACTGATCCTCAATCAGGTCAGCCTTCAGGTCAGCGTGTCCATAAGCCGTTCATTTTCACTGTCGCACTCAATAAAGCCGTGCCATTAATGTATAACGCGTTATCGACAGGTGAAAAGCTCAATAAAGTGGTACTGAATTGGTATCGTACTTCTATTGAAGGTAAGCAAGAGCATTTTTTCTCGACCACGCTTGAAGGCGCAACGATTGTGGATATCAATTGCCATATGCCTCATTGCCAAGATCCGACTCAGGCCGATTTCACTCAACTCGTTCAAGTCTCATTAGCCTATCGCAAAATTGATTGGGATCATACAAGTGCTGGCACATCGGGAGCCGATGATTGGCGTAAACCATTGGAAGCATAAGTACTACAGGTATATTGCCAAATGGGCTTAGTTTTAGCCCATTTGGAATAGCTTAAATGAGATGGATAATATAAGAAAAAAAGGATGTTAGCATGACAATGGCAAGCTCTGGATTAGGTTACCAATTTGTCGCTGAAGGATTAGATGAAGCGAGTTTTGAGTTGCTTGAATTTCATTTTGAAGAGGCGTTATCCGCTCCCTTCTCGGTTGAGATGACGTTAATCAGTAAAAAAAGTGATTTAACGCCAGAGTCTATCGTTGATAAAGCAGGTTTAATGACATGGTCCATCGACGGTGAAGTGCAGCGTCAAGTGCATGGCGTGGTGAGTCAATTCACCATAGGGGATACAGGTTATCATGATACGCAATATAAGCTAACGCTTGTCCCTGCCATTTCTCGGTTAAAACTCAGACAAAATAGCCGCATTTTTCAAGCGCAAAGCAGTTTAGCCATCATTCAAACCTTGTTGACCGAAATGGGTATTAAGGATTATGCGTTTAATTGCGATCCTAGCTTAGATCAAAGAGTACGTGAGTATTGCGTGCAATATCGTGAAACTGATTTTGCGTTTGTGAGTCGCTTAGCGGCAGAAGAAGGCTTAATTTATCATTTTGAACACGAAAAAAGTCAGCACACCTTAGTGTTTAGTGATAGCACGAAAAAGCTGGGTAAGTTAGGCATGCCTTTTCCTTACAATGCCACCAGTGGCGGAATGTCAGAGGTGCCTTATGTGTCACAGTTTGAATTACAACATCAAGTGGCGCCTGCCAGTGTGGTGTTAAAAGATGCTAGCTTTAAACAACCTCAATACAGCTTTTTACAAGAAAATTTGGGCACAGATCTGGACTATCAGCGTCAAGATTATGAACATTTTGATTATCCGGGTCGTTATAAAAATGATGCCTTTGGAAAGCCCTTTACCCAAACACGATTAGAATATTTACGACGTCATGCACACCTTGCTTTTGCTAAAAGTAATCTCATGGCGGCCAGTGTCGGGTTTAAATTTGATTTAATGGAGCATGGGGATCCCAGCTTTAATCGAGATTGGTTGTTAATTAAGCTGACACACACCGGTCTTCAAGGGGCAAGCGTTGAAGGCAGTAATACCAGTATGCCCACTACTTATCATAATCAATTTGATGTGATCCCAGCGAATACGCCATGGCAAGCAATGCCTGAGACAAAACCTTTAGTGACGGGGCCACAATCTGCCGTGGTTGTGGGGCCAAAAGGCGAAGAGATTTTTTGTGATGAGCATGGCCGTGTAAAAGTGCAATTCCCTTGGGACAGAGAAGGGAAAAATGATGAGCAAGCCAGCTGTTGGGTCCAAGTGAGCCAAGGTTGGGCGGGAGCGCAATATGGTATGACAGCCATTCCGCGTATTGGCCATCAAGTGATTGTGAGCTTTTTAGAAGGGGATCCAGACCAACCTATTATTACCGGACGCACCTTTCACGCAACCAATGTGCCGCCTTATGTGTTGCCTTCTCATAAGACCCGTACCGTCATTAAAACCCAGACCCACAAAGGTAAAGGCTTTAATGAACTGCGCTTTGAAGATGAAGCGACCCGTGAGCAAATTTTTGTCCATGGGCAAAAAGATCTCGACATTATCACACGCAATACCCGCCGTGAAAATACAGGAATGGATCATCACTTAACGGTTGAAAATGAGCAGTTTGCCATCGTAAAACAGAGCAAGCACAGCACTGTGGGCAAAGATCTCATTGAAGAAGTTCGGGGTGATAAGCACCAAGCCATTGGTAAAAACCTCATTCAAAAAGTCACCGCAGGGCTAAAGCGCATCATAGGAGGCGGCATGGTGACTCAAGTGGATGGCGCCCATAGTATGTCAATTGCCGCATCGGAAGAAAAAATTATCGGTGGCGATCACAAATTGAAAGTCAATAAAGACAGCTATACCAATGCCGCGAATATCGTATTAGAAGCCGGCACCGCTCTGACACTCAAAGGTCCTGGTGGTTTTATTAAAATTGACTCTGGTGGTGTGACGATTTCGGGCAGTAAAGTCAAAATCAATGAAGGGGGATCGCCCGGTAAAGGCAAGGCACCTAAAGACGTCAAAGTGGAAGAGCCCAATCAGCCGACACTGCCAGAGCCAGCAGATAAGCGCTGAGCCAGCGAATAATCGCTGAGCCAGCCGATAAGCGTTAAGGCTTAACGCTTAATGCGCACAATAACAATATCAAGCGTTAGCAAGGTTAAACAGGGGGACCTCATCAGTGTCCCCCTTAATAACCCTGTATATGGATAAGTAGAATTAAGGAAAAGGAACCAATATGCCAAAAGCGGCGAGATTCGGTGACAGCGCTGCGGGTCACGGCTGTATGCCAGCGACCCCCATTTTAGCGGGCAGTGGTGATGTCAGCATTAATGGCATGCCTGCCGCGCGCAAAGGTGACATGGTACTGTTGCACATGTGTCCATGCCCTAATATGCCCCATGGTATTCACATGCGCAGCGTCAATGCGGGTTCATCCAATGTCAGCATTAATGGTAAACCTGCCGCCAGAGTCGATGATGCCATTAATTGCGGTGGTAAAGTGGCCGCAGGTTCGCCGGATGTGCTTATCGGCGATACGCCCTATCAGTCTCCCGCTCACAAATGTGCAGAAGGGGCGGTAGCATCTCATGCGCCCATGCTCAATTTCGAGCCTATGCTGACGCCGCTCTTAACCCAATGGTCAGAGTCTGCTACAGAGGTCGTTGCCCCTAAAAAAGTCGTGTCTGCAGTTGAACTTCGAAAAGCGCGATATGAGTCGAGAAAAACCTTAGTGTCCAGTGCCAGCGATAGTCAAGATCCTGATGTTCAGGCGGCCAGTGAGCGCTTAGCCATGAATAATGACAGTATTTTGCGCGCTGAAGCGGCGCAATATGTCTACCGAGTCGATGAAAATCGGCGCGATCCTGATAAGTATCCGCTGCCCGAGCCGCCAGTGGGGCTGGAGTTACTCGATAAAAAGGATATTCCAGGGCTAGAGGATGCAGTATTCATGGATGAAGAAACGGGTTTTGGCGCCGCCTTATTTCAATCTGACATTAATGATGAAACCATGCTCACCTTTCGCGGCACCAACAATGGCGTGACAGGGAAACAAGATTGGATGACGAATGGCACCCAAGGCATTGGGAAAGAATCGACACAATATAATCAGGCCATGGATTTAGCTGAACTAGTCTCTGATGCTATGGATGATAACGTTATCGTTGGCCATTCTTTAGGGGGAGGCTTGGCTGCCAGCGGGGTAGGGGTCACGGGCAATCAAGGCCATACCTTTAATGCCGCAGGCTTGCACCCCAAAACCGTGGCGCGCAATGGCGGCCTTAAAATGAACAACATTGAGCAATTAATGCAAACCCAAGCGGTCAATGGGGAGGTGCTTACCTTATTGCAGAGCAATCGCAAATTGGCTGTGGCAGGCTTAGTTGGCGGGACCAGTAGCTTGTTTGGCAATGTGGGCATGGCGGTGGGGGGAGTATTGAGCGCTGCCGTGTTAGCCAGTGGCGCTTTACCTGAGGCGCCGGGTACCATGTCGCCCCTTGAGAGTATCGACGGCGGCAGCCCAGTGACTCGCCACGGCATGGATCAAGTGATCGCCGGCATTGAAGCGCAAAAAGAAGCCGATATTGCTACGCTTAGCGCCTAAGGTTAGTGAGTAACGAATGCAAGCGCATTTAATAAAACGTATGTAGGTTATGATGCTGATAAATAAAATGTTGATAAATAAAATGTGGGTAATAAGCCTAGTACTCTTTATCGGCTTATTAACCGCGAGTGAAGGAGAAGGTGGGGCTATGTTTTCAAAAGATCAGTTTTCAAAAGATCAAGTGTCTAAAATCGATAAAAAAATGCAAGCTCAAGTATTTTTTGAGCCTGAGATGGCCGAGGTGTTAATAGCGCTACAACAAGGCAAGCAGGCACAAGCGCAAATGCTGATGAGCGATCATAACCTCGATTTAAATGTTCATGGAAAGGACGATATTACGCCCTTGCTTTGGCTGATCATGGTGGCGAACAATAAACCCGCCGCGAAACTCGCCTTAGATTTAGGCGCCGATCCTAATTTTAAACGGGCCAATGGTGATAATGCAGTGACTATGCTGGCCGGAGGTAAAGATGTGGCTTGGCTTGAGCTGATCTTAGCCGCTGGGGGGAATGCCAATGCCATCGATAGAAATGGACAGCCCGCATTATTTTCGGCTATTGGCGCAGAGAGTTGGGATAATATTCATGCCTTATTAGATCATGGCGCCGATGTGAATTTGAAAGATCGCAGTGGACGCAATAGTGCTTTATATCCTGCCTATATCATGAAATATGAGTTTAGTTATTTTTTCATTGAGCAAGAAGCAGATCCTTTTGAATTTACTACAGGAGGAGCAAACTTGGCTTGGAATATCCATAAGAAATTAACTAAAGGCATTATTAAATCTGATAGTCGACAATATCCTTGGGTGATGAAAATAAAGCAACATCTTATCAACCAAGGAGTGGAATTCCCGCCATTATCGCCTAAAGAAGTCCGTGCCAAATGGGCTGTAGAAGGGAAACCAGAATAATGCCTGTGCATAAGGAGCCTAATGGGTAAGGTTAAGTGAGGGGAAGATGCACCAGTAGGCTAGCTGACTCTATGATGGGTCGGCAAATAGCGAGCCTTAGGCTCTGTTTTGTCTTGTGCTTAGTGTTGTTAAGTCAGACAGGAAATGCCATGTCGATGAAAAATCTGTTCAGCCCAAGCCAGTTTTTAAAAGATAAGTTTTCAACAGTTCAGTTTTTAAAAGATCAAGTGTCTAAAATCGATAAAAAAATGCAAGCTAAGGCGTTTTTGGAACCAGCCATGGAAGAAGAGTTGTTTTTTGAGCCTGAGATGGCCGAGGTGTTAATCGCGCTACAACAAGGTAAAACAGCTCAAGCGCAAATGCTGATGAGCGATCATAACCTCGATTTAAATGTTCATGGAAAGGACGAAATTACGCCCTTGCTTTGGCTGATCATGGTGGCGAACAATAAACCCGCCGCGAAACTCGCCTTAGATTTAGGCGCCGATCCTAATTTTAAGGACTCTGACGGCGATAATGCTGTGACTATGCTGGCCGGAGGAAAAGATCTGGCTTGGCTTGAGCTGATCTTAGCCGCTGGGGGGAATGCCAATGCCATCGATCGAAATGGAGATCCTGCCTTATTTGATGCCATAGGTGAAGCGAATTGGGATAACATTCATGCCTTATTAGATCATGGCGCCGATGTGAATTTGAAAGATCGCAGTGGTGCGAATAGTGCGCTCTATCCAACTTATATAATGAAATATGAGTTTAGCTATTTTTTTATACAAAAAGGAGCAGATCCTTTTATTTATGATAATACGGGGTCTGATTTAGCATGGAGTGTATATGATGATATTGGTGATGGTATCATTAAACCCGATAACCCCAATTACCCTTGGGCAATGAAAATAAAGCAATACCTTATCGACCAAGGAGTGGAATTTCCGCCACTATCCCCCAAAGAAGTCCGTGCCAAATGGGCCAAAGAGGGCAAGCCAGAATAATGTGTGTTAACGATATCTGTTAGGAGACTCTGTGAGCAGGAGAGGCAGTAGGTTTACTGACGCTAAGATGCGTCGGTTATTGCTGAGTGTTAACGGGAGCTTGCTCTTGTGCTTGCTTTTATTGAGTCAGACAGGAAATGCCATGTCGATGAAAAATCTGTTCAGCCCAAGCCAGTTTTTAAAAGATCAGTTTTCTAAAATCGATAAAAAAATGCAAGCTAAGGCGTTTGTTGAGCCAGCCATGGAAGAAGAGTTGTTTTTTGAGCCTGAGATGGCCGAGGTGTTAACCGCGCTACAACAAGGTAAGCAGGCACAAGCGCAAATGCTGATGAGCGATCATAACCTCGATTTAAATGTTCATGGAAAGGACGATATTACGCCCTTGCTTTGGCTGATCATGGTGGCGAACAATAAACCCGCCGCGAAACTCGCCTTAGATTTAGGCGCCGATCCTAATTTTGAACGGGCCAATGGCGATAATGCAGTGACTATGCTAGCAGGGGGCACAGATATCGGGTGGCTAGAGTTGATATTAAATGCAGGGGGTAATGCAAATTCGATTGATCGAAACGGAGAGCCTGCATTATTTGATGCCATAGGTGAAGCGAATTGGGATAACATTCATGCCTTATTAGATCATGGCGCCGATGTGAACTTAAAAGATAAAAGTGGATTAAATTCTGCTTTACAATCAGCCATTTTGAATAAATATGAACTTGTTTGTTTTTTCATTGAAAAAGGAGCGGATGCTACAGTTTATATGTCCGGAGGTGCCGATTTAGCTTGGTTGGTTCATGACGTGTTGTCAGATGGGATTATTAAACCAGATAACCCTAATTACCCTTGGGTGATGAAAGTTAAACAACACCTCATCGAGCAAGGAGTGACGTTCCCGCCTTTATCGCCCAAAGAGGTGCGGGCAAAATGGGCCAAAGAGGGCAAGCCAGAATAATGGCTGCTTTTTTATCCAATAGATGAATAAGCAATGAATAATATGGCTAGTTTTTTACAGGTGCGAACGGTGTTCTTTGGTGCGAGCCTTGTGGTGTGTTTTATTTTTAGCTTGTTTGTGTTCAGTCATGTAGGAAATGCCATGTTGGTGAAAAACCTGTTCAGCACCAGTGAGTTTTTAACTGTTCAGTTTTCTAAAATCGATAAAAAAATGCAAGCTAAGGCGTTTTTTGAGCCAGCCATGGCCGAGGTGTTAACCGCGCTACAACAAGGCAAGCAGGCACAAGCGCAAATGCTGATGAGCGATCATAACCTCGATTTAAATGTTCATGGAAAGGACGATATAACGCCCTTGCTTTGGCTGATCATGGTGGCGAACAATAAACCCGCCGCGAAACTCGCCTTAGATTTAGGCGCCGATCCTAATTTTAAACGGGCCAATGGTGATAATGCAGTGACTATGCTGGCCGGAGGTAAAGATCTGGCTTGGCTTGAATTGATCTTAGCCGCAGGGGGGAATGCCAATGCCATCGATAGAAATGGAGAACCAGCATTATTTGAGGCTATTGGCGCAGAGAGTTGGGATAATATTCATGCCTTATTAGATCATGGCGCCGATGTGAATTTAAAAGACTCTGGAGGGGAGAATAGTGCGCTGTATCCTGCCTATATTATGAAATTTGAGTTTAGTTATTTTTTTATTGAAAAAGGAGCAGATCCTTTACTGGATACAAAGGCTGGTGAGAGTTTAGCTTGGAATATCCATAAGAAATTAACTAAAGGCATTATTAAATCTGATAGTCGACAATACCCTTGGGCAATGAAAATAAAGCAATACCTTATCGACCAAGGAGTGGAATTTCCGCCACTATCCCCCAAAGAAGTCCGTGCCAAATGGGCCAAAGAGGGCAAGCCAGAATGATAACTGTGAAAGAAAGCATGCTTGGAGAAGGAACATCATAATGGCTATGATGCAGAGCAATAGCAATAGCAATAGCAATAGCAATAGCAATAGCAATAGCAATAGCAATAGCAATAGCAATAGCAATAGCAATAGCAA
>NZ_CANLKR010000071.1 GCF_947491715.1 uncultured Shewanella sp. | reverse complement strand
CGAGTGGCCAAAGGGATCAGACTGTAAATCTGACGGCTCAGCCTTCGAAGGTTCGAATCCTTCTCCCTCCACCATTTACTTCTAAAAATAAATCAATGATGAAATAAAACATAACCTACTCGTTCAGCTGAACTATGTTTTCGTTTAGTATTACTTTCATCAATTTTCAGAGATAAGGTTCCTTCAGGACTGCCTGCTAACCCATTGAGTACAACCCAACCACCATCACGGCCATCAACCCCCATTACTGATGCAATAGCATGACTGCCAACACCTGTTGTATAAAGCGATTCACCACTATCAGCTATACCTAACACAATATCAGCACCTATCGCCGCAGTAAAATTAAGTCCCTGCATATTGTAAACTCCTGCCTCAATGATGAGTATACCGACCTCTTCTTCAGAGCGGCTACCAGTTTGAGTACTGATCCCTTTTCCTGCAATAAAAGCTGTCTCGGTAGGTAATCCCAAATCTTTCACCCCTGATTGACTCGCACTCCAAAAATATGAAAATTCAGGATCATTCTCTGTCATCACCTGTCCAAGCACAACAGGAGACAAATAATCAACATTATTCAACATACTTCGCGTCTCAGCCTCCCAGTTTCCTTTTTTTCCCGTTAAGTTGGCTATCACAATTTGAGCTTCCATTTGTATACCGTGCTCTTGCACAGTATAAATACCTTCTTCTACAACAACATAGCTCAAACTTACCGAAATATTTTCTCCCGTTAGATTAATATCTTGTGCCATTACCTCAAATTGATTACCAATGGCATTACGTATACGCGGCACGATAGCGACATGATCTACGGTGTAAATCGGTGTTGCTACAACCACCATGTTATCGTAACTCTGACTCAAAGTGATTGTTTGCCAATAATTACTCACATCAGCTAAAACGCCATGCTCCATTTTAGGGTTACAATACTCACCCGCCACCGTAATAGTGAATACAGGCGATGACGCAGTCGTCATACCATCTGATATGACAAAATAGATGTTTTCTGTATTACCTAGGTCGCTACAAGAAGGCGTGCCAAAAACCTCTCCGGTTAACGCATTAATGCTTAGCCAAGTTGGCGCATTAACAATAGAAAAAGACATGTTGATGATGTCTTGCTCATCGCCATCATGCCAAGCAGGAAAGAAAGAGAAATACTCTCCAATCATGACCGTATGATCAACAATACTAGTGTCCCTAAATGAGGGGGGTTGATTATTCACCCGATCCGCAACCACATCCACATACCAAATCCCTGATCCCACATTTCCACCAAACTCCCCTCGATGTGAAGCCATTAGCAAATCGCCATTTTGATCCGTCAACACATCTAATATTCCATTTAAAAATTTAGTACTCTGGGGCTGATGTGGCCCATTTGAAATCAGTGTATCTAATGACCACACTCCTGACGTCTGATTTAATAAGAACACTGCATTCTGAGCGCTCCAACTCCCCATCACGGCACTTTGATAGAAATCACCTGTAGCAGTGACAAAGTCAATCCCACTCGGTGGGATCTTCTCCATTTCATATTCAAGCATTAGTACTGGACGCCCCTGTTTATCAGGATCGGGTTCTATCACGCCGAGAGCCAGTGCTTGAAGCACACTCTCATGTGTACTGTGCACATCACGCCAATCACCTACCGTCAAATTACTTTTAGGACAACCATAATCTGTTCCAGGCACTAATTGGTAAAACTGATCTCTAGGAGTGCCATCTTCGGCCATCTGATTAGGGCAGAGAAAAGCTATTGATGAAGCGTCATTGACCGCATGCATTGAAGTGTAAAGTTTTCCTAATTGATCTGTGGCTAAGCCAAAAGGATTACGTAACCCTTGTGCATAATTTCGAATCTTATGTGGCTCTGTATTAGTCAATACCTGAACATCTTTACTGTGTTCTTGTAGCAACGCCTCGATATAGTCACCATGGTTAGCAAAGCTGCTGGGATCTATATGCCCCCCTATGTCATACCAAGCTAGATTATGGGTATCAGTATCATTAAGCGTGAGTAAGTTTTCAATAAATAATATCGCCGCCGTATAAGCATGCTCATTAGTTTGAGTGTCCCCACGAGAGCCCAACGAAATAAATAATGAATGACCACTTACATGCATTTGTTGAATTTGATGATGTGATACGCTAATAGAGTCAGCGATCACTTGTCGTACCTCATCCACCTCATTGCCTTCAGCAACGGTTTCTCCCCAAACTCTGTCGCCGTCATCATCACTAAGCCGAATAATATTTTGGAAGAAATTACTGCCGCCACTATTATGTAACACAACGGTCGGCGCCAAATACATGAAAACTTTTCCCCTCGTACTGGTATGGTGATTGATTGCTTCGGGATCATAATGGAAGGCAATGCCGATAGAGCCATGACAACTGTCCCCAGAAGTTTGTCCCGGATTTGGCTCATTACATTGTCCATTGAGTGTATTACGTGTACTTTCAAATACCGAAGGTGATACTGCATTAATGGGCACTTCATCAAAGCCCCCTTCGACTCTATCTGATAACTGATATCGATAGGCTATGACACCGTGTGTCAATGTTGCCGCATAAAGGTATTCGGGATCACCTGGTGCTATGGCAAGTTGAGTGTAACTTGGTTGGCTACGTGGCTCCCCCCCTGCCGATGGTGGATGCTCTATGAGCGTAACGGCATTTTCCCCAAAAACATTTTGCTTACCAAGATCAATAAAGTAGCTTCTGGCGATTAAATGTGTACTGAAAAGACACAGCAAAAATATGAACACAACAAACATCAAAGAATATAACAATCGACTTAAAGGCATATTAATCTCCTTAAACAGCATTATTAATATCAAATAAATTTGTTCGTAACATCAACAGCAATTTAAAACTTTAAAAATCAACAGAATAATAATAAAATCACGAACATCTAATTTCATATAACACTCGGTTATTCCTTAAAGGAAGAAAATACAAGCATAGTCAATATTCCTGCTTTTCATGCCCTCAATATGATGCTTGAGATTAAACCTCGAGTAGTCACAACCAAGATGTTAATAAATAAGCTTTATTCCTTCAAATACGTATCCAACAAGTTTTACCTATGTATGAAAAATAATAAAAAACCACGGATCCACTTTGTTTACTATCATTACTAATACATTTTAATTATTATTTATCTTTTATTGTTATAAAGGACGAATATAGTGACGAATACTTGGGTCAATCAAGCCATTGAGAAAATTGAAGCCGATTTTCAACGCAGTGCAGAAACACACCTCATAAAACTTGAGATCTCGTCACTTGATGGTATCGATATTTATCTCAAAGATGAAAGCACTCACCCCACTGGAAGCTTAAAACATCGTCTAGCCCGTTCTTTATTTTTATATGCATTGTGTAACGGCTGGATAAAAGAAGGCACGCCTATTATTGAGTCGTCATCAGGCAGCACCGCGGTTTCTGAAGCTTATTTCGCACGTTTATTAGGCCTTCCTTTTATCGCTGTCATGCCAGCAAAAACCGCCAAAAAGAAAGTACAGCAAATAGAATTCTATGGTGGAAAATGCCATTTTGTGGATCATTCCAGTCAAATTTATTCTGAATCTGAAAAACTGGCCGATGAACTCAAAGGCCATTACATGGATCAATTTACCTTTGCTGAACGCGCCACCGACTGGCGAGGCAATAACAACATTGCTAATGCTATTTTTGAACAAATGCAAAAAGAGCAACACCCAATCCCGAAGTGGATAGTCATGAGCCCTGGTACGGGTGGCACCTCTGCCACTATCGGCCGTTATATCCGTTATCAAAGATTAGCAACCCAGCTTTGTGTTGTTGATCCTGAGCATTCTGTTTTTTATGATTACTACCACTCCCATGATCTAAGTTTGACCTGTAAAGAAGCAAGCAAAATTGAAGGAATTGGCCGTCCGCGGGTTGAACCGTCCTTTATAGCGGGTGTCGTGGATGATATGAAAAAAGTCCCTGATGCAGCCAGCCTAGCAACAATGAATTGGCTAGAGCGATTAATCGGACGAAAAACGGGGCCTTCAACTGGCACAAACCTTTACGGCGTATTGAGCATTGCTTCGCAAATGCAGAGAAAAGGGGAAAAAGGCTCTATTGTGACCTTGATCTGCGATCCCGGCGAACGTTATCTCGACACTTACTATGATCAGCAATGGGTCAATAAGAACATAGGTTCTCTTGAGCAATATCAAACACAATTAACGCAATTTGAGCAAACTGGTCAACTGAGTTAAATATCAGTGTGTCTAGTCCTAAAAAAGCGCCAAGCTATTTTAGGACTAGCACTAAACAATATGTGAGGCTTAATTAAGCGCTAAGCTAGGGGCTGTTGATCTTTCGTCGTTAAATTATGTCCGAACTAAACGTGTTTTAATCTCGGCGTAGTGAGTGAAGCCTAGTCTTCTAAGCCCTTATCTTTAATAAAGAGGTCTACAACAAAGAGTAAAACACGTTTAGACGGATCCTGCTTTATAAAAGAATGAGGACAGCGTTTGTGGTGCCTTTTTACAGCGTTATCACTTATTTATGTAGAATAACTACACAGCATAAGCTCTGCCTTGTATAAAGACCCCACAAACTGCTGCAGAAATCATCACCAAAGATCAACAGCCCCTAATCTATATTCAGGTATTTATGTGTTTGTACTGACAAGCGCCAATTTCGTTCAATACACACTTTCATCGCTAATGCTGTCGCTCTGTTTTTTTGGCTAATAGGCTGTAAACAGATGGTTTTATCTGTACAATCAATATCTTTTAATAGGATATCTAACTCATTAATATGATTTTCCGTCGCTACGGGATGCTTAATCTCATTAGCACGATTTAATGCTTGAGGAAGCACCTTAAGCCCCCCTTTCATATTAATTTTTGGTGAAACAGTCACCCATGCATGATCCGAGCATTGTATTTCAAATGTACCACTGGTTTCAATTTGTGTCGTAAAGCCTCTTGAATGTAATTCACCGGTCAATGATGTTAAGTCATACAAGCAAGGCTCTCCACCTGTGATCACAACATGCTTAGCCGTAAAGCCTTTGGTTATAAACGCATTCATTAACGATATAGCATTATGCTCTGCCCATCGCCCTAGCGTCCCATCCACTTGGATCACATCACTTTTTGAGACCTTATGCTCATCCAGTACTTCCCAAGTGTGTTTTGTATCGCACCATGCACAGCCAACAGGACACCCTTGAAGCCTGACAAATATCGAAGGCACCCCAGTATGAGTGCCTTCACCTTGAATTGTCTCAAAAACTTCATTAACCGGATAATTCATTTGATACCTCTATTTTATTTAGGCGGCATTTATAGTGGATTTTCTCCTTGGCTGCAAGCCTCTGCCCCGTTTTATCGTGAAACACGAAAATATTTTTATGACAGCTTGAATGAAACAGGCTGTTATCGCTATATGAAAAAAGACGATTAAGGTACACTTACGCTATATCCATGACTTAAATTGGTTGATAAAAATGACCTCAAAAGCAATCGTTGTTTTCTCTGGTGGGCAAGACTCCACCACTTGCCTTGTTCAAGCACTGACACAATATGATGAAGTTCATGCTATTACTTTTGATTATGGCCAACGTCACCGCCAAGAAATCGAAATAGCACAATCCTTAGGTAAAAAGCTAGGATTAGCCAGTCATAAAATTTTAGATGTCTCTTTACTCAATGAATTAGCGATTTCTTCATTGACCCGAGACAATATTCCAGTATCCCATACACTAATGGAAAATGGGCTTCCCAATACCTTCGTACCTGGCCGTAATATTTTGTTTTTAACCCTCGCGGGTATCTATGCTTATCAAATAGGCGCCAAGGCCGTTATTACCGGCGTCTGTGAAACCGATTTCTCTGGTTACCCAGATTGTCGCAATGATTTTGTCAAAGCAATGGAAAAGGCGTTAACCCAAGGTATGGATTATGACTTAACATTAATCACACCACTAATGTGGCTTGATAAAGCGGAAACATGGGGATTAGCCGATAAATATCACGCCTTAACACTGATTAAAGATGAAACACTAACGTGTTATAACGGTATTATTGGAAATGGCTGCGGCACTTGTCCTTCTTGTGAACTCAGAAACCGAGGTTTACATACTTATTTAGATAACAAAGAGGCGGTATTACAGCGCCTCGCTGCTAAATGAATCTGTTAATCTCCCCCTTGGTAGCCAAAAAGCTCAAATCCCCCTATGGGGTTGCACTATTCATTAGCCTGTTGTGTATTGGCTTGTTTTTTATCCATCAAGACACGCTACTGGCTTATCGACGACTTGAGATCGCTCAAGGCCAATGGTGGCGTTTAATAACAGGTAATTTACTTCACACAAATGACTGGCATTTAGCAATGAATCTAGCCGGCCTCTGGGCTATTTTACTACTACATAAACAGCATTATTCATCGATAGGGTTACTGCTTTTATTATTGGTCTTGTGTCTATTACAAGGCCTAGGGTTATACCTTTTCTTTCCCACTTTGTTAGGTTATGTGGGCTTAAGTGGCGTTCTACACGGGTTATTTAGTTATGGTGTTATTCAAGATTGCCGAGTCGGTTTTAAGAGCGGTTACCTATTATTAGCAGGCGTTATCATTAAGGTCGCCTACGAACAAATACAAGGTGCAAGCCCCGAAGTTGTCAAGCTTATCGGCGCAAGAGTGGCAACAGAAGCCCACCTCATTGGCCTAATAAGTGGGCTCTTATGCGCAGTGATTATTTATGCACTGCAGCACATAAAAAATCCAGTATAAGCAGCATCTTATTGGCCTTTCGCAAAAAAGGGGAAACTCCCATTAGAGCTTCCCCCCTTTTTTCAATTCAAAAACAAAATACGTCACGCCTTTATCATGGCTTCTCTCAGTCGCTTCACTTCATCTCGCATCGCAGCGGCTTGTTCAAATTCAAGGTTTTTAGCATGTTCATGCATTTGTTTTTCTAATCTATCTATTTCATGGCTTAAATCAGCCACATTTTGCCCTTGATATTGAGCAGCCGGTTCAGCCACTTTCCTTTGCTTATTAGACGCGAATGACACAGAAGCTTCACCTACATCCATCACATCTGTGATGGTTTTCGTCACCCCTCTAACGGTAATATTATTATCGACATTAAATTGATGCTGTTTCGCTCGGCGGCGCTCTGTTTCATCAATGGCTTTTTTCATTGACTTAGTGATCTTGTCACCATAGAGGATCACTTTACCATTAATATTTCGTGCCGCTCGGCCAATAGTCTGAATAAGAGAGCGTTCAGAACGTAAAAACCCCTCTTTATCGGCGTCTAAAATACACACTAAAGAAACCTCAGGCATGTCTAACCCTTCTCTCAGTAAGTTAATACCGATCAGCACATCGAACACACCTAAACGTAAATCACGAATAATTTCTACCCGCTCAACCGTATCAATATCTGAGTGTAAATATCGTACCTTGACCCCATGCTCATCTAAGTATTCAGACAAATCTTCAGCCATGCGCTTAGTCAACGTCGTTACTAATACACGTTCGTTAACCGCAACCCTTTGAGTAATTTCGGAAAACAAGTCATCAACTTGAATCGAAACTGGACGGACTTCAATTTCAGGATCCAGTAACCCTGTCGGTCTCACCACCTGCTCAGCAATATCATCACCACTTTTCATTAACTCATATTCATTTGGCGTAGCAGACACATAAATCGTTTGTGGCATTAACGCCTCAAACTCCTCAAATTTCAACGGGCGATTATCCAGTGCAGAAGGTAAACGAAACCCATATTCAACTAAATTCATCTTACGAGAACGATCACCTTTATACATCGCCCCGATTTGCGGCACAGTCACATGGGACTCATCAAGAATTAACAAGCCATCATCCGGCAAATAATCTAATAAAGTTGGCGGTCCTTCACCTGTTGCTCGACCAGAGAGATAACGGGAGTAGTTTTCAATGCCTGAGCAATAACCTAATTCAACCATCATTTCAATATCATATTGCACACGCTCAGTGATCCTTTGTGCCTCTATCAGCTTATTATTATCAAGCAACTGCTGTTTGCGTTCTCTTAGTTCTTCTTTAATCGCTTCAGCAGCGGCTAAAACGGACTCTCTAGGAGTAACATAATGGCTCTTAGGGTATACTGTTGTTCGAGCTAAACGTTTAAGAATATGTCCCGTTAACGGATCAAATAAACTCAGCCTTTCTATTTCATCATCGAAAAGTTCAACTCGAATCGCCTCTTTATCGGAATCGGCGGGGAAAATATCTATCACTTCTCCTCTTACGCGATATGTCCCCCGCTGCAATTCAATATCATTACGAGTATATTGCAATTCACTTAAGCGCTTTAATATATCCCTTTGCCCCATGAAATCACCTTCTCGCAGGTGCAATAACATTTTCATATAAGAGTCAGGATCACCTAAGCCATAAATCGCAGAAACAGACGCAATCAAAATCACATCTTTACGCTCCAATAACGCTTTAGTTGCCGATAAACGCATTTGTTCTATATGGGCATTAACTGAGGCATCTTTCTCAATAAAAGTTCCCGTCGAAGGCACATAGGCTTCAGGCTGATAATAATCATAATAAGAGACGAAGTACTCAACGGCATTATGGGGAAAAAACTCTTTCATTTCACCATATAACTGGGCAGCTAACGTTTTATTCGGTGCCATAATGATGGTCGGTCGGCCTAACGCTTTAATCACACTTGCCACAGTAAAGGTTTTACCTGAGCCTGTCACACCCAGTAAGGTTTGGCTTGCAATACCCGCTTCAATCCCTTCAATAAGCTGATTGATGGCTTTAGGTTGATCTCCTGCAGGAGAATAAGGTGACACTAACTGAAATACGGGATCCGACACTGATTCATTTCCTTAAATAAGACGCCAAAAGATTTTAAGCGACTCTCCCTCATAATCCAAGCTATCTCCATAAGTAAATTTAAAAATAATGCTATCGATTTTCGTCTTAGAAATGCAAAAACAAATAACATTAAAGTATGACATTTTTATATCAATAAAATGAAACTTTAATACAGGCCTGAGATGCAATCTAAAAAGGGAAAAATAGGCTGTCAATTCAGTAAGGATCATCGTTTAATACACAAGCGTTTGCTAAATGTTTATGACTTTTACACAACAAAATAGTTTTTGCATACCAATATCGATTGATTTTCGTACACCACTGAAAAATAACAAGTAAAATTTCATGTCAAAAATAATGCATTTTACGTAAAACTCAAGTCACATCGGCCTTAGAACAAGACGAAATGATATCACCCACAGGGTTATCCACAGATTTAGTGGATAAGTCACTCTATGCCTTATTCTGTGGGCATTTCCGGCCACCTCATTTTTCGATGGAGCCGCTAACCCCCATTTGTTATTTTATTACAAATGAAAATATCTCGATACAATCGTCTAATATACCTTCTTATATTTCAATAGCGCTTCATCTAAAGTAAGCTGATACGCCACCCCTCTCTAGTGACATAGTAATCTCATTTATCAATTTATTTTATCTTCGATTATTTAAACAAACATAACCTCTTATCTCCCTTCCCAGTCCATTATGCTTGTCGACAACTCAATTCCCCCTCACAGTTAACTTTAATCAAAACATAAACAATATTAAGTTTTTGAATAAAAAAATCACAAATATGGCGATTCCCTACCCTTTATGGAGATTAGATGAGCAGTTAACAGCATAATTACACTTTTTTTTCTCACTCGAGTTGACTCTATTCACATAGCGATTTACTATGCGCTCCGTCTTCACAAAGAGTCGGTTGAATTCGATTCCCCTGTAGTTCAGTTGGTAGAACGGCGGACTGTTAATCCGTATGTCACTGGTTCGAGTCCAGTCTGGGGAG
>NZ_CANLKR010000070.1 GCF_947491715.1 uncultured Shewanella sp. | reverse complement strand
GAACACCAGCTTAGAATCACTAGGCACGCTGTTCAAAGCCTTGTCTAAAAGGCTTTTCATTCCAGCTGAATCCTGCACCTTCAAGTATCACGGGTATACACACAAAAATGTGGATTACTGCTGCAAACTTAATACAAAAGACACAGGTACGGCATAGCTTATCTGCTTTAACCCTGCAAGATCTCGCAATTTATTCACACCCGCAACCAATTTAAACTGCCCTGCATTAATGATCACAGGTTGAGTACTGGCAACAAATAAACTACTTTTAGATAATTTTGCAACACTCACTTCAAGTAATAATCTTTGATTTTCACCATGAAGCTCAAGGTTTGCCTCGACTTCCATGTTAGCCACTTCACCCACTTGCAGATCTTTGATCACTTTAGGATCAATGTTGGCATTCAATGTCAATCTTGGGTATCTATCTACCTCAAAAAAAACCGACTTCATTCGTTCATCACGAATAGCAACACCGGTTGACACACTGGATAAAGGAATGGATAACGTAAACTGTCCTTTATCATTTAATTGGCCATTCACTTGCGTAAAATGATTCACCTCTGCTATTTGATCTTGTTTAATCGATACATAACTGACATTAGACTCTTCATTATTCACCGTCCAAGTTGCCGCATTAACACTAAAACCTAAAGGTAGTAATAAGGCGGCTAAAGTCATTTTCAAACTTTGTTTCATTTCCTGCTCCATTTTATAACGTTAAGGGGCGAGACGGGTTTTATCCCATTTCCCTTCGACATGAGTGTATAAAAAACGGTCGTGAAGTCTATGTTCCCCACCTTGCCAGAATTCGATACTTAAAGGCCTAACACGATAGCCTCCCCAAAAACTGGGTAAGGGGACTTCTCCTTTGGCAAATTTGGCTTTTAGCTCACTAAATTTACTTTCCAGTACATCTCGAGCACTAATAGGGCTGGACTGCTTTGATACCCAAGCCGCAATTTGGCTGTCTTTTGGGCGACTGACAAAATAACTGAATACTTCTTTTTTTGACAAGGGCTCAGCAATACCTGTTATTGCCACTTGTTTATCAATGGATTGCCAAGGAAATAATAAACTCACTTTACCATTACCTGCAATCTGTTTTGCCTTACGGCTGCCCAAATTAGTAAAAAAAACAAATCCTTGTTCATCATAGCGTTTTAGCAAAACAATACGCTGAAACGGTTGACCCGTTTCGTCTACCGTGGCGACCGACATAGCGGTGGGATCTGCTATATTGGAATCCTTAACCACTTCCAGCCAATGGGTAAATAATGCCATAGGATCGCTAGGCATATCTTCATGAACGTCACCACTGAGGGTATATTCACGTCTAATATCACTAATGTCTGTCATTAAGCTAACCCTTAAAAATTTATTGAAAAAAGAGTCTGTACCTAAACAAGTATATTAATTGAATCACGCTATTGTAATAAGTAACAATCATTGTCGGCCCATACTTTGATGTCACACAATAACGATATTACTTCTCAAGAACTTTACCGTTGCTCAGCGCCCAAACATGAAGCATTTCCAAGCCTAATGTTGCTCCCGCTAAAGCCGTAATATCACTGCTGTCATAGCTTGGTGCCACTTCAACCACATCCATGCCCACAATATTCATGTCTTTTAAACTGCGAATAATCTTAAGGGCTTTATCGCTGCTCAACCCGCCACAAACAGGCGTTCCGGTACCTGGTGCAAAAGCCGGATCTAAACAATCAATATCAAAGGTTATATATAAGGGACGATCGCCAACACACGCTTTAACCTGAGAAACAATGTCATCCACACTCAGATCATTCGCGCTCGCCGCATCAATCACATTAAAGGCATGAGTTTGCTTATCGTATTCGGTACGGATCCCTATCTGCACTGAATGCTTGGCATCGATAATGCCCTCTTTAGGCGCATGATAAAACATAGTGCCATGATCATAGCGGCTGCCTTGACTGTAAGTATCCGTATGCGCGTCAAAATGCAATAATGCCATTTTGCCATGTTTCTTAAAATGTGCTCTCAGCAGAGGTAAAGTCACAAAATGATCCCCTCCGAAACTCAATAAGGCCTTGTCAGAGTCGACAATTTTTGAGGCAAACTGCTCCACTCTCGCCGTAAAGTCTTCAGCATCACCACAGTCGTAAACTAAATCACCCGCATCAACAATATTGATATGCTTGCACAAATGAAAATCCCAAGGCCAACGCTTTTCTTCCCAAGCTAAATTCACTGATGCTTGACGAATAGCCCCAGGCCCCATACGCCCACCCGAACGTCCCGTTGTCGCCATGTCAAAAGGCAACCCCAACACAACCACATCAGCCTCACTGGCAATGGGATTAAAATCTAAAGGTTGCCGTAAGTAACCAAATGCATTCGAATACAAAGAATAATCCGCTTTATCAGCAATGGTGCTCATAACTTCTCCAAAATAGCACGCAACAGAGTGCGTAAAAAATCAACTCATGCTGTGATGCATCAATCAATGTCGATGCTAAGACAAATTCAGCCCTATTATAGCGCGTAGGGAGGCAAGACCTCAGTATTATTGAGTTGATATTGATAAAAAAATAGCTTTTCTGTGTTTGACAGTGATAATTGACTTTTCAATAAACAAAATGCCCCTTGATTTGATGGCAATGCAAAAGCTGTATTCAAGGTTTGTACATCCCATTTTTTGGGTAAAAATAACGATAAAAAATGCACGACCAAAGCCGAGTATTGGCTAGGATCATCGATATTGGTTTCAAGACTCACATACGAGCTTTGCGCTTGCGGCGTAATGTGAATAGTAAAATAATATGCTTCACGCACGCCATTGATTGAATAACCGTAAGGTGAAAAACAATGATCATCCAAAGTAAATTGAGGAAAAAACGTCGCTAGCGCTAACCGCTCGCGAATGCCTTCACGGTTAACCCTATCACTGCGTAAATACGCCGCAAACTCACCTTGAATATGGTACATCAATAGCTCACAGCCCGCTAAAGGAATCTTCAGCTTCTCACCATGAACCAAGGTATCTACATCGGCATTAAAGACATATTGGTGATGACCATCTAAATGACCAATACGATGGGCACGACCAATCACTTTTGACTCAATCAGTTTCACATCATCAAAAAAATGTTGCCGCTGTAAAGCAGGCATAAACTCATTACGCCGAAAGTAACGCACTATAGCCACTGCCCCCTTATCCACTTGCGTGATAAAGTGCATCAAACTGTCAACTAAAGTGCTGTCGCCGCAGGTTAACATTAAAAAAGTGTTATCCCAGACAAACAAGCTCGACTCACTGAGCAAATAAGCATCACATTGAGGGCTACTGATACTAGACAATATGCTCGCCCCTGAAAAAGAGACTAAGTGCGCCCAAAAATCGGCGTCAAGTTGTCGCAGTGAGATAGACTCACCTGACACCCTGACCCATATTTTTTTTTCGACTCCTTCAAAAAACATACTGCCGCTTATTCACTCCAATTAGCGTTAATACAAAACCCCAAAAGAGAGGCGTTATTTATACTATCCTCTCTTTTGAGGTTCCATTTCCATCGGCATTGAAAACCGGCATAGGGATGAGACGTTCTGGGTTAAGAAAAGTCTTCCAAATAAGTGTAACCTTCAAGCCCAAGCTGCAATTCTTTTAAAATATCCACTCGCTCAGCCTCATCAATATGCTGATGCACTAAGTCTTCATAAGTTTGCATAAACGATAAGGGATCAAGATTCACATATTTTAACACATCCGCCACTGTGTCTCCTGCCAGAACCGATTCAATATCCACTTGTCCCGCTTCATCTAAACGCACCACAGTAGAATGCGTATCACCAAATAAATTGTGCATATCGCCCAAGATTTCCTGGTAGGCCCCAACTAAGAAAAAGCCCATAAAATAGGGGCTTTGAGCACTCCATGTGGGAACGGGCAAAGTGGTTTCAATACCTTGTCCATCCACAAATTGATCCACTGTGCCATCTGAGTCACAAGTAATATCCAGCATCACAGCCCGTCTTTCTGGTACTTTATCTAGCCCGCTTAAAGGCAAAATAGGAAAGACTTGATCGATCCCCCAAGCATCAGGTAAGGACTGAAACAAAGAGAAATTCACAAAAAACTTATCGGCAAGCTTTTCATTGAGCTCATCAATAATGGGCCGATGAAAACGATACTTGGTACTCATATTATCACGCAACTCATGGCACACTCTTAAGTTAACTTGTTCAGCCCAAGCCCGCTCAATTAAGCCAATTTGCCCCAATGAAAACAAAGAATGCACTTCCGTTAAATCACTCTGGCAATCATGAAAAATTTCAATTAAAGCCCGTTGATCCGCTTTACCGCTCACCTCAGTCCAAGACTCCCACATATTGTGCAGTAATTGCGGCGAATCAGGATGTGGTGGTTCAATAACCTCTGGCTGATAGGTTTCCGTGCCGATAACATCGGTAATAAGTACCGCATGATGCGCCGTTAAATAACGCCCTGATTCAGAGATTATCCGTGGCATGGGCTGTTCATACTCGTTACAGATATCCGTCAGCACACTGACAATATTATTCGCATACTCGGTTAAGCCATAATTCATCGAGTTCGCACTTTGACTGCGCGTACCATCATAATCAACGGCCAATCCACCACCCACATCAAAACACTTCACCTGGGCGCCCAACTTCATCAGCTCACAATAAAAGCGCCCAGCTTCCCCCACACCTTGGCGGATATCACGAATATTGGCGATCTGTGAGCCTAAATGAAAATGCAACAACTGCAATGAAGGTAGCATGTCCTGTGTTTTCAGCTCATTAATCACTGTCAACACTTGGGCCGCCGATAAACCAAATTTCGACTTTTCTCCTCCACTGGCTTGCCACTTGCCCTTGCCTTGAAAAGCTAAACGCACCCGCAACCCCAAACGCGGTGTCACGCCTAAATCTCTCGCCTCTTCCAGAACCATTCTAAGCTCTGACATTTTCTCAAGCACAATATACACTTGATGACCGAGCTTTTCGCCAATCAAGGCCAAACGGATATATTCTTTGTCTTTATAGCCATTACAGATAATCACTGAGCTGACTTTTTGCGCCATGGCCAATACCGCCATCAACTCAGGTTTACTGCCCGCTTCTAAGCCCAATTGTGGCACTTCTTTGCTTTTTTGACTGGCAAGAATTTCCTCAACAACCGCTTGTTGTTGGTTCACTTTAATCGGATAAACCAATAAATAATCAGCATCATATTGATATTTTTGTATCGCTTGATTAAAGGCTTGGCACAGACTATGGACTCTATGATGTAAAATCTGTGGAAAGCGCACTAAAACAGGCAGAGCCACACCGGCTTTGACTAAATTTTGAGTCAGTGCATTTAGGCCAATTTTACACTCGGGACGAGCCAAGTCTGGCGACACAGTGACTTCACCCGTCTCGCTTATCCCGTAAAAGCTTTGACTCCAATAATTAACGTTGTATAGCGAACGCGCATCATCTATGGACCAATTGTTCATATTTTTCTAACCTGACTATTACCGACTTCAATTCAGCTCTCTCTACACAGACAGATAACTGGCTTTTTTTCTCAACGGTCATCAACCCAAGAGACGTTATTCAATACTCACTATTCACCTTAGACTTAAACAGGGTGATCGGTGAAAGGACAATAAAATAATAAATGATTTGATAAAAAACCCGACTCACAGAGCTTTAAGCCTTCTGTGAGTGTATTATGCTTTCTAAAAAACGCAATTAAACCTCGCAAAGTCAAATAAAGCAAGCTTAAAACAAGACTTACTGCTTACTTTTCCTTATAATCTGACTGCTATACCCGCATCTTTTTATATTCCTTTTTTAGAGTTGAGAATACCATGATCCAAATAGGTCAAACCTGTACCCTTGAAGTCGTGAAAAAAGTCGATTTCGGCGTCTATTTAAATGCACAAGAACTGGGTCAGGTTTTACTTCCTCGAAAAGTCACCCCCAAAAATTGTGAAGTAGGCGATAAGGTGACAGTGTTTCTTTATCTAGACTCTAAAGATATGATCATCGCAACCACCAAGCGCGCCAAAGCTCAAGTCGGCCAATTTGCCTACTTAAAAGCCGTTGAAATTGGTCAATTTGGGGCCTTTCTAGATTGGGGATTAGAAAAAGATTTATTGCTGCCTTTTGGCGAGCAACACAAAGAAATCGAAGCTGAACGCTCTTATTTAGTCCATGTTTATCAAAGCGCCGTTGATGAACGTATTGTTGCCTCATCCAAAGTCGATAAGTTTCTTGACTTGACTGAGCCACGTTATGGTAAAGGACAAGAAGTGGATTTGATCATCGGCGGCACAACCGATTTGGGTTATAAAGCCATCGTCAATCACGCTCACTGGGGCGTGATTTACAAGAATGAAGTCTTTCAACCGCTCAAGTTTGGCCAAAAACTCAAAGGTTTTGTAAAGCATGTTCGCAGCGATGGAAAAATCGATCTGATTTTGCAAAAAGGCGCAAAAGTCGAGTTAGATAAACATGCCACGACGATTTTATTTAAATTAAAACAAGCTGGCGGCTTTTTGCCATTGACTGATAAGACCCAAGCCGAAGACATTTATGCGCAATTAGCCATGAGTAAAAAAGCCTTTAAGAAAAGCATCGGCTCATTGTACAAACAGCAAGAGATCACCATAGACACCGATGGCATCAGACTTGTCAGTCAATAAAACTTAGCTAATGATCTGTATTACGCCACTAAGTAACAGTAATGCAGATCATCACTTTACTTTAACGATCCACCCACCTTTATTACCAATTTACACAAAAATTGCCTCTTATCGAGCAATGGCACGACCTTAGCACACAAAAACACCACAACAAGGCTTCTTGACAATTCTTGCTAGGATTTCATTGGCTGCTCTGCTATAACATCTCAACGATGATGATTGAAAGGAGCGATATATGGAACTCACGCCACTGGAAGCAAGAATTATTGGTGTACTGCTAGAAAAAGAAATCACCACACCTGAGCAGTACCCGCTATCGCTAAATTCGCTCACCTTAGGCTGCAATCAAAAATCCAGCCGCTCCCCAGTGCTTTCTCTTACTGAAACAGAAACCCAAGCAGGCATTGATAGCCTCAATAAGAAACGCCTCATTTCTGAGCAGTCAGGCTTTGGCAGCCGAGTGGTCAAGTATAAACACCGCTTTTGTAATACTGAATTTAGCGATCTGCAATTCAGTTCAGCACAAGTGGCCATTATTTGTTTATTACTGCTTCGCGGTCCGCAAACCCCAGGAGAGCTCAGAACCCGCAGCAATCGTTTACATGCCTTTGCCGATGTCAACGAGGTCGAGCAAGCATTAAACCAGCTGGCCCAACACAGCCCTGCATTGGTTATCCAATTAGTAAAAGAGCCCGGTAAACGTGAAGCCCGCTTCGATGAATGTTTCACGCCAAGCTCCAGCGCGTCTGAGCACATTACAGAAAGCGAAGTGCAATCGAGTCAATCCAATACCAACACAAATAAGGATTGCTGCAATGAAAATAGCGATGAATACATGCAATTACGCGACCGCGTGAGCGTATTGGAACAAGAAGTCGACAGATTAAAGACAGCGCTGGCCGATTTACTGGATTAACCTTAAAGTGAACTGTGCGCTAAGAGCTCTGGTCTAAGCACTTTTGTCTAAAGACTTTTCGCGGATCACCTTGCTTAACGCACTTTGCCTGAATGAACACAGCTCATTGATTTAACATAAAAGGTTGAATAATGTTGTTATCCCTGAACAAAAAGAGAGTCTCATCTTGAATAATGCCACCCCCAGTCAGATACAAAACACTGCCATTATCGCCTTATTTGAAGTCAAGAAAATCCTCTTCAATACACGAGGTCTCATCGCCATTGCCGCTTTTGCGTTAGTGTGGCTACTCATTTTACTTTACCCCATTAGAGATGCATCGGATTATTTACTCGATCCCAATGTCAGGCAATTACTCATTAATTTATTTGGCGAAAGCTCGTTAAATCAACTTTTTAGTTGGAAAGTGGCCGAAATGGCCATTTTTTGGGTCATCGCATTATTCATTTTTCCCCTATTTAGTATTTCCGTTGCAGCGGATCAATTTGCCTCAGATAAAAGCCGTGGCGGTTTTCGCTTTTTGACCCTGAGAACCAGCCGCGACAGCCTCTACTTTGGGCGTTTTTTAGGAAGCTTGCTGATCCAATCCATTTTGCTGCTCATCACAGTGGCGGCAACCATTTTACTCAGCGTGAGTCGTGATGCCAGTTTATTTTTACCCGCCTTAAGCTCTGGGTTATTTGCCAGTATCAATATCATTATTGTATTAATGCCTTACACCGCCTTAATGGGCATATTATCCCTGTATGCCAACTCATCAAAGCAAGCGACCATTTATGCCATACTGCTATGGGCACTCTTATTTATTGTCAGCAGCTTTTTTAGCGATCATCCCAGTATTATCGCCGCCCTTCAATGGGTGCTACCAGGTGCGCAAATTTCACAGATGATCAACACCCACGGCATAGGCAGCTTTGTTTATGCGCCCATGCCGATTTTACAAACCCTAGTATTATTGACTCTGGGTCGCCAATATATGAAACGGAGTGCAATATGAGCCTTATTCAGTGCCACAACCTCACCAAGCATTATGCCAGTCAATGTGCCCTCAATCAGGTCAGTTTAGAGCTAAAGGCGGGTCACCCCATCGCCCTTGTTGGCCCTAATGGTGCGGGAAAAACCACACTCTTTAGCTTACTGTGCGGTTATATTCAGCCAAGCAGTGGCGAGCTCAATCTATTAGGACATGCGCCGGGAAGTCCAGCTTTACTGGGTAAAGTGTCCTCTTTACCTCAAGATGCCAGCCTAGATCCAAATCTAACCATTATTATCCAACTGAGTTTATTTGCTCAGCTACAAGGCTTTTCTAAAGTCGATGCCGAGCAAGAAGCGTTACGCGTGCTAGATTTAGTGGGGCTAGAAGACAGTATCAATCAAAAACCCACCGCCTTAAGTCATGGCATGAGCAAGCGGGTCTCCATTGCCCAAGCCTTAATTGGCGATCCCGAGCTAGTATTGCTTGATGAGCCGACAGCAGGGCTGGATCCCGCCAATGCCAAAGTCATTCGCCATTTAGTCAAATCACAATCAGACAAAACCACGTTTTTGATCAGCTCACACAATCTTGATGAGTTAGAAAAGCTCTGCGATCACGTGCTCTACTTAGATAATGGCAAGCTCAGTCAGTCCGTCTCAATGAGTGATAGCCAGCAGCAAAATTACCTCACGCTCACTATGAGTCAATGTCAGAGCGATAAACTTATCAGTGCCATTTCGGCTTTAGAAGGGGTGAATACCGTCGAGCAAAAACAAGATAATGAATTTATCATTCAACATGATAAAGCCAATATCGAAATCGCCTTATTCACCTTATTTGCAGAGCAAAACTGGCAATATAAGTCCCTGCTAAAAGGCCGCCGCTTAGAAGAAAAACTATTCTCTTAGCATTGACATCGCCATGAAATATCATCAGTCATTTCACTCAAATGAAGACTGATGATATTTCATAATCTAACGTGCAGTTAGGTTAAATGAGCTTTACTGTACGGTTTGATTTTTGGGTATAACGACTCATATATTACGCCAACAAGACTATATTGTGGCGAGAAACCTTCAACTCAGCAGCTCAGAGGTGCCGGACATGGTCCTTTTGTATATTGAGTAGTAGAATTGATGATTAAATCACCTTGATTTTGTATCAATAATGGTTGTTGAGTATTCACTATTTTTTCAGTTTGCACAGCCATACTCGATGTACTGAATAGCACTAAAATTAATGGGATAATCGCTAAGTACTTCATGGTTTGCTTCCTCTTAACACAACGAAGATTAATTATAATTTATCTATTGTTAATGTAAATATTTTATGAACATTTAGTTGGTATAGGTACAGGTTTGTTATAAAAATTCATCAAATCATTGCTTAAAACTAGCTCTATTTTTATCTTTATTATCGTTACAAATTCTTGTTAGATATTATTTACTAAAAAAATCATCAACTTAAATACCTACACTGGCTTGACCGCTTTTATCTTTAATCAGCTTTGGGTAGATAATAGAATATAGGTAGCTGTATTAAACACACTTAAAAGCAAAAGACCCCGTATTTTCAAATCAACTTATAGTATTTATTCCCCTCAAAAAAACCAAAGAAAGCTGCACTTAGTTATCAGAAACTAAAACCCAGATAAAAAAGATGGTTGTTATTTAAGGGCTAATGTTAAGAGGTAGTATTTTATGGGAAGCGCCAAAAGCTTAAAATTAACTATTGATGCCATGGGCTATTGTTATGCTTTTTTTTTAAACATTGTTGATACAGGTTTCACAAGCTCTTGAAGCTCTCTCTCTTGTTCTACACTAACAAGAAAGCTATATGCAGCAATAAATACAGGGTATTTCCGACGCAATGATTTTAAAGCCCTGTGGTTAGCCTTATACGAACAAACAATCGTGTCCTTATCTTTATCACTGATAAAACTAGCAATTGACTCAAAAAACTCGGTATTAGCCCCATTTATGAACATTAAATGCCCATAGAAGTAATTTGACCCCTTAATAATTGGAAAATCAGACAGAGAAGATTCAGCTACTGATCTTAGCTTTTCATAAGTGACATCAAAATCATTGCTCTCAGAGGGAACATCAATACCGATTACGTAATTTATATTTGCTTGGGATATGACATTATGTATTAAGTTACGATAACGAGACTCAGTTAAATTCAACGCATGTTTGTGCTCTTCAATCGTCACTTGTTCTTTCAGCTCTTGGTAGTCGGACAACAGTTCAACAATTGTATAATTTCCAAGTTCATCTAGCTGAGGTTTATTGATATTGTTCCAAACCTCATTTAGTGCGACTTCACAACGCTCTATGTAAAATACTGATTTTTTCTCTTTTAATTCTTTAGCTTTATCTTTGCGGTTAGTGAAAAAAGTCAACACTGCAATGCTCACGCCAATCGTGACAACAATTACACTGATTAGCCTCACTAACGGCAAGATTGTTGTAATTTCCTCCAACCTTTATTCCTTTATATGAGAGAAGCAATGGTGGTAGAGCGGGCCATTACTGACCCGACCCCACACAGATCCGGACGTGCGGAACTACCGCATCCGGCTCT
>NZ_CANLKR010000069.1 GCF_947491715.1 uncultured Shewanella sp. | reverse complement strand
TCACCTTAAAAGGCAATAAGCATTCCTGCAATAATACGCCTTGAATTAGGCACTTTTACAGGCTCTGAAAACATGCACCTTCAAGTATTACGGGTAATATTGGAGCGGTTTTTTTAACCTGCTCCTTGTCGTGTCTTTGTGCCACGCTAAAAACAGGTATCTTGCAGTATCACGGGGATCAATAAAGGAATTGGGGTTTTATGGTAACAGATAAAGATGGTTACATGCATCTGATACATTATTTATCACAGCATTTAGGTTTATTTGAAGATCCAACTTCTACTCGAATTGATGATACGGTTATGGAGTTGTTTGAGTCTCAGTTGGCGGCTCAAATCATTATGGTTTGTGGCCAAAATCCGGCTTTATCTTTTAGTCAACGTAACCAAGTGATCCGAGAAGTGGATGCCATCGTTTATGATTTAGAAGAAATCCTTGCGAATGTGGCGAATGAACAAGCCACGCAAGCACAATCGGTATTCATCAGTGAATTTTCAGCGTTAATTAAGAATTTATTTGATCAAGAAGTTGCACTCACTTTAAGTAAAAAAACGGCTTAAAATGGTACTAGAAGGCCTGACTGCAGTGTATTAGCACAATGTTGCTATGTTTTAACACTGTTAGCGGCTTGTCATTATCCTTTGACGATATTCGAAGGAGATTGGGTTATTAGGCTAAAAATGAAGGAGGGGATATTGCAGTTCAAAAAGCCATGTGTTATCACCTTGCTTTAATCTTATCCCCCCAGTTTCGTTGTCTTGGAGCGTAAAGTGAAAGTCAGTTTAAAATTAGGCCTTTTAACCTTGTTGTTTTCGATTTCGTTAGCCAGTTGTGCGTCAGAAAAAAAAGTGATTGGTGCCACAGCTGATATGTCAGTAGCAGGCACTGGGCTTAATTACATTGCTCGTATTGATACTGGTGCTGCAAGAACATCATTAAATGCAAAAGATATCGTTGTAGAAGCATCAAGTGGGAAAACCATGCGTCATGATATTGGTAAAATGGTGTCGTTTACGACAGTGAATGCCGATGGTGAGTCTAAACGTATGACGGCCAAAATAGTGGGGGTCTCTAAAATAGTGAACTCCCAAGGAGAAGAGCGGCGCTATATCGTCAAACTTAATATTGTTTATCAGGGGAAGTCACGTAACGTGAGAGTTAATTTGCGCGATCGTAGCCGCATGGATTATAAGTTACTGATTGGTCGAGACTGGTTGAAAGGCCATTACATGGTGGATGTGGAAGTAGCAAGAAGTTGATGAAAAGGATTTGTATGTTATTGGCCAATAAGTGATGCTATATTCATACCGCCTTTTGATGATTAACGATAGAGATAAAGATGCCACAAATAGAGTTGAAATATTCCGATGATTTGACCCTTGATACCGATGCGATTTTTACCGCAATAGAGCATACGATTAATGGTAAAGACAGCAGTGCAGGGGTGTGTAAAAGTCGTGCTTTTCCCGTGAGTGAATATCGACATTCACATTTATTTATTTCTGTTATGTTACTCAAAAAGCCCCATCGCGATGGGGCTTTTATGCAATCTTTGGCTGAAATGCTAAAAGCCGAGATCATGCCTTTGTTATTACAAAATTGCTATTTTTCATTATCGGTTGATTTTATTAGTGACTATTATATAACGGAATACTTCCAGTCTTGGCACAGCCAAATTAATTAACAATAATGTGGTGCTACAAACTCATCACGGCAAACCAACCAAAAAGAAGTAAGGGTAAGTTATAGTGAATAAAGGTGGGGATCACACTGTCGCGTATATGATCGTGTTGACCATCAATATTCAAGCCCGAAGTGGGTCCTAATGTGGAGTCTGATGCAGGGGAACCTGCATCTCCCAATGCCCCAGCAGTACCAATCAATGCAATAATGGCAGGTGTTGAGAACCCAAAGCTGAGTGCTAAAGGCACGTAAATAGCGGCAATAATAGGCACGGTAGAAAAAGAGGAGCCTATGCCCATGGTAATGATTAATCCCACCAGTAACATGAAAAAGGCGGCTAAGCCTTTACTGTCACCAATTATCACACCTAATGAATTGACTAAGCTGTTTATATCACCAGTGCTTTTCAGTACCGATGCGAAACCTGCTGCTGCAATCATGATGAAGCCAATATTGGCCATCATTCTAACGCCAGTATCAAAGATATTGTGATCCTGAGTGTTTTTCAGCGCGCCTGAAAAACTGAAAATAATAAAGCCAGCTAAGGCGCCAAAAATCATTGATTGGCTGAGTAACTGTACTAATAATGCGGAGCTAATGGCAATTAATGCAATGATAATTTTACGTGGATGTATGTTTTCTTCGGGTTCAACAGACAAAGTTAAAGCTTGATTATATTCTCTAGGTTTACGATAACTAATGAACACTGCAATGAATAAGCCTATAAGCATACCGACCGCTGGAATGAGCATGGCGGGAAGCACTTGGGCTGCGTTAGCATTCAAGCCATTCACATTGAGGCTTTTGAGCAAAATTTCATTGAGGTAAATCCCACCAAATCCTATTGGGATTGTAATATAATTGATAACGAGTCCAAAGGTCAGCACACATGCCACGAGACGCCTGTCGAGTGACAGTTTTTCCATAATATGTAGCAGTGGGGGGATAAGGATAGGAATAAAAGCAATGTGGATAGGAATGATATTGCCCGAACTTACAGCGGCTACGACAATAAAACTTAATAAGGCCCAGCGGACAATATTGGTGTTTTTATGATTACGCTGATGGTTTAATTTTGTCAGAATACTTTTTGTAAGTAGGCTGGTGAGTCCTGAATACGAAAGCGCAGCGGCAAAAGCGCCGAGTAAGGCATAACTCAGTGCAACTTCAGCCCCATTGCCTAAACCAGCATTAAAAGCTTCGACAGTACCATTTAGCCCCATTCCTGATAGTAAACCAGCAATAAGCGCACTGAGCGTCAGAGCAATGACAACATTAACTCTCATTAAGCTTAAAAGCAGCATGAGGCCGACGGCAAAAATAATTGAATTCATTTAACGCCTAGGTAATCGTTGAGTGATCAATACTTTTCCATGTCTTCTCTTTGTTGTCGAGGTTAATCGCCTTTTTAGAAGCATTAAATTTAATTAATGTTAATTGTATTGTTTATTTGTATTGTCAATTTGGGGATAGGGTTGCTTATTTGAGTAAACATGAACGGATAAGGGATTTTTCTTGGGCTAATTCGAGACGGGTTAAGAAAGCATTTGCTCCTAACATCCCTTGGTGAATACTATCATTCATATGAATATTTTTTAGGCGTGGATCTTGAGGCTTGACTGAGTATGAAGCAAGAACGTGAGATGACTGAGACAGAAATTGAAGATTATCAGCGTAATGGTGTCGTCCTCCTTAAAGGCATATTTAATGAGTGGATCCCCTCATTAATACAGGGAGCTAATCAAAATGTAGCGACAGTAAGTTCACGGGCACTAAGGCATCAAGTTGATGCACATTCGGGGGCTTTTTTGGAGGATTTCTGTAATTGGCAACGGATTGAGGAGTATCGCCGTTTCGTCTTTTTATCTCCACTTGGACGTATTGCGGCGCAGTTAATGGGATCGAGAACAGTACAGTTTTTTCATGATCATTTATTGCATAAAGAGGCTGGCTCTTGTGTGGCCACACCTTGGCATCAAGATCTTCCTTATTATTGTGTCGAAGGACAGCAAACGGTGAGTTTTTGGATCCCCTTGAACGAGAGAGAAAAATCTGTTTCCCTTAAAAGTCTTGCTCGAAGTCATTTATTACCGAAAGAAATTCGCCCGACAAGTTGGTCAACGGCTGAGAGTTTTTATGGGGATGACACACATTTCATGGATTTGCCGAATATTAATGATAAGGAGTGGGATATCAAAGTGTGGGCGTTAGCGCCTGGAGATGCGGTGGCTTTTAATTTTAAAACCATACACGGGGCGAATGCCAATACGCTGTCACAGGTGAATCAAACCTTGTCTTTTCGTGTTGTGGGAGATGATATATGCTTCATTCAGCGTCCAGGAAGAACATCACCAAATTTTCCTGATATTAATCAAAAAAACGGTGAGAGATTAAGGGAAGATTGGTTTCCTGTTATTTATAAAGAATAACAGCGGACTGACAGCATTAAAGCGGACACAGTGTAGAACATTATTTTTACTGTGCCCTTATATTGACTTAGCGATATTGGTTGATGTGCGTTATACCTTGAGTCCGATTAATAATGCATCGAGTTGTTCAGCGGTGGCATGGAGTTCATCACAACCCGACACACTCATATTCGCTGATTGTTCTACATCATGAGACTGATTACGAATTTCCATTAAATTAGTCGCTATTTCATTGGCTACCGCAGATTGCTCTTCGGCTGAAGTGGCGATGAGGGTACTCATCTCATAGACTTTAGCGCTATGGTGGGCAATGGCATCTAAATCTTTGCCTGTATCCAACACATGCTTTTTGCCTTCATCGGCTTTTTCAACCGTGCGGGTCATGACTCGAGTGAGGTTTTGAGAACCCGATTGCAGTGCTTCAATCATCGCCTTAATTTCAACGGTGGCTGCCTGGGTTCGACCCGCAA
Organism: uncultured Shewanella sp.; assembly: GCF_947491715.1. Lineage (GTDB taxonomy): Bacteria > Pseudomonadota > Gammaproteobacteria > Enterobacterales > Shewanellaceae > Shewanella. The sequence continues at coordinate 7,159 of NZ_CANLKR010000069.1, read as the reverse complement.
GGGTTCTGACTTCATCGGCGACCACGGCAAAACCTCGGCCTTGTTCACCCGCTCTAGCGGCTTCAATAGCGGCATTTAAGGCCAGTAAATTGGTTTGCTCTGAAATAGCATTAATGGTGGTGATCACTTCATCAATTTTAGCGGCATTATCATTTAAGTGATCCACGGCCGTTGAAGCATCACCAATTTCTGTCGACAGTGTACCAATTGCATTGACAGTAGTATTTATATCACGAGAGCCTGCTTCTACTTGAAGGTTAGCTTCTTGGGTTTCAAGCGATGATTGCTCAGCGTGACGCGCGACTTCTTTGACGGCTGCTGTCATTTGCTCCATGGCGGTGGCTAACGAGTCGAGATGTAAGCGTTGATCTTTGGCTAAAGACTGGCCCTCTTGTGCCGTATTTCTAAAAGAGTGCACCACTTGGCGTATTTGAGCCGTTGCCTGTGACATTTGTTGAACCAGTGATTGCTGACGATCGACTAACGTATCGATGCTCAGGGCCAAATGGCTAAATTCATCTTTTACTTTAAAATAATTTAACCGACCGGTTAAATCACCTGCAGCCGCCTTTTGCAGTGCACTCACATTGGTATATAGGGCGCCGCGAACAAAAGTGGAAATATAATAAGACACGACAAAAATGGCTAAAAAACTGCCTAGCAAGGTCAGATAAGTCAAAGGATCATCATAGAAGCGATAAGGAGGGATGATGTTCGATGTGGGCATTTTTTGATTTATCTGATCTTTTAAGCTCGCTTGTTCAGTGACTGTTAGAAAGGTTTGTGTTTTTGCTATCAGTAAGTGTTTGGCTTGTTCATGCTGCTTTGCTTGTTGGGCCAACTGGATTTGAAAATGGCTGTTTAATTGATGTGTTTGTACTAAGGTGAGCACGACAAGTGCCAACATCGGTAAAATTGCCAAAATGGCGAATTTGGTTCTTAAGGTCATGTGGATCAAATACTGATCAACCCAACGAAATTTAACTTCTTTCATGATATTTCTCATTTTTGGGACGACTACTTGACATAATATCGGTCATAGACACGATAACTTGAATGATTTGTTGTTATTTTGTTTCATTATTTGTCGGCTAATGGCAGTGAAAAAGGCGCCGTTATGATACATAAAGCAATCTATGTTAATTATTCAAATCTCAATATTAACAATTGCATTGGGTGAAACACCAGCAAAAATTGATTTTATGTTAATTAATAGCCACTATTTTAAATCCTATTGAGAAATAACCGTCAATTGAATAAAAAAACCCTGAATTATCACTAGTCAAATGCGGTATGCTCACGTAAAATTTGTGTTTTTTCTTATTTTCACTCTTGAAATTAAAGTTAGCCAAAAAGTCATGGGGGCTCAATATTGGGGTCACCACACACTGGAAGAGATAATGTCACAGTTAACAGAAATCGTAGAACAGGCCTTAGCGGCAATCGAAGGAGCTGATAATTTAAAAGCCCTCGATGACCTTCGTGTCGATTACCTTGGGAAAAAAGGTCAGATCACCGACATGATGAAAATGATGGGGAAATTACCTCCTGAAGAGAAGCCAGCTTTTGGACAAGCGGTTAACCAAGCCAAGCAGCAAGTGCAAAAAACCTTGTCTTTGCGAATTGAGGGCTTGAAAGCGGCAGAGTTAGAAGCACAGCTTGCCAGCGAAGGGATTGATGTGACATTACCTGGTCGCCGCATTGAAAATGGTGGCTTACATCCAGTGACCCGAACCATTGAGCGTATTGAAGCCTTTTTTGGCGAGTTAGGCTTTGTGGTAAAAGAAGGTCCTGAAATTGAAGATGACTTTCATAACTTTGATGCGCTCAATATCTCAGAGCACCATCCAGCTCGCGCGGATCATGACACCTTTTATTTTAACCCTAAGGTGATGCTAAGAACACAAACTTCTGGTGTACAAATACGCACCATGGAGCATGAGAAGCCGCCACTGCGCATTATTTCTCCTGGTCGTGTTTATCGTAATGATTACGACCAAACTCACACGCCGATGTTCCACCAAGTAGAAGGCTTGTTTGTGGCTGAAAAAGTCAATTTTGCTGAGTTAAAAGGCATATTGCATGATTTTTTACGTAACTTCTTTGAAGAAGATTTAGAAGTGCGTTTCCGTCCTTCTTACTTCCCGTTCACTGAGCCTTCGGCTGAGGTGGATGTGATGGGTAAAAATGGCAAATGGCTTGAAGTGTTAGGTTGCGGCATGGTTCATCCTAATGTGCTGCGCAGTGTGGGGATCGATCCTGAGCAATATTCCGGCTTCGCCTTTGGTATGGGGGTTGAGCGTTTATCCATGTTGCGTTATGGCGTGAATGACTTGCGTTCATTCTTTGAAAATGATTTACGCTTTTTAAAACAATTTAAATAATCGGAGCAGTACTAGCATGAAATTTAGCGAATCTTGGCTTCGTGAATGGGTTAACCCAAGTGTTGACCGCGATGCCTTAGCCCACCAAATAACCATGGCAGGATTAGAGGTCGACGGTATTGACCCGGTTGCAGGTGAATTTAGTGGCGTCATTGTGGGTGAAGTGGTGGAATGTGGTCAGCACCCTGACGCTGATAAATTGCGGGTGACCAAAATCAATGTGGGCGGTGACGAGCTCATTGATATTGTGTGCGGCGCGCCAAACTGTAGGCAAGGCATAAAAGTGGCTGTCGCCATGGTTGGCGCAGTGCTGCCTGGTGATTTTAAAATTAAAAAAGCCAAATTACGCGGTGAGCCGTCATTTGGTATGTTGTGCTCTTACGGCGAGTTAGGCATTGATATTGAAAGTGATGGCATTATAGAGCTGCCTAATGATGCCCCTGTCGGGCAAGATATTCGTGCGTATTTGCGCTTGAATGATGCCACTATTGATGTGGATTTAACGGCGAATCGCGCCGATTGTCTAGGCATGGCGGGTTTGGCACGTGAAGTGGGTGTGCTCAATCGTCAGGCTGTGACCTTGCCTGAATGGGAAGCGGTATCAGCTACGATTGATGAAACAGTGGCGGTTGATTTACAAGCACCCAAGGCTTGTCCACGTTATTTGGCTCGTGTCATCAATCATGTCAATGTGAAAGCACAAACGCCACTTTGGATGCAAGAGAAATTACGCCGCAGCGGTATTCGCTCTATCGATCCGATTGTGGATATCACCAACTTTGTGTTGCTTGAATTGGGTCAGCCTATGCATGCTTTTGATAAAGCAAAAGTGGAAGGCGATATTCAAGTGCGTTTGGCCAGTGGTGATGAGAAATTAACCTTGCTTGATGGTAATGAAGTGACAGTACCTGATGATATGCTGGTTATTGCATCACAAACGCAACCGCTTGCTCTGGCAGGCGTTTTTGGTGGTGAGCATTCAGGTGTGAGTCAGCAAACACAGTCTATTGTATTGGAATGTGCTTTCTTTGCGCCGCTTGCCATATTAGGTAAGGCGCGCCGTTTAGGACTACACACTGACTCTTCACACCGTTTTGAGCGTGGCGTGGACCCAGAGTTACAACACAAAGCCATGGATAGAGCAAGCCGATTGGTGATTGATATTTGTGGTGGTGAAGCGGGCCCCGTTGTTGAGGCTAAATCAGAAAACGATTTGCCAAAACCGGTGAGCATTTTACTGCGTCGCAGTAAATTAGACCGTATTTTAGGCCACGGGATCAGTGACAGTGATGTGGAAGAAATTCTGACACGTTTAGGCTTTAGTGTTGAGGCGCAAGCGGGCAGCTGGCAAGTGACAACGGCGACCTATCGCTTTGATATGGCGATAGAAGAAGATTTAATTGAAGAGGTGGCACGTATATACGGATATAATAATATTCCTAATATTGCCCCTGTTGCTTCACTTAAGATGTCCGATCATAAAGAAGCGGATATCAGTTTGAAACGTGTGCGTAATGTATTGGTTGACAGAGGGTTTCAAGAAGCGATTACATACAGCTTCGTTGATCCCAAGCAACAGGCATTGATCCATCCAGATCAAGATGCCATGACTTTACCGAATCCTATTTCGGTTGAAATGTCGGCAATGCGATTGTCGACGATGACAGGTCTTTTGTCGGCTGTGGGTTATAACCAGAGTCGTCAACAGAATCGGGTGAGGTTATTTGAAACAGGTTTACGTTTTATTCCTGATGAAAATGCCCAGTCCGGTGTACGACAACAAGCCGTGTTAGGTGCAGTGATTGCGGGCAATCAAAGTGACGAACATTGGACCTTGGAGTCACAAACGGTTGATTTTTTCGACCTTAAAGGTGATCTTGAAGCCATAATTGGCTTGACAGGATCGGATCTAGACTTTAGCTTTAGATCAGCAACACACTCAGCGCTTCATCCTGGGCAATGTGCTGAAATTATTAGAGGTGAGCAAGTAGTAGGTATCATCGGAGCCGTTCATCCTAGTTTAGAAAAGCCGTTTGGCCTCAATGGTAAAACTATTATTTTTGAGCTGGAATTGGATGCTTTATTGCAAGCCAAATTGCCGCTAGCCCAGGCTGTATCTAAGTTTCCAGCTAACCGTCGTGATATTGCGATTGTGGTTGATGATGCAGTTACAGTGGGTAATGTTGTAAAAGTGATAAGAAAAGTTGGCGAAAATCAGTTGGTTGGCTTAAACTTATTCGATGTATACAAAGGTAAAGGTGTAGAGGCTGGCAAGAAGAGCTTAGCTATCGCACTTATATTTCAAGACAACACTCGTACGCTTGTAGAAAAGGATATTGCTGAGATGGTAAATTCAGTTGTTTCTGCTCTCAAGTCTGAGTTCAACGCATCGTTGAGGGACTAAAAGTATGGCACTTACCAAAGCCGAAATGGCAGAACATCTTTTTGAAACGCTCGGTCTCAATAAGAGGGTGGCAAAAGAGATGGTAGAGATGTTTTTCGAAGAGATTCGTCAGGCGCTCGAAAGTGGTGAGCAGGTCAAGTTATCTGGCTTTGGCAACTTTGACCTAAGGGATAAGAATCAAAGACCGGGAAGGAACCCGAAAACTGGCGAAGATATTCCTATTTCGGCACGTCGTGTTGTGACGTTCCGACCTGGACAAAAGCTAAAAAGTCGAGTTGAAGAGGCTAACGCAAAGAAGTAATTGCGTGCTAGCAGTATGTAAAGGCCACTCACCTGAGTGGCTTTTTCATTATTGTGATAGAATATTTCCGTCATATTTTAAGTGGATTGTTGCCTTTTGAAGTATCATGGAGATAAGTATGCAGCTTCATATTCGATGGAATGTGGCGCTGCATTTTTCACTTTATATAGAAGAAGAGATCTGATGTTCTATTACCTGTCAGATCAGAGGTTGAAGTCTTGTCTACACATGCTAATTATTTTGATCGTCGCTTTCCGTTGAGGCTGTTGCATCCTAAGTTTTGGTTCACTTGGGTCGGTATTATTATTTTGGTGTTGTTTTCTTTATTACCCGCTTGTGTACGGGATCCCATTGCCAGAGTGTTAGCCAAGTTAGTGATGAAAATCGCCACTAAGCCAATTAAGGTGGCGCGAGCCAATTTAACTTTGTGCTTTCCTGAGTATTCAGCGCAGGAAGTCAATGCCCTTATTACTCGTAATGTCGAAAATTTTGCCATGATTTTATTGGGGCAAGCCGAATTACTGCTTCGTGGTAAAGCCCACTTGCGAAAACGTGTGAAGGTGTCCGGACTTGAGCATGTGCATCAGGCGCGAGCAGATAAGCAACCGATTATTTTTATTATGCCCCATGTATGGGGCATTGATTATGCTGGGCTGAGGCTCAATTTAGAGCTGCCCATGGTGACGATGGCAAAAGCCCACCGTAATGATTTGTTTAACTGGTTTAATAACCGTATGCGCAGTACCCATGGTGGTGGCGTTTATATGCGAGAAGCGGGTATTCGTGCGCTGCTGAGCGAGCTTAAGCAAGATAACAGTTTCTTTTATTTACCCGATGAAGACTTAGGCCGTGATAAAAGTATTTTTGCGCCCTTTCTAGGCACGACAAAAGCCACTTTACCTGTGGTAGGGCGCCTCGCCAAAGCGGGCAATGCCCAAGTGATGCCCATACAGATAGGTTATAACCAAGACACCCGCCAGTTTGATTTAACCGTATTACCCGCCATTGAACCGAGTACCATGCAAGGTAAAGAAAACGAAGCGCTTGCCCTTAACAAAGCCGTTGAGCAAGTTATTTTGGCTTACCCTGAGCAATACATGTGGTTTTTAAAAGTGTTAAAAACCCGCCCTGAAGGTGATCCTGAAATTTATTAAGGCTTGTTTTTGATGCGTTTGGATAAGTTTGTTTGTAAAAGCACAGTGCTCTCGCGCTCACAAGCCAGAGCGGCCATTGCTGCAGGAGAAGTGAGCGTTAACAATGAGCGAGTCTATGATGAGTCGAAACAAGTGCATGAGAATAATCATGTCGTGCTTACCCGTTACGCGAATGGGCAAATGAACGGAGCGCAAAAAGAACAAGTATTAGTCACGCGGCCTTTTCGCTATTTATTATTTCATAAACCCAGCAATACGCTCAGCTCCAATGTGGATGGCGATCACCCGTCCATTTTTAATCATATCGATATCGACAACCCCGATGAGCTGCACATTGTCGGCCGCTTAGATGCCGATACCACAGGACTTGTGCTGATCACCGATGACGGTCGCTGGTCATTTGACATCATACGGCCACAAAAACAGTGCGCGAAAACCTATCGAGTCAGTTTACGGGATCCGATTAAAACCGAAGTCATTGAGCGTTTTTTGCAAGGCATTCAATTGCAAGGTGAGTCTTCACTGACCTTGTCCGCCTTTGTTTCTGTCGTGAATGACAAAGAGGTGCTACTCACTATAACCGAAGGGCGATATCATCAAGTGAAACGCATGTTCGCGGCTGTGGGTAATCGCGTGCAGGCACTGCACCGTGAGCAAATTGGCTCAGTAACATTGGATATTCCAGTAGGGGAGTGGCGGTATTTGACTACAGATGAAATAGCCAGCTTTCAGTCATCGAATGAAGAGCGCCTTTGAATGAAGGTTGATCGTTTTTATTGATTAAGGGTCGCTTAATCGGAAACAAATTAGCGTTTAGGTATTTAGTTTTTTTGGATTGTTTGTCTAGTCCTAAAATAGGTTGACGGTTTTTATTAAGCCAGTTGGAACCCCCGACTGGCTTTTTCATGTACTTCGT
>NZ_CANLKR010000068.1 GCF_947491715.1 uncultured Shewanella sp. | reverse complement strand
GAAATGTCATTTATGCAGGAGCAATTAATGACCTTGCCTAAACGCGTTTTAATTCCAGCTGAATCCTGCATCTTCAAATGGTTTGGGTATATATCCAAGTTTTTTGTTAAAACCGTTACCCTGCAACAGCATTTGATGGCATACCTTATCATGAATAATCATTATTTTTTAACACGTAATGACACACTGTAAAGTCATAAATTTTTATCCCCTATTGTAAACGTTGCGCACTATACTCTAAAAATGAAAATAAGATAAAAAACGAACAAGGAACCATTATGTTACATGTTAAAACTACGGGTATGAACGCCATTGATGAAAGCATATTCGCATCAGAAGATGCCTTAAAAAGTTTACCTAAATATACCATGCCTAATACTACCCATAGAGGCGATGTCATCAAGCAACTGATCCATGATGAATTGTTACTGGATGGCAATTCCAGACAAAATTTAGCCACTTTCTGTCAAACTTGGTTTGAACCTGAAATTATAGAGCTCATGGCATTAGCTATCGACAAGAATATGGTCGACAAAGATGAATACCCACAAACCGCCGAAATAGAACGCCGTTGTGTGCATATTCTTGCCGATCTCTGGAATGCCCCCCAAGCCAAACAGAGTATTGGCACATCCACCACAGGCTCAAGTGAAGCCGCGATGTTAGGAGGAATGGCTTTGCTGTGGAAATGGCGAGACAGACAGAAAAAACAAGGAAAAGAGGCTCAATGCCCCAATCTTATTACGGGTCCAGTACAAGTTTGTTGGCATAAATTTGCTCGTTACTGGGGAGTAGAGCTGAGAGAAATTCCCATGGAAGACGATCGCTATATCATGAATAGTGATGAAGTGATCAAACGCTGCGATGAAAATACCATTGGCGTAGTACCAACATTGGGCGTCACCTTTACAGGACAATATGAACCCGTCGAGAGTATATGTCATGCATTAGATGAGCTTGAAAAACAAAACGGTTTAGATATTCCTGTCCATGTTGATGCCGCCAGTGGCGGCTTTGTCGCTCCCTTTTTACATACAGATTTACAATGGGATTTTAGGCAACCTAGAGTCCGCTCTATTAATGCCTCGGGGCATAAATTTGGGTTATCTCCATTAGGTGTCGGTTGGATTATCTGGCACGAGCAAGAGGACTTACATCCTGATCTCGTTTTCCATGTCAATTATCTAGGGGGTGACATGCCAGACTTCGCCCTTAACTTTTCCAGACCCAGTGGCCAAGTGATCGCACAGTATTATAATTTCATCCGTCTAGGACGTGAAGGTTATACTCAAATACACCAACATTGCCAAAAAATTGCCATCTACCTTGCAAAAGAGATCAGTCAATTGGGTCATTTTGATATTATCTACGATGGCAGTGACGGCATACCCGCACTCAGCTGGAAACTCAACGATAGCCCCCATGATTTTAATTTATTCGATTTAGCCGACAGACTCAGGACAAAGGGTTGGCTGGTTCCTGCTTACGCTATGCCAAAAAACCGTCAAGATCTCGTGATCCAGCGGATCTTAGTCAAAAGAGGCTTTAGTCAAGATTTAGCAGAATTACTTATCAAGGATTATAAGGACGCCTTAGCTCACTTAAGTAAACACCCTGTCAACAAATCACTCACTGAAGCTGAAGCTGGTGGGTTTAAACACGGCTAATGGCAAAAACAAAACGCGAGTTTCCACACTATCCTAAACATTGGCAACTCGCCTATCGCCATGCTATGGGATGGCTTGTCACTGATCTCGTATTTCACACCCATTTAGGACAGGTTCATCATTGGAACTCGCGACATCACAGAAAAGGTTTGGGTATGGACTATCATGCCCATATCGAACCCTCATTAACCTTTACTGGATTTACTCGATATTTAATCGCTAACCTCAAATCTCGCGCGCATTCAAACGCCCAATTTGGATCTGATTTCAATTTACTCAACTTCTTAATTGGACTGTCTTTTATTATTGGCGCAAGTCACTTCATATTAGCCAGTATTCTCACCTTAATATCCAACTTCTCGCCACATTCACTCACCAGTCTCTATTTCATTGGCTCTGTGTTTTTTACCCTTGCTGCTTACTTGCAATATTTCCAATCAATAAATTCAGGGGAGTCGATTCATGGCAAACAACACGCCCAAAAAAAGCAGTGGCTTGCTTGGCAACCTCATCGCCTGGATTTTTGGGTCACTTTCAGTCAGTTTATCGGCACACTCCTCTTTAATGTCAATACTTTCAATGGTTATTTTCCCTTCACGGATCTGGAACTATCACTGTTCATTTGGCTACCTAACCTGTTAGGCTCATTATGTTTTCAATTATCAGGCAGTTTGGCTCTCTACGAAACAAGCCATCAATTTTGGCTATGGTCCCCCAAACGCCTAGAGCAAAAAATGGCTGCTATTAACCATTTAGGTTGCTTGTTCTTTCTCGGATCCGCTTTTTCATCCTCTTCAGCCGCTAATGCATTATCACCCGATATGCTAACATTCAGTATTTTACTGACTTGTTTAGGTGGTATGTGTTTTTTCAGCGCTGCTGTTCTGCTATGCCGAGAGTCGATACAAATACCGCAACATTCTCTATAGTTAAATCAAAATGACTAAGTCCATAAAAATAACGCCATTGAGAATAACCCAATGGCATTAACAAAAATCCGTACTCGTTATTTGATGCTTCTTATAGTGAAAAAAGGACCATCAAGCTTTTAATGCATTATTAATTAAGGTACTGGCTTCACTCAACACTTGTTCAAGATGCGCTTGACTGACAAAACTCTCAGCATAAATTTTAAATAATGCTTCTGTGCCTGACGGTCTTGCAGCAAACCAGGCATTGGGGGTCAGCACTTTAATTCCTCCTATTGCAGCTTGATTACCTGGCGCATGGGTTAATACCTCTGTGATCACCTCACCTGCCAATGTTGTCACATTCAATGTTTCAGGTGTTAGGTTAGCAAACTTCGCTTTCTTCTTTAATGAAATAGGGCTGTCTACACGCTGATAATAACTTTGGCCAAATTCTGCTTCCAATGCATCGTAATGCGCTTGAGGGTTTTTTCCTGTTACAGCCAAAATTTCAGCCGCCAATAAAGCTAAAATAAAACCGTCTTTATCGGTACACCAAGTCGAGCCATCACGTCTTAAAAAAGCGGCCCCTGCGCTCTCTTCACCACCAAAGGCTAAGCTTGCATTAGCCAAGCCTTCAACAAACCATTTAAAGCCAACAGGGACTTCTTTAACTGATCTATGATGCTTAGCGCATACTTTATCAATCATTGCACTGGACACTAAGGTCTTACCGATGGATAAATCTTTGCTCCAATTTGGCCGGTGAGACAATAAATAATCAATCGCTACTGCTAAAAAATGATTCGGGTTCATCAGTCCAGTACCAGGACACACAATGCCGTGACGATCATAATCTGCATCATTACCCACACACAAATCAAATTCATCTTGATGCTTCAACAAACCCGCCATGGCAAAAGATGAAGAACAATCCATTCGAATTTTGCCATCTTTATCTAAAGGCATAAAACGGAAACTGGGATCGATACTGTCATTAATAAGCTGTATATCTAAGTTAAAGTGTTCAGCAATGGGTGCCCAGTAATCAATGCCCGCGCCCCCTAACGGATCCACCCCAATTCTCACTTTTGCATCACTTATGGCTTGCATATTAACGATACTACCAAGTTCGCTGACATAAGGTGTCACGAGATCGTTTTCCGTCACCAAAGCGGTTTTCATCGCAAGCGGATAATTCAGACGTTTAACTTGCTCAAGTTGTGAGGCCAAATACGCATTAGCACGAGCTTCAATCCACGCCGTAATCTCACCTTCCGCAGGCCCACCATGGGGGGGATTATATTTAATACCGCCATCTTGCGGTGGATTGTGCGAAGGCGTAATAATCAAACCATCAGCCAGCTCTGAAGCCGTTCTATTCTCTGTGTGCAAATCGACATGATTATGTGAAATGATGGCATGAGAAATAACCGGTGTTGGTGTAAACCCTTCTTTTTGCTGAATAATAACTCGGATTTGATTAGCCGCCATGACTTCTATCACACTCATGCTCGCAGGCATTGATAGCGCATGAGTATCAATACCAATATACAAAGGCCCAGTAATCCCAGCTTGCTGACGATAATCCGCCACAGCTTGAGCTATAGCTAAAATATGCAATTCATTAAAACTGCCATTGAATGCGGTGCCTCTATGGCCCGAAGTGCCAAAGCTCACCCGCTGGGAAACATCATCAATATTAGGTTTACTGCGATAATATAAACTAATAAGTTTGGGAATATTAATTAAATCTGCTTGTGTTGCAAGGGTTCCTGCACGAGGATGTGTTGGCAAAGTACGCTCCTTTAAACCATAAAATAAACTAACCCAACACCATGTTTTTAATATGAAAAATTCATTTTATCACATTTTTACGATCTGGTATTGTGTCAAATTCCATCACATTGAATATAGACCAGTGATCCCTCAAGATGCTTGTTTCATTAGATGTAAAAGCGCGTAATTCAAGACTCGCTTTTTAAAAGCAAAGATGCCGTTCACCTTTAAATAAGGCAAAGCAACAATGAAATAACGGCTTTATATATCCACAATAACTAACGTCTAGTCTATTAGTAGAAATGACAGACTGTTATGCTGTATTAATGAAGATAAACTCAGCATCACTCGACATCTGATCATCAAGGATGATGGGAACGTCATTTATGCAGGAGCAATAATAACCTTCCCTAACAAGCTTTATTCCCGCTGAATTCAGCATCTTAACGTTTCACAATTAATAGCACTAAATGCTATCAATCACTTGTAAGATTTCAGCATCACCAATATTAAATTGTTCTAATACTTCTGTTAATATTGTACGCTTTTTAGCAGTATTGTTATTACTTGTTACCCAGTATCCACTTTGACCAATTTCTTTTGGGTTAGCCGTTTTACTGGATGTTAATAATGCTTCTTTTGACGTTGCAAAATACAAACGTCCTCGCCCTTGAACCTGAAGAACTTGCGCAAATTGCTCAGGTGATAATTCATATAAAGTTTCTAACAGGAATAAAAAGCGCCCAACGGCTCCCTTTTGTTCTGCTAATGCACGCTTATCAATATGCTTAGCAAAATTATCGATTGGAGGAACGGGAGTTGAAGGCTTAATGACTTGTGGAACAGAAGTAAGGGGTTCTGCACTTTCCTTACTCGGTTGACTGATCGTCTTAGGTGCCAATGATTGTGTTGCCACCGAAGTATTATCAAGACTTAATCCAAGTAATCGACGTAGGATCTCAGAAGCACTCTCACCGATCCTCTCAGTTTTACCAGCAATATGGCGGTAAAGTTCTTCATCAATCTCGATATATTTCATTATCTTAATCTTCCTTAAGCTAAATTATGACGCGATCAAATATAAACGCGCTTATCATGATCAGATCAAATATGCCTCCAGTGTAACGGGGTTTAGACTCTTGATAAAGCATCAATAAATCAATTTTGTACTGATTATCACCAATCAAGCAAATTAATGGTAAAAAAGCGCTCAAAAAAACAGCCGATATTGTCAATGACGATCTTCACCTTGTCAATAAGCCTAGTGACAGGCAAAATTAGGGTTTATTTTGCTTTCATAGGGTTTTCAGGTAACAAAATGCATTTTATTTCCAGCTCACAAGGCCCAGTTGTGGTGCTTATTCATGGCTTATTTGGCGATCTCGATAATCTAAAAGCATTAGCTAAGAGCTTAGAATCCCATTATCGTGTTATTCGTATTGATGTCCCCAATCATGGTAAAAGTGAGCACGGCATTGCCATGAATTACCCTCTTCTTGCACAAAAGGTCATTACTTTATTAGATAATGAATCTATCGAGCATGTACACCTTGTTGGCCACTCCATGGGCGGAAAAATCGCCATGGCCATGGCATTAGATAACCCTTCCCGAGTTAACAGTCTGGTCATTGCCGATATTGCCCCTGTTGCTTATGCCAGTTCTCATACACAAGACGTATTGGATACCTTACTATCAGTACCCTTAGAACAGATAAAAGATAGGCGCGCAGCACAAACTCACCTTATGGAAAATGGAGTAGATGAACATACCGCTTTATTTTTATTAAAGAGTTTAATTAAGCAAAATAACAATTTCATATGGAAAATGGATGTCGGGCAACTCAAACGTTCCTATAACGATATCATTGACTGGCCATACCACGATAAAAAATATACTGGCCCTAGCTTATGTATTCGTGGGGAAGAGTCAGACTATGTCAAAAAAGCATACACTCAAGATATTATTCGCCAATTTCCAGCCATTGAAGCCAGAACCATCTTAGGCGCTGGCCATTGGCTACATGCACAAAAACCGCTTATTTTTAATCGATTGGTCAAAGACTTCCTCGATAGGCAGTCGAACTGATCCAACTCACAAGTCTCAATAAACAACCTAGCAGCGCGGGAGTTTATATGCTATATTTCGCGCTCTTTTTTTACCTTATGGGGGCAGTCGCATGCTTATGCAGTATATGGAACAAATTGAAGCACTTGGGTTAAACTTGTTTTTTGCTTCTATTTTTTTCTTTATCGGCATGGCAATACATGATGTCCTTAAGCAAGGTAAGGTACCGAAATTTGGTCAATATATCGTGTGGTTAGTCTTATTTCTTGGGTGCTCTGGCTTCATAGCAAAAGGCATCATACAAATGACTTGGGAAACCACTGGAATTGGTTAAAGGCTCATCCAATGGCTAAAGAAACCTTTGATAGAACCACAATAGACTTATTTGCGACAGAAAAACGTCGTGGTCGGCCTCGCAGTAATCCACTGCCGCGAGATCAACAACTTAAAATGAATAAGCGTAATCAAATATTGCGCGATAAAGAAAAAGGCTTGAAGCGCATTGAACTAAAGGTTTCACAAGATGTATATAATGCCTTGAATGAACAAGCAATGGCCAGTAATATGAGCCGCAGCCAATTAATCGAGTCTATACTGCTTAAGCATTTAAACGATTAATCCCTCTTGAATGACGCATTGATAAACATGCACTGAAAATGAAAGGAACAACAATGGCAACAGTAGGTCTTTTTTTCGGATCTGATACAGGTAATACCGAAGCCATCGCCAAGATGATCCAGAAGAAACTGGGTAAAAAAATGGTGGAAGTGAAAGATATTGCCAAAAGCACTAAAGAGCAGATCGCTGAATATGATCTGTTAATGTTCGGGATCCCAACTTGGTACTATGGTGAAGCACAATGTGATTGGGATGACTTCTTTCCTGAGCTCGAGCAAATTGATTTCCAAGACAAATTAATTGCCATCTTTGGTTGTGGCGATCAAGAAGATTACGCAGAATATTTCTTGGATGCCATGGGCATGGTCAATGAAATTGTTGAAAGTCGTGGCGGCATTGTCATTGGCCACTGGCCAAGTGAAAGCTATGATTTTGAAGCGTCAAAAGGCATGGCTGATGACAAACATTTTGTTGGCTTAGGCATCGACGAAGATCGTCAACCGGAACTGACAGAAGAACGAGTTGATCAGTGGGTTAAGCAAGTTTATGACGAAATGTGCTTAGCCGAATTAGAAGATTAATTCTCACTCAAATCGACAATGCATTCTGTACACCCACTCGATAGAATGCATTGTTGTTTTAAGCCTTATCTGGCTGCTTTTTCCTGACGAAATATCATATCATGACACGCTCTCCTACTACATTATCGCCTCACTGGGATATTTTTTGTACCGTCATCGACAATTTCGGCGATATTGGTGTCACCTGGCGCCTTGCAAAGCAATTGTCCGCAGACTTTGGTATCCCAATCACTCTCTGGGTTGATTGTCTTGACAGTTTTCAATGTATTTTGCCCACTCTCGACACTAAGCTAACAAGCCAAGAACATCAAGGGATCACCATAGAGCATTGGCAAACGCCATTGACACAAACCTGGCAACCCGGACACGTTCTCATTGAAGCATTCGCCTGTGAGCTGCCTAAGAACATCATTAGCAAACACCTAACACTTCCTAAACCACCACTTTGGATTAATCTTGATTATTTGACAGCAGAGCCTTGGATTGATGACTGCCACGGACTGCCCTCTTTACTCAGTGATGGTCAGCAGCGCTTTTTTTTCTTTCCTGGCTTTAGCGCCAGCAGCGGCGGATTAATCTGTGAACACCGCTTATTCGAACAAAAAACGGCTTGGCTCAATAATACGCTTGCTCAACATGATTGGTTAACCCAATTAGGTTTTACGCATTTAGCGACAAAAAGTGCCAATGCCACTTACATCAGCGTGTTCAGCTATGCCACACCTGCATTAACCGCCCTCAGTCAGCACTGGCGGCAAAACAAAGCACCCACGCATTTATTGGTACCTTATGGAAAAAGCTTAGACAGTCTTCAATGGATGCTGAGCAGCCATGAACCTCATTTTATAACGGGTAATAGCTATCATGCCGGTAATCTCCATGTGCATGTACTGCCCATGACCTCTCAAGAAGAATTCGATAAATTACTCTGGTTTTGTGATATTAATATTGTAAGAGGTGAAGACTCTTTTCTGCGAGCTCAATGGGCACAAAAACCGTTTATCTGGCATATCTATCCCCAAGAAGAAAATGCCCATATCGATAAGTTAACCGCCTTTATGGCTCATTATTGCGCTTCATTAGGATCTGAAGCGGCTCAATGCTGGCAAGCTCTTTGTTTGGCTTTTAATGAAGATCACAGCCAGGAATGTGTCGAGGCATGGTTAGCATTCGTCCAACAAAACCAAGCGCTCAAAAAACATGCTAAAAAGTGGCCTGAACAAGCATTAAATGCAGGCGATCTCGCCACAAGACTAGTGAACTTTGTTAAAAAAAGCTAATATCTCTGCCTAAAGAAGATATTCGTAAATATAGGATTAAACATAATGAAAACAGCTCAGGAAACCCGTGTCGGTAATGTCATTATGGTCGGAAACGATCCCATGGTTGTGCTTAAATCGGAATTCAGCAAATCGGGACGTAGTTCTGCTGTCGTCAAAATGAAACTGAAAAACTTACTATCAGGCTCAGGCACTGAAACCGTCTTTAAAGCTGATGATAAATTAGAAGCGATTCAACTCGACCGTTTAGATTGCACCTATTCTTATTTTGCCGATCCTATGTATGTATTCATGGACGAAGAATTCAATCAATATGACGTAGAAGCAGAAAACTTAGGGGATGTTATTCACTATATCGTCGATGGCATGGAAGATATTTGCCAAGTCACCTTTTATGAAGGCAAAGCAATCTCTGTTGAGATGCCCACAACTATTATTCGCGAAGTCGGTTACACTGAGCCATCAGCCCGTGGTGATACCTCAGGTAAGGTCATGAAACCTGCGACATTATTAGGCACAGAATACACGTTAAGTGTGGCTGATTTTGTAAAAACTGGTGATAAAATAGAAATTGATAGCCGCACAGGTGAATTCAAAAAGCGTGTTTAATCGCTAACGTTTATGCAGCAGCTATCATGACTGCTCGCACAAGCCTATGACATACAATAAAAAACCAGTCTATTATGACTGGTTTTTTATTGTATGAATGCTGATCACTCACTCATGCCATTTATAAAACAGCGGCAATGGCTTTACAAATCACTGGCATATTGGTTGTTGTCATACCCGCGACGCTGATCCGGCCCGAGCCGACAATATAAACACCAAACTCATCTTTCAAACGTGCCACTTGTGTTTTGCTCAAACCAGAAAAACTAAACATGCCATTCTGCTTCGCAATAAAGCTAAAATCTTGAGTCACACCACTGTCTTTTAACGATTGAACAAACAATGTACGCATTTTAGCAATACGCTCACGCATTTCTTTAAGCTCTGATAGCCATAACGCTTTTAATTCACTATCAGCAAGGATTGTACTCACAATTAATCCACCATGAGCCGGTGGGTTTGAATAAAGTGCGCGAATGGTACTTTTTATCTGACTAAAGCTGTTAGCAGCTTGCACTTCATCATAACCAACAAGGGTAATTGCCCCGATCCGTTCATTGTATAAACCAAAGTTTTTAGAAAAAGAATTCGCAACCATTAATTCTGGTACCGTATTGGCCACGACCCTTAATCCTTGTGCATCTTCATCCACGCCTTCGCCAAAGCCTTGATAGGCAAAATCAAATAAAGGCACCAATGATTTTTCTAAACAGAGATCAGCTACTTGTTGCCATTGTGCAGAGTTTAAATCGATGCCTGTCGGATTATGGCAACAGCCATGCAATAATACTAAATCCCCTTCGCTCGCTGATGCTAAGTCCACTAACATGGCCTCAAAATCTAAACCATGGCTGCTGGCTTGATAGTAACGATATTGTTTCACTTCAAGTCCGGCAGAACCAAAAATATTCTGATGGTTTGCCCAAGTTGGATTGCTCACCCAAATAGTCCGTGAAGGTGTGTGACGCATCACAAATTCCGCAGCAACTCGTAAAGAGCCAGTCCCACCAGGAGCTTGTGCAGTAAATACTCGATTTTGCTCAATAACATTGTGATTGTCGCCAAACAATAAGCCTTGTACTGCCTTATTATAAGCCTGCACACCTTCCATGCCTAAATAACTTTTACTGCTCTCTTCGGCAAGGAGTTTTGCTTCAGCGGCCTTTACAGATTTCAATATGGGCGTCTGACCTGATCCATCCTTGTAGATCCCCACACCAAGGTTGACCTTATTCGTGCGCTCATCAGCTTTAAAGGCATCGGTTAAGCCTAAAATGGGATCGGCAGCAGCGCGTTCAACCAGGGAGAATATCATATCAGTGTTCCTCAAATGAATAATAAAAAAGGGCCTAAGTTTCTAGACACGTTATAACATTGTCCGAACGTGTCTTAAAGAGAGATTGTCCCCTAATCATGATATTCATTAACAAGTGTTGTTTTAACTATCAAATTTGATTTTCACTTACAAAATAAAAACATCAAAATCACATAAAGGCTACTTTTTTGTGTGCGTCATGAATCATATTATGGGGATCACCTAAGGGGTCAACCGCTATCAAAGCCAGTGTTTTAGGCATAATTGGATGACCCCAGTATTTTGCGATACAGTAAAACTGGTTTTATTATTCAACAGCATCAACTCGCTATTTCTTGCGACAATCATTTTATTCCCATACCAGTTAACTTTAACTGTTCGATAAACTCTGATGTTCATCCTTTCCTAGAGCCGCAATCACTCTTGGGCAAGTGACAGAAGACGAAAACATTAGGTTTAAGTTGGTCATATCTTCATTCGTTAATTTTAAAGCATCATTCGAAATACTTGAAACGAGTCGATCTCCCTTAAGGAGTATGGTTAAACCTTAAAGAAATCAGATAACTTTTAACTTTGCAATTGATCATACTATAAGTGTATGGACTTAAAGGGTGACTTAAATCTTGATTCAGACTGTTGAACTTCGTAGATAAATTCAACAGTTAAATTGTGTTCTATTTGCTGTTAACTTATTTCTTATTAGATGTCGATATCAAAGCCTATTTCTAGTAGAAAGTCCTAAACAGATAGGACAAAATAACTGTCGTTAGCGGCGCTGATTAACCCTAATTCAGGTTAAGTCATTTTAATACCTTGTAAAAATAATGAAAGGCTGACACGCAAACATTCTTGCCCAGAATTCATTTTATTGAGGAAAAGTGTCAAAAGTGGGTAGTTGATTCAATTCCTCACACCACGACGCACGACTTGAATCAAACAAATGCGCATTGGGTTTCACATCAATAGCTATATCCAAACTACCTGCAGGCACGGCTAATAACTTCCCTTCCAAGGTAGGTAAGGCACTGCCGCAAACTCGGCAAAAACTTCTCACATGCCGAGTATCAGGTAGTTGAAATCGAGTGAGTTGCTCTTGGCCATGATGCCAAACCAACTTAGCCGTTGAAGAAAATAAATTGGCAGCATGAGCAGAACCTGTATCTTTTTGGCAATACTGACAATGACACAAGAAAAAGTGTTCAAACTCACCTTCAACTTCAAATTGTACTGCTTGGCACAAACAACTGCCTTGATATTTTTTTGTCATAACGCTCCTATTCCCAATCAAATCCATTGTTTCCAAACAAAATTAAAGTGATAGCATACATCAAAATAGTGTAAACCAATATAAAATTTTTCATTGTGTTAACGTGCAACGTCAGCAACAACGAAGATCACAATATCCTTGCTTAGGAGCGCCAATAATGCCTCACTTCATGTACATGACTTTGACTTGCGAGGGGGCCAAGGTCACTCCGGGACAATTCGGCGACATCCCATTTTG
>NZ_CANLKR010000067.1 GCF_947491715.1 uncultured Shewanella sp. | reverse complement strand
TCACGCCCTTCTTCAGCGGCATTAACAATATTGTCAGCGGTAATGTGATTGACGGTAATTGTGGGCTCAGGGGCCGTAAGATCGACTTCATAGGTTTTAGTCGTGGTTGATGACGGTACACCGTCACTGGAATTTCCAGCTTTATCATAACTGAGTACAGTTGCTGTGATACTAGTATCTTCCGCAACTTCTTTGCCATCAACTGAGACCGTGAAAGTATAATCCGTATCGACAGTGGCTGAGTAACTTTGTTCATTGACTGTCACCGTCACTTTATCACCCACTTTTGCATCACCACCAACAATGCCTGATATTTCAATGTTATTATTATGTTCTTCTATGCTGACGATATTGTCATTGGTGATTGAATTAAGGGCAATCGTGGGTTCAGGACGAGTGAGATCTATATCAAATGCTAGATCCTCTGAAATAGTTGTGTAGAGTCCTTCAGATGAATAAGTTGTTATGGTTGCTTTAATAGTGAAATCTTTAACGCTAACTAAATCGTTCCCTGCAAAGTCTATGGTAAACTCTTTGTTTGCATCAATTGTTGTACTGCCTAAATCCACTTCTTTATCATTAATGATGGCACTAAATTTAACGTTATCACCTTCATTAGCTTCATAAAGTGCTGTTCCAGAGACTGTAACATCACTTTCAGATTCATTAATGTTAATAGTGCCATCTTGAGAAACTGTGTTGAAAGTGAGTCCGGTATTTGGATATAGCCCTGAATGAAAGGCGTTTGTTGCAGTATCATCGGGGTCATTGTTACCATCAACAATGAGATTATCGATGAAGCTTGCTTGAGCTGATCCATCACTGGCACCAATTTGGCTATCAAACCCAGCAGTGGGCCTCACTTCATTACCGTCTCTATCAATGTGGACTGTATAAGTATCTCCATCACTGAGTAGCACTTTTTCTTCTGTTTCTGGAGCTGAAGAGATTTCTTTAGTGACCATATTGGATGAAGCAATCGTATCTGCTGTTAAGCTTTCACTACCTGATGTTAAAACAAACTGAGCCTCGCTGTTATATTCAAAGCTATCACCCACTTGAATGGTATCTCCGACGGCAAGGAGGGTTAGCTCTCCATTTGCATCTTTAACGTAAATCTGGCCTTGAGTAATGTCTTTAACAATGAATGGTGTTTTTGCTTCTAAAGTGATGGTCGTTACAGCCATAATACATAATCCTGTTTGCATTCATCCATGTAAAGAAATGATAAAAGGTTATGTCGAGGGTGGGTTTATAATTATTCCCTTAACATACTTAAGTCTAATTGGCTTCATAAGGCTGTCAAATGAGGGCGGTGATGTTGTGAAGTATCTACTCTTATGTAAATTATTTTTAATTAACACTAGAGAAACATTTGAATCTATTTGTATCTTTTAGGGCAAAAGAGAGTCGTAAAGTCGGCTACTAAAGTAAAATAGAGTGGAACAGTCTGTGTGATTGTGTTTTTTTATTGTTATCAGTATGTACTAATTAAAATGAGGGGTGAGTGTTAATCATAAAAGCTTTGGTAAGAGAAAGTATAGCATCAGCGACCTATCATATTGAGAAGTAACTTGACTAGGCTTTTTTTGTTCTATTAATGGTGCTGTATATATAAAAAATATATTGTTTTAGTGGTTTTAATATATAAAAATGTTCTATTAATGATGTTTTTATTGGCGACGTGTTTGGTTGAGTTTTGGCTATTCACTGAAAAAGGCAGTATCACTGCGCGATGAGGTGGTATCGACAATTAACGCGCCTGTGCTTCCATCACCTAATAGAGGATTGATGACCGCACTTTCATTATCGGTATCCATGCCATACTGCTCAAATAAATCCATGCCATACTGCTCAAATAAATCAATGCCATCTGATACGATATTTTGATTCAAATGTCCGTCATAGATACTGTCAAAGGCAAGGGTTAACTAAGTACCCCTTTGTGTCGGTTGCGATGACAGTGTTGTCGACATTATCGATTTGTGCAAGACTGATTTGTACGTGGTGTTCTTTAAACTCTGCAAGTGACTTAGCATTGATTTCAAAAGATAGCCGACTATCATTTAAAACAAAACCAATTTACCTGCCATTTCCAATCACTAATTGAGTTTGCATATTTGCATTCAGTGTTTGATTACTGCTTGGCTATGTTTTTTTATTCTATAAATGTGTTTTCATACATAAAAAACCACCATTAAGGTGGTTTTTTAGTCAAAAAAGGTCTATAGGTTTATTGCTTTACAATAGGTTTGCAGTGCTCTTTCTTGTTCACCCGTTTTGCCTTGGACCCTTGCAAGCGCGGCTAGATTCGCTTTTGTTTCTTGTTGGTAGCAGACTTTTTGCCACCAAATCTTAGCCTGTTCAAAATCACTACTTTGTTGGTAAATGGTTGCAATACAAGTTTGATAACTTAGATGTTCTGCATAGCGTGTTTCTAAAGCTAATAGTTGTTTGAATGCATCACTATCTGTTTGATGTAAGATTTGCGATAAAGCAGCAAAAATAACGTTAGAGGGCTGACTTTTGATTTGTTTAAGCAGCAAAGTCAGTGCGTTTTTACTTTGTTGATTTTTATATAAACCTAAGGCGTATAATGCAATATATTCTGGTTGTTTACGTTCATTTCGGCTTAACCAATGCCAGCATTTCTCCAATGCTTGTAAATCGGTTTCAGCTGCTGTTGTTAACACTTGAGTATTAATGGTAAGCGCTAATTGGTTTAACGCTTTTTCTGATAATAACTGCTTTTTTTTGATGATAGGCAAAATCAGTTTGAGAGCCTGCCAATCTTGCTGCGCTTGGTACAATTCAATAGCTAAATTTAAAATAGCAGGTTTACTTTTACTGGTGGGAGCGAGCTTATCTAATTCGATACGCGCTTGAGCTAATTCACCTTGTTGAAATAGGTACCTAGCCCGAGTGGTTGTTATTGCGTTTCGAGCAATTGGATCTTTCTCTGCTTTTTCAAGATAGGTATCCCGAGCCTTAATATCGGACTGATGTTGTGCGGCTCTGGCTGCTGCAAGATAATTTAATGTGGGTATCTCACCTTTAGCAGCGCCTTTTAACATGGCCTTTTCTGCATTTTCCCAATCTTCTTCAGCTAAAGAAAGTGCACCTAAAAGTGTGTGTTTTCTTGCTGTATTTTTACGCCAACGTTCGGGTAAATAGCGACTATTAACGACCAGGTTAAGGAAGAAAATCAAAGCAAATTCAATTAATTGTAATAGACTATAAAAAACGACAATAGCAATAACGGCAAAAACGAGACTGGTTTCAATCTGATAATCACCAATGGCAATATAGAGATATCCCGTATTGCCGACTAAAAAAGGGCTAACACAAAGGCCAATGAGTATAATGGCAAGATAAATGAGCGCGCGGATCATGATTTAGGCTCCTCGCTGAGTAAATTACCATAATTGACCACTTGAGTGAGTAACTTCATTGATTGAAAATGTTTGATTTGAGTGGTTTCAATTTTAAGCGTGAGTAATGCATCTAAAGTCGTTATGGTATCGGCGACTTTGGCATTACTTAAATCAAAATATTGCGTTATCCATTTTTTAGCCAGTGCCAAAGAACTGCGATAATTAACCTGATCCTGACGGTATAAGGAGAGCTGTGCTTGCAATAACTTATTTTGTATATTTTCGATGAGGTACCATTGTTGATTCGGTGCAAGAAGAGGTGCAACATCTGTTGTGCGTTTACGGATAAGAACAAAGTCATCAATTAATGCATGCCAAGATTTTGCCAGATTAGTTTGCCAATCATTGACAGAATTTGACATTTGATCGTTATCGGATTGTTCCGTTTTACTCATTTCACTGCGATGTAATGGGAGGGTGTTGAGACTATCGATAATGTCATCGAGTGTGAGTGCAGTGCCTGAAATATCGGCTTCTTTGATTGAAAGAACGGCAGATATATCTTTTGATAAGGCTTTTCGTAAAGGAGTGAGGGAGGGATCCATCATGGATTCAACTCGCTCATCAGCGGCTTTGAGTAAACTGGCAGCGGTTCTTGGATCGTGCTCTAACCATAATTTACGGCCTGCGAGCCTGACTAAATATAAGGCTTCTTCGGCTCGCCAAGTATTTGGGCTGCGCTGTGCGATCTGCGCGACTTGTTGTTTGAGCTCTGTTTGCGTTTGATTAAATTGGATCAATTCTTGGTTGAGTTTTTGTGTTAATTGCGCTTGCTCAGAAGTTAACTGGTTAATTTTTTTGTTGGGTTGGATCATTGATGTGGTTATTTTTTGCTCCAGTTGACCCGTGGCATTCTGTTGGGCTTGCAGTTGCTGATAAAGGTAAATACCGCCTATTGCACCTAATGCAGTGATAATGACGAGCAACAAGAGTAGTCCCCAAACTTTCCCTGAGTTTGATGGATGAACCGCTGTATGAGTCGAAGGAGTGGGCTTCTGTGGTTTTGATTGAGTTGGTTCTACGGATGGAGTAGTCGCTTCTTCCTCGGTTTTTTTGGCAGGGAGATCGGTTTTTTTATTGTCCATTTAACAATCCTTGAAAGCAATAATGCAACCATGTTATTCAGTTGCCAGTGATAAATACCCAAATTCAGATAAAAAGTGTGTTCAAGACTCTTAGCTTAACTTACACAAAATAGCGAAAGGCTAACGGATAAGTGAGGCAATGAGGCCTTTAAAAATATCATCTCAATAGAAAGTCGTAAAAGTTGTCTTATTCTCTTCATTTTCATTGGGTACATGTCCATACGGGACTAAGTTATTAATGCGCTAATCATTGCATTTGAATTAGCGGCTTTTGCGTTCGTGACGTGTTGTAGTCCCTGTTGAAAAGCAAGTTGTTCAACTCTTGCGCTAGGGACTATGATATGACAAGTTTGAAGCCAAGAAAATAACTCATTAGGAACCAATTTAACCAAATTGCTGAGTATTTCGCCACTGGTCACAATAATAGTGTCTATTTTTGCGATTTGCCATTGATTTGTGATTTGATTTGGATCCAATTCCACAGGAACTCTTTGGTAGACTTCCCAATAAGTTACTCGTGCTTGGCGCTGCTTGAGAATATCGGCGAGTGTCTCTCGTCCACCCATGCCTCTTACAATAAGAATGTTTTTCTTTTGAATGGATGCGAGTTCTGGTAGGGCGAGTAATCCTTCACTGGTTTGAGGCGCTCCCTTAATTGGTGCAATGGCTTGAATACCCAAGGCGAGCAATGCATCTTGAGTGGCTTGTCCGACGGCAAAATACGGTATGTCGGTTGGCCAAGGGAAGGAGTGCAATTGGCTGGCAAATGTCACGGCATTCGTGCTGACAAAAATAATCGCATCTGCGTGAGTGAAGCGATCTTGATGACGTGATATTAAAGTCGGAACGACCTTGATAAGTGGCGTTATCAAATAGGGAATACCCTGTTTTTCCAGTGCTACCGCCATGGCGTGGTTTTTTCCCTCAGGGCGAGTCAGTAGCACTGTCATTAACGATTGGCCTTAGGTTCGATAAACGGCATCAAGAATGTCTTTGGCGCCTTGGTTTAGCAGATCTTTAGCCAAGCTAATGCCGATGTTTTCAGCCTCAGAGACAGGGCCTGAAGCTTTGGCGCGAATAATTAAACTGCCATCGGGTTTTCCGACCAACCCTCGAAGATACAATGTCTTTTCTTTGATTTCAGCATAAGCACCAATGGGAACTTGGCAACCGCCTTCAAGATAAGTGTTCATCGCCCGCTCGGCCGTGACGCGATAGCGCGTTTGAGTATGTTCAAGGGGGGCGAGCAAGGTTTTAATGCGTTCATCATTGAGGCGGCACTCTATGCCAACAGCGCCTTGCCCATTAGCGGGGAGCGATATTTCGGCTTCAATATAGCTGGCAATGCGTTCAATGAGGTTTAAACGCTTCAATCCAGCTGCGGCAAGAATGATAGCATCATACTGACCGGCATCCAGTTTAGCTAAACGTGTGCCGACATTGCCCCGTAGATCTTTGATCACTAAATCGGGGCGTGCGGCTCTTATTTGACATTGACGGCGAAGACTAGAAGTACCCACTGTGGCGCCTTGAGGCAGGGCATCAATGTTGGCATAGGTATTAGAGACAAAGGCATCTCGGTGATCGTCTCTTTCACAAATGACTGATAACCCTAGACCCTCAGGAAAATCGACGGGGACATCTTTCATTGAATGAACGGCAATATCTGCTCTGTTTTCTAAAATCGCAACTTCTAACTCTTTGACAAAAAGGCCTTTACCGCCAACTTTTGCTAAAGGGGTATCCAGTAGGATATCACCTTTAGTGCTCATAGGAACCAGTTCAACCACCAATCCAGAATGGGCTTTTTCAAGCTCAGCTTTTACAAATTCAGCTTGCCAAAGGGCTAAAGGGCTTTTTCGAGTGGCAATGCGGAGCAGGTTTTCAGACATGTCTTTTTCCGTCAAAAATCGTAATGAGGGCAATGCTATCATTGCCAATAATTATGTGTACAGTGTCAGGCGGATAGAATGCGAGACAGGTAACTTTATAGCACAAAAATACAGGGGTTACTTTTATCTGTTGATGAGCAGCTGTATGCCACTTTGACGCAAAATTGAATCAAGTACAAAAGGCATAAATTCGCCACCATTTCGCTCGTCGATCCACTTTTCATCAACATAGGAGAAATGATACCCCCCAAATTTAGTGGCGACCCAAATTTGATGTAAGGGTTCTTGTTTATTGATGACAATTTGTGAGCGATCGGCAAAGGTTAATTGTAAAACATTACCTGATGCATCAATATCAAGATCTTCATCTTGTTCATCGATAGCATATTCAATGGCGTTGTCGATGGCGTGAAACATTTCGTCGGCTAATTGATGAAATTCTGTATCTGTCATGGCCATGGGAAAGCTATCCTTATCGTCGAAAGAGTCATAAAACAGGTATAATACCAACCAGATTGAGTAACTGCACGAGTTTCGTTATTTATCTTTGTATTGCAGAAGTGAGCACGCAAAAAGTGAACCTGACGCGATGAATCTATCTGTTAAGCTGACACAGTTGAGAATGGCATCAATTAACTTTGTATTAATTTTAAAGGTTATTTAAAATCTCTTAATGATTATCGTCAAACCTGATTGATAGGGGCATGTATCGACGCTCGATTATTTTTCTTTGATGCTTGACCTTAGCGTCCTAACTTTGTAACCATCGAGATCCAATAATCGTTTCATGCTGGCAGGATGTATTACAGTTAAGTTGAATAAATGTTATTAATTACTACTATATAATCGGATATTTTAATGTTGAGAAAAATGAAGCTGTTTTTATTATTGGCTCTTGTTAATCTAGTCATTCTAGGTTGTGGGCAAAAAAGTGGTTTATATCGTGCACCTGAGCCAGAGACGACTCAAGCTCCGCAAGATGACACTGGTACCCAATCCCAAGACACAAACACACCAAGTGAAGTTAGTCAGTAATCTTGCCATTAGTGACGTTGTAATTAAGGAATAAGCTGTTGGATCATTTTCTCTATAAAGCCGATGAATTGTATGCGGAAGATTGTCAAGTAGAAGCATTGGCACGTCAGCATGGCACCCCACTTTATATTTATTCGCGCGCGACATTAGAAAGGCATTGGCATGCATTTGACAATGCTGTGGGTGCACATCCTCACCTTATTTGTTATGCAGTAAAAGCAAACTCAAACCTAGCGGTATTAAACGTATTGGCACGTTTGGGCAGTGGTTTTGATATTGTGTCAGGTGGTGAACTTTCACGGGTTATTGAAGCGGGTGGCGATCCAGCAAAAGTGGTTTTTTCTGGTGTGGGTAAAACCGTAGCTGAGATGGAGATGGCCTTAAAGCTCAATATTCATTGTTTCAATGTTGAGTCGGGTGCTGAGCTTGAGCAGTTACAAAGTGTGGCGCAGCGATTAGGCAAAGTCGCGCCAGTGTCTTTACGAGTGAACCCGGATGTTGATGCAAAAACCCACCCTTATATTTCAACGGGCCTTAAAGAAAATAAGTTTGGTATCACAATGGAAGAAGCGGAAGCGCTTTTTGCTAGGGCCCATACTTTGAGCCATATTCATGTGAAAGGGGTGGATTGCCATATTGGTTCTCAATTGACAGATATTCAACCTTTTTTAGATGCTATGGATAGAATGTTGGCCTTGATTGATCGCTTGGCAGCAAAAGGCATAGAGATTGAGCATTTTGATGTCGGTGGCGGTTTAGGGGTCACTTATGATGATGAAACGCCGCCACAACCGGATGTGTATGCTGCGGCATTACTTGAGCGATTGGGGGACAGAGACTTAACCTTGATTTTTGAGCCAGGGCGTGCCATTGCTGCTAATGCGGGGATTTTTGTCACAGAAGTGCTGTATTTAAAGCAAAATGGTAATAAGCATTTTGCCCTCGTCGATGGCGCGATGAATGACTTATTACGTCCTGCTCTTTACAGTGCATGGCAAAATATTATTCCGGTGATTTCTCGTCAAGGTGCTTCGCTTAACTATGATATAGTAGGACCTGTATGTGAAACAGGTGATTTTTTGGGTAAAGACAGAGCGTTAAATATTGCAGCCGGTGACTTTTTAGCTGTTCGTTCGGCCGGCGCTTATGGTTTTACTATGTCATCCAATTATAATACGCGTCCTCGCTCAGCAGAATTAATGGTGGATGGTAGTCAAGTGCACCTTATTCGTGAGCGTGAAACCTTGCCTCAGTTATGGCAAGGAGAGCAATGCTTACCGTAAATTGAGCATATATTGAAAACCGTTAAGTTTTAAGGACACCTATCTTGATCCAATTCGCTAAAATGCAAGGACTCGGTAATGATTTTATGGTGGTTGATGGCGTGACACAAAATGTGTTTTTCTCGCCGGATCAAATCAAGCGCCTTGCCGACAGAAACTTTGGGATAGGGTTTGATCAATTGCTCTTGGTTGAGCCGCCTTATGATCCGGATCTCGACTTTCATTACCGTATTTTTAATGCGGACGGTGGAGAAGTGGAGCAATGTGGCAATGGTGCACGTTGCTTTGCGCGTTTTGTTCGAAATAAAGGGCTGACCAATAAGAAAAAAATTAAAGTCAGTACCTCTTCAGGCAAAATTACCTTAAAGGTGGAACATGACGGTCAAGTGACAGTCAATATGGGGATCCCGATTTTAGAGCCTAATAAAATTCCATTTACCGCCAAGAAAGTGGAAAAAACCTATTTACTGCCTACGCCCTTGAAAACCTTTCTTTGTGGCGCCGTCTCTATGGGGAACCCTCATTGTGTGTTAGATGTAGAGGATGTGGCCAGTGAGCCCGTTGATGACATTGGGCGTTTACTCACTCAACATGAACGTTTTCCAAAAGGCGTGAATGTGGGGTTTATGCAAGTCGTGAGTACGGATCATATAAAGTTGAGAGTGTATGAGCGAGGTGCTGCTGAAACCTTGGCTTGTGGTACGGGCGCCTGCGCAGCTGTCGTGGTGGGGCAAATACAAGGTAAATTAGGACCACGGGTCAAGGTTGAGTTACCCGGTGGCACCTTAGTGATAAACTGGGAAGGTGAAGGGAAACCTTTATGGATGACAGGCCCAGCTGTACATGTATTCGATGGACAAATACCGCAATGACAGATCTGCAACATAAACAAAATACACCGCCGTTTGATGAAATTTTGATTCGAGAATATCTACTGGAAAATCCAAACTTTTTTGCGCGATTTCCTGAACTATTGACTGGAATGCGCATTCCCCATCAAGAGCGGGGGACTGTGTCTCTGGTTGAGCGCCAGCAAAGTGCATTGCGTGAGCAAGTACACCAATTAGAAGAAGAAATAACGGCACTCATGACAATGGCAACCCGTAATGAGCAAATTTACATGTTCAATAATGCCTTGTCGTTAAAATTGCTTGAATGTGAAGGTATTGGGGATTTAAGGCAAGTCTTGTCTAATGAGTTAAAACAGCAATTTAATTTTAGTCATGTGCGCCTGATTTCGGTCCATGAGGTTGACAGTGAGTTGGCCCATATTTGGCAAAAACGCTTAAATCAAGGCTATTATTTTGGCCGCTTAACCCAGTCTGAGTCTCAACGTTTATTTGGCTCTGACGTGGGATCTGTAGCCTTATCTCGCCTTTCAAAAGAGTGTGGTCAAGTGATTTTTGCCATTGCTATATCGGATCCAACGCATTTTCAGCCTGACATGGACCATCTGCTTTTAGATCAAATCAAGCAACTGTTAGATCACTTAGTCCCGAAATGCTAGGTTTAAGAATTAGTCTCTAAGCATCAGATTTAATTATAATTTCTGAAGGTTTAGTGTTTCAATATAAGCACTCTACAGGTTAGTGCCTCCAAGCTAGCCTTTTTTTCAATATTCGTGCTAGCCTCAATATTTGCGCTAAATGAGCGTCCTATTCTAAAGATTTAGCTTCATTAAGCTGTCAGCTAAGTCTTTCCTATTTTCATAAAATCACTACACTGATTGATTAAAGATGTCTGTTTTGGAGAAAGTCAGTTGACTTTAGAGCAAAGCCTCAAGGATTTTGAACGTTATCTGAAAACTGAGCGCCAATTATCATTACATACAGTGCGTAATTACTTGTATGAAATAAAAAGATTTGCTGGCATATTTTCTGATCCTATTGACTGGAATACTGTGTCTCATCAAACCTTACAGTCGGGCTTGAGTAAACTTCATCGCCAAGGGTTATCGCCGCGATCGTTAGCCTTAACAGTATCGTCGGTAAAGCAGTTTGGGTTGTTTTTATTACAAGAAAAGCGGATCGCGGTAAATTCTGCTTCGCATTTGCGTGCGCCTAAGTTGAATAAGCCATTGCCTAAGAATATGGATGTGGATTCCGTCACGCATTTGTTAGATATCAAAGGCGATGATCTGCTTTCAGTTAGAGATAGAGCAATACTGGAGCTGTTTTATTCTAGTGGACTGCGTTTAGCGGAATTGGCGAGTGTTGATATTCCCGATCTTCAATTAACCGATCAGCAAGTAAAAGTGTTAGGCAAAGGGGGTAAAGAACGTATTATTCCCATTGGCAGCATGGCGATGACGGCACTTAAAGACTGGTTAGCACTGCGTCAAGGGATAGCTTGCAGTGATGATGCGGTGTTTGTGACGGCAAAAGGTGGCCGTTTATCCCATCGCAGCATTCAAGCTAGGCTTAAAAAATGGGGGCTAGAACAAGGCCTCAATATGAAAGTGCATCCTCATAAGTTGCGTCACTCCTTTGCCACGCACATGTTAGAATCGAGTCGCGATTTACGGGCCGTGCAAGAGCTGCTTGGGCATGCTAATCTGTCAACAACACAAATTTATACCAGCTTAGATTTTCAACATCTGGCTAAAGTCTATGACGGTGCTCATCCTAGAGCTAAAAAAGCAACCAAGCGCAATAAACCTAAAGAGTAGGAGTGGGTGATGCAGGTTTTCATTAAACCACAAGCGATTAGCTGTTTAAGTTTCGATCTTGATGATACTTTATATGACAATCGACCCATTATGCGCCGTGCTGAACAAGCCTTACTGGCGCATCTTCACGATAAATTTACTGCGACAGAGCAATGGCATGCCAATGAAATCATGCGAGTTAAGGCTAAGCTTTTAGAGTGTCATCCAGGGCTTGCTCATGATGTCAGCCAGTTGAGGCGTATGGCAATAGAACAAGGCTTACTGGATGCGGGTTATTCTCAAGGACAAGCCCAAAAAGGAGCTTTTGAAGCATTAGCGTATTTTTTGCATTATCGCAGTGATTTTCGTATTTCCGATACTGTGCTTGATTTACTCAAAAGCTTACAGCAAAAATATCCCTTGATAGCCATTACTAATGGCAATGTTGATGCGAAGCGTATTGGTCTTGATGGTTTGATTGAGTTTTCTTTGTCGCCGGGCAATGGCATGCGCATGAAGCCGTTTGGTGACATGTTCCATTTGGCCTTAAATCGGCTCAACATCGATGCACATCAACTTATGCATATTGGCGACAGCAGTCACAGTGATGTGTGTGGGGCGCGCCAAGCGGGCTGTCAGGCGGCTTGGTTAAGCCCCGCTTTTGGCGATGTGGATACAGAGAATGAGCTCAATACCACATTCACCACGCTGGAACATAATGTGATGAATAAGCAAAGCCGTTTGTTGCCTCATATTCGAATTACCCGCCTAGAGGAACTCAAAGCCTTGCTTTAAGTGGTTAACCTCAAATATGCGAGTCTTAGTGGGATCAGGCAATAATCATCTCTGAGATTGGTATGGCAAGAGTACGCGGAAAAGTATACAGGACGAGCAGTCCATACAAAAAAGGCTGAGCATTGCTGCTCAGCCTTTTCAAAATACTTTGTTCCGTCCTGAGGTAAGTTGACACTTTGGAGACTTATCTATGAAAACCTCAAAAGCAATGGGCGTTAAACGC
>NZ_CANLKR010000066.1 GCF_947491715.1 uncultured Shewanella sp. | reverse complement strand
TTGCCGTGTCAGTGGGTGCGCATTATAGGGAGATTTGGAATGAGCGCAAGGGCTTTTTTGCATTTAATTTAAAGAAACCCTTTAAGTGAACACAAAGCCAGCTAAATGGATAATTAAAACGCACAAACACTCACTTTTAGGCTTCTTATCGTATATTAACCCAGTATAATTCACTTATTCATCTTATTAAGAGTATCGATCATGTTTAAATCACTGCGTAGCTATAAAGGAATAACCCCGACACTGAATAAAAGTGTCTATATAGATGAAGCGTCAGTTCTTGTGGGTGACATTACCTTAGATGATGATGCCAGTGTTTGGCCCATGGTCGCGGCAAGAGGAGATGTGAATCATATTCATATTGGCAAACGGACGAATATTCAAGATGGCAGCGTTTTGCATGTCACCCGTAAATCAACCTCCAATCCAGAAGGGCATCCACTTATTATTGGTAATGATGTCACCATTGGCCACAAAGCGATGCTGCATGGCTGCCAAGTGGGTCACCGTATTTTAATCGGAATGGGGGCGATCATTTTAGATGGTGCAGTATTAGAAGATGACATCATTCTTGGCGCAGGCGCTTTAGTGCCCCCTGGCAAAACATTAAAAGCGGGTCACCTTTATGTCGGTAGCCCAGCAAAACAAATACGTCCCTTAACCCAAGAAGAGCTCGCTTTTTTGCCACAATCTGCAGATAACTATGTAAAGCTGAAAGATGAATACTTAAGTGAGCAATCACAAACACCTTAATCACTCCAACCGTACTTATAGCGTAATACGGCCATGCTCATCAAACGCCTCTTGTGCGATGAGCATTTCAACCTCTTCTTCGATATCAAAACGATAGTCATCGAATAGTGCTAATGCCTTAACCGATATATTATGATCATTGGCGTTTAGCACACTATTCGATATCCGCACTAATGATGCTAATCCGATACGACATTGAATATTCGCGCCTTGTACTTGAGCAGGAAAATCAATGCAAATGTGTTGAGTATTCCACTCTTGTAAATCGGAAAATAAAACGCTTTGATTCATAGTGTACCTATTATAATTGCTGACGAAGTTTATTAAGCACAGGTACGATATTAGGTTTTACACCCCGCCAAAGATAAAAACTTTGCGCCGCTTGACCCACAAGCATCCCCAAACCATCAATAGCTTTATTGGCCCCTTGAGCTACAGCCCATTGATTAAATAATGTGACTTCAGCACCATAAGACATGTCATAACAGACTGTTTTATTACTTACTATACTCTCAGGCAAGACAATAAGCTTACCTGTTAATCCGGCTGACGTTGAATTAATAATCACATCATACTCATTCGTTAGTGCTTCAAGCGATGTGGCCTCCACAGAGCCAAACTCTTTAAAAATCTGAGCTAACTGCTCCGCCTTACTGTGAGTCCGGTTACAAATAGTGAGTTGAACTCCCGCCTCTAATAATGGCTTAATACACCCCCTAGCAGCACCCCCCCCCCCCACTAAAAGTACCTGTTTACCTTTAAGATCACCAAATTGCTGTATTAGATCACTGACTAAACCCACGCCATCAGTATTATCCCCTCGAATACGGCCATCCGCTAAGCGTATTAAGGTATTTACGGCACCAGCCAGACTAGCTAATTCGCTAAGTTCATCACAAGCCTCAAAAGCTTGCTCTTTAAAGGGGGCGGTGACATTCGCACCTTTCCCCCCCGCCTTAAAGAATGCCGCTAATGTTTGGGGAAAATCATCCACTGGAGCGAGAATAGCTTGGTAAATGATTTTTTGCTGAGTTTGCTTAGCAAACTCAGTGTGAATAAAAGGTGATTTACTCTGCGCAATAGGATTGCCAAAAACCGCATACTTATCAATCATCAATTTTATCCTCATTTTTATATCGCCATGATACCTCAAACGACAAAAAAAAATAGGGCTAGCCATTGTGGACTAACTCTATTTTTTTACTATCTACATTAGGGACTATTGATCTTCCGTGGTTAAATTACACTCAGGACGAACATATTTCAATCGCAGCAAAAGAGGTAGAGCCTAGTCATTCTAAGCCCCTTTTCCTTAAATAGAAGAACCTTCTACAAAGAATAAAATACATTTAACCGAAAACTACAGACAGCGATTATGGAGCAGAAACAATCACCAAAGATCATCACTCCCTAAATTTACTGAGAATAAGCTGCTGGCATACTTGATTTTGTCATATAACGATCTCTAAGTAAGTCTTGACGACTTTCAACGGTTTGCTCTTCTCCAGCTATCCACATCTGTTGTACATGACTACTATATTCAAACGGATCATCATTCCACAACACCACATCTGCTGACTGACCTACAGCAATACGCCCCGCATCAAGCTGAAAAACATCAGCAGCATTTGCAGTAACGGCTTTCATCGCTGCACTATACTCCATGCCATTCGCAACGGCATGACCAGCACTGTAGCGTAAGGCATAAATGCCATGGGCATCACCACCCGTTGTTAATATCACCTTAACGCCAGCTTGCGTTAATTTAGCGGCATTATTCGAAGCATTATTCAAAGAATCAAAGCTTTCAGGTAAATTACGCATCGCATTTATCACCACAGGGATCTTTTCTTTCGCCAGTAGCGGCGCTACAGATATGGCATCAGCCGCGCCAAGTAGCACTAAACTCAATCCAAAGCGCTGTTTAAGTTTGATGAGTTGTACAATATCGCTGCCGCGATCGACACTCACAATTAATGTTTTTTTACCTGCAAGCACGGCATCGATAACAGCATTCTCTCTCACTGACTCAGCCATTAAAGGATTATCTGGCGTTTTGGGGTTCACTTCCTTAGCAGCTTGCTGACGCTCTTCTAGTTTATTCTTGAGCGTTTGCATTCCCACGACACGAGAGCCCTCTTTAACCGCTCCTAACTTCAGAAACAAGGCTTGCTCAGTAGCAATAATGCTATCCCATTCCCCTGTCAATTCAACGGCAATGGTTTGCCCTGCAAAAATACTGTCTTCTTCAGCACTCGCTGCAACAACATTGCGTGTGATCCCGCCTTTTCTGGCAAAAGGGATCGCCGTACTTTTAGGGTTAAACCCAAGGCTAGGATCAAATGTCATATCTGCCTTTTTATCTTTATTGTCTTGAGTGATTGCTTCCAACTCTATTTCAACTAAACCTAAAGAGTTCATCACACCAATAAAGCCCGGTGTCAGCACTCCTCCATTCGCATCAATAATAGTATCGGCTTCAATATTCTCAGGATTGACAGCAATGATTTTACCCGCTTCCATGACAATTGATGCATTGGCCAATACACCTTTCTCTGTCGAGGTGTAGATTTTGGCATTTGTAATCGCCAGAGTTTGTGCCAGAGCACTCCAAGGGACTGTAACCGCCAACATTGATATCGCTAAAAATACTCCATTAAATTTTTTCAATGCCTTACCCCTTAACCTTGACCTAACATGAAATCACTTGTTGCACGATAAGCATCATCATGACGATCAAATACCTTAGCGCCATCAATAAAAACTTGCTCTGCTTGAGCATAAACACTGAAAGGGTTGCCACCCCAAATCACAATATCAGCATTTTTTCCAACTTCAAGTGAACCCGTTGTATCCGCAATCCCCAGGGACTGGGCAGCATTTAACGTAATCCAACGAATGGCATCCGCCTCAGTTAACGCAAACCCATGTCGATTAGCGTTATACATAATTTTGGCGGCCTCTTGGTTTAAACGTTGAATAGTCATACTGGAATCTGAATGAACCACAGCACAAGAATTCGCCACAGCATCGACTATTGCGACATTTTCTAAAACCATATCATTGGCTTCCATTTTAAATCCCCACCAATCAGGCCACATTGCAGCACAATTTCCATTTTGAGCAAGTAGATCGGCAATCTTGTAAGCTTCGATGGCATGATGGAAAGTACCAGAGTGATAATTAAACTCTTTACCTAAATCTATCATCATCGCCATTTCTTCTGATTTATAGCAGTGATTATGGATCAAAATATCGCCTTCCAAGACCCCTTTCAAAGTGTCATTCGTCAAGTCTCTTTTCGGCGGAGTAGGATTTAATCCCGCAGCATAATCGGCATCATATTCATCCCATGCACGTTTATATTCTGTTGCTTCTGCAAATGCTTGACGGTATCCCGCCATATTTCCCATTCGTGTCATCGGCACTTGCTTGCGCTTACCATAAACCCTTTTTGGGTTTTCACCACACGCCATTTTTAATCCATAAGGTGCATCTGGAAATTTCATTCCTTGCATGGTCACGGCAGGGATATTCCTCAACGTCACCCCACGCCCACCGATAAGGTTACCCGATCCGGGTAAAATCTGTAGTGTCGTCACACCGCCTTCACGGGCACGATTAAACGCTGGATCTTGAGGCCATACGCTGTGCTCTGCCCAAACTTCGGCAGTAACCGGGGAAGTCATTTCATTACCATCTTGATGTGACGATGTACTCGGACTAGGATAAACCCCTAAATGAGAGTGAACATCGATAATACCCGGTGTGATCCATTTACCTGTTCCATCAATCACAATCACTTCATTGGATATAGTATTCGTTTTAGACAATTGCTTACCAATTGCAGTAATTTTACCTTGGGTAAATAATAAATCTGTATTCTCAAGCTTATTTCCAGCAGCAGTTAACACAGTGGCATTCGTCACTAACGTCATATTGCTAGGTAAGGCTTGATAAGTACTTGGATAAGGGTTTTGATCAATACTGACGTGAGGTGCTTGGTCTTGAGTCTGTTCGCATCCCGAGAGTATTACAGATACCGTAATTATGCTTAATAACGGTGCAAATCTAATCATGTGACTTCCTATTATTATTTTGCCTTAATCTAACCAAGTTACTAACAAAAATACAGCTAATAATTAAATCAATTTGTAGCAAAATATTAACAGGTGCAATAATGCAATCCACTGCCACTCTAATTACCCAATATCAAAAATATCGTTATAATCTCAGCAGGTTTCTATTAAGGCAGTAATCAATGAAGTGGTTAAAGACGTTATTTGCTATCGACAAACCCAACAATACAAAAAATGATGACCGTGATGAAAATCAGTCAAATGCCTATGAATTGATTGGTGGTGAGAAAACTATCCGTTTATTAGCAAAAGAGTTTTATAAACAAATGCGACAACGTAAAGATACTGCGCCTTTATTAGCCATTCATCGCTCGCCTATTGATGACTCTGAACAGAAATTGTTTGAATTTTTAAGTGGCTGGTTAGGTGGCCCGCAACTATACCAACAAAAGTATGGTCACCCTGCGTTGCGAGCGAGGCATATGCCGTTTGCTATTAATCAATCAATGGTCGATCAGTGGCTCACCTGTATGGATCAAGCCATTATCAAGGTAATAAAAAAGCCTGAGCATCAACGAGTGATTTTTCAGGCCATTTCAACGCTTGCCAATAACATGCGCAATAAAGACTAACTTCCAAGCTTTAACCAGTCTTGAGGCTTAAGATAGCGCTCGTATAGCTCTGCTTCTTGAGAGTCTTTTTCTGGCGTATAACCATATTCCCAGCGCACTAGTGGCGGCATTGACATCAATATTGACTCAGTGCGCCCACCCGTTTGCAAACCAAACAAGGTACCTCGATCATAAACGAGATTAAACTCAACATAACGACCACGGCGATAAAGCTGGAATTGACGCTGATGCTCACTAAACTCAGTATCTTTACGACGTTCAACAATGGGCGCATAAGCCGCTAGAAAACCTTCCCCCACCGCCCGCATAAACGCAAAGCTATTATCGAACCCCTCTTTATTAAGATCATCAAAGAACAAGCCTCCGACACCACGGGTTTCATTACGGTGTGGTAACCAAAAATATTCATCGCACCATTTCTTGTACTTTGGATAAACGGCCTTTCCAAACGGTTCACACAAGGCCTTGGTCGTTTCATGCCAATGAATGACATCGTCAATATATGGATAAAATGGGGTTAAATCAAAACCACCGCCAAACCACCAAACAGGATCGGCGCCTTCTTTATAGGCAATAAAAAATCGCACATTTGCATGGGTTGTTGGTATATGCGGATTATTGGGATGAATAACCAAAGATACGCCCATGGCCTCAAAGCTGCGACCGGCTAATTCGGGGCGATGTGCCGTAGCAGAGGCAGGCATTGCCTCACCCATAACATGAGAGAAGTTCACACCAGCCTGCTCAAATACCTGACCTAGAGTCAGCACACGACTTTGCCCACCTCCCCCTTCAGCACGAGTCCATTGATCTTCTTTAAAATCAGCCTGTCCATCTAATCTTGTTAAACCTGCACAGATTTTATCTTGTAATTCAAGTAAAAATGCTTTTACTACATTGGCATCAGGTATACTCATTACGCTTATTTATCCTTGTCTTAATATTTGTCCACTCATACTGTCTATTATCGTGGACGGCGATTTTTGTGTGCCAAGCTCTCCAATGACAACCCCGGCTATTTTGCTTTCAAATTGCTGTTTAATTTCTGTCATCGACATAGCCGGTTCAGCTCCAGACAGATTGGCACTGGTAGAAATAATCGGCTTATCGATGGCACGACATATACTGCGTACTCCCTCATGTGCAGACACACGCACAGCAATAGTATCAAATGCGCCTCTAATCAAAGGGGACAAATTATCTTTACAAGGCATAATAAAGGTATAAGGTCCTGGCCATTTACTTTGTACAAAAGATAATTGTGATGAATTCAGTTTGGATTCATCAATGTAAGGCAGCAATTGCTCATATTTTTCGGCAACGAGGATCAATCCTTTTTGCCAAGCTCTCTGTTTAATCGCCAGCAATGCTTCTATTGCCGTTAAATTATCAGGATCGCAACCTAAACCATAAACGGCTTCAGTTGGGTAAGCAATAACGCCACCATTATCTATTACTACAGCCACATCTGATGGCGACACTTCTAACATGATTCCCTCGATAACTTCATTGAGTCTACAAAAACATTCTATTTAACGGATCGTTTGTACTTACAGGATTTCTTCGAGCACTCAAGGCGTAAACCCGCCGCTCCCTTACGTTCAACAAGAATCGCAAAATCACATTCAGGGCACGACTCTGCAACTGGCTTATAATTTACGATGAACTTACATTTAGGGTAATCGCTACAAGCATAAAAGCTTTTTCCAAATCGGCTAGTCTTATGCTCTAATTGCCCCTGCTCACAAATAGGACAATGCACAAGTTCATTTGCCTCATTATGAGAATGTTTTTCAATATAATGACACTCAGGATATTGCGTACAACCGATAAACAATCCAAATCGCCCCGATTTCACAGCCAGTTCATGGCCACAATCAGGACACTCAGAGCCAGTAATAACTTGCGCTTCCATTTGGCTGGTTTGTACCAAAGGTCGAGTATAATCACAAGTCGGATAATGCTCACACCCTAAAAACCCACCATGTTTACTGTTTTTAATCACAAGAGCACCGTGACACAAAGGACAAGCCTCTTGCTCTTTAGCAGGAGGTTGAAATAAATCTTGATCAATCTTTACCATGATATTCTCATTTATCCTATCTGCCCATGAATCTCATTCTAACAAGTCTCATTCGATCAAAAAAGGAAGCTTTCGCTTCCTTTTATTACTCAACCACCCACACCTTAACTGAAACGCTGCCCCTTATTATCAGCACTTAAGAATGAAGCCGTCCGTCTGGCTGCTCAAAAATCAAATCTTCCATTTGTTCATAAGCGGATTCATGCCCTGGTGCATTAAATAACACCATTAGCACTACCCATTTCAAATCGTCTAAAACCAGTGTCGTTT
Organism: uncultured Shewanella sp.; assembly: GCF_947491715.1. Taxonomy (GTDB): domain Bacteria; phylum Pseudomonadota; class Gammaproteobacteria; order Enterobacterales; family Shewanellaceae; genus Shewanella. The sequence continues at coordinate 5,776 of NZ_CANLKR010000066.1, read as the reverse complement.
CATCAATCTCCATCACTCGATCAACAACCATTTCTCGAGTCTCAACACTTAGCACTTTAATTTGCTCTAAAAACAACAAAAAACCGCGGCTTTCTACATCGATTTTATCCATCTCATTCTGGGTGTAAATCCGAAAAGAATGTTGTGTGTGATCACATAAGTAAGGTTTATCGCTCTCCTGTAAGTCTGCTAAACATTCTAGCCAAGTTAAAGCCTTAATAATATCGGCTTGATGAAATCCAGCTCGTGTCAGTTCTTTGGTCAACTCGTCCTCATCGACAAGTAACTCTACTTCACCATGAACATAGTTTTCAAATAAATACATGAGGATATCAAACATGGTTAGCTCCTCTTTAATTTTACATAACCACCGGGTACAGCAGTAACCCACCCTTGCAATTCCAATTCAAGCAACTGCTCTAATACTAGCTCTATGGTTTTTCCACTATGCTCAACCACAACATCAATTGGTGTGGTCTCATAACCAACACTAGCTAACAGGGAGGCAAATGGCAAATCAGAGGCCTTATCCACCTCTATATGGTGACGACTTTTCACTTGTTCAAGGTGAAAATGACATAAAGCTGCTAATTCTTCGACGATATCCTGCGCATTATCGACTAATTTAGCACCATTACGCAATAAATCATGACAACCTTGACTTTGACCCGTTAAAATATTCCCAGGAACAGCAAAGACTTCTCTTCCCTGTTCCATGGCTAATCTAGCCGTAATTAAAGAGCCACTTTTCCTTGCAGCCTCAACCACTAATGTCCCCAACGACAAGCCACTAATGATACGATTACGCCTAGGAAAATTACCTGCATAAGGTTTCACTTGTGGCCAAAATTCACTAATGATACAACCTTGCTGATAGATAGCATGATACAAACGCTCATGCCGTTTAGGGTAAATAATATCAATTCCGGTGCCTAATACAGCAAAAGAACGCCCATTAACATCTAGCGCTCCTTGGTGAGCGGCGCCATCTATCCCTATCGCCATTCCACTGACCACATTCAACCCCATAAGGGCTAATTCTGAAGCCAATTGATGTGCAATTGTGAGCCCTGACTGCGTGGCACTTCGACTGCCTACGATAGCAATAGAAGGGACGAGTAAATGATTTAACTCACCTTTGATAAACAAAAGAGAGGGGGGGTCGGATAGTTCATTTAATAAAGGGGGATACATTGCATGCTGGGGATAAATAATATGATGAAGTGGATCACTATTTTGCCAATTCAATGCCCGCTCCACTAAAGCAAAGTTGACGCTCATCGCTTTAGAAGAAACCGCCCCCATTGAAGCCAATGCCGCTGGTTCATGCTCAACCTTATCTCTCAGTTCAGCCATTGTCATTGCATTTAATAATTGTTTTATTCGAGCAGGTCCTAACCCAGAGGCACTACTGACAATTAACCAGTCAACCAATTCATTTTCGATAAATCCTCCTGTGCTTCCAGCTCCAAGTCCTAGCGACCACCAACACTGTCACCCACTCGAATCGGCCTTAGGTTTTCCATGATGATCCCAAAGCTCATGTTATCAAAAACTTTAAATATCATAAGCCTTCCCGAATGAACACGCGGCATCACAAAGGCAGGATCCCAATGATAACTCGCCATCATTTTGTCATAGGCCGTTCCTTCATTAAGGCGAACTACCTGATCCTTTTCCAGCAAAATCACTGACTCATTTTCCCCAGAAATAGACAATAACAGCCCTTCCCTAACGCCTTGAAAACGTCCTTGATTGAGATAAACCACATCCATCACGCCCATAGCCGTCCTTTGCGCCTCTGACGCAATAATAGATGCGGGCATATTTAATTGAGATATATTAGGAATATAATAAGAAGGCATAATCATGCCCTGTGATTGCACGGCGACAACATCACCCAATTGTATTTCTCTAAAACTACTCAGTACTTTAACCGCTGAAATAAAACCAGAATCGCTCACCACAACGCTTGCAACCAGTATCATCTCTTGCTCGATTTGGCCTGAATGACTTGACTCAAACTGCCTCCCTTGTTGATAAACGCCTAATAATGCTCCCTTTGGCAGTACACCATTCACATATATCGTATTGCTTTCCCGATAGAGCATTGACGGTTCATCGCTTCCAATTACTAAAAATTGAGCCCCAAGCCAATCTGAAGAAACAATCAGATTTTGAGACAAATAAGGTCGAATCAAGGCTAATTCCAAATCTGAAAAAGTTGAAGTGGGTATTTCATTAGGAATAATGCGTACCTGAGGTGTTAACTTAATGACCTGTTTGGCGTTAGCCTGTTGCAAAAACAAAAGCAGGCTTATCGATAACAATAAAAAAGTAAAGATACCAGCTTTCATTTAAGCTCCCTTTTCATTTAGCTCCAAAACATAAAGTATAACGAAGAGTGCTTATGCTTGCTTTATGTACGACTTTTTTTCTTCCATCTCACAGTGACAGGCGGTTTCATTTGTTTGGTGGCCGATTTAGAACGGGGGATCCGGTAGAATATGGCATTAGCTTTGTGGTGGTCGTATTGTGCATTTTACTGATGAAGCTGATTGGTGATAGCGGTTTTGTGCCGTTTTTCTATGACTGGGCAGGCAGCCATTGACCTTATAAAAAGTACCAAGGCATCATCGATGCCTCAGTCTTATTCAAAGTAGTGGAAGAAAAACCGCTTTAGGATTTTGTAATTTACAGATAAAAATCTTCAGGTTTGTAGAAGGTAAACCCAGTGATATTGTTCGCTTCAAAAGCTTGTTTGACTTTGTCGTGAGCAATGACAAGTGGCAGAAAAGAAGTTAAACGAAAAATATAGGGTAAAGGCATATCAGAGGTATCGATAAATGATAATGCATTTATTCGTTTTATATTACCTGGACGCCTCAGCACTACATCTGATTTATCGTAGTCAATGATATCGGCATCACCAATGATATTAATTAGATCGTAATCGGTACAATCTTGATTGTCATTGACACCTTTTAACAACACTGGGAATTCTTGAATATTATTAGCACCCGCATTTCTTAATGTTTGAGAAACGCGTTTATTTGCAAGTAGCCCTCCGAACCCTGGCGCACTTAAGTTATCTGTTAATGTTTCAAAATTCTCTTCTGGTGCAAATTCAATTAAAGGGATCTCACCTGTTATATGGCACCCTTCATCACACTCTAGGTCTAAATCCTCTATAACTGAAGGTACTCCAAACAAAATTTTTTCATTATCAGTTTGTCTTTCTGTGAACATTACCCAGTACATAAAATCACACTTCCTTTTTTAATTTTTATAAATATTTTCAATACGTTCTATAGCCAATTCTCTTTCTTCTAAAGCTTTCTTTCTAAGCAAATATTTCCAAGAAATAATATTTTTCTTAATATCATTAGATAGCTCATTTAGCTCACTAATTACCTCTTGACTTTGTTGTTTATAATCATTTTTATTTTTGCATGATTTTTTTATTTCTTTTTCAATATCCTTTAAATAAGGTGCAATTTTGTCATAATAATGATCATTAGAATGGTTTCCTCTGTGACATTGCAAATCATGCTGAGCAATATCGAATTTAAATGCGGGTAAACAAATGCCATTCTTATGATGGTTAACATCATAACCAGCCAATTTGGCATTATGTTTTAGCTTTAATACATTGTTAAATAACTTGATTGAAATCAAGTGATGCTTTTGTGTGGGATACTCAGGATGTTGCATATTGACGGCTTTATTAACATCACTCATTTTTTTCGTTATTGATTGATATTCTTCTTTTGTGGCTTTAGTGTCTTTACCTGCCCCATAAATAACCCAAGGTTCTAACCCAGCTTTGACCCATTTTTTAGCAAAAACATTATCCCGCTTAATGACTCCATTATTTGGGTAATGGATCGGTTTTTTATGCTTACCCTTACAGTCTTTCCAGTCGCATTTGTGCGTTTTATCCTCGTCTTCTTTGTGCTTGTTGTTTTGTTTGTTCTCTTTCAAAGGCGTCACAAAAGTGCGGGTATTGAGATCCGCTTCATGGTTAGGGATGGACGGGTCTTTTTTATACAGCTGTTTTTTGGTGTTGTTGTTGCGCACCACTTTGAGGGCGTCTTTCATCTCGCCAAGCACTTCAACGGTTTCTTCTAGCACTTTACCTGCCTTGCGGCCATTGGCGGCAAGCAAGAGCGAGGCGCAGGCAATGGGGCCACCGACGCCACCTGCAAGGGTGCCAACTGCGGTACCGCCACTGACCACGGCGGTGTCCATGCCCAATTGCGTGACATGATAGGCACTCATTTCCACTACTTTGTCGGGCGGCAGGGCGGCCAACATGCGCGCCGGTAAACTGGCAATTAACTCACGGCCTTGGCTGTCGCTGAGTAACAAAATCAGCATTTCCATGGTATCACACGCTTCCCACATGCCTTGTTTACCGCGCTCTTTCCATGCTTGGAATTTATCTTCCAGCGCATCCACATCACCCGTGGCAATGGCCTCGATGAGCATAGTGACGTTAATGTCTGCCGCATCTAACAGATCACCAAAATCCCCTAAGTCAGGTAGATATTCGGTTACACCGCTGGCAGCACCAGATTGCGCGGCCTTGGCCATGTCCCAGGATTGGCTTAAAAAAGACTGATTATTAAATGCCTGGCTTTGTTGATTTAGCTCATCCAGTTTGTGATTAACCGCATCGGCAAACGCTTGAGTGACTGGTACCTTTTGCTGCTGACTTTGTTGCTGATTGAGCTTATCGAAAGCATGTTGAGCGCTTTGTTTAGCTTTGTTGTTAATGGCGTTATCGAGCTTGGTATAAGCATTATCAAGCGTATTTTGTGCCTCAGCCGCTAGAGCTTCATCGCCAAATAAGATGAAAGCGGCGTGGTTAGTGTTGGGTTGTACTTCTGCTTTACCATGCTTATCTAACGTGCCCGTAATTTGAGTATTTTTACCATCTTCCATGATGACGGTATAAGGCACATTGGCTGCCTTGGTTTGCTCTTTATCGTCGTACACCAATTTAAAAATCAGTCGATTCGGCGCCATGGCAAAGGTATCGGCCACCTTCTTTTTGGGTGGCTCAGACTTAGGATCTGCTACTAACGGCTCTTTCGTGCGTTTAGGCATTTCCGCTGGCGGATGCAGATTACCCGATGACGGGCTTTGATAAGGGTTGCCGCCAATATTAATCATGCCACCTGCGGTGCCTAAGCGAGCATCGATAGCCTTAATGACATCCTTTGGATAGGCAGTATTGATGGCGGGATGCGCTTGCCTGACTTGCATGGGCTTTAAGCTGTGAAGAATGATTTTGACTCTGTCTTCTGTGCTTAGCTCAGCCTTGGGAAAGTCCATGATGAACATGGGCGCTTTAGGTTTATTTAGAAGAAGGAGTTTATCACCGCGAGTCAAGGCGGTTTTAAGGCTTGATAATGACTCACCCGTAGCAAGGTAAGCCTTTAACTCGTTATCTTTTAGAGATGAAAAATCCGTTTCAATGCTTAACGCTTCATGCTCCATCAATTGATGGAGTTGCACTACCTTCCCTGACATACGGCTCCCTATTCCCTTATTATCTTTTTGCCTTTCCCTAAGAGCGGTAATTTACCACAATGGGTTAATATTAAAAGGGATTTATTTGTCCTATTGTGGGCGCACTTTCACAATCTAAGGCTAGAAAGCGAGTCAATAATGCGCTAAATTAGCGCGCACGTTATTTATTAACGCTAAGAATCAGCGAACCAGCCGTAAAGGGATAGACGATGGAAAAGTGGGGCAGTGACACACCAGA
>NZ_CANLKR010000065.1 GCF_947491715.1 uncultured Shewanella sp. | reverse complement strand
AGGCAATAAGCATTCTTTCAATAATGCGCCTTGAATTAAGCCTTTTTACGGGCTCTGAAAACATGCACTTTCAAGTGATTTGGGTATAACCCCCCTAGTTAAACACTTCAACAGTACGGCAAGTGTTGAAGTGTTTAAGTTACAGTATGGGTAAATAAAGCAAAGAGTATCCTTTTTAGGCACTATTTTTGTGTATGGCTATTGGTTCTGACTCTCTTTAAAATAAAGTTGGGAATATAGAAAGATTGAGTTGATGAATAGACCGAAGTACATTCTTGATTGTCATTCCAACGAAATCGAATATAAGAGTAATCATTTAAGGCTCGCATGGATTTTATTATTTCAGGGTTGTCGGTATTACAAAATATAAATGCACCATTGTCTTCACCTTCTCCAATTCTGGCTTGGCAGAAACCGTATGAAACAACTTCAGTCTTCAGATCTGATTGATAGACAATCGAGCTTGTACCACAGCCAATATTCTCAAAAGGATTATTTGATATACGGGCACTAGCCATATTACCTTGTGCGAGTTTATTGTCCATGTCTATACTGACTGGAATGGTGGTTGCTTCTCCGGCAAACACGCTGCTTGATAAAGAAGTGAACAGGAGAGTTAAAGGGAGGATGTTAAGTTTCATTCGCTTTTCCTTGCGTTATGGAGATGTGTCAATATTGATATTAAGGTTGGTAAATTATTTTTTGTTGGTTGATGGCATGCGCCATTTTTCGTAGCATGATAACTCTACTTTTAGGCGATAATTTTGCCATTTCTTCTTCAAATAGCATTATTTCGTTTGAAGAGAACTCATGATCAATGATGTACTCATCAAGTTTATCCGTAAGCTGCTCTATCGCTTTAAAATTTTCACTTTCTTTTATTGTGAAAGGGGGCTGTTCACTAGGCTGAACGTTTTTTGTATCAAACTGAGTTGCTTGAAGTTCTTCTTGAATGACGGTGCGTATAGATTCAATTGATAATGTTTGTTGTGGCGCTGGTGTGATAGGCCTTTTCATTGGCTGATGGGATAATATTGCTGCATCAGTTTGCAAGTCATAGGCGGCTAAATGGACTTCGATGACATTGATCTTAGAGATTAAGTATAAAATAATGAGCATTTGAAGCGAGCTCATTAAAAGGAGTGCTTTTGTCTTCATTTGTGCAGCTATTTAATATTTGTTTTTTAATTGTTAATTTTTACACGATACCTTGTTATTTTTAAAAAGTCTATGAAAGAAAGCTTGTTTTATACTTGATGGGGTGTTTATTTTTTTGATCAATTGAGTTCGCAATGGAGATAAAAGGGGGAGATATGGATTTGATAATAGGTTAGTGATAATCGCGTCTCTTCTTATAAAGGGAAAGATAGTGCTGGTCAATGGTGACTGAAAATCAGATTGCGGATTAAAGGCTAATAAGAGGCAACAGACTGGCCATTGAGTCTATTAAACGGGTTGCTTAATAGACTCATAACTGGCAGGGCAAATAAAATAAGATTGGAATGATATATTACACTTAGGTTTTCTTTTTCTTTTTTAATCCTAAGCCTAACTCTCTTCCTCGCATTCTGGCGTAAAAAGGAAAGCCGATTAACAGGGCGCTGATGAGTAAGACTTCACTTAATGCAAAGAGGAATTGATCATGTGTGACATACAGTAATGTCAGTCCATGGAGCATATACAGACATAAAATAAAACTGCCCCAAGCATAAGTATAAGGGTTACCGGTTAATATTCCTTTGAGGGGAAAGAGTAGGGGGACAATCCACAGTAAACTGAACAGTAGAGAATACTCGCCACTGATCCCTTGATGGATAAACTGTGCACCTAACAGCACTAATAATAAACAATAGCCAGCGCGGCACAGCATAAAAAGGGTTTGGGTATTCATTATGACTTATTCCTTGCAAGCAAGGTTAAGACATTTTCTGGTGGACGACCGATGACAGCTTGATTATTGGTTAGCACGATAGGTCGTTCAATCAGTTTAGGATTGGCGACCATTGCCTGAATAAGCTCAGCCGAGCTGAGTGTCTCATCTTGTAAATTCAGTGCTTTGTATTCAGGTTCTTTTTTGCGCATTAACTCTCTAGGAGTGAAGGTTAATCGATCCAGTATTTGCGTTAATGTCTGTGCGCTAGGTGGCGTTTTTAAGTATTCGATAACGGTGATCTGGCAATTATTTTCTTCGAGTAACGCCAATGTTTGTCTGCTTTTTGAGCATCTTGGGTTATGGTATATGCTGACTTGTGTCATGACAAGGTTGATCCTATGTGTAATATTAGGCTTATGATACTGTAATTGGTTATTTTGGCCAATGAAACTTATTTCAAACTCTCGAGTGTTTTTTCCGCTTGTTTAAATTGTTGAATGCGCGCATTGATCCTGGCAAGCTGCAGAGGATTACCCTTTGAATATCGATAAGCATAATTAAGCTGATCAATCGCGTTTTTATAGTCGGCCATGAGGGCTAAGGATTCGGCTTTTACAAAATAAGCCATGCCTTTATTATTGAGTTTTTGATAGGCCGTTTCTAACAAGCTATAGGCAATTTGATCGTCTTTATTGAGAAAAATAAGATCTTCTAGTAATGGAATGGCTTTTGTGGGTTTTCCCGCTTCAATGTAGGTATTGGCTAAATTGGTATTAATAACGATGGAAGTGGGTTTGAGTTGCTGCCGTTGTTTGAGCATACTGATAGCCTGGTTATATTCTTGCTTTTCAAGCAATAAATCGGTTTCTGTATCAATATAGAACACATTATATTTATCTTTGGCGATTAAACCATCAATAATGGCTTTAGATTCATCATATTTTTTCAAGCGAAATAAAGCGAGCGCTTTACCGTAAAGCGCGGCGCTTTTAAAGGTATAGCTTTTGTCTTTTAATTGCTGATTAAATAAACTCAATGCCGCTTCAGGGCTGTAACTGGAAAAGCGAACTTGTATGCGGGCTTTTGCCAGTTGGAAATTTAAATTATCGGGTACGTATCGATTGGGGTATTGCAATGCCCGATTACGGGCATCGGTGATCCGTGATTCAGGCAAAGGGTGAGTTAACAGCATTTGAGGTGGGGTGGTGGTGTAGCGATATCGAGCGGCTAATTTTGCAAAAAAATTGGCCGTAGCCTTAGGGTCAAACCCCGCATCCACCATCACTTGCGTGCCTATTCTGTCTGCTTCCTTTTCATTGGAACGGGTATAGTTTATTTTTGCTTGTGTAGATAAGGCTTGCGTGGTGGCCAGTGCCGCCATTCCCGCTTGTGGAGCAGCAATGGTCAGTAAAATTGCGCCTAACATGCTCGCCATAGTCGCAGTGGATGTTTTATCTTGTGCTTCTATTGAACGGGCTAAATGGCGTTGGGTAACGTGAGTAATTTCATGGCTTAACACTGATGCTAGCTGACTTTCGTTGTCGGCATTTAAAAAGAGTCCCGTATGCACGCCCACGTGACCGCCAAAGAAAGCAAAGGCGTTGATTTCATCATTTTGAATGAGAAAAAAATAGAAAGGTGTTTTGACATCATGCGCATGGGCGACTAATTTATTGCCCAACTCTGTGATGTACTGGTTGAGCACGGGATCATTGAGCACGGGACTGGATGAGCGGATCACCCGCATATAGGCATCACCATAAATGGCTTCTTTTTCTAAACTGAAGGTATTGACCGCAGCGGTCCCTAAATCTGGAAGTTCAGTGCTGTTTTTCCCCATGGCGGGACTTATCGATAACAATAATGACAAGGCACTTGCCAGTATTTTTTTGGAAAAGGTATAGTTACTCAAGTGGATCCTTATTAACCTCTACAGATTACAGCGACATCGATATAACTTATATTATCTTGCTTTGACGCTTTTTGCAGTATAAGCCTAGCAAGATATTGTAAAACAGGCCTGAAATGACAAGCTTGTGATTTTACTTACTTACTAGGATAATAGGCAAAGATTGTTTATAGCAAGTTGATTATGAATATTATTGATTTAACAAATGATGTTTGTCCGTTAGCGCTGGTTAAATTTAAGTTGGCATTGAAACAACAACAGCCCAATGAATCTTTAATTGTGTTACTGTCAGACACGGGATCTAAGCAAGATGTTCCCATATTTTTAAAAAAAAAGGGCTATTGTTACGAAATGGTGATCAGTAAAGGAGTGATGCGATTGACTGTTTACCTATAGGCTCACTATTTTATCAAGAAAAATCACCTGATTTTGTTTGCTTTTAGCGCGTCAAGATATTAAAAATAAATGACGTCGCCTTGCCTTATTTTCACCTATTATTTTAGAGTAAATCCTTTTAGGAAGTCACATGTTTTCGATTATTCGTCATTGGTATACCGCACGTTTTAGCGACCCTCAAGCCGTCACTTTAGTGTTGATTTTATTTGGGGGGGCGTGCATTTTGTATTTTGCAGCCGATATATTGGCTCCTTTGCTTGTTGCGTTAGTGTTGGCTTTTTTACTTGAATGGCCTGTTGCCAAAATGGGGCATTTAGGCATTAAACGAACTGCAGCGACATCGATTGTATTACTGATTTTCTTAGGACTGTGTGTGTTGACGGTTTTTGGTTTAGTGCCGAGCATTTGGCGTCAGGGGGTAGCGTTAACGTCTGATTTACCCTCTATGCTAGATCAAGGGATGAAGATCATACAAGCTTATATTAATCAATATCCTCAATGGATTAACACAGATCAGTTAGACACTATGATATTGGAAATCAAAAAAATGTTAGATACTCAGCATTTATTGAATTTCGGTAAACATTTATTGGGTTATTCTGCATCCATACTCGTGCTGATGGTTTACGCCATTTTAGTGCCATTATTGGTGTTTTTCTTTTTAAAGGATAAAGACAGTTTAATCAAAAATAGTTCGCGTTTCTTTCCACAAAATAGAGAACTTTCCCATAGAGTTTGGCGGGAGATGCATCAACAAATTTTAAATTATATTCGTGGTAAAGTGATTGAAATTGTGATTGTGGGAGTGGTGAGTTATCTCTTTTTTGCTTTGATGGATCTTCGTTATGCGGCTTTGCTTGGCGTGTTGACAGGTTTGTCTGTGCTGATCCCTTATGTCGGTGCAACGTTAGTGACATTGCCCATTGCCTTAGTGGCTTTTATTCAATGGGGGATCTCACCTGAATTTGGCTATTTAATGTTAGGTTATGGCATTATTCAGGCCCTTGATGGCAATGTTTTAGTGCCGATAGTGTTTGCAGATGCGGTGGACTTACACCCTGTTTTCATTATTGCTGCTGTATTAATTTTTGGTGGATTATGGGGTGTGTGGGGGGTGTTTTTTGCAATACCGTTAGCCTCTTTAATCAAAGCGGTTGTGAATGCTTGGCCTGTACCAGAGAAAGCATCAGCATCGTCTGAGCAGCCCTGATATTAAGGTATTTTATTGGTAAAACTGTCGGGTTCTCTTTGTGTTGATTGAGAGGGATAGCTGAGATGGAAATGGCTTTTTTACAAGGACTCAGTATTGGTGGCAGTCTGACAGTTGCGGTGGGGGCGCAAAACGCATTTATTCTTAAACAAGGGCTAATCCGGTCTTATCCCTTAGTTATTGCGGTGTTATGTTCGTGTATTGATGCCATCATGATCACTTTTGGAGTATTAGGCTTTGGCCAAGTGATTGATGCTTATCCTGTGATAGTAAATGTGGCAAGGATAGGTGGCGCGCTATTCCTTTTTGGCTATGGTGCCCATGCCTTGTATATGTCTTGTGCCACCAATGAACAACTCAGTAGTGGTCCTAAAGGCGCCAGTTCCTTTTCTCAAGTATTATTGCTCACCTTAGGGGTCAGTTTACTGAATCCGAGTTTGTATTTAGATACCGTGTTATTGTTGGGCAGTATTAGTGTTCAATTTCAAGGTGTTGAGCGTACTTTATTTGCTATTGGAGCTATTGTGGCCTCACTCGCTTGGTTCTTCAGTTTAAGTTTCGGAGCAAAATATTTAAGCCCATTGTTTACCCATCCCCAAGCTTGGGTCTACCTCGATAGGGCAATTTGTTTAGTCATGTGGTCTATTGCGGTGATCTTAATCGTGCCTTACGTAACGTAAACTTATTTTAGATCTTGAAATCGTTTGTAAAAAATAATGGGTTTCAAGTGAACGTGAGGGCGAGCACCTGAAACCGCTTTAGCACAGGTTTTATTGCGCTTCTAAATGAGCAAGCACCACGTCATGATGATCTTTCGTTTTAAATTTATTAAACACATGGCTCACTTTGCCATCTTGACCAATGAGAAAACTCAAACGATGAATGCCATCGTAGACTTTCCCCATAAACTTCTTTTCACCCCATACGCCAAAAGCATCGGCAATGGCATGATCTTCATCACTTAATAGTGAAAAATTGAGCGCGTGTTTATCGGCAAACTTAGCCAGTTTGGCCACAGGGTCGGGACTTAAGCCTAATACGGTGACATTCTTTTCAATCAGTGGGGTTTGACTATCTCTCAATCCACAGGCTTGTACTGTGCAGCCAGGCGTCATGGCTTTAGGATAAAAATACACCAACACTGGGCCTTTTTTTAAACAGGCTTCAAGTGAAATACTGTTTTGATGTTGATCGCTGAGAGTAAAATTGGGGGCATTATCGCCTGCTTTTAAGGTATTCATTGTGTAATAGGATCCTGATTTTCATGTGCCGATATATCTTGCATTCGTTGAATGCTACACGCAAGAGACAGTTCATTGGCAAGTTGATTAATATTATGCTCAAGCATGTCCAGTGTCGCTATTTCGGGGACATTGATACTTAAATAGACGTGCTGTATTGGACCGTCTGTTTGGTTATCCTCTGAGTAGGAGCGAACGGCGGCAAGATCAAGGGATTGATCTGCTAAAAATTGGGTGATTTTTTGCATTGTACCGCGTTGATCGACGCCGTTAAATGTCACCTCTAAGCGAGAAGGATAGTGAGGAGCGGTATGTTTTGAAGTGCGTTTCATAACGGTCATCATTTCGAGTGCGACGCTTAATTCGGGTAATTGGGCTTCCATTTGAGAGATCGCACTCCAAGAGCCTGATAGCATCATGATGAGTGTAAACTCATTACCAAATAATGCCATTCGGCTGTCGACAATATCACAGTCACAGTCGCTGGCTAATCGAGCAAACTTACTGACAATGCCTGGGCGATCAGCACCCATTGATGTGACAACCAAGTGATTGGACATTCCAATTCCTCATTATTGATTAAAATAGTAGCAGCCAAAGGGCTTTCATTCTTTTTCTGTGGTAATGCTATCACAACTTCTTCTTTTTGTGGGGAGTCGCTACCATCCTAAAGTAAAATTAAGGTCGATATGAGGGAGAAATAGCACAGTGTGGCTAAGATAACATAATGAACGGTGGTAATACTGGTTAACTAGCTGAATTTATTGATTTAATTTGTATAATTAGTGGCGTAGAGGTGAAAATGGATTTAATAAATTTTCATCAATCATTTATCCCCTTGGATGGGAATTGCGGTAAACGGATTGAGAGAGTAGACTAGGGCTTGTTTTTCAACCTTGTCATCAGTACCATAGCCAATCCTGAATCCCTGGGGAAGACACATGATAACCGGAAGCATTGTAGCCTTAATCACACCAATGAATAGTGATGGCTCAGTAGATTTTGCAAGCTTAGAACAACTCGTCGAATACCATATCGCCCAAGGGACTGATGCCATTGTGGCCGTAGGAACCACGGGCGAATCTGCCACGTTACCGACCGAAGAGCACATTAATGTTGTAGCACAAGTGGTTAAATTCGCTAAGGGACGCATTCCCATTATAGGCGGGAATGGTGCTAATTCCACCGCTGAAGCCATTGAATTAACCATTGGACAAGCGAAAGTCGGTGTTGCAGCGATGTTAGGGGTAACACCTTATTATAATAAGCCGTCACCGAAAGGCCTTATTGCCCATTTTAAAGCGGTGGCTGCCAGCACTGATATTCCTCAAATTTTATATAACGTGCCAGGGCGAACCGCTGTGGATATGTTACCTGAAACGGTTGCCGAACTGGTTAGTGTACCGAATATTATTGGTATCAAAGAAGCCACTGGTGATGTGTCACGAGTGGCACGTCTACGTGAGCTGTGTGGACCTGATTTTCTACTTTATAGTGGCGATGATGATACTGGCCGTGAATTCATCGAGTTAGGCGGCGATGGCATTATTTCCGTTGCCAATAATATTGTGCCTAAACAGTTTAAAGATATGTGTGATGCCCAATTGGCTGGCGATACGCAAAAAGCCAAGATCATTGAAACGCCCATGAAAGGCATATTTTCTGCTTTATTTTGTGAAGCGAATCCTATTCCAGTTAAATGGGCAGCTCATCGCATGGGATTGATCCCCAATGGTAAAATTCGTTTGCCTTTGACGGAACTTTCCGATGAACATCATGGTCTGTTACTAGAAGAAATGAAAAATGCCCGAATAGAGGTTAATTAATATAATGCTAAAGCAAGTCACACCACTGATCCTTATTGTAGCTGTTTCAGCTTGCAGTACGTCCATGGAACGAAGACAAGCCAATGGTGCTGAAAAATATGCCAATGCTAAGGTAACGCCTGATCTCACGATCCCCGAAGGACTATTAACCCCTAAATACAGTTTAGAATATGCCATTCCTGCTATAGGCAGTAAAGCGGATCCTAACTTGATTGGTCCGGCTTTAGATATTCGTCCACCGTTACAGGTTTTGCCTATGGCGGAAGGAACGCGGGTGGAAGAAGGCGATGATAATATCAAAGTTATTGTTGAAAGCATCGGTATTGATATTGATCTTAAACAAGAATTGTTTGGCGATGTGAAAGAGTATTTATCAAAGGCAGGCATTAAAATTCTTAAAGAAGATTTTGATGCTGGCACCATAGAAACGGATTGGATCACCACCAAAGAAGTGGTCGATTCCAGCATGTGGGGGGAAGATAAGGTCTTTGTTTTACGTCAACGCTATTTATTTGATATCAATGTTAGCCCTCATGGACGAACGGGTGACTTAACCATTAATTTGGCTGAGCATGAGCAAAGCTATAATGGCGAGCCGCAAGATATTTTATTAACGGCAGATGATAAGCGTCGCTATACCATTGATATGCTCAATGAGGTAGTCAGTTATATTGGCGTTAAACGTGAGCATGCGCTGAAAAACAAACGCTTAGAGGAAAGTAAAGGGATTGCCGTTCGATTCATTAATGATGGTGATGAAACGCCTTATTGGATTGCGAATGCAGGTTATCAACGCACTTGGGAGCGATTAGCGATTGTGCTGCCTGAAATGGGCTTTGACATTACGGATACGGATCCTAATTTAGGGGTGTATTTTGTGAAAGTGGTCGATGATTCCGGTTTCTGGAGCTCCATTTGGAGTGATAGCGATATGGCAATACCTGAAGGCGATTACAGAATAACCTTGAAAGATGTGTCCGGTGAGCCTAAGAAAACGGCCATTTATTTGACCGATTCAGATGATAAGCCCATTTCTGATGCGACGGTTAAGCAAGTCTCTTCAACCTTCACTGAATTAATGAGCGAGAAGCGTAAAGTCAGATAAATAAACTGACTCAATGACGTAAATAAATGCCAATCACATTGTTGATTGGCATTTTTTATGTCTGTTTCTCTTTATTTTTACACCATTGAGAAATAAATAAGGCCGCATAAAGCCCCTAAATGCTGCTAGTAGTGTCATTTTCGTCGATTAATTGCGGATTAATCCCTATTTAGATTCCCAAATATGATAAAACTCACGTAGAATGCGCGTCCATGACAGATGAAATAATATTGACTGATTTGCACAGTCACACCACAGCATCAGATGGGCAACTCACACCGTCTGAATTAATTGAGCGGGCAATTGACAAAGGGGTTAAGGTTTTTGCGATTACCGATCATGATACGACAGATGGGCTTGCTGAAGCACATGCCTATAATAATGCCCATGCAACGCCGCTGACGTTGATTAATGGCGTTGAAATATCAACCCGTTGGAATAGCTTCGATATACACATTGTGGCCTTAAAAGTGGCAGTGGATAATCCCGTATTAGTGAACTTTCTTGAAAATCAGCGCACCTTACGAAGCGATCGCGCCAAAGAAATTGGAGAGCGTTTGCAAAAGGCAGGCATAGAAGGTGCCTATGAAGGGGCGAAAGGCTATGCCGGTGAGGCCGCCATTAGCCGAGGTCATTATGCTCGTTGGCTAGCAGAAAAAGGTTATGCGACCAATACTGGCAATGTGTTCAAACGGTATTTAGCGCGAGGCAAAACCGGTTATGTCCCCAATAACTGGGGAAGCATGGAGCAGGCCATTGATGTGATCCACCAAGCGGGTGGTGTCGCTGTGCTTGCTCACCCCAATGGCTATAAGTTGTCTGCCAAATGGGTGAAGCGACTCGTCAGAGAATTTAAGGGCGCGGGTGGGGACGCTATGGAAGTGGTGTTAGGTCAACAGACCATTGACGATCGCTCTCAGTTAATTGCATTAAGTGTATTGAATAATCTATCTTGTTCGTTAGGCAGTGATTTTCACTTTCCCAGTAGCTGGATAGAATTAGGCCGTAATTTGTTTCAACCCCAAGGTGTGAATTGGGTTTGGCAATCAAAACGTTGGATGGAAGCAAAATGAGTCAGTTTTTTTACGTACATGAAGATAACCCTCAAACAAGATTAATCAATCAAACCATTAATGCATTAAAAAATGGGGGCGTGATAGTTTATCCAACGGATTCAGGCTACGCACTGGGCTGTTTAATTGGCGATAAAAATGCCATGAGCCGTATTGCAAAAATCAGGCAAATTGAAAATGATCATGACTTTTCTTTGATGTGCCGGGATCAATCTGAGCTGTCAACTTACGCCAGAGTGGATAATCAAGCTTACCGTTTACTCAAGCATCATACACCAGGCGCATATACCTTTATTTTTAAGGCCACTAAGGAAGTGCCTAAGCGGTTACAAAGTCCCAAAAAGAAAACCATTGGGATCCGTGTCCCCGATAATGTCATTGCATTAGCGTTACTTGAAGCCCTTGATGAGCCACTCATGTCTACCAGTTTGATTTTACCCGGGCAAGATTTTACCGAGTCGGATCCTGAGCACATTCGAGATCTGCTAGAACATCAAGTGGATGTGATTGTACATGGCGGCTATTTAGGTGAAAAACCCACCACAGTGATTGATTTATCTGAAGGAGACATTCAGGTAATACGCGAAGGTGCAGGTGATGTGACACCTTTTCTTTAATTGTCACCTTGTTGCAGGTATAATCGCGCCCTTTGTGATAATGCATGTGACTGGAAAATCGGCTCAGCAGGCCTAAGACATAGCAAATAGGCTCAGTAGGCAGAGGGGTTTTATTTGCATTAATGGGTGCCATGGTGCATTTTTAACTATGTGGGTATTGTTAGACATCAGCACATTGTAAACCTGAGTGTCTTTTCAACTCACATGCATTGTTAAAGAAACACAAAATGAATCGTAAGCTGAGTATTATTACTGCGGGCGTTTTAATGCATCGGTTTATAGAACTGATGAGCAACATTTTGATTTAAATAAGAGGATAAACGGATGGAAGGGCATCAATCACCCACTCCCTTAGCCGTGATCCAAGGCGAGCCGATGAAGGCTTTCCCCAAAGATCTTTTTATTCCTCCAGAAGCGTTGGAAGTCTTTTTAGAGTCTTTTGAAGGTCCATTGGATTTATTGCTGTACCTGATCCGTAAGCAAAAGCTGGATGTGGTGGACTTACCCATTCATGCCATCACGGAGCAATATTTAGAATACGTGGCATTCTTACAAGGCAGTAAGGTGGAGTTGGCTGCAGATTACTTAGTCATGGCGGCGACCTTGGCTGAAATCAAATCGCGGTTATTACTGCCCAAGCCTGATCTGGACATGGAGGAAGAAGAGGATCCGCGTTTGCAATTAATCCGGCAGCTGAAAGCCTATGAAGTGATTAAAGAAGCGCAAATGCAATTGGATAACTTGCCGCGACTAGAGCGGGACTTCTTTCAGGCAAGGGCAACACCCGCTGACAATATTCAGCCTGAATTATTGCCACCTGAAGTCTCGTTAAGCGATTTGGCAAGGGCATTTTCGCAGGTTTTGAAACGGGTGGAAGCACATGTTCATCATCATGTTGAACGCGAGGTCTTGTCTACCCGTGAGCGAATGACGCAAATTTTAGCTAAATTAAAAGGGCAAGACTATTTACCCTTTGAGGCATTATTTGAAGTCAGTGAAGGACGCAGTGGTGTGGTGGTGAGCTTTTTAGCCCTGATGGAACTCATTAAGGAATTGCTGGTTGAGTTGATCCAAACGGATCCTTTCTCAAACATACATGTAAAGGCTTATTAATTGTCAACGATAAATGAACAACAGCTCAAACAGCTGATAGAAGCAAGCTTGTTTGTATTGGCGAAACCTGTGACGATAAGTGGGTTAAAATCTGGAGTATTAGCGTCATTAGCTGTATCGCGAGCCGATATTCAAATGGCTATTGAGCAATTGCAATTGGATTATGAGGGCAGAGGCGTACAGTTAGTGAAAGTGGCAAATGGGTATCGGTTTCAAACATTAACCGAATTAAGTCCATTGTTGCAGCCACTTTGGCAAGAGAAATCGCCTAAGTACTCCCGTGCCACATTAGAAACATTGGCCGTGATCGCGTATCGGCAACCTGTGACCCGTGGCGATATTGAGCTGGTCAGGGGCGTGGCGGTGAGCAGCCAGATCATCAAAACGTTACAAGACAGAAATTGGATTAAAACCGTGGGCCATAAAGAGGTTGCAGGCAGACCCGCTTTATATGCCACCACGGCCGATTTCTTAGGGTACTTTGGCTTAGAGAGCATAACGGCGTTACCGCTGTTAACGGATCCTGAGTCATTAGCGGGCCTGTTTTCCAACGAGGAAATAGCGCCAGAACATTTAGAAGAAAAAATAGAAGAGTCTACTAATGAGTGAAAAATTGCAGAAAGTCTTGGCCCGTGCAGGCCATGGCTCCCGTCGTGAGATGGAGGCATGGATTGCTGCAGGTCGAGTTAGTATTGACGGTGAAATTGCCAAGCTAGGCGATCGCGTTGAATCCGATGTGAAAGTGCGTATTGATGGCCGTGCAGTGTCGATTAAATCTGAAGAAGATGTGGTGTGCCGCGTGATTGCTTACCATAAACCGGAAGGTGAGATCTGTAGCCGGAAAGATCCCGAAGGGCGTCCAACGGTGTTTGACCGCCTGCCTCGCACCAAAGATTCACGCTGGGTTGCGGTGGGTCGATTAGACATTAACACCTCAGGGTTATTGTTATTTACCTCTGACGGCGAATTGGCCAATCGACTCATGCACCCGTCTAACGAAGTGGAGCGTGAGTACGCGGTGCGCACCTTTGGTGAAGTGACCGATGCCTGTATTCAGCGTCTGCGTAAAGGGGTGACGTTAGAAGATGGTCCAGCCAGCTTTGATAAAGTCAAACCCGCAGGTGGCGAAGGCATGAATAAATGGTGGCACGTCTCCCTTGCTGAAGGGCGTAACCGTGAAGTTCGCCGTTTATGGGAATCACAAGAAGTGCAAGTGAGCCGTTTGATCCGTATTCGTTATGGCGACATTGAATTGCCTAAGTCATTGCCGCGTGGTGGCTGGATTGAACTGCCCATCGAGCAAGTGAATTACTTGCGCCAAACGGCAGGCATGCAAGATGAGACCCGCAGTATTATCGGTACCGATAAGCACAGCGTGGCCCGTAATAAAGTGCGCGGCGCAAAAATTCGCCGTGCGGTGCGTAAGCATAAAGCGACAGCGGGTAAGCCTGCTCGCCAACGCAGTTGAGGCGAAATCAATAAAATTTATTTTGTATGAATCGAACTGAAAGGCCACATTTAGTGGTCTTTTTTATGAGGGGCTTATTTGTACTTTATACCAATCTGCATTAGAAGTTGGTCACTTTTGCCCAGCTTCTTGAGCACATGCTTTTAATCCTGTTAGTACATTCA
>NZ_CANLKR010000064.1 GCF_947491715.1 uncultured Shewanella sp. | reverse complement strand
GGCTGACACCAAATGAATCAGAACGGTTGTTTTGGTTAAACTCTAAGATCGTGGCCAATTTTAGTTGACCGCTACAATCACTGGTAGAGCAAGGTGAGCATCCAAACTACTTTGAGCAAATGGTTCATCTGTGTTTGATTTTAGATATCATTTTCACTATGAATTAATTTATAAATAGCAGTATTTTTTGTATGTTTAATGCGCTTTATTTTACGTATCCGATAAAAACTTAATATCAAAAATAAAATATGTATGCTGTAAACCCCACCATTTATTAATATTGTAGATAATCTATCTGGTTCATGAACTTTTGGTACACCAGTTTTTCCCATTAACCAGTAAACTGTTATTTCAGAAACCAAATATGCTAAAACAGCCATTACAACTACACAAAGATAATTGTAATAATTAGAGTAGGTAATTAATAACTGACTCTTAAATAAAAGAATCAAATAACAATATAATATAAATGATGCTATTAGTACTATTGATATTATTCTTGGGGTATCTAAGATTAATGGCCCTATTACAGGTGAATAGTGGATCGATTTGTGGTTAATAAACTCAGCTAAGCCCTTGATTCTAACTTTTGTATCGAATATATAGTTATCTATAGTAAAATCAGCAGGTCTATTTTTTATAGCTTCTGGATCTTTGTGTGTTATATAAACTTGGAAATAAATCCCCTCAGTTGGATTAAACAAGAATTTTTCCGCTGAAAATGTAAAATCATCTACCTTACTCCACTTGGCATTAAATGCTGACTTACTATCTATTGTTGTCACATTTAAAATTTTGTATGGGGGGTTAATCGTTACAGTAAAAGCTTCTATGAAATCCTTCGGTTCTATAATTACTTTCCCTATATTCTCTAAATATACATCTTGAATTATCATGTGATCATATTCAACGCCATTTATAACCAATCTAGTGTCGTCAGATATAGATTCATTTTCAGTTAAAAAAGATACAGGGCTACTTGGAATGAGAATAGTTTTTTCTACTTTAGGCATCTTATCCATATTTGATTGATAATTCAGTACGATAGGAATAATAATACTTAGAAATAACATTAACAAAGTCAATACTTCATAAATTGAAATCTTTATTTTATTAATAAAAATCATACTATTACCTTAATTCAGGGGGGTAGTTGTTTTGATTATGTTAACATCAAAAGATGTCTGAAGTTCTACAAATGAAGGTAATACTTGGAGGAGGGAGTTAATTTTCCCATTTCCGCCCCGATTTACCATAATACTGATTGGACGAAACGTGGTTTTGGTGTTCGTAGAAAATGAGGCTGAAACGCATCGAAATGAACACTTATCTTAGCAAAAAAGCCTTGAAAACAGAATGCTAATAATGAGTGAATTTCACCACTATGGTGGTTCAGGTGAAAATAACACTCTAAGTCTCAAAATGATAAAAGTAAGTCACTTGCTTGTCGCTGAGACATTCTGTTGAGCTGTCTATTTGAGCTGTCTATTTGAGCTGTCTATTTGAGCTGTCTATTTGAGCTGTCTATTTGAGCTTTTATCGACTTTCTATTCGTATGCCATTCGGCTCTCAATTTTACTTTCATATATTACTCGTTTCTGCTGGCATTTTCGCCCTTGATATTTAAGAGTAAAAACGATTTAATGGCATGGGAATGATGTTATTTATGATCCATTGAGTCAACGCGCTGTTGTTGGTATATGAAGGAGAGGGATTAAATGAAAAATCGACTGTGGGCAAGTCAAGGTTTGAAGGTGACTGCTGCGGTATTGCTGAGTGTACTTTCTTTAAAAAGTATGGCTTTTTCTATCCCTCAATCCCCTCAGGCAATCGAAGCCAGTAAAATTGCTTATTTGCAGCTTAATGCGAATTTAGGCAAGCCTGAGGCGCAGTATTTATTAGGGATCATGTACTTAACAGGTAAGTATGTGGATCAAAGTACCTCAAGAGCAATGGGCTTGATAACGGAGGCTGCAGAAGGAGGGGATGAAAAAGCACAAAAAACATTGGCCGATTTATATTATGAAGGGCAATTTATTAGGCGAGACTTTGGGCAAGCTGCACGCTGGTACAAGATATTGGCCGATAATAAAAACAATAAACAGAGTCAGTGGGCAAATTTTAGATTGGGGGTTATTTATGCTGCTGGGGGCGCGGGTGTGGCTCGAAATTGTGGTCAAGCCTTATTCCAATTTGAATTAGTGGGAGACGATTTGGCCTTAGGAAATGCAGCTTGGATTTTAGCGACTTGTCCAGAAGCACAATATCGTGATGGGCATAAAGCAGAGCGCATGTTAAAACCTTTATTGGCTGCCAATAAGAATAACCCTGTGTATTTAGATAATCTTGCTGCGGCCTATGCCGAACAAGGTGATTTTAAAGCAGCAATAGCGACTCAGAAACAAGCGATAAAGATTATTGATAAAGTGACACAAGAAGCTGACTTTCAGGCTTATGTGCAGAGACTTGCTCTGTACAAAAAAAAGCAGCCATTTAGAGAGCACTTAGGTGTTATTCCGATGTGACGGTTATTTTCATCTTTCACTTCTTGTTTTTTACTTTTTATTTTTTAATAAGGATTGGCGCTTTTCCATTAGATCTTTGACGAGGGGGGTTAAAATAAGCTCCATCGCTAGAGACATTTTTCCACCCGGCACGACTAATGTATTGGTACGAGACATAAAAGAGCCTTGGATCATATTGAGGTAATAGGGGTAATCCACATTTTGAATATCATGAAAACAGATCACCACAAAACTTTCATCTAGGCTGGGAATGGTTGTCGCACTAAAGGGATTGGATGTATCAATGGTGGGAACGCGTTGAAAGTTGATATGAGTACGTGAAAATTGAGGGGTGATATGGTTAACATAATCATCCATACTGCGTACGATAGAGCCCATGACTTTTTCTCGTGTATGGCCTCTGTCGGATGTATCCCGAATGATTTTTTGGATCCACTCTAGGTTGACAATGGGTACCATACCAATCAGTAAGTCAACGTGTTGAGCAACATTGCAATCTTCAGTGATGACGCCACCATGCAGGCCTTCATAATAAAGCATGTCAGTGTTGTCTGGTAGCGGGCGCCACTGAGTAAACGTACCAGGCATTTGATTAAAAGGAACCGCTTCATCAAAAGTATGCAAGTAAGAGCGGCTTTCTCCTTGGCCGGTTTGTCCGTAACCTTGAAAGCATTGCTCTAATCTAACAAAGTCATTTGCCTCTGCGCCAAAATAGCTGATATTACGATTTTCTGTTTTCAATTTACGAATAGTCACTTCCATTTCAGCACGAGTGTAATGATGGAAACTATCACCTTCAATGGTAACCGCGTTAATCCCAAGTTGCCTAAAAATTTCAGTGAAGGCTGTGGTGGTTGTCGTTGTACCTGCTCCAGAAGAGCCTGTGACTGCAATAATGGGATGTTTTGCTGACATGTGGTTACCTAAATAGATGAAATGCGACTCACACTTTATTCATACTGCGCTAAATAAGTAATATTAGCGGGTGAAAAGTGAACGGTTCAGGATGCATGTATCTTCAAGTGGTATAGGTATACCCGTGATACTTGAAGGTGCATGTTTTCAGAGCCTGTAAAAGTGCCTAATTCAAGGCGTATTATTGCAAGAATGCTTATTGCCTTTTAAGGTGATACAACTTCGATGTAGGTGATTTTACAGACTTCCAAAGGGCTGGTTTAAAAGCCTTTTATACTGCGTTATAGAACATCAGCTTAGAATGGCTAAGCACGCTGTTCAAAGCCTTGCCTAAAAGGCTTTTAATTCCAGCTGAATCCTGCATCTTCAAGTATCACGGGTATAGTTATACGGATTGAATGACTTAAGGTCAATTTTCCGCTTGCATATTTGTGATATTATCCTTATGTCTGATGGCAATAGATTCATCTTCTTCACTGTATTCGACCATTAAAGTACCCGTTTTAAGTGCTTGATGGCATTTTATCATAGCACTTTCTAGTGCTTTGTCATCTGTGTGGCTAAAGCTGCCATCTTCTACTTGCGTTAATAAGTACTCTTTAATGAGATTGTTAACTGTGTCTTGGGGGAGTTGTTGTAAGGTGTCAAAAGGCACAAGCATTGAGAGTTATCCGTTTATATTGTTGTAGGATGAGGAAATAAAAAATCAAGAATACGGCGCTCAAGATAGTATCTAGGGTGCCAAGGGCTGCCGCCTTCAATAAAGCCAAGGTGTCCGCCTTGTTTATGCAATTCATAACTCACGTGGGGTGAGAGCTCGGCTGGGCCGGGGATCACATCTTCTGTCATAAAGGGATCGTCTTTAGCATGGATCACAAGTGTTGGTTTGGCAACATGAGCGAGAAAAGGTAGCCCACTGGATTGTCGATAATAATCATCGACACCATCAAAGCCATGCAGCGGTGCAGTGACTTGGTGATCGAATCCATGAAATGTGGTTAAATTTTTGATTTGATGTTTAGTCACAGGAATATAGCTATCTAATGCCATTTTTTCCATTTTGTCGATCACTTTTTGTTGGAGTAATTTAATTAAATAACTTTGGTAAATCTTTGAAAAACCTTTTTCTAATTTTTTGGCACAAGCGGCGAGTTGTAGAGGGGCCGAGACGACGACCGCGCGCTCTATTAAACTGTGTTCTTTTTTCTCACCTAGGTACTTAGTCAGTACGTTTCCCCCTAAGCTATAGCCAACGGCATAAATAGGGTTACTCGGATAATGAGCTTTAAGGTGCTGCAAACTCAGCTGAACATCTTCTGTGTCACCACTGTGGTAGCCGCGAGGCAGACGATTGAGTTCACCTGAGCAACCTCGGTGATGATGGATAAGAGCACAGTAACCTTTTGATTGACATGATAAAAACAGGCGCTTGATATAATGGGAATCTGCGCTGCCTTCTAAACCATGAAACATGAGTATAATCGGTTGATTTTCTATTGGTTTTGATAACCAATCAAGATCGATAAAATCTTGATCGGGAAGCTCTAATCGCTCTCGTTTTAATAAGGGTCCTAATACTTGAGTGACAGAAGGTAAAATCGTCTGAATGTGGGGGCTTTTAGCCCACCATGGGGGAGAAAATACGCTGCTCATTGCCATTGGATCATCTTAAACATTAAAACAAGTTGTCGATAAAATGAGTGTAGCTAATACCAAAGTGATACGCCAATAGTTATTTATTCTTAAGACGGGTAATGTTAACGATAAGATCAAGCGGTTGAGATTATTCTGTCTCGTTTTTCTTAAGGCTATTGGACGTGAAGATAACGCTGACTCTATGTCCCGTCGGCATATTGTCATTAGTGTACTGCCAATGAAACTTTTCAATGAGTCGCTGCGTTAACTGTAGTCCTAGACCGAACCCCAAATCGTCTTGCGTTGTGCTAGGTTCAATATTCGTATTTTCAATGATGACACGCTTGTCTATCTGTTGGATAGAAACCGTTCCCGTATGGGTATGTTGAAAGGCATTACGAATAAGATTGGTTAACACAATTAAACATGCGGTGGTGGGCAGTTGACACTCAAAGGGGTGTGAATTAATTTCAACGCTAACGGCTTTTCCTTGTAATAAATAACGGAGTTCGTCCACAAGTTGTTGGATCATCTCGTTGAGTTTGATAGTTGAAATTTGCGGGGGAATGGCATTATCACGTCCAAGCCAAAGTAAGGTTTCGGTCAGATGTGTCATGGTAAAGCCTGCACGTTCAATTCTTTGTAATATTGTTTGCTGTTTTTCACTTAATGGTTGTGCTTCATTCATTTTATTGAGCAATTCAACGTTGGATCGGATCACGGCAATGGGGGTTCTTAGTTCATGGCTGGCATAGTTAAGAAAAGCCTGTTCCCTGTTAAGGCTTGATTGCACCGAGTTTAAACTGCTATGGATGATTTGAGCGAGTTCATTGGGTTCGTGGTATTTAAAATCAGGTGGCGGCAAAGCTAAGCTTTTATCGTTCAGTGTTTTGGTCCAATCAATCAGTGATCCCATGGGAGAGGATATTTTGTTCATGATGAGGAACAAGAAGAGAGTGAAGACAACCAACCCTCCTATGCCAAATAATAAGATCCCCGTAAAATGAGAACTGCCTTTTTTGGCTTCATGTTTGATAGTGTCTTTATTAAAGACTTTACTGACGTAGCGACTTTCCCCCTTATCATTGAGCATATAAATAACGAAATAAGCTTTTCTCGGAGGAGAAAATAAAGTGACATTTTTAAGCTTCTTTTGTAATACACCGGGTGATTTAGGGGGAGTCGGAAATTGTGCTTGAATGTCGGCTGGCATATCTTGCCATCGGCTGGCTATTTGAAAATTGATTAATGTGACAGGATGACCGTCCCGAACATTGTCGACTTTAGACAGTTGGCGCATGGTACCCCGCATGCCCGTATCGAGCCCTTCGATAAAATAATTAATCGTGAGGGCAGAAAACACTAAGGTTAATGACGCGCCCAAGAGTAATACGGCAATAAAGAAATAGAATCTTAGGCTCGGCTTTATTTTCATTGTTAATGCTCATCAGTGCAGCGCAAGGCAAATCCATGGCCAGGCACTGTTTGCAATAGTTTAGGTAAGTACTGGCCATCGAGCTGTTTTCGCAGATGATGGATGTGTACTTTTAGGCTGTTACTGTCAGGTTGATTATCCCCCCAAATGGCTTGCATGATATTGGCTCTGGAGACGGGTTCGGGGGAAGCTCGCAATAATATGTCGAGAATACGAAAAGCGGTTGGCGATAATTTCAGTGGTACTTTGTGCCGATAGGCTTGTTTCTTTGTTAAATCAATTTCTAGATCGGCCAAAGAGAGCTTTTTGACTTGGCCACTTCGCCGTTTAGCCAAAGTTTGAATGCGTATGATGAGTTCAGCCATGGCGAAAGGCTTTATCAAGTAATCGTCAGCGCCCGATTGAAAGCCTTCAATTTTATTGTCTAAGCTGTCTCGCGCTGTCAGCATGAGCACTGGTGTATCGATACCTTGCTGCCGGATAGTATTACACAAGGTGAGCCCATCCATTTTAGGCAGGTTGATATCGATAATCAGTGCTTGATAAGCATTCTGTTTGATAAAACTCAGTCCAGCTAAGCCATTGGCAGCATGATCACATTGTATCGATTCAATCTCAAAATAATCGACAATGGTTGCTGCTAAGTCAAGATCATCTTCGACTAATAACAGGTTTAGCATGATTGAGTCTCCTTTTTTGATGTACAGGAGGTGGGACGGAATGTCAGTTTACCTAAGAATGCTTTTATTTCACATTGAATTAATAATAATGCAGGGATCAGAATTAAGGTGATCACTGTTGCAAATAAAATACCGTAGGCCAATGACGCTGCCGCAGGAATTAAGAACTGGGCTTGTAGTGAGGTCTCGCTTAATAGGGGGACTAGGCCGACAAAAGTGGTAATTGACGTCAGCAAAATAGCCCTTAAACGGCTAGTACAAGCGGTGATAATGGCTTGACGAACGGAGTGTTTACCTTCTTTTATTAATTCATTAAAACGAGAAACCAGTAATAAACTGTCGTTAACGACAACGCCACTTAACGCTAAAATACCATTTAAAGACAATAAACTCATTGTTATATCATTCAACCAATGGCCAAGTATGGCGCCCACAATCCCAAAAGGAATGGCCATCATGATCAATATAGGTTGAATGTATGACTTTAACGGAATGGCCAGCAAGACATAGATGGCCAACATGGCGAGCACGAACATGCTGCTCATTGAACTGGACGTTTCTTGTTGCTGCTCAGCTTCGCCAGCAAAATACACGGTTAAGTCTGGATACTGGTTTTGCAATTGCGGTACAAAATGACTTTTTAAATTTGCCACTAATTCATTCGGGGCGATGACATCTTTATCGACAGCAGCACTTAAGTAAATGGCGCTTTGGTTATTAATACGAGTGACTTCGTCTTGTTGATATTCGTTAGTCACAGCAGCTACTGCACTTAGCGGCACTATGGTGCCATCAGGTGTTCTGACTCTGGCTTGCATGACATCGGCCAGCGTTTGACGTTGCTGTTTTGGATAACGTACTCTTACCCATACTTCATCTTTATCTCTTTGATAACGTTGGACTACCTGCCCGCCAAAGGCTTGTAATAATTGTGCTGATAGCGTCGCCGTATCCATGCCTAAGCTACGGCCTTGGTTGGATAAGGTGAAATGGAGCTGAGCCTGCCCTGGGGATAGATTGTCTTCGATCCCATTGACGCCTTGAGTATTGAGTAAAGCGGTTTTAAATTCTGCGCCAGCGGCTCTAATTGTGGCTTCATCATTGGATTTTAATTCAACTTTAAAATTGTCCACCATTTCTTTTTTAGCGCTAAACTTGAGCTTTTTAATGCCTTCGGGGGATCCCACATCTTGCTTCCACTGCTTGATAAACTCGGCGGTGGTGTAAGGGGAGTCTGAGTTCATTTCGACAATGAGCTTGCCAGTGAGATCGCCGCTGGCGATGACTTGGACACTTTTAATGGCGGTTGATTCTGTTTGATATTTTTCAGCTAATTGTTGATCGGCTTCTATGGCCGTTTTTTCTAATAGCAGCAAATTGGTATTGGTTTGCCCAAAGCTGGCATCATTTTGCATGTCGATATCCACATTGATGACATCACCACTAATATCAGGGAAGAAAGAGACTCTCACACTGCCAGTGAAAGGCATGGCAGTGACGACAATAAAAATAGCAACAAAAATGAAAATTACAGCGTAACGAAAGGTTAATGCCCAATGAATGGTTGGCTGATAAAGCCGAGTGTTAAACCATTCTAGGCTGCTATTGGCCAAAGCTTGTATTTTGGCCCACATTCCAGCCAGACCCGTTGTGGCTTTGTTGCGTGTATTGAGGTGAGCTAAATGAGAGGGCAAGATCAGTTTAGATTCTACCAGTGAAAGGAGTAAGCAAATGGTCACGACAGTGGCAAATTGGGCAAAAAGCTTCCCTATATTACCGGAAATATTTGACAGCGCCATGAAGGCGGCCACGGTCGTGAGTACACCAAATATGGTCGGAATAGCCACTTTTTTGGTGCCAATGATGGTATTTTCTATTGTGTCTCCGAACCGTTGTCGCTGAGTATAAATACTTTCACTGATGACCACGGCATCATCAACGACAATCCCCAGAGCCATAATAAACCCAAAGGTGGTCATTTCATTGATGGTCAGTCCTGTGTAGGCATCTCCCATGAAGTAGAGGGTGCCAAAAAACACAAAAGGCAGGCCTGCGGCGACCCAAAAAGCGAGTCTGAGGTTGAGAAACAACGCGAGAATAATGAAGACTAAGGCAATACCACTGATGGCGTTTTTTGTGAGTAAAGATAATCTGTCTTTGATCATGGTACTGCTGTCGTACCACGTTTTTAATTGGACATTTTGTGGTAATAACCCTCTATCATTCCACTCTTTTACAACGGCATTAGCTTGATCGACAATTTGTGTCACATCGCCTTGTTCGTCCATGACGATTTCGATACTCATGCCATTTTGCTGGTTATAACGTGAGAGGGTATAAGGATCGTCGTCAAAGGTGTCGGTGATCGTGGCCACATCACCTAAAGTGACTACTGCTCCCGAGCTGGTGGTGATTAAAGGAATTTTTTCGAAATCAGTGAGTTGATAGGCTTGATCTGATGCTTTTAGACGTATGATTTTGTTGTCATTACGAAGACTGGTGGTCAGTGGCGCTGAGGACTCGGCATTAATGGCGCTTTCTACATCGCTGAGTGTGATCCCATAGGCTTGGAGTTGGCTGTCATCCACTTCAACTGACATGATGACTTGAGACTCGGCGGATATGGATAAATTGCGAATGGCAGACTTGGCTAATAATGCTGTTTTTAATTTCTCAGCTAATTTTTGTAAGGTGATACGATCGGCATCACCGTAAAGTTGCACCCATATGGCATGATCTTCACGAGTGGCTTTTTCAATAACAGGCTTTTGCGCATCGGTTGGGAAGTTATAGATAGAGTCAACTTTGGTTTTGATATTGGTAAATAAGGTATCGAGGGAGTAATCGGTTTCTTTTTCGATTTTAACGGTACTGCCGCTGGCATTGGAGACAGAGGTGATACGTTTTATTCCGGGTACGGTTTCCAGTGCATTCTCAATTTTAATGGCAATACCTTCTTCTGCTTGTTTGGCATTTCCACTGTAATAACTGACTGAAACCGTGATGAATCTCGGTTCAATACTGGGGAAAACTTCTTTGCGAAGAGAATATAACGAAACGATGCCTAAAATAATGACAGAGATCATTAATAAATTAGCCGCAACTGAATTACGGGCGAACCAAGCAATGAGCCCCGTTTGTTTTGCTGGAATAGGTTGTCCGTGGTCTGTAGGAGTCAGCGACATATTATTGCGCCTCCTGTACGGCTTTTGCTAACAACTTGGTTGCGTTCGTTTGAGTTGGGGACATGTGCATGCCCACAAGGTAATTATTGAGTGGACGTACAACAATTTTTGCATTTTGTATGTCAGTGAATGGGGCAATGTAAACGTTTTCTTCTTTTTCGAACAGTTTATTGGCTTTAAAATTTGATAGGTTATTATTTTCGTCTAAATACCACACCTCACCGCTTTGAGATACGGCGGAGGCGGGAATTTCCCAAATGTCATTCCATTTTTTCCCCGGTATTGCCGCCGTTAAAAAAGTGCCAGGAAAAAGAGCGGGTGTTTGTTCTAATGGCAAATCCACGGCAACGATGAGTGCACGTTGTCGACTGGTGGGATCTAAATGTTGCTCAACACGTTGCACATAACCTTGCCATTGTTCACTTTTTTCCATATTCGTTAATGTCACCGCCCATGATTTAGGGGGAAGATCATCGATATTAGGCAGGCTTTGCCATTGATGCTCAGATAATGGAATACTGATTTCCACTCTGTCTGTGCTATAGAGAGTCGTGACAGTCGTACCGACCGAAAGGTAACTGCCGGGCTGTATGTCTCGTGATACGATCAAGGCGTTAAAGGGAGCCGTTATATGGGTTTTGTTAAGGTTTCGCTCAGCGGTATTCAGTTGTCTTTGTGCATCATCAAGGCTAGCTTGAGCGGCAATCAATTGAGGCTTGCGTAATACTAACGAAGAGTCTGGCTCACCTGTCATGCCCGAATTTTTCCATTCTAATTGGGCTTGCTGGCCTTGGCGTTCTTCTTCAAGCAATGCCACTTTTGCATCCGCTACGGCCACTTTTGCATCGGTGACGGCTTGTTGGTAAGTGGTGTCATTTAACGAGGTTAATAATGCACCTTGTTCTATTTGTTTGCCCGTTTCAAATTGCGATGACAAGGTTTCAACTTGGCCGCTCACTTCAGTTGTTAGTGTTAAAGTATTACGAGACTGAGCCTCTCCATTACCGACAATTTGGGCTTGATAATGGTGCTTGCTGATATTCATCACTTCTACTTCAGGTGCTGCAATGACGGTCGGTTTCGCCATTGATTGACTCTTCTTGCGATAATCTGCTTTTTGGGCTTGAGTATAGGTGATGGCACCTATAATACTTAAAATTGATGCTAAGGTTATGACAATAAGTTGTTTTTTATGTTTCATTTCGAGATCCCTAGACCTAATGCAAGTCCTAAGTCGATGCGGTTGACCAGTCTGTCGTAGATAAGTTGTGTGAGTTGCGCTTCAAGATCGAAGGTTTGTTGCTGTACGGACAATAAATCAATGATATCCACTAGCCCTTGACGATATTTCGTTTGATAGTTTGCAAAGCTGCGGTTCGCACTTTCTAGGGCATCATTGATATGGCTTTGCTGGCGAGACAGTGATTGTTCTTGCCCCAATGCATTGTTGACTTCATTGACTGCTGTGAGCAGTGTTTCTTTATAGCTCCAATAGGCTTTCTCGGCGGTAAGCTCTGCAATATCGGCTTGGGCTCTTAATTTCCCACCTTCAAACAAGGGGGCGGTGAGTTGACCTAGCAGTGTCCATGCAGGGCTATTAAACAGGGCATCGCCTGTGAGTTGCGCGCTTAAATTAATGGAAGGTAATAATGCTTTATAAGCAGCACTTGCGCGGTACTGCTCAGCATAAATGGTGTAATAAGCGCTTTGAAGATCGGGACGTCTGCTCAAGTCTTGATTGGGAAGCGCTGCTAAGGGTTGCAATACCGTTGGAAAGTCAGCGCTAATCGAGGCATCGCTGGGAGCGGTATCTTGGCCTAATAATTGCCACATGGTGCGTTGGTATTGGGCGTAGCGTTCCTGATATTCAGCCAGAGTGGCGCGGGTGCTTGCACTTGAGGTACGAGCATCATCCAGATCTTCTAATGAGCCGAGACCTGAGCGATATCGCTCAATGATAAAGGTTTCATTATGCTCTAAAGAGGCGAGTCGTTGCTGTTCTATTTTAATCAGTTTTTGTTGTAAATTAATTTGTAGCCAAGTGCGCATAATATTGGCTGCTAAGGCATCTTGAGCGGCTTGCAAGTCAGCTTTCGAGCTTGCAATGTCCATTTCTGCTCCTTTAATGTTATCACTGATTTTTTGCCATAGATCGACTTCCCAGCTGATGCTGAGTTCACTGCCATAGGTGGTATGGCTTCCTTCATCTTTACTGCTCGTGCTATTGACTGAGGCTTGAGGTAAACCTTCACTTTTCTCTACACCGCTTTGGGCATAGGCGATTTGCAGTGCAATAGCCGTTTGTTGCACACTCGGATTTTGCTTCATCGCTTGGTCGATAAAACGCGTGAGCTCGGTCATATTGATAAGATCGGTTAAGTGAGTCATGCTGGTTGCATCTTGTTGGCCATACTGCCAAGGCGTGATTTGCTCACGCGAATCAATTGCTTGAGATTGGTAATCAGACACTTTTTGGCTGCTACAACTCATAATGCTCATGATTAATAGTAATTGTATTAATAGCTTAAAACTTTTTTCCTTAAGCATTGGCTCAGGTCTCCTGCAATTTTCTATGGCAAGAATACCGAATAGGGGGTTAAGGCAGGGTTAAAGAGGAGGAAAAATCATCGGTTTCAAGCTATGTTTATCAGAGATATGAGAACTCCATTCATGGGGATAGTGTCAGTTTTACCGTTAGCTTGAATAATATTGACTTGCCAATTTTAGGGGAAGAATTCGATGAATTCGACAATAGAAAATAACAATGTTGAACAATATGATGTAGTGATCATTGGTGGCAGTTTTAGTGGATTGAGTTTAGGGTTGTTTTTAGGTAACGCAATGCGAAAGGTACTCATTATTGATGCCCATTCACCTCGTAATGAGCACAGTGATGTGATGTATAATTTAATGGGACGAAATGAAACAAAACCCAGCTTATTGCTTAGAGATGCCAAAGCCGAGATATTATTGTTTGAGCATGTTACCTTGTGCGCTGGAATGGCAACGGCAGTGACAGGTAATGAAAAACTTGGCTTTAGAGTGATTTATAGTGATTTGGAAGTTTTACATACTCCAGAAGAGCATGTTGAAGTGGCCGCCAAACGGGTTGTCTTTGCCAGTGGGGTGAAAGATATTTTACCGCAAATAGAGGGAATAGAGGCTTTTTGGCCTGAGCATATTTTTCATTGTCCTTATTGTATTGCTTATGGCATTAAAGGGTTACCTGTTGCGATTTATAGTCCAAATGATGAAGCTTATATGATGGCTAAAATCATTAATAAATGGACTGGGGATGTGTTATTACTGACTGAGAATAAAGTGACATTTAGTCCTGAAGAATCTGCAGAGCTCGCTCGTTTGAATATCACCGTTAATACCAGTGAAATAGTGAAAATTACCGGGGATGTGGGCGATCACATTGAATTACATTTAGCAACAGGGGAATCTATTCAAAGGCGGGGATTATTCATTCATTTGCCCTTTCATTTAAATAGTGAAGCTTTATTACATCAACTTGGCATAACCATCACACAAGAAGGTCTTGTGCAGGTCAATGAGGAATATGAAACGGCAAAAGCGGGGATATATGCCATTGGTGATATGGTGACATTATTGCAGAAAGTGAGTCATGCTATTCACAGTGGCAATGCGGCCGGCTTTGCCATTGATCACATTTTGTCGATGGAAGTGGGTAACGTGGCTTAGCCGCTAGCATCTTTATTTTTTCATTGATGATTTGATGATGAAACGTCGTGCTTGATGCCTGATGCATATGGACTTCCAGTAAATTGATCACATGTTGTCGATGGAAGCGGATGATGTGGATGTGG
>NZ_CANLKR010000063.1 GCF_947491715.1 uncultured Shewanella sp. | reverse complement strand
TCTTTATATCCAATAGTTTCTTTATATCCAATAGTTTCTTTATATCCAATAGTTTCTTTATATCCAATAGTTTCTTTTATCAAGATTCCCTAGTACTTATTGATATCCCAATCATACAGGATTTCCTTATTAGCAAATCGTTAGTGTTAAACATCAGACGTGTAAATGGTGCAGTTTGACTATTTATTAACGAATAAGTCGTCGGGTTCAACTCTTTAGCCTTTACAGTTAAGAGTAAGGGTGGCGAAGGTCGTTGCTAAGCACTTTATTGCGTAGGAAGATCTGGTTATCAAAATGATCTTTATCGATTAAGTTCTATGGTTAGTTATGTTTGTTTTTTGTTTTATTCTTATGGGGAATATACAAGATCCTTGTTGTAAGTGATTTATATATCTTGGTATTTTCTTAGAGTAATAACTCGTCTCTGTGAGTTGTAGCCAGTGAAATGCACTGTTATTTTCTATTGACGTAACTTGTTATAACAAGACATGAGCCATGTTATTGGCTTTACATTTGTTTATTTTGTAATTTTTAAGATCTTACTTGCGCTTTAAGTGAGTATTTTGGTTTTTATTTGTTCTTTTTATGTTATTTATTTTATTGGGTTACAAAGTGACCTCTGTGGAAATAACAATAACAAGGGAAATAAAAATGTCTTTATTATTTACTCATAAAATTGGGATAGGGCTAGTAAGCGCGTTACTTATATCATTGAATAGCATACATTTAGTGTATGCAGAAACAACTGAGGACTGGGGTAAAAGATCGTTAAACATTCAAAATCGTATTGATCATGACGCCCCTTTTTATGAGACTACTTGGCCGGGAACCCATAATTCCTTCGCAAATGCCGACGATGATAATTTAAATGCGGACTGGACGAATCAAAGCATGTCGATTAAGCAGCAATTGGATAGCGGTATCAGAGAGCTAGTCTTTGATGTTCATTATGATAGTAATGCGGTTAGAGTGTGTCACAACAATTCAGGCGTACAAATCTTGGGATTGGGTGAGTGTATTGATGGTTATACGGGAAACCGGAAACTATCGAATGCCTTGGACGATTTAGTAGAGTGGCTTGATGATGGTCATAGAGATGAAGTGATTTTATTGAAAATTGAATTGGCAAAATCGGGCAAAAACAATATTAATAAAGTGCGTAAAAAAATCGATAACATTGATGAAGAATATTATTTGCCTAGTGCAGTGTCATACCATGATGATGAAGATTATGGTTGTACGGCACTGCCTGTCACATTGACAAAGAGTAAAGTTCTTTCATCGGGGAAAAATATCGTGGTGTTTAGTGGTGAATGTTATAACAATGGCGGATTTCATGACATGGTGTTTTCTACAGAAGGCTTGATGGAAGACTATAGTGATCCTGATGAGGTTTTTGCTACGCGCAGTAATACCACCGATATGACTCGAACCAAAGATGGCTACACAAAAGGTGGGTTACTTTATGGCTCTGGCGCACTGGACAGTGGAAAAACGAAGCTACGCCCAAGTACTGTTACAAGTTATCTAAGTGCAGGCTTGAATATTTTTGAAACTTATGGGTTTGGGGCTAATGGATCATCTTGGAAAGCCGATGGTGAATATCCCGTTTCGGCTGAAGATTTAGTTTGGAGTTGGGATGCTAATAGCTTAGAGCCTGATGGCACAGGAAGTTGTGCGATGTTAGGGGGGAGTAGTG
The DNA here is from genome assembly GCF_947491715.1 of uncultured Shewanella sp. Lineage (GTDB taxonomy): Bacteria > Pseudomonadota > Gammaproteobacteria > Enterobacterales > Shewanellaceae > Shewanella. The sequence continues at coordinate 13,823 of NZ_CANLKR010000063.1, read as the reverse complement.
ATCGTTTTCATGATGTTGTTTGTACGGAAACTTATATTGCAGCTTGTCGAAAGTTGGTTGATGACAGTGCTGAGCGAATATCCGGTGAATGGGCTTTAACCGATGAGCTTGTTAATTTTAGTGATGCCGAAGGTGCTTGTACAGCGATAGGCGATGGCGAATATGTTTTTGCGACGCCACGCAATAAAGTTGAGCTAGATACCCTAATACAGCTTAAGAATAATGCTAATGTTACAGCCCACATGTGGATTAACTATCAGCAAGTTGATGGTGTGTGGATAGCCGATATTGGTGAAGCTGATACTGATATGCAGGAGATGTGTGAGCAAAACCCAAGTTTGAACATGTGTAGTGTGATTGATGATTACCTTGATTTTTTGAATGACTCTACAATATAAAGACTGTGATTTTTATAGCGATGGAATGAAGCTGGGCTTTCATTCCATTGTTTGTTTTCTAGCCGCGATCAATACTAATCTCAGAGATATAACCTTTTTCTGTGCTTAATAAAGCTTGTTTAAGCATGATTGCAGCTTCGCTTGCTTGCATGAAAGTGCTTGTTTCTTGGTTTGTTCCGCTTGTTGACCAAAAATGAGTATTCATTCCACCAGGATAGACAGCAACTATTTTGATTGGGCTGGTTTTTAGCTCTATCTTTAATGCACTGATAAAGCCTTTGACTGCCCATTTTGCGGCACAATATGTGGATTCATTTGCTTTGGCGGTATGGGCTGCACTGGACATGACAACAACCAGAGTAAGGGACTTGTCTTTAAAGCGTTTAACCGCTTCTTGTATGACATAAATACATGCTGTGACATTATTATCAATAAGCTGTTTAATCTTAGTGGATTCTTGTGTTTCTATGGGCCCAAAAAGACCACTTCCCGCACAGTGAATGAGGTGGGTCGGCACGCAAGGCAGTGCATCAAATAGTTGATGAATATCCTCCTCATTGGACAAATCAGCAGCATAAGTATGGACGGCTTGTTGAGTATTAAGCTGGGCTGCAACCTGTTCAAGACGTTGGGTGTTTCTTCCCGTTAAGAATAAATGTTCATTATCTTTGGCAAATTGGTTTGCGAGCTCTGCGCCTAAGCCACTGCTTGCCCCTGTGATCATTATCATAGCCAGTTTCCTTAAAAGCGAGGTTACTTTTCATTTTGCAGGTGGGCTACTGCAGACTGGAGGGCAAAGTAATATCCTTGGGCGCCAAGACCACAAATTACACCGATAGCTTTATCTGAAAAATAAGAATGATGTCTAAAAGGTTCTCTACTGTGTACATTGGAGAGATGCACTTCAATAAAAGGAAGGGCGACACCTAGTAAGGCATCTCTTAGTGCAATGCTAGTATGAGTAAAAGCGGCAGGGTTGATGATGACAAACTCTGCTGTGGTGTTATGAATGGCATCGATTAGTTCATGCTCAGCATTGGATTGAATGTGTTCTATTTCTATATGATTTGATAATGCTTCTTTAGTGAGTTCGTTCACAATCTGATTAAGCGTGAAGTGACCGTAGTGTCCAGGTTCTCGTTTTCCTAATAGGTTTAAGTTAGGTCCATTGACTAATAGAATCTTATGTTGCGTCACCATTGGGACAGCCTTTTAATAGCAGGATAATTAGATACCCTTGATTTCAGCAAATAACAGGGAACTTGTCGAGTACTAGCGGTTAAATTGATGCGATGATGGCCTCAATAGTCTGTTTTCTTTTGTCTAAGATTCTTGGTGAGCCCTTTTTGCTTCTTTGCTGTGATACGGCGCTGTTGGCTATTTTTTGTTGGCTTGGTGGCTATGCGTTTTTTTTGTGTTTTTCCAGCACTGGAAACGAGCTCGATAAATTGGATAAGCGCCGTTTGACGGTTTGAGTCTTGGCTGCGACTTTGCTGGCATTTTATAATGATCTTTCCGCTTTTACTTATGCGATGATCCGCTTTTTTGAGAAGGACTTGCTGATAAAATAAGGGTAAGGATGATGCTTTTATGTCGAAGATTAATTGAGCGGCAGTGGATACTTTATTTAGGTGCTGACCCCCTGCACCGCTGGAGCGAATGAATTGCCATTCAATTTCATGCTCTGCAATGTGTACTGAGTTAGATATCTTTATCATTGTTAAGTTTAGTGGGTCGGATAGTGGTGATATCATAGCATTTTTTTATGTTTTTTGTGCACAAGAGCGCAGTTGAAGGAATGACAGTGTGATTAAATAGGGGGAAAACATTTTTTGAGGTGCTGTACTTCATATTTTGACTTTTATGTTATTTAATTTTGTTGATATTAATACTTTTGTATTTTTTTTGTATCTTCTTTTAGCTCTATGTGCTTATTCAAAGCATAAACTGTAAGTATATATTTTTTTGTAAAATAGTTTGTTTAAACTAAGTATTCAATTTGAGCTTAACTTATTGTTTTATTTTTTTAATCGAAAATTATTTGCTAGTATCTATTTTTATGCTTGTCTCAATAAAATCAATGAGCCAGCACATTTTATTAAATGGTAATTTATTGGTCGTCACAGAAAAATAATGCTAGTTCTCATAATGACTAAAGGTTATTTTTCTTTGAAAATTGAAAGGAAATTGGATGTCTGTATTTAAACGCGTTATTGTTTTTACTGCTGTATTATTAAGTTTTGTTTTGGTTGCTTGTACTCCTAAAGTGGGAAGTGAAGATTGGTGCAAACAGATGAGTAATAAGCCATCCGGCGATTGGACTGTTAATGAAGCTGCTGATTATGCTAAATATTGTATTTTTGACTAGCTTTAAAAAGGCCAAGGTTTTGTTGGTACAATTGGTTAACATACATTAAGCTAAACATTGCTAAAGATGAACTTTTATATACAATGACATTTATCCGTTATGAAAGCTCAATGAAATATTGAAGGTGTTTTTTTGCGTTTATTCCAGTATCAAGGTATTTACTCCATAGTAAGGGTGTTATTTGCTATTGTGCTACTGCAATTATTTGTGGGCACAGTAGAGGCAAATGCACTTCATAGGGATAATGTACTGGTACAGAGTGAGTTAAATGATAATGAACCTAGTGATGTAGATATTGATCTTAATAACAAACCAATTAATCAACGAACATTCTTATTATCAAGTTATTCCTCAACTTATGCTTCAATATATCCCTCTTTTGATAAACAAGTTATAACGAATACTAGGAATACTCCCCAAGCGAGTCAATATTCAATGTCGGCATGTGAGCAATATGGACTCGATGTCGACAAATTTGATAAAAATACAGATTTATGTGATGAATGTAAGTGCCATGGTGGGCACATTATTTTTACCTCAACGTTGAAATTTCTGGTTCCTCATTTCTTTATTGTCCCAGCGAATACACAAAATCTCCAATATTTACCTCCTGCTATTTTATTGCATGCTAAGCCTCCAATAATCTCACTTTCTTAAGTTGAGTGATTGTTTTCAAGGCGTCAGATAGTGTAGCAAGGGTTCGACTTTACCTGCCTATACATCATGATCATTTAACTTGGCATCATTGAGTTTGTTGAGCTGTGCTACGTCGATATGTTTCACGTTATCGTCGTCAGCTTATGATGTCGCTTATCACCTCATCCGTTAAAGATATTCCTGTTACGTTTCATTTTTCAAGATGGAAGCCAGGCTGGGATAACGGATTTACATTTAATTATAGGATGCGAGATGAAAAAAACCTTAATTTCAAGTTTGTTGATGGGGTATTTGGCAACGAATGCGTTTAGTGTTCCAGTGCTAGCAGCTGAGGATAATATTTTATCTGCAAAACAAGTCAGTCCCAGTATCGATCCCACAGCAAACGTCAAGGGATTGAGTGAATGGTTACCTAAGGTGATGCAACGTTTTAATGCGTTACCTGAAGTTCAGGCTCAAATTGCGCGACAACAAGAAGCGAAATTGAGCATTCAGGCGGCGGATAAGGCTGTGTATAACCCTGAAGTGGGCGCTAATTATCAAAATGGACTCGATACTCAATACAGTTTGGGCTTGAATCAAACGATCGATTGGGGTGATAAACGCGGGGCAGCCACACGAATGGCTCAACTTCAAGCCGAGGTATTATTGTCAAGTATTACCCTTGAGCGTAACCAAATGCTGTCTACGCGTTTACAGGCTTTAGCGACTCAAAACCTCGCCAAGAAAAAACTTAAATTCCAACAGCAACAATACAAGCTTGCTAAAGCACAGCTAGCGATTGCTAAGCAGCGTTTGCAAACGGGCGATCTGTCTAATGTTGAAGTCAAAATGATGGAATTAGATCTTGCTAATAATGCAGCAAATTTTGCTATGGCAGAACAAGCTTCACTTGCTGCTGACGGTAAAGTGTTGGCGTTATTTGGCGATGTTGCATTACCTTTTGAAGATTTTGTCGATGCGCTGTCTGCCAGCGCCAGTGTGACTGAAGTGACGCCCGATCTTCCAGCGTTAAAAAGTGCATATCAACAAGTCATGTTAGCAAAACTAGGTGTTGATCAAGTGAAAGCGCAAACCGCAGCCGATCCAACATTAAGCTTAACAGCGGGTCGTGAAGGGAATGGTAGCTTAGTCGGGGTGGGTGTGTCAGTGCCTCTGCAAATTCGCAACAATTACAGTAAAAACTTAGCAGTGGCTAGCCAAAAAATTGCTGTGTCTGAGCAAGTATATTTAGGCAAAGAGCGCGTGCTCACTCAACAACAGAAACAATTTGAACGTAGTTTACCCAGGTTGATGGAGCGTTATGTCGATTGGCGTGACGTAGTGCAAAGCTCAGCGCGAGATGCGGCCATATCCATTAGTCAACAATGGAAAACAGGTGATATCAGTACCAGTGATTATTTGCAAGGGCAACGCCAATTGACCAGTAGCTATACGGCAGGCTTAACGCTCGAAGGGGCTTTATATCAAATTTGGTTAGGATGGATGGGAGAAAGTGGACAATTAGAACGCTTTATTGATCAGCAACTTCCAGATTCTGCGAGTAAATAGGAATGAATTGACCATGAAACACTCTTTTGATGTTAACAATAAGATGAATATGAATACTCAAGCCAATATACAAAATATGTCCGATATGAGACCGATGCGAAACCCTATTAAATTAAGTGGATTAAGTAAAATCGTTAGTTTAGGGCTGATGTTGAATTTAGGGGGCTTGATGACCTTTCCTGTCATGGCAGCCGATAGCGAGCAGTCCAACGCTGTGCAATCAAGCCCAGTTACCCCGCAAGTGAGCCAGAGCAAAACGGGTCTCGATAGTGAAGCTGAACATGGTTTAGAGCCTGTACAGTTAACGCCTGCCCAGCGAAAGATGGCGGGTATTGAAGTTGTGAAATTAGCTGAGCAGACGTTTAGTTTAGAGGCGGTGGCGACAGCAAGTTTAGTGGTAGATAGAAATCGCACAGTCGTGCTGGCACCGCAGCTTGAAGTCTTAGTGGAAAAGCGTCATGTATTGCCCGGTCAAGAAGTCGTAAAAGGCGATCCGCTTTTGACTTTAGGTGGCTTTGCTGTTGCTCAAGCGCAATCGACTTATGTCACTGCAGCAGCAGATTGGAATCGTATTAAACGCATGAGTAAAAATGCGGTCAGTGCCAGTCGTCGATTACAATCTCAAGTCTCTGCTGAGTTAGCTCGCGCGACTTTACAAGCATTACAAATGACTGATGAACAAATTACTAACCTTGAGAAAAATCCAAACATAATTGGAAGTTATCAACTTTTAGCACCAATAAATGGTCGAGTGCAGCAAGATATTGCTGAGTTAGGTCAAGTGATTGTGGGTGGCACACCTTTGATGCAACTCACCGATGAATCTTACCTTTGGGTCGATGCGCAGCTGACGCCTGCACAAGCTGAAGGAGTGAATGTTGGAAATGTTGCCATGGTAAAAGTGGGTAATCAAACCGTAGAGGCGAAAATTATTGGCCGCTCTCATGAGTTTAATAGTCAGACACGAACCGAAAAAGTGGTTCTCAGTTTTGATAATAAAGGTCATGAATTACATGCTGGTCAATTTGCTGAGATTTACCTACCTGATGCTAAGGAAGGCGGTATTGTTGTGCCTGATTCGGCATTGACTCGCAGCAATGACGGGGATTGGCAAGTTTATACCGAAGAGCCTGAAGGGTTCGTGTCACATGAGATTAAACTCATTGAAAGTCAAAGAGGCATGAATTTGATCAGAGGCATTAAGCCTAATTCAAATGTCGTAATTTCAGGGGCATTTTTCCTCGCTTCTGAACGTTCTAAGACAGGTTTTGACGCTGACGGTCATTAAGGGTTTCTATTATGCTACAGAAGTTAATTGATGGGGCGGTGCGTAATCGCCTGATGGTGATCTTAAGTTTGTTTGGCTTGGTGATTGGCTGCATTATTATGTTACCAAAGCTTAATTTAGATGCCTTTCCGGATGTGACCAATGTTCAGGTGACAATCAATACTCAAGCGGCGGGTCTGGCCGCCGAAGAAGTTGAAAAGCTCATTAGTTACCCTGTTGAATCGGCAATGTATGCGTTACCTGGAGTGACACAAGTACGGTCATTATCGCGAACGGGTTTGTCTGTTGTGACTGTGATATTTTCAGAATCAACCGATATTTATTTTGCTCGTCAGCTGGTTTTAGAGCAATTGCAAGCGGCTAAGAGCATGATCCCGCCAGGCGTGGGTATTCCTCAAATGGGGCCAAATAGTACGGGATTAGGACAAATTTTTCAGTATGTTTTACGGCCCAAACCCGGTTCTGATATCAGCACTGCTGAGCTGCGTAGTCTCAATGACTACCTGATTAAACTGATTTTAATGCCAGCAGGTGGTGTCACTGATATTTTATCTTTTGGTGGTGAGGTGCTTCAGTATCAAGTTAAAGTGGATCCTAATAAGATGCGCAGCTATGGTTTGACGATGAAACAGGTCACTGATGCGCTTGAGAGTAACAACCGCAATACCGGTGGTTGGTACATGGAGCAAGGTCAAGAGCAATTGGTTGTGCGAGGATATGGTTTATTACCGCCGGGTAAACCAGGCTTAAAAGCGATTCGAGAAATTCCCGTTACTGAAGTGGATGGTACGCCAGTTTATATCAGCGACTTGGCGACAGTTGGGTTTGGAACTGAAATTCGTGTAGGTGCGGTGAGCATGGCTGAACGAGATGAAACGGGTAAACCGGTTAATCTTGGTGAAGTGGTTGCGGGTATTGTCCTTAAACGTGTAGGCGCCAATACTAAAGAAACCATTAATGATGTTGAGAACCGAATTGCTTTAGTGAAACAAGCGTTACCAGAAGGGGTACAGTTTGATGTGTATTATGATCAAGCTGAGCTAGTGAATAAAGCGGTGCAAACCGTAATCGAAGCCTTAGTGATGGCCTTTATTTTCATTATCATTATTTTGGCTCTATTCTTGGTGAACATCCGGGCCACATTACTCGTATTAATTTCCATTCCTATTTCTGTGGGATTGGCTTTACTGATCATGTCATTTTATGGCATGTCGGCAAACTTGATGTCATTAGGAGGGCTCGCGGTGGCCATCGGTATGTTAGTCGATGGATCTGTGGTGATGGTTGAGAATATTTTTAAACATTTAACACAACCGGATAGGCGACACTTATCGGAAGCTCGAGAGCGTTCTGACGGTGAATTTGACCCTCATCATGCAGATGAAGATGCCAGTCTTGCTGGAGGCAGTGAAGGGATCACAATGCGAGTGTTACTCGCAGCAAAAGAAGTGTGTAGCCCTATCTTCTTTGCCACCGCGATTATTATTGTTGTTTTTGCGCCTCTATTTGCACTGGAAGGTGTAGAAGGTAAGTTATTCCAACCTATGGCCATCAGTATTATATTGGCCATGTTAGGTTCGTTATTATCGGCCCTCTTGGTTGTGCCTGCTATAGCTGTCTATCTCTTTAAGCGTGGCGTTACTATGAAAGAGAGTGTGATATTAACTCCCATTGATAATGCTTACCGTAAGCTACTCACATTTGTTATGGCAAGACCAAAAGGGGTGGTGATTGCTGCGGTGTTATTGTTTGTTGGTAGCATAATGTTATTGCCTAAGTTAGGGACTGAATTTGTGCCTGAACTTGAAGAGGGAACAATCAATTTAAGGGTGACATTAGCACCGACATCCAGTTTGGATACATCGTTAGCTGTTGCCTCTAAATTAGAAAATTTACTGCTTGAATTTCCTGAAGTAACCTATGCTCTTAGCCGTATTGGTGCAGCGGAGCTCGGCGGCGATCCAGAGGCCATGAGCAATGTGGAAATTTATGTTGGTCTTAAACCGATTGAGGAGTGGACTACGGCTAAGTCCCGTATTGAACTTCAAAGGCAAATGCAGAAAAAGCTAAGCGTTTATCCTGGTTTGCTGTTTAACTTTTCACAACCTATTGCTACTCGCGTGGATGAGTTATTGTCTGGGGTGAAAGCCCAACTGGCGATTAAAATATTTGGTCCAGATCTCACTGAACTTGCTAATAAAGGAAAAGACTTTACCGATTTGGTTGCTTCAGTGCCAGGTGCTGTTGATGTGTCTTTAGAACAGGTCAGTGGTGAAGCGCAGTTAGTGGTTAGACCAAAACGTGATGCCTTAGCGCGTTACGGGATCAGTGCCGATCAAGTGCTTAAAGTGGTGAGTGATAGTATTGGTAGTGTTAATGCAGGGCAGGTATTAGATGGCAATGCGCGTTATAATGTTAATGTGCGTTTAGCTGAAAAATATCGTAATTCTCCAAATGCTATCAGCAACTTACTACTCAGTGGACCTAAAGGTTCTACGATTCGCCTTGCCGAAGTGGCTGATGTTACTGTGGAAATGGCGCCTCCCAATATTCGTCGTGATGACGTACAAAGAAGGGTGGTGGTGTTAGCGAACGTATCGGGCCGAGATATGGGGTCGGTGGTAAAAGATATTTATGCCTTAGTGCCTAAGCTGGATCTGAAGCCGGGTTATACCGTGGTGGTGGGAGGACAATATGAAAGCCAGCTCCGTGCTCAAGCGAAATTAATGGTTGTTGTTCCTATTTCAATCGGTTTAATTGCCTTACTGTTATTTTTCTCTTTTGGTTCATTAAAGCAAGTGGCCTTGATTATGGCGAATGTTCCTTTGGCGTTAATTGGTGGCATTGTGGCGTTATATATCAGTGGAACCTATTTGTCTGTGCCTAGCTCCATTGGTTTTATTACCCTCTTTGGAGTAGCAGTGCTTAACGGAGTGGTTTTGGTTGATTCGATTAACCAGCGACGACGAGGGCTTGAATATGAAACCGATGAAACCTTATATGAAGCTGTGTATGAAGGAACTGTTGGACGCCTACGCCCTGTATTGATGACGGCATTAACCTCTTCATTAGGACTCATTCCTATTCTGTTATCTAACGGCACGGGAAGTGAAATTCAAAAACCGCTTGCGGTGGTGATTATTGGAGGATTGTTTACTGCGACAGCATTAACCTTATTAGTGTTACCGACCATTTATCGTTGGTTATACAGTGGTAAGCGGCGTGAACCTATTGCTGAGGATTAATGGTTTGAGTGAGCATTAGAGTTTCAATCGATATTTTGATAAAAGCGGCCTGATGGCCGCTTTTATTTTTTTTATGCATAGCGTTACTCATAGTGAACTGGCTGAATCGGTGTCTAGACATAAGTCTAATTTGTGTTGGTGCCCTTTATCACTACTGGGCGTTCCTGATATTAATCGTTTTTGTTGTGTTTCTATTTTCAAGAACATGCTATTAGTGAGTGGATACCTTATTATACGGGGCTTACTTGAATATTAGGTTGAGTTAATATTGCTCTTGAAATATCTTATTTTATTGCTTTTTTAACGACACTGCTCACGCTTTCTAGCAAGATTGTTGCTGTTTTTGGGGGCGTATACGCTAAATAGCTGAGTTTACAGTCATATGTTTCGAATACATAATCCGCAGCATTAAATAGGTGTGAGGCAGAGAAAGGGGCTTTTCTCTGTAAATGGAACATGTGGAATAAGATAAAAAATCAAAGTATTCGTTTTCAGTTACGGTTAGCAATGAGTTTGTTTTTGATCATGGCGTGTGTGTCGATTGCCATTGTTGTGTATCAACAAGCATCGGCACTATTGATGCAACAAACGTTAAAAGAACATCAATCTAAATTAAGTGTGCTATCTGATACTATTGCCAGCCAATTTGTTAGCTATATTGACGTGGCAAAAGATTTAGAAGCCACCTTTAGATCAGGATATTTACATGGGCTGACTTTCTCAAATGATGATGTCATATATGAAGGTAAAAAGGTCAACAATGCCTTTATTGATGGGCAGTCTATTGTGGGTAATACCAGTATCGTTGATCGCTTTACTCATGATACTGACGTCACCGCCACGATTTTTTTGGCATCTGGTAATGAATTTGTCAGAGTGGCCACGACATTAAAAACAGACTCGAATCATAGGGCGTCTGGTGCCATATTAGGGCAAGGACATCCCGCTTATACTAAGTTGATTAATGGGCAAATTTATTATGATAAAGTGCGTTTGTTTGGTCGAGAGTATATTAGTTATTATTCACCAATAAAGGATGAGTTTCACCGGATCAGAGGGGTGTCAGCGGTGGCATTACCTATTGAGGATGCATCGGAAACTATTTTTGCTAATCTTGCTCTATTAGGCTGGGGTGATAGTGGCTATACCATAGTTGTTAATCATCATGCTGATTATTTAGGTGAATATCTTTATCATCCACAAAAGAAACGTCAAGGTGAGTCCATTTTGGATCTCAAAGACAGTGATGGTGAGAAAGTTTTTTCAGAAATAGTGAGTAATGAAAACGGTGTGATCCGCTATTTTGAAAATATCAAAGGCGAAGCTAAAGAGAAGTACGCTGTTTATACCCAAGTACCTGGTTGGGATTGGACCTTGATTGGGGGCTCTTATATTGAAGAAGTCACTAAAGGGAGTAATCATTTACTCATGTTGGTGATGGGGGTATCGGGTGTTGTTACCCTGATTATTTTTATCTTGCTGAGTATTTTTCTTTATCGAATGACAGGACCTTTACAAAATTTAACCGGTTATATGGATCAACTCAGCCAAGGGCAAGTGAGCTTGAGGATTCCAGAAGTAGAAAGCAACTCAAATAATGAGATAAAGCAACTCACCCATGGTTTTCATGTAATGGCTCTTAAGTTTAATGGCTTAGTGTCTAATATTCGAGAAGCAAGTCTGCAAGTTCAAACTCGTGCTGAGCATGTTGCAGCTGATGCCAAAGAGAGTTTGTTGCAATCTGATGTACAACATCAACAGGTGGAATTAGTCGTGACGGCTATTGAACAAATGGCTTCATCGGCGCAATCTGTTGCTGAGCAAGTTGAAAGTATTGCTGTGAGTGTTCGTTCTGCCAATGAAGTGAGTTTGTCTGGTTCTCAATTGGTCAAAGAAGTGAGAAGTGACATTGCCGATTTAAACATGCAATTACGTCAATCTGCGGAAGCTATTGATATGGTGAGTCGTCAAAGTGAGAATATTCAAGCAGTGACGCGTATGATTGATGAAGTGGCGGAACAAACTAATTTGTTAGCTTTGAATGCGGCGATAGAAGCGGCAAGAGCTGGAGAGCAAGGTCGAGGCTTTGCTGTTGTTGCTGATGAGGTGAGAACATTAGCTCATCGTACTCAAGGTTCAGTGAAAGAAGTGGTGACGATTATTGCTCAGCTAAGGGATTATACGACCAGTGCAGTGACCTTGATGTCAGAAAGCCAAATAAAAGGGAAAAAAGTCACAGAGCAAGCTCAACAAGCGGGGGTGGCGTTAGATCAAATTACCGATCAAGTTACCGATATTGCCTGTAAATCAGAAGTGATTGCTGCCACAGCCGAGGAACAAGCACAAGTGACTCAAGAAGTGGCAGTCAATGCAACAGAAATAAGTCGGTTAAATCAAGATAGCCAAGATATTGCGGCTAAAACGGCAAAAAATGCAGAGAATCTACAGCAGTTATCGACGGAGCTTAGTGAACAAGTCGACTATTTTTATTAATTGACTTAAGCTTCAAGTCAATCAATACCACCTGAAATACGGTGGTATTGATGTTCAATTTAGCCTTGTTATTGATTAGGGGCTGTTTAACTTTAGTTGGTTTTATTTGTGTCTTATGTGTTTATTTAGTTAACTTTAGTTTTATTTGTGATGCGATTTAAGTCATTTATCTGGAAAGATTAAGTTTTCAATTAAATCGTCACAGAGTTAAGGTAAAATTTTCTCTTTTGTTATTTATTAAGTGTCAATCAAAGGAGTGTGAATGTGGATCAACTTAGCGCAGTTCACAAGCACAGCACTCAAATAAGCACTAATCATTCTTTTCATCGTAGTGGAAATTTAATTTTTGTTATTTTTGTATGTCTCATTAGTTCATTAGGCGGCTTTTTAGTTGGGTTTGATACAGGCGTTATCAATGGTACGTTTGATGGCTTGTATTCTGTTTTTGACAATAACCATATTGCCAGTGGATTCAATGTTACAGCTATTTTACTTGGTGGAGCGGTAGGGGCATTATCATCGGGCTTGTTTGTCGATCGTTTAGGCCGGCGATCTATGTTAATTGTTGCGGCTAATTTTTTAGTGATCAGTGCATGGGGGGCTGGGATCACTGATGCTTCTATTGGCTTTATTCTATACCGCATGTTAGGCGGAGTCGCCATAGGTATTTTGTCTGTTATCACTCCTATTTATATTGCTGAAATTGCGCCTTCTCGATATAGAGGGACCTTAATAAGCTTGCAGTACATGGCTATTTTATTGGGACTTTTGTTTGCGAGTTTGAGTAATGATTTGCTGTTGAATATAGCGGGCAAATCGACGGAACTTCTTTGGCTTGACGCAGAGGCGTGGCGTTGGATGTTTTGGATTGAACTGCTTCCTGCTTTTTTATTCCTTTTTTTATTATTTTTTATTCCTGAGAGTCCCCGTTTTCTCGCTGCAATTGGTAATCAAAGAGCGGCTCATGAAGTGCTTATCAAGCTTCATGGTCAAACAAAAGCGGCCAGTGTTGTGACTAAGCTTAAATCGACTTTACCTTTAATAAATCAGCCCATTTGGACTGATGTATTACAAACTGGTCGTAAAAAAATGAAAAATGTACTTTGGTTAGCTTTAACCTTGGCTGCACTTCAGCAGTTAATGGGCATTAATGTGATTTATTATTACGGTGCTGTTTTATGGCAAGGTGTTGGCTTTTCTGAAGCTGATACGTTATTGATCAATATTATCACAGGGATGGTGAGCATAGCGGGTTGTTGTTTGACACTTGTTTTTATTGATAAATGTGGACGAAAACCGTTTCTTATTATGGGGTCAATGGGCATGACATTAACATTGGGCCTGATTGTTTATGCATTTGCTAATGCAGAATTTGGTTTGAATGGCGAGTTAAATTTAGGGGCATATGATTGGTTAGCGTTAATATCTGCTAATGTGTATGTGTTCTTTTTTAGCTTATCTTGGGGACCCGTCATTTGGACATTACTTGTTGAAATGTTTCCACAAAGAATACGCGGTTTGGGCATGGCATTGAGTGGCTGTACGCTCTGGTTAGTGCATTTTGCGATGATAAGAAGTTTTCCTTTTTTACTGACAGAATTAGGCTTAGCACAAACTTACAGTTTATATTGTGTGTTTACTTTATTGTCTGTGGTGCTTATTTTGTGTTGTATTCATGAGACGAAAAGGCAAACATTAGAAGATATTCATCAATTTTGTGCTGAATAAGGGCTTTATACCCAAACTACTTGAAAGTGCATGTTTTCAGAGCCCGTAAAAAGGCTTAATTCAAGGCGCATTATTGAAAGAATGCTTATTGCCTT
>NZ_CANLKR010000062.1 GCF_947491715.1 uncultured Shewanella sp. | reverse complement strand
CTACGCATTTCCTCGTGTGCGTCAAGTGTTTTTTTAAGAAGTTTTTCAATGATTAATTTCTTATCTCATCGAGCCACGTTAACTACTTGAAACGTTTGTCACCGCTGCTGTTTACTAATCGCTTAGTAACCTGCTTTGCCGTGTCAGTGGGTGCGCATTATAGGGAGATTTGAAATGAGCGCAAGGGCTTTTTTGTATTTAATTTAAAGAAACCCTTTAAGTGAACACAAAGCCAGCTAAACGTATAAAAAAAGGGCACAAATGCGTTCTTTGGGCCCTTTTTAACTGTCACTCGCCTTTATTTATTGACTAAAGAAGCGAGAATCTTGTGTGGCTTCTACCTTATTATCCTGACTACTCACACTAAAAGTAATATCCGTTACACTTTTATTTAGCGCTACAGGGTCAACAGCTAAACTAATCGGTACACTCAGCACTTCACCGGGTATCAAAGTCACTTGCTTAGGTCCAATCCATTGATAATTCGGTAAGCCTTCTACTCTCATTTCATATTGATGAGAAGATTCAGTTTTATTGAAGATCTTTAAGGTAAAAGTATTCTCAATTAAACCATCAATATTTTCTCGATAGAGTTGATTACGATCTCGTATAACATCTAATCGCATCGGCGCAATGTTCATACAAGCATATATAAAGACTAATGTCATAATGGAGAGCATCGCACCATAACCGACTAACTTAGGCCTTAATACTTTTTCCTTTACTCTATTTAATTTATTTTCCGTGGTGTAACTAATTAATCCTTTAGCGTATCCCATATGCGACATCGTATTGTCACAAGCATCAATACAAGCACCACAATTAATACATTCATATTGAAGCCCATTGCGAATATCTATCCCCGTAGGACAAACCTGCACACATAAATCACAATCAATGCAATCACCTAAACCTTGCTCCTTAGGATCAGACTTGCGAGATCGAGGTCCTCGATTTTCTCCACGCTGACTATCGTATCCCACTATATAGGTATTTCTATCAAACATTACCGCTTGGAACCGAGCATAAGGACAAATATGAATGCACATGATTTCTCGCATCCAACCTGCATTGCCATAAGTTGCCAAAGCGAAAAAAACCACCCAAAAGTAGATTAACCCCGTTTCATTTAAGCTAAATAAGTCAACGTATAGCTCATTGGCAGGTATAAAATAAGAAATAAAAGTGGTTGCGGTAAATAAAGATACGACTAACCATGCTGTATGCTTTGCGCTTTTACGCCAAATTTTATTCACACTCCAAGGTAACTGGTCTAGTTTAATCCGCTTATGTCTAGTCCCTTCCAGCTTCTCTTCAAACCAAATAAAGATAAAGGTCCAAACTGTTTGTGGACATGTATAACCACACCATACACGCCCGAGGTACGTTGTCACAAAAAATAACCCAAAAGCCGCTATCGTTAATAAAGCCGCTAATAAGGTCAGATCTTGAGGCCAGATGGTGAGACCAAATATATGAAACTTTTGCTCAGCTAAATCAAATAAAACAGCTTGTCTGTTTCCCCATGGGATCCAAGGAATAACTAAAAAAATGAGCATGGCTATCCAGCCGAGTCGGCGTCGTAATGTCGTCCATAAACCCGATACAGCCCTGACATATATTCTATTTCTGGGATTAAACCGATCCGCTTTAGCAGGATCGGGTTGATGGATCTTAATACGCTTTTCTTTTGAGTAATCTTTTTGGTTTTTTTCTGCGTTCATTTTACAGCCTTACAGCTTTAACATTGCCAGAAAACTGGTCTATTATAATTCTTATAACACAACTTATTCACTTTGATAGGACTTAAATATGAGAAACTGGATCATCTTGGCAATATTAGTTGCCCTAGCATATTACTTATACACTAAAAGTGGCAATGTCCAAAAGCCTATGGATGGTGCACAATCATTTGTTGAGTCAACAAAAGATAAACTAGATAAAGCCACCGATACTCAAATGGATTCATTAGAAGCCAAAGCTCAGTCACTCAAAACCACTATTGACGCAAAATTATCTGATACAGAAAAACAAGCATTTGATTTACTCACTCAATCTAAAGAAAAAATAAAGCAATTTGTTGATGAATATTGCGCACCTAGCGCGCCGCAAAGCAGTAGTTTTAGTAAAGAAAGCCAAGAATATATTTGCAAAGAACTACAAAATTAATTCACATCATCAGAAGTCCTAACCCTTTGCTGGCAATAACCGCTAGCAAAGGCTCTATAATTACTCTCATATATAACTAAACCTCTACATTCCGTTCAAATAAAGAACAAAAAGTTCTAGTCAACGCTTTCAAATGCAAATGATAACTGTTATCATTTGATAATTAATCAATTCGACGTTTGAGGCTTGTATGACTAAAACACTGACATTTGCTGCACTTCATTTTAGCGTTGCGTTTACTGTTACCTATTTGCTGACAGGTAGCTTATTAGTCGGTGGTGCCGTCGCGTTAGTTGAGCCTGCTATTAATACTATAGTTTTTTACTTTCATGAAAAAGTATGGAAACGCTATGACGCTAAAAAGAAAGATACATTGAACACATCAACATCGGCAATACATTCGCATTAATCCTACTCGCTCATAACATATAAGCCCTGAAGTATTAATATAAAGAGAAGAAAAAATGTGCTCATACGCCATAGACTCATCGAGTTATCCTCTATGAAAGCGGTCATACCCTTTCTATCTACAAAGGTTGGGCGGGATCTTGTAAAATCCGTAATCAATTCTGACATCGACTGATATCGCTGATAAATATCGGGATGACATGCTTTACGGATCACTGCATCTGCCCAAAGTGGAATATCAGGACGATATTGCCGAATAGAAATATAATGCCAATCCTTTATTGGCAGCTTATCAAGTGTCACCGTTCGAGTATGTTGATACGGTAAATGCTCAGTCAATATTTCATAGATCATGACTCCTATCGAAAAAATATCAGACTGATGCAATGCATTTCGCGTATTTAAATACTCTGGAGACATATACTCTAATGCCCCCAGAGGGATATTGTCCGTTATGTTGTATTGCATTTCTTCAAGACTATCGATTTTTACTGCACCATAATCTATTAATACCCATTTTTGTTGAGTATTGAGAACAAAATTTTCTGGTTTTAAATCTCGATGGATCCCACCTAACCTTTGTAAGGCTCGAACACAAACGACCATATCAGCAAGCACCCCTCTGACCTCTAATAAACTCGGTTTAGGGTGTTCATGCATCCACTGCCTCAATGTGCCACCTTCTATATACTCACATAAATGATACATGAAACGTGACTGCTGCGGGTATATGCGCATCAAATGTAATGAGTTAACCCTTAAACCAACCCATTTCTCACACATAAACGATTGTAAATAGACATCATCATCTTGGTAATGCAATGAGGGCGCTTTAACAATGAAGACTTGCTTATTCGTAATATCTTGCACGAGATACACATGACTTCGACTGCCTGAATGCAGCACCTTCAAAACTTCAAACTGATCAATCAAATGACCAACCGATAGAGCGGGAGGCACAACTTGATGTCGTGCTCTTTCGTTTAACTCTTCAATATCACTAAGGGGCAAGGAAGTCACAGCTAACAATAAACACGTTAAGTTATCATTACTGCCTTTTTGCATTGCATGCTCGAGGATGTTATCCGCAATTAACTCTACATTTTGCTCTTTTGTCGTCAATAAATCGATTAACTCTAGCTCATTAAGCCATTGATGCACGCCATCACTGGTTAAGACAAACACATCATCACGGCGAATACTGAATGTTTGATAATCAATGTCTACATGACTATCCATCCCTAATGCTCGCGTTAAAAAATGATCTTTATGAAATGAATGATGACAATGATCACGGGTGAGCAATGATAACTCCCCTTCTCTCAAGCGATAAATTCGAGTGTCTCCTACATGAAAGAGATGCGCTCGATTTGACTTGATAATGACAGCACTTAATGTGGTCACAAAACCATTATGTCTTAATTCACTTAAAGTACTGTGATGATATAGCCAATCATTGAGCGATCTTAATACTCGACTGGCAGACTGCTTCACCGACCAAGTATCCGGCGTGGCATAATAATCCATGATAAATTGTGTCACGCTCAACTGGCTCGCATGTTGGCTGTTCTCACTGCAACTGACACCATCAGCAATACAAGCTGTTACCCCTTTATACGCCAAAGCATGATAATGATTGGGATGTTGGACTGCGAAAGCATCTTGATTATTATCCTTTACACCTGCAGCAGACTTGCCACCAAAGCGCACATTCAACTTAGGTTTTAGCCGAGCCACAGCTGCGGGGACTTCACTATCAGGGAGCACTCCATTTAAGTCTGCGATCTTCATTCTTTCCTCAATGAGAAACATCAATTAAGGTGACACTACCGTCTTCATTGATTTCAGCAATTTGCCCTGATGGTTCTTCCATCACTAATAACGCAACAAAACCCAATAATGCCGTAATCGCTATCACGTAATAAAATGTACTGTAATCAACAAAAGACAGTACCGTTAAATAACACACGGCACCCACATTTCCATAAGCCCCCGTCATCCCTGCTATTTGCCCTGTCATTCTTCGTTTAATCAATGGAATTGTTGCAAATACCGCACCTTCTCCAGACTGCACAAAAAAAGAACACAACATGGCTGCAGCCACAGCTAAAGCGACAGGCCACTCACTATTCACCTGCCCCATTAAAAAATAACCGAGCGAAAGACCCGCCGTTAAAATCAATAATGTGAGTTTTCGACCGAACCTATCTGAAATCCAGCCTCCCCCAGGACGAGACATTAAATTCATAAATGCATAAGCAGAGGCCACCATTCCAGCGACCACAGGGGTCAGCTCAAAGGTCTGGGCAAAGAAAAGTGGTAACATAGAGATAACCGCGAGTTCCGAGCCAAAGGTCGCAAAATACAGCACATTTAATACCGCGACCTGCTTAAATTTATATTGATGAATTTCAGGGACAGGTTTTTCAAAAATCGTTTTATTCACCTTCCAAACTAACGATACGTCATAACAATAAACAATCAGCAAGCTCAAATAAATACTATTCACCACCCAAGAAGACAGCATAGCCACATCTGCGGGCGATAATTTCCATGCCAATAGAGCGAGTGCGCCATACATAGGCAATTTCATGATAAGCAATAAGAAGAAGTCGCCTTTAGAGGTGACCTCCATGGCCGTTAAGTTTTTAGGCCTGAAATATGTCGCGCCTTTAGGCGTATCACTGACATGCCTAAAAAAGATAACAGCACACACTAAACTCATCAGCCCCGTTATCGCTATGGCGTAACGCCAGCCATTTTCTCCCCCTAAAAACAGGGCTAAGGTCGGTAAGGTAAAAGCCGCTGCAGCGGAGCCAAAATTTCCCCAGCCGCCATATATGCCTTCGGCAGTCCCCAGTTCATTATGAGGAAACCATTCCGACACAAGACGTATGCCAATGACAAATCCCGCACCAATAAAACCAAGAAAGAATCGTGCAATAGCCGCCTGAATAAAATTATCAGCTAAAGCAAATACAAAACAGGGAATCGCACTCACCGCTAATAACGCCGAATACACTAACCTCGGTCCGTATTTGTCTGTTAACATGCCAATGATCACTCTGGCAGGAATAGTAAAAGCCACATTAAGAATTAATAAGGTTTTAATTTCAGCTTGGGTTAATCCTAAAGACGATTTGACCGATTGCAATAAAGGGACAAAGTTAAACCACACCATGAATGTGATAAAAAAAGCTATCCAACTCAAATGAAGTATTTTCATTTTTCCGTTAAATGAAAATAAATTAAATCGATTTACGTGACTCATTGGGTGATCCTATTATCAATGAAAAGGTCAGCCGAATACCTACCAGCAATATGACTGATATAAAAAATAAATTTAAAACGAAACGAAAAGGCTTATTTAACGAAACTGGGCTTATTCCCGTGATACTTGAAGATGCAGGATTCAGCTGGAATTAAAAGCCTTTTAGACAAGGTCATTAATTGCTCCTGCATAAATGACATTTCCATCATCCATGATGGTTAGCTTGAACAGCGTGCCTAGTCATTCTAAGCTGATGTTCAATAACGCAGTATAAAAGGCCTTGCTTTTACATATAAAGAGGCCAGCCCTTTGGGAGTCTGTAAACATGCATCTTCAAGTATCACGGGTATATTCATTAGCCATACGCTAATTGAACATCTCTTCCCTGTAATCTAATAGAATAAGTTTTAAGGTGACAATCAGGCGCTTGAAGACAGCGCCCACTGCTCAAATTAAAATGCTGCTTATATAAAGGAGAGGCAACGACCGCCTGCTCTTTTACTGATCCCATAATCCCTCTTGAAATCACATGAGCCTTGCCGATGGGATCGAAATTTGACACGGCATAGAGTTGCTGAGTATGACGACATTGAAATACAGCCACTTGCTCATCACCAAGCAAAGCACATATTCCAGCTCCTGGATTTAAATCATGCTGCTGGCAAACCGACATCCATTTTTTCATTTTCTTTCCTCTTTAACATTTAATCGACAACTTCGAGTATGGATATTTTCTGCTCTGGAGAACGAGGTTTACGCTGATCGCGCTCCATTTCATACATGAGGTAAGGATCGCCTTGCTGGCTATTAATGAAGTGTTGAAAACGTTTTAACTTTTCGGGGCTTTCTAAGGTTGTCTTCCACTCACATTGATATTGACTAATGCTATACGCCATCTCAGCTTCTAGTTCATGCGCTAAACCAAGCTTGTCATCGATAATGACTTGTTTAAGGTATGCAAGTCCGCCTTCAAGATTTTCTAGCCAAACGGATGTCCGCTGACCTTTTTCAGCACTGCGAATATAAAACATTAAAAACCGATCAATATATTGAATAAGTGTCTTATCATCTAAATCTGTTGCAAATAAATCACCATGACGTGGACGCATGCCGCCATTTCCTCCAACATACAAATTCCAACCACTTTCAGTGGCTATCATGCCCACATCTTTTGATTGCGCTTCTGCGCATTCACGAGTACAACCCGATACCGCAAACTTTAACTTATTGGGTGCACGTAAGCCTTTATAACGATCCTCAACATTAATAGCGAAACCTAGACTGTCATTGATCCCAAATCGGCACCAAGTTTCCCCCACACAAGCTTTAACTGTTCGCACCGATTTTCCATAAGCTTGCCCCGTTTCAAATCCTGCATCGACAAGTTTGCGCCAAATAAGGGGCAATTCATGTAGCTGTGCACCAAATAAATCAATACGTTGACCACCAGTAATTTTGGTATATAAGTCAAATTCTTTGGCTACTTCTCCTATGAATATGAGCTTATCAGGAGTAATTTCCCCACCTGGGATCCGGGGCACAACAGAATAAGTTCCATCTTTTTGCATATTGCCTAAATAACGGTCATTGGTATCTTGCAAGCCTAAATGAGGCTCCTCTAATACATATTCATTCCAAAAAGACGCTAAAATAGAACCAATGGTGGGCTTGCAGACTTCACAACCCAATCCGCTGCCATGGCTGTTTAACAGCTCATCAAAGGTTTTTATTTTTTTAATACGTACAATATCAACAAGTTCAGGACGTGTATAAGCAAAGTGTTCACAAAGATTTGTATCAACCTCATGACCCAACACGGCTAATTCCGTCTCTAAAACTTGCTTCACCAGATCAGCACACCCACCACACCCCGTTGATGCTTTAGTACAAGCCTTGACTTCCGATAAACTGATATTGCCTTCAGCAACCGCTTGTTTAATGCAGGCTTTTGATACATCGAAACAAGAGCACACCTGGGATTGGTCGGGTAAAGCACCTAAGCCTAAAGCCGACTCTTCCTCACAATAAGGTAAAATCAACGACGCAGGATTGTCAGGTAAGTCCATATCATTGAGCATAAATTGTAATAGATGACTATAAGTACTCACCTCACCGACTAATACTGCCCCTAAGATTTTTTTATTATCGCTAGACACAATGAGCCGCTTATACACTTGCTCAATTTCATCATGATAGGTATAAGATTGTGCGCCAGATGTTTTACCGTGAGCATCCCCAATACTGGCCACATCCACTCCCAATAGTTTTAATTTGGTACTCATATCGGCTCCCGTAAAAGCCGCTTCATGTCCAAGAATATGCGCAGCAGCCACTTTCGCCATGTGATAGCCTGGTGCCACGAGACCAAAAATACGCTGTTGCCATAAAGCACATTCACCGATGGCATAAATATCAGGATCGCTGGTTTGACATTGATCATTAATCACAATGCCACCACGCTGTCCTATGGCTAATTTCGCTTGACGAGCGAGTTCATCTTGTGGGCGAATACCTGCAGAAAACACCACCATATCCGTTTCAACATGCGTGCCGTCGGCAAAATTTAATCGATAACGATAATCTTCACCTGTTATGATTTCAGTGGTGGCTTTATCGGTATGAACCCCGACTCCCAAAGCCGCAATTTTTCGTTTCAGTAGCGCAGCTCCTCCCTCATCAAGCTGCACAGCCATCAAATGAGGAGCAAATTCGACAACATGGGTTTCCAGACCTAAACTTTTTAACGCATTGGCAGCCTCTAACCCTAATAAACCGCCACCAATCACAACCCCCACCTGACTTTTTTTAGCCGAAGACCGAATGGCATCTAAATCATCAAGAGTACGGTATACCAAACAATGAGCTTGATTATTCCCAGGGATCGGCGGCACAAAAGGGTAGGATCCCGTCGCGATCACCAATTTGTCGTAATACGCTTCACGCCCGGCAGCAGTCACTATTTTTTTTATAGTAGGATCAATACTTATCACCTTATCATTTAAGATAAAATCGATACCTTGTTGATGATAATAATCACTGTCGATTAACGCTAAATCCTGCTTTGTCTTACCATTAAAGTATTGCGTTAACTGTACTCTGTCATAAGCTAAAAAAGGTTCTTCTGAAAAAGTGGTTATTGAGAAATCACGTTTCTCATCAGATTGAATAAGGGTATCGATGAAACGATGCCCCACCATGCCATTACCAACAACTAACACACCTTTATGATTCGATAATTCACTCATTAACTTATTCATTGCAGACCCTAAAAGTTTTTATTATTGAAATTAAGCAAATTGTGATATTGCACTATCAATATTTTCCGCATTAAACCACGCTAACTGTTGCGCTAGACCGACCACTTTACCGATAACAATTAATGCAGGAGACTGCACTTTATGATGCTGAACAAGTTCACTGAGTTCAGCTAATTGACCCGAAACCACTCTTTGAGTGTCATGACAGCCATTTTCAATCAATGCCACTGGTGTAACAGGATCGAGCCCTGCCCCCATTAATCCATATTGAATAAAGTCGGCTTTGGTGATCCCCATATAAAAAACTAAAGTGTGCTCAAGTTTTGCGAGGCTTTGCCAATGAATATCGAGACTTGTCTCTGCATGCGCGGTAATAAACGTGCAAGCTTGCGCTATCCCTCTATGTGTTAAGGGGATCCCTGCATAACTAGTGCAACCTACTCCAGCCGTAATACCAGGGATTAATTCCACCGCAATCCCCGCCTGTTTGAGTGCTATTACTTCCTCACCACCTCGACCAAAAACAAAGGCATCTCCTCCTTTTAATCGGCAAATATTTAACCCCAACTTGGCCTTATCAATGAGCAATTGATTAATATCTTGTTGAGGAAAGCGGCGGCAATTTTTGGCTTTCCCCATATAAAGAGCCTGAGTCTTGGCAGGAAATAAGCCTTGAATGGCATCACTCACTAAACGGTCATACACGATCACGTCACTATTTTGAATACAGCGAAGTGCTTTCACCGTCAGTAAATCAGGATCTCCCGGTCCCGCTCCCACTAAACTGACTTTACCATGAAGACGTTTACCAGCAAGAAAACGCGCCGCTAAACTCACCACTTCTCGACTAGAATGCTCACTTTTGTTAAACATCGTCACCTCCTTTCAGCTCAATATTTAGATTTAGACTTATATTTAGACTTGGACCTAGACCTAAACTTAGATTTGGACTTAGACTTAGTATTTAGCAAAGCTGATGCCAATAAGAAAAAGAGCGTGTAATAAAAAATAAATTATTTATAAACAAATAATTAAATGGTCAATGCAAAATAGTGATTGCACTTAAAAGTGCTCTCGACACAAATAGAGATACAAAAATGCAACAATTAAGTGCAAGCATGCGCTAAGGTGGTGAGCCATTCATCTCTCTAGCCAGTTAATGGCCCATAACAGAGACGAGCTCTTTTTCACTTCAAGGAAAACCCAACTCATACCATTGATTTAAAAATAAAAATAAATATTTACTGATGAATATTTTCATTTGGTTCAAACATTGCTTATTGAATAAAACAATCAATGAAATAATGAGATAGTCAATGAGCACGAATGCGGATCGTCCATGGATAAAAACGACTTGCGCTTACTGTGGAGTGGGTTGTGGTGTAGAAGCGACTACAAATTCTCAAGGTCAGCTAGAAATAAGAGGGGATGAAGCCCATCCCGCGAACTATGGAAAATTATGCTCAAAGGGATTGGCATTAGGCGAAACAGTGACTCACAAAGGGCGGTTACTTCATCCTGTCATCGAAAAAGAAATCACTCGTTGGCCACAAGCACTAAATCATGTCGCTCAACAATTTAATAAAGTCCTCCAAGAGCATGGGCCTGACGCCATCGCATTTTATGCTTCGGGGCAACTGCTTACAGAAGACTATTACGTCGCCAACAAACTAATGAAAGGCTTCATAGGGAGTGGTAACATCGATACAAACTCTCGTCTCTGTATGTCTTCTAGCGTAAGCGGCCATAAACGTGCCTTTGGCGAAGATATTGTGCCGGGTTGCTATCAAGATATTGAACATACAGACATGATTATTCTTGCTGGCTCTAATTTAGCTTGGTGTCATCCTGTTCTTTATCAGCGTATTAAAGCCGCTAAAAAACAAAAACCCGATTTATATGTGGTTGTCATCGATCCTCAAAAAACCGCCAGCTGTGAGATAGCCGATTTACATTTAGCCATACGTCCCGGTACTGACGTTGCGCTGTTTAACGGATTACTCTGCTATCTCAATAGCAAGCAAAAACTTGACAATCAATACATCAAAAAGCACTGCCAAGGTTTTGATGAGGCACTCTCTAGCGCACAGCAAGATACGCCAAGTCTTAATAAACTCGCGGCATTACTGTCCATTACGCCCTCAGATTTAACCGCTTTTTACCACAAATTTGCCAACATTGACAAAGTCATGACCCTCTATTCACAAGGGATTAATCAATCCAGTCATGGTACAGATAAAGTAAATGCCATCATCAATTGCCATCTGGCCACAGGAAAAATTGGCCGTCCAGGCGCTTGCCCTTTTTCCATCACAGGCCAGCCTAACGCGATGGGGGGAAGAGAAGTCGGTGGTCTTGCCAATACCTTAGCCGCACACATGGAGTTTAATCACCCTGAGCATCATCAAATCATCAGCGACTATTGGCAAACAACAACACTAACACGCCAAGCAGGCCTTAAAGCGGTCGATATGTTCGATGCACTAGAACGCGGCGAAATAAAAGCCATTTGGATCATGGCAACCAACCCTGTTGTGAGTTTGCCCAACAGCCGAAAGATACAACAAGCACTCGAAAAGTGCCCTTTTGTCGTAGTCTCCGACTGTGTTGAGGATACCGACACGACGCGAACTGCCAATGTGTTATTCCCCGCTCAAGGCTGGGCTGAGAAATCAGGCACAGTCACTAATTCAGAAAGGCGCATAACAAGGCAGAGACGTCTATTACCTACCCCCGGCGAAGGTAAACCAGATTGGTGGATAATCAGCCAAGTGGCTAAACATATGGGATTTGAAGATGCTTTTTATTATCGCCATGAAGCGGATATTTTCAAAGAGTACGCCCAACTCACAGGGTTAAAAAATCAAGGGGGAACATCAAGAGCATTGAACTTAAGCGGATTAAGCGGACTAAGTCCCCTTGAATATGATCAACTCACCCCTCAACAATGGCCATTGATCACTCAACAAGATTCCATTGGAAATGAACGACTATTTACCCAAAGCATTTACTTTACTCCATCAACAAAAGCACAGTTTATCGCTTTAAGATATCAGCCATCCGTTCAGCAAACTCACCCACAATACCCTTTCATATTGAATACTGGCAGACTGCGAGATCAATGGCATACCATGACACGTAGTGGCTTGTCAGTAACACTCAGTGCTCATCAAGCTCAACCCACACTTTACCTTCATCCCATAGATGCAAAAAATAAAACCATTCAAAATGACTCCCTAGTTCAAGTCTCAAGTCCTTTAGGGCAATGCATTGTTAAAGTCGCAATATCGGATCAAACTCGACGAGGAGAAGTCTTCGCTCCCATACATTGGAGTAATAGTTCTGCCAGCCAAGCAAAAGTTTGCGAGCTCATCGACGCACATGTGGACGCCATCTCTGGTCAACCTGAATTTAAGCATACTGCCGTTGATATTCAGAGCTTTCCTCATCAAAGTGAAGCTTTACTACTGACAAAGAGTAAAATCACAGCGTTAGAGTCGAATTTGACCACATTCCCTTACTGGGTAAGGCAAACCGTCAAAAATGGCTATTTATATCATATTGCCAGTCAACTCAACCCGGCTAAACTACAACAGCAACTGCATACTTTTCATACAGCAGCACATCATAATCAATTAGTTTTTAGTGATAATCAATTTAATTTTCGCTTTGCGAATATCACAGGCACTCACATTGATTTTGCCTACTTGATTTCAAATAAGCTTGCTAAAGAGTCAAGCGCCTGGTTTGCAACTTTGCTCAGTCACCCCATTAACAGTGAGATATCATTAAGCATACTCTCTCATTTACCGCTAGGCTCTCTGTCCAGAGGTAAACTCATCTGTGCATGTAAGCAAGTCGGTTACCAAGATTTATGCCGAGCTATTAGCCAACATGACATTACCCAGCTAGCGCATTTAACCACTCTCACTCAAGCAGGAACAGGATGCGGTAGCTGTTTAGTCGAGCTAAACCACATCCTAGAACAAGAAGTCACCTTAACCTAATATATATTATGGATTATGAAATTCTGCCCCTTTACGTAAATAGAACCACCAATTGATGAACAAACAAATCAGATAAAAGCCCGCAAATCCGATAAGCGCATCTTCAGGTGTGGTGAGCTTAATTTGCTCCCCCAAGACTTTAGGAATATAAAAAGCGCCATAAGCGGCAATGGCTGAAGTCCACCCCAATACAGGGCCAACTTGCTCTTTAGGGAAAACCATCGCAATGGTTCTAAATGTTGAACCATTGCCTATTCCTGTGGCTGCAAATAATAATAAAAATAACAAGAAAAAGGGTACGAAATAAATTTCAGGCGTCGCTGACTGATAAGCCGCGTGCATATAATAAGCAACGGCAAGCGCACTTAATATCATGATTATAGAGCAAACTTGTGTCACTAATGCTCCCCCAACCTTATCGGCTATCCAACCACCAACAGGGCGAATTAACGCGCCAATAAAAGGCCCCATCCACGCATACATGAGTGCGCTGGGACCATTGGTATTCACCGTACTATGGGTCATCACACCATCAATCATAATATGTTGATAGCCGAATATCACTTTGATAGATAAAGGCAAAGATGCAGAGAATCCAATAAAGGAGCCAAAGGTCATGGTATAAATAGTACTCATCACCCAAGTATGTTTATTATCGAATATTTGATATTGACGCGCTAAGCTCGATTTTATTTTACCGGGTAACTGTTTGAGTAAAAACACGGTCGACACAATAACAAGTATTAATACAATTTCTTTCGGTACCCCAAAACCGGAACCATTCACCTCTTGGGGTAATAATAACCATAACCCCACTCCAGCAGTTAAAAAACCAATGAGTAACATCACCGAAATGAGTAACCAAGCAGTCAACGGATGACCTATATCAGGAGAGACTTCAGGGGTTTTGATATTATTCAAACCAAACCAGCCAGCAAAGGCCAATGGAATCAAAAAAACAAACCACACCCAACCTGAATTTTGTATCCAAGTCTCAGAGCCTGCGGGAATTTTCCCAATCAAGGTTCCACTGGAGTTTAATAATGTCATGGGATCGCCACCAAAAGCGGCAAAGGTCATGAATAAAGGCACAAGAATTTGCATCGTCGTCACACCAAAATTGCCGAGGCCAGCATTCATTCCTAGTGCAACACCTTGCTGATTTTTAGGGAAGAAAAAACTGATGTTCGACATAGATGACGCAAAATTGCCTCCACCTATTCCAGACAGTAGTGCCAAAACTTGAAAAATCCATAGGGGCGTATTTTGGCTTTGTAATGCGATACCGGTTCCCAATGCGGGGATCATTAATAAGGCGGTTGTAAAGAATAACGTGTTACGTCCACCACATAAACGGATAAAGAAGCTGCTCGGGATCCTCAGTGTTGCCCCGGTTAATCCCGAGATGGCCATTAAAGTGAACAATTCAGATTTAGCAAAGGGGAAACCTAAATTGAGCATCTGTACGGTGATCACTCCCCAATAGAGCCAAACAGCAAAACCACATAACAAGCTCGGAATTGAAATCCACAGGTTTCTGTTTGCGATTTTCTTGCCTTGTGACTCCCAAAAAACTTTATCTTCAGGATCCCATTTTTGTAAGTCTGCCATAGTGCCCTCCGCAAGCGCTGTTCAACTCAACCTTATGAGCCTTTGCTATGACTATGACGATTTAAACCTAGCATCGCTATTCACACGAATGAGTAGCACACATAAGCTTAATAGACTTTAAATCCATATCACCCGCAGGCAATGAACAAAATAATGCAATAAATACAACTACATACATGTTGAATTCGGAATCAAAAATACCGCTTTAGGGATAAACAAAAATACTCATTAATAGCGCATTTATTGATGCAAATCATATAGCCTACTCAAAACCCCGCTATGATATATCGAGTCAACAAAGGAGCTTATCTATGCAATTCAACGAAAAAATCACCATAATGATGGTTGACGATCATCCATTATTGCGTAAAGGACTAAAGCAGCTTATTGAATTAGAAGATGAACTGTCAGTTGTCGCAGAAGCCAGTTCCGGTAAAGAAGCCCTTTCCGTAGCCCTTGAAACAACACCAGACTTAATTACTCTTGATCTCAATATGCAAGGCATGGATGGATTAGAAACGCTTAGAGCATTACGCCAACAAAATATTCAAGCCAAAATACTCATGCTAACTGTGTCTGACAATAATGAAGATGTTTTAGAAGCCATTCGCTCAGGCGCTGATGGGTATTTATTAAAAGATATGGAACCTGATGATATTATAGATAAAATAAAAGAGTGCGTGACAGGTAAAATGGTCATGAGTGAAACACTTACCGATATTTTAGTCACCGCACTCAGACGTCCAGAAAAAAAAGAAACCAATATAATATCTCTATTGACCAGTCGAGAGCATGACATAATCAAACTTATTGCCAAAGGCTTAAGTAATAAATTAATCGCTCGAGAACTCGACATTACCGATGGAACCGTGAAAGTTCACGTTAAACACCTCCTTAAAAAACTGGCATTAAAATCTCGCGTCGAAGCTGCGGTATGGATGGTCAATTACCAAGCAAAAAAGCATAAGCATTGATGGCCCATTAACGGCTACCTTACAGTAAACAATTGTAATTTACAGATTAACTCTCATAACCTTTGCAGTAAAAAATACATTACAAAGAGAGAAAAAGTGTCATTAAAATCGGGGCTAATAAAGTCAGAATCAAGCCACTGACTAAGGCAGTGGAAAGTTGCTCACTTGAACAAGTTTGTTTCACTATGGGCAAAGTCGAATCCAAAGTCGTCGCCCCTCCAGCCGCAATACACTCCCTAGAAAATTGCTGACCCAATAAATACAACAGAATAATTGCTAATAGCTCTCTAAAAAGATCTGTCATCAAAGCGATAGCCCCATAAACAGATCCTAGCTCAGCTGACACCCCCCCCCCGACAGGGTAAACCAACCAAAACCACTGGATAGTGCCAATGCAGTCATCACAGATATTGGAAGTAGCATAGTAACGACTAATCCGCCAAAGAGTGAACCGAAAACCACACATGCAGGAACGATAAGAATATTTAATGAACACCAAGTCGAGGAGAATTTAACACCGACAATATCAACACCGACTAAAAAAATCAGGCTGTATAACAGAATAAAAAACCGACAAAACATTTACCTTTTTGGTTCATTTGGACTCAAAAAATAGCATAAAAAAGAGTCGGCACAGTTTAGACCGCATAATAAATAGGCATTCATTTCAAATGCGGCACAAAATTACACGGGCCGTGTCTAGCATCCAGTTGTGTTTTTATGATTTGCTCCCAAGCAAGTTGACAAGCACCTGTTGAACCTGGCATGCAAAAAATAACGGTACCATTAGCCAGTCCCGCCACCGCACGTGATTGCAAGGTCGAAGTACCAATATCAACAAAGGAAAGCTGCCTAAACAACTCACCAAATCCATCAACGGTTTTATCAAATAAAGGCGTCAGAGCTTCAATAGTTGAGTTTTTAAGATTAAAGCCTGTACCACCAGAAACTAAAACAGCTTGCACATCAGTTGATGCTATCCACACTGACACAATAGAGCGAATGTGGTAAATATTGTCCTTGACGATCATTTTTTCACTTAATTGATGACCACTTTCCTTTAATGCCTCTTCCAGTAAGTCTCCTGCCGTATTATTTGTTTCATCACGGGTATCCGATACGGTTAATACGGCGATATTTAACGGCTGAAAAGGCTTATTTTTTTTCATTATCATTTCCCTTAAGTACTCGAATTTACCTTGAAGAAAGTGTTAACTAATATGATCCAACACATCTAAGGCTTGTTGCCATTGGGCTTTATCATTGGTATTAACTAATTTTTCAGGTTCCTGTGATATTATAGACTCACAGTCAATTCTTGATAAAAACGCTTTAATCGATCGGTCAGCACTCGATGTTGCCACCGCTTCACTTAATGATAAAAGAGAGCTGTGATTAGGTAAGAATAAAGGCAGTGGCGTATTCTGAAAATGCCTTGCAGGATTAATAGCTTTATCTCCTGTTACTCTGACACTAACATCCAATTCATTCTTATTATTTTTCGATGGCTTATTCTTCGAGAAGAATGCCAATGCCTTCTCGTCAGCAACAATCAGTTGATTGATCAATTCTTTATCAAGCAAAGGCATATCAATAGGAATAATGATTAGCCCTTTAATCTGCTCTTTTTTTTGTGCGTAATGAAGCGCACTGTGTATTGCCCCCATAGGGCCACAATTGACATGAATATCGGCCAAATAATCAGGGTGATTGCGGCAAACCACAACATCTTGAAAACCGCATTCACTGAACAAATGCAAATTTCTTTGTAACATAGATACGCCATTGATTTGTAATTTGGCTTTATCCGTTCCCATACGCCGAGACTGGCCACCCGCAAGGATCACACCTAATATATGACTCCTATCCATACATCACCTTCAGATTATCACAACGTTATCACTGTAACAGAAGAGATGCATTCATATCAAAATCGATTCCCTCGATATCAGTCCCTTACAATAATGTGTGAACGTATTGTGCACTGGCTTTAGGTTGTACTTTCTTATTCAAGTACTGAGCGACTCGACCTGCACATATTCAAATGCCGGCGTCATACCTTCGACGCGCCGATTTTGTCACAAACTCAAATAAAACGGCTCAAAATGAAAGAAATATTGCACTTCTAATACAATTATTCCGCTAAAGTAAAAGCAGATCTCATGGAATCATCTTACGATCGGTTTAGTTAGTCAGGAGGATCGAGTCGAATTCAATTGATGTTATATACCCGAGCGTAGGGCGTTGTAGAGCGGAATAAAAACAGTGAAACAATCCTCGACATCACAAAGAGAGCTATTAGTTCAATTTCTTATATCGAATTCAGATTAATTAATCTAATCCCAATAAATACGTTAATCTTTATCAGTTTCTATGAATTATTAAACAGTAAACGTATATTACTTATTGCTAATATACAGGTTTAATGTATATCCATAGTAACAAAGTAAACATATAAGTGTTTTAAAAATATGAAATACAGTGTACATCACTGATTAATTGTTCATTAATTATAGTTAATGATTAATACTAGCAATCATCAATACTACTAATCGTATTATTAATCTCATGTGAAAGAGTAATGGAATAATAGATAACTAATAAATTGTTAATTCAAAACAATAGAACACTCACCTTAAAATAAAAAATGGGCTGAAATGGGAAATTACAATAAGAAGAAACAATCACAACTCTCGATAAGTCACATTACCAATGAATAAATCAGAATACTAATTTAATAAGAAATAGGTTTATTAATTTATTTAACAAACCATGTCTCGGACCTGACTTTTAATTCACATATTACGGTTTATTTTATATGTTTTTAAATAACAATGTTTTTACTTCTTTTATTGTTTTTATTGCTTTTGTTTTTTCGTTATCTAGTTGTAATGATGCTCAGAATGATAATTCAAATACAATAATCGCTATACAAATAACACCAACAACAATAAGTCAATATGGGACGAGTGAATTAACTCTTCAAGTAGGTAATACTCAAGCCTTTACTGCCACAGCGGTTTATTATAATGGCGATGTAATAGATATAACTTCTAGTGTAATTTGGAGTAGTCAAGATCCTTCATTGTTGTCAATAAACAATAGTGGCTTAGCAACCGCATTAGCGGTAGGTATTACAACAGTGTCTGCCACTCTCGATGGCATTAGCAGTAATGACATCAGCGTGACCGTCAGTGATGCCGGCCTGACTGCCATTCAAATCACCCCTGCAGGTGTCA
>NZ_CANLKR010000061.1 GCF_947491715.1 uncultured Shewanella sp. | reverse complement strand
GTGACTGATGGGGCTCGAACCCACGACAACCGGAATCACAATCCGGGGCTCTACCAACTGAGCTACAATCACCACTGACACATCTCCACTAACCAATACATACTCCAACTGGTGCGCCCAGAAGGATTCGAACCTTCGGCCTCACCCTCCGGAGGGGTACGCTCTATCCAGCTGAGCTATGGGCGCCTGCCTTAGTTAGCGACGCATATAGTAGGGATAAATCGCGCCGACGTCTAGCTCTGTTTTCATTTTTTTGTTTGTTTGCTTAAGTTTTAACAGATCAGGGTCAATATTTATCGAAATAAAACCCCTAGCAACACTAAGTATCACTTGGAAGCAATGGCATTTCATGCTATCAATATACTCAATAAATATGCATTTCTTGAATTTTATAATCCACTTACCGCTTGAATTAACATAGCAAATACTTAAATTGGCGAGATTAATGTTTAGGGATAAAACACCAGAAGCCAGAGAAGTTGCACGTTTACATAAACGCATTGCTCGCCTGAAAGCACTGGCGAGGATCTATAAACGTGCAGAGGTCACTCAAAACGCATTATTAGCCATATCGAATTTAGCGGCCTCCGTCACCTCCCAAGAAGAGTTCTATGGTGTTGTCTATGATTCAATAGATACCTTAGTTCCCACCGATAATTTTTTTATTGCGACGCTCAATTCAAAAACCAACAAAATAGAAATCCCTTTTTTTGCCGATGAGAAAGATGCACATCCACATGATCTCTACCCAAATGAGACCTTATCTGACACCTTAGCATCTGGGCTCACCGGATATGTTTTTCGAACGGGGGAAAGTTTACTGTGTGATAACACAAAATATCAGAAGCTACTCGATAATAACGAAGTGGTTAGCTTAGGCTCAGACTGCCATCAATGGCTTGGTGTTCCCATTAAAAATAATGGTATCATCACAGGAGTCATTGTTGTTCAAAGCTATGATAAAAATATTAATTACGGTGATATCGATCTCGAACTCATGAACTTTATCAGCCAACATATATCCACTGTGACTGAACACCTTCAGCATCAAGAACAGCTAGAGCAAGCCATAAGCAAACGCACAAAAGAGCTCAGTATTGCTTATGAAAAGCTCAAACAAGAAGTCAGTGAACGCCGCCGAGCCGAAAACTTACAAAAAACATTATTTGAAATAGCCGATCTTGCAACATCCAATATCGACAACAGTCAATTTTATGCCGAAATACATAACGTCATTAGCCGATTATTAGCCGCCAATAATTGCTTTATCGCATTACTTAATGAACAACACACAGGCTTAAGTTTTCCGTTTTATGTATCACAATTTAACTCCCCAGCCCCAAAACCTAGACCACTACAAGATGGATTAACTGAATTTATCATCCAACACCAAAAACCCAGACTGTTTCATAAAAACGATATCGATGAATTAATTTCATCTTTATCTGTCTATACCCAAGCACCAGAGCTTAATAATACCCGTCAAATTCATCAATGGATCGGTATCCCTCTTTTTATTCAAGGGAAAGTGATAGGCGCATTAACTATCTATAGTTTTAACGCCAACCAAAACTATCATGAAAGCGATCTTGAATTACTCACCTTTGTTTCACAACACATTGCCACCGCAATCGAAAGAAAACTGTCCGCTGAATCCTTAAAAGCCAGTCATGAACAACTAGAAGAAAAAGTGGCTCAACGCACACAAGCATTGGCATTGCTAAATCAAAATCTTGAAAAAGAAATCACACAACGTAAACAAATTGAATATCAATTACAGCATGATGCCAAGCATGACAATCTGACCAATTTGCCTAATCGTGCTATGTTCATGGAACAACTCTCACAAGCCATTAAACACTTACGCAGGCACCCACAAGATAAATTTGCCCTGCTCTTTATTGATATGGATAGGTTTAAATTATTAAATGACACATTGGGACATTTAGAAGGCGACCGATTTTTAATTGAAACCGCAAAACGTCTTAAGAAGTGCATTCGAGTCAATGACAATCTCGCCAGACTCGGTGGCGATGAGTTTGTGATATTACTGGACTGTATCAATCATGACCAAGATGCCATTGAAGTTGCCGAACGAGTACTTAAAGCCTTAGCACGCCCCTATCAGTTAACCCAAAAAATGTTTTACTCATCGGCCAGTATCGGCATTGCGTTAAGTAGCAGTCAAGGAACTGACACCAGTGAATCAATACTAAGAAATGCTGATGCTGCCATGTACCAAGCAAAGTCTGATGGGAAAGGCTGCTATGTTGTATTTCAACAACAATCATATCAACAAGTTAATAATATCCAATTAGAAAAAGAACTCAGACAAGCTATCAGTAACAATGAACTGCAAATTAGCTATTTACCCATTTTAAATTTAACCACTCAAACACTCATCGCATTTGAACCGCGTTTATTTTGGCTACATCCCCAACTAGGAAAAATCAAGCAAGTTCAAATCAATAACATTGCTCAGCAGTGCAACTTACATATTGAATTAGATAAATATACATTAAACCAGCTCAACGTCGACTTTGCACACTTGCAAGCGTATTGTACCCATAGCGTACAAATTCATTTGTCACTTTCCAGTCAACATCTAAAACATAAACATGCATTACGCAGCCTAAAAAATCAGTTAAAAAAATGCCAATTTAATTTAGAACAGTTATATTTATTTTTTAATGAAAGGGCCTTCGCACAAGATAATAATATTCATATTAATGCCTTTGAGTCTTTAGCACAGTTGCAAGTCAAGTTAGGCATTTACGATTATGGCAGTGTCAATGGTGCAATAAACAGTCTCACTTTTTTACCTATTAGTGTATTGAAGCTAGACCCCAGTTATTGCACGCACTTAGAGAGTGGATCTTACTTCAAACTCGCAAAAGCCTATTTCTTAGCAGCACAAGCATTAGGCCTAACTCTCAATGCCACAGGGATCACCCACTCAGATCAAATTGACAAACTCAAAGAGATAGGGATCACCATTGGACAAGGACAACCATTAGGTCAAGTCCTTGTACTCCCCAAAACCGCCGCACTCGATTGCGCTTAAGCCTTATTTACTCTTAAGCATATTCCTTAAATGCGCAATATTGCTTTTACCCGTTGCCTGCTGTTGCTCTGGCGAGGCTTGTGGTTTACGGTTTTCCCAAATAAGATCGTCTTGCGGTAACTCCATTAAAAAGCGACTTGGCTCACAGCGCATAGTCTCGCCGAATTGCCGACGCTCTCGACAAAGCATAAACCATAATTCTTTTTGTGCGCGAGTGATCCCCACATAAGCTAAACGGCGCTCTTCGTCGACATTTCCCTCATCAATACTGGTTTGGTGAGGGAGAATACGCTCTTCTGCACCTAGCATAAACACATACGGAAACTCTAATCCTTTTGAAGCATGAAGTGTCATTAACTGAACTTGATCGCCCTCTTCGTCCTCACTATTCCGCTCCATCATGTCTCTTAAGGTTAAACGCGTCACCACCTCTGGTAAGGTCATCGGTTCGTCGAGATCGTCACCTGCCAACATTTCAGTTACCCAGCGATAAAGCTCTGAAATATTCTTCATTCGCATTTCGGCCGCTTTTGCACTCGTGCTGTTTTCATAAAGATAATCTTCATAATTTATTTTTCGCACTAAGGTTTTAACCGCATCAACAGGATCGCCTCTGGTCACCGCCTCTTCAGTATCCACAATGAATCGACCAAATTGGTATAAAGAAGACATCGCAGCGGGCGATAAATAATGATTGAGGTCTGCCTCAAAAATCGCTTCAAACATTGAAATGTGTCGCTTATTAGCATAATTACCTAACGCTTCTAAGGTCGCAGGGCCAATGCCTCGTTTCGGCAGATTGACAATACGTAAAAAAGCATTATCGTCATCCGGATTAACCACCAAGCGCAAATAAGCCATCATATCTTTAATTTCGGCGCGACTAAAAAAAGACGTCCCGCCACTGAGCTTATAGGGGATCCTATTTGTCATCAAAGCTCGCTCAAGCAGCCTTGATTGATGATTGCCTCGATATAAAATAGCGTAATCACCAAACTGAGTCCGTCCAACAAATTTATGTCGAATAATCTCTGCAATCACGCGCTCAGCTTCTTGCTCCTCATTCGCCGCAACTAATACTCTCAACGGCTCTCCATAAGCCAATTCACTAAAAAGGGCTTTTTCATAAACATGGGGGTTGTTAGCGATTAGAATATTGGCCGCACGTAAAATACGTTGACTCGAACGGTAATTCTGCTCCAGTTTTATGAGTTTTAGTTTAGGAAAGTCTTGTCCAAGCAACACCAAATTCTGTGGTTTAGCCCCTCGCCAAGAATAAATAGATTGATCGTCATCGCCCACAACAGTAAAGCGAGCGCGCTGACCCACTAACAGTTTGACCAGTTCATATTGACTGGTATTGGTATCTTGATACTCATCCACCAGCAAATATCGAATTCTCGTTTGCCAGCGCTCACGCACGGTTTCATCGTGCCTTAATAATAATGTTGGAATGAGAATTAAATCATCAAAATCAAGGGCATTATAAGCTTTCATATGCTGCGCATAGCGTTGATATAATAACGCAAATAATTGCGATTGCTCATCTTTAGCTATTTTTCGAGCTTGTTCAGGGATCACTAAATCCCCTTTCCAATTAGAAATAGCACTCGCCAGTGCTTTCAATAAATCTTTGTCTTCTTCTAACTCATTTTGCGTCAGCTCTTTTAATAGCGCTAAACTGTCTTGATCATCAAATAGCGAAAAACCGGATTTTAGCCCCAACACTTTATATTCACGTTTGATGATTTCCAACCCTAAAGTATGAAAAGTAGAAATCCACAATCCACGTGCTTCTTTGCGTCCCATAGATTGAGATACACGCTCTTTCATTTCACGAGCCGCTTTATTTGTAAACGTGACTGCAGCAATATGACGCGCGTTATAACCACAATCTTTTACTAAGTGCGCAATTTTATTGATAATGACACGTGTTTTCCCACTCCCAGCTCCCGCCAACACTAAGCAAGGACCAGTAACATAGTGAACGGCATCGTTTTGTCCAGGGTTTAACTTCATCAGTAAATGACAACCAATACAGAAAGAAATAACAGGCAGGCATGATACCAGAAATATGACTCTTCATAAGCGAAAAACACCGTCACGGATAAAACTCAGCGACACACATGTTTTAACCCGCCACCAAAAAATATAAATTTACACTTAATACCTCTATATTCAGCAAAAAAAAAGCTAGCATCATTAATAATCATTCATGTTAATGTATAACAATGTTGAGCTGTATGCAGCTCAACATTTTGAATGACAACTTTAGTTCCATCAAGTTAACAAGCATTTAAAATATCGACTAATATTACTATTAATCAAACACATTTATTGTAACAATCAAATTACAGGGCAGTCAGGCATATGAAAAAATGGTTTACAGTCATGCTCATCATTGTCGTTCTCGTTTTTGGATCCGTAATCGGCTTCAATCTCTTCATTAAGAAAAAAATAGCAACGTTTATTGCTAACATGCCGGAGCCTGAATTTCCCGTCACGGCAATGAATGTTACCCCAACAACTTGGCAACCCAAACTTCATGCCATTGGTTACGTAGAGCCAAACCAAGGCGGCACCTTATCTAATCAAGATGCTGGTGTCGTCAGCACAATCAATTTCGAAAATGGTGCAGAGGTCAAAAAAGGACAGTTATTGATTTCCCTTAACACGGAAGTTGAAAAAGCCAATCTTGAAAATAGTGTCGTGCAGTTACCTGCAGCTAAAGCGGATTATGAGCGTAATTTAGCGCTCTATAAGAAAAATTCCGTATCCAAACAAGATGTGGATAGTAGCCAATCAACCTACCTTGCCTTAGTGGCCAGTATTGAAAGTCTAAAGGCAACCATTAGTCGACGGGAAATTAGAGCACCTTTTGATGGCATAATGGGGATCAGAGAAGTGAACCTAGGTGATTACCTGAGCGTTGGCACCGATGTGGTTGGCATTGAAGATCTCAGTAATATGAAAATTCGTTTTACTATTCCTCAAACCCAACTCTCAAAAGTTTATGTCGGACAAAAAATCAATACTTTTGTCGACAGTTACCCCAAAGTGCCTTTTTCTGGCACGATAACAGCGATTGAACCCGCCGTCTTCGAACAAAGCGGCCTCATTCAAGTACAAGCGCAAATCCCTAATGCCGATAATAAGCTGCGTAATGGTATGTTTGCCGAAGTCAATATATTACTGCCAAAAATGGACAACCAAATAGTGCTGCCTAGAACCGCTATTACTTACACACTTTACGGAAATTCTATCTATGTCATCAACAATAAAACCGAAAAAGGAAAAACAGTCCAAAGAGTAAATCAAGTGGATGTTCAAGTATTGGAAAGAACAAGTGGCAAAGCACTCATCAAAGGTAAACTCAAAGCAGGCGATAAAATTGTCACTTCAGGGCAAGTTCGCTTAAGTAATAACAGTAAAGTCAAAGTGACAGAGAGTGCAGCTTTGCCCACTCCAACCACTATGCCGCAACTATAACAGGAGGAAGTGGCGATGCGCTTTACTGATACTTTTATTCGTCGGCCTATTTTGGCTATTTCAATCAGTTTGCTCTTGTTATTATTAGGTGTGTATTCCTATTTAGGTATGCAAGTACGTGAATACCCTAAAATGACCAACACGGTATTGACTGTTACCACTAACTACTATGGCGCCGATGCAAACCTGATCCAAGGGTTTATTACTCAACCAATAGAACAAGCTATTGCACAAGCTGATAATATTGATTACATGAGTTCAACCAGTATTTTGGGCACATCAACCATTACCGTCACAATGAAGCTCAATACCGATCCCAATGGCGCATTGGCTGAAATCTTATCAAAAGTGAACTCTGTTGGCTCACAAATTCCCAGTGACGCACAAGATCCAACCATTGCCATGTCAACAGGTTCTCAAACCTCTGTGCTATATATTTCATTTAATAGCCAAGAACTCAACGCCAGCCAAATTACCGATTATTTAAACCGAGTTGTCACGCCGCAACTATTTACTATCTCAGGTGTGGCTAAGGTTAACCTTTATGGCGGCGTCACTTATGGAATGCGCGTTTGGCTCGACCCCGCACGAATGGGAGCCTTTAATATCTCCTCCAGTGATGTCATGAACATCTTGCAAGCCAATAACTACCAATCAGCGGCAGGTCAAGCCAATAGTTATTACACCACCTTAAACAGTACCATTAACACGCAAGTCACCACAGCAGACGAACTCAACCAATTAGTCGTCTCTACCACCGATGATGGAAAAGTCATTCGCTTAGAAGATATTGGTCATGCTAGCTTAGCCAAGAGTCGAGATACTATTCGTGGCTTGGCTGACGGTAAAGAAGCCGTCGTCGTCGCCATTGATGTGACCCCGACAGCCAACCCCTTGCTAGTCGCAGCAGATGCTAGAGCTATGATGCCGGACATTTTAAATAGTTTACCGCCATCAATGAATGCCAAAATCCTCTATGACTCCTCATTAGCCATTGACGAGTCCATCAATGAAGTTATTAAAACCATAGGTGAAGCTTCTATTATTGTTATTATAGTCATCACCTTATTTTTAGGCTCCCTTCGTGCCGTCCTCATTCCAGTCGTCACCATCCCTTTGTCCCTCATTGGTGTTGGAATGGTCATGGATATGTTTGGATTTTCCATTAATTTAATGACTTTGCTTGCCATGGTACTGGCCATCGGACTGGTGGTCGATGATGCTATTGTGGTCGTGGAAAATGTCGATCGGCATATCAAACTGGGAGAAACACCTTTTAGAGCCGCCATTATAGGCACACGAGAAATTGCCGTTCCAGTGATTTCCATGACGATTACCCTCGCGGCGGTATACTCTCCCATAGCGCTAATGGGCGGAATAACCGGCTCTTTATTTAAAGAATTCGCCCTCACACTGGCAGGTT
Organism: uncultured Shewanella sp.; assembly: GCF_947491715.1. Taxonomy (GTDB): domain Bacteria; phylum Pseudomonadota; class Gammaproteobacteria; order Enterobacterales; family Shewanellaceae; genus Shewanella. The sequence continues at coordinate 11,185 of NZ_CANLKR010000061.1, read as the reverse complement.
CTGTCGTGATATCAGGCCTTATTGCCCTCACCCTATCACCCATGATGTGCTCTAAAGTGTTACTTTCAAAACATGAGCCCAAACGTTTCGAACGAACCGTTGACTCGATATTAAGTCGTGTAACAAACCGCTATAACACTATGCTTTCAGCTGTGTTAAATCATAAACCCGTTATCCTCACATTTGCCGCTTTTGTTTTAATCTCATTACCCATTATGTTTAGTTTTATTCCATCAGAGCTTGCCCCCAAAGAAGATAATGGTGTCGTAATGATGATGGGGACAGCACCGTCAACAGGCAATTTAGATTATATTCAATCGAATATGAAACTTGTTACCGACATGATCAGCAAACAACCTGCTGCTGCTGCCTCACTGGCATTTGTCGGCATACCAGCAACCAATCAATCCTTTGGTATTGCACCTCTTGTCCCTTGGAGTCAACGTAGTGAGAGCCAAAAACAAGTACAAAAAGCCTTAGGTGAAGAAGTCAAAACCATTCCAGGGATGGCCATTACCACCTTTGAAATGCCGCAACTCCCAGGCGCTTCAAGTGGTCTACCAATACAATTTGTCATCACCACTTCTAACCCATTTGAAAGTTTATTTGAAATCGGTATGGGCGTATTTGAAAAAGTGAAGAAAAGTCCCTTATTTGTCTTCTCCCAAGTCGATCTAAAATACGATTCAGGTAATATCAACATACAAGTCAAAAAAGATATCGCAGGCAGTTACGGCATCACCATGCAAGATATTGGTAAAACATTATCGACCATGATGGGGGATGGCTATGTTAACCGCATTAATTTAGAAGGCCGTTCCTATGAAGTTATTCCACAAGTTGCCCGTAAAAATAGAACAGGTCCAGAGTCTTTAGAAGGCTACTACCTCACCGCTGCCGATGGTCGCTCAGTGCCTTTATCGAGTCTGGTTGATATTACAGTCACATCAGAGCCTCGCTCTCTTCCTCATTTCGATCAAATGAACTCAATGACCATTAGTGGTGTCGCTCCTCCAGGTACACCTATTGGTGGCGCCATCTCTTTCTTAAAAAACATCGGTGATAATGAATTGCCTAAAGGTTATACCTATAGTTTCCTTGGCGAAGCTAGGCAATATGTCGAAGAAGGCAACGCACTTTACGTTACTTTTGCTCTGGCTATCGCCATTATTTTTCTCGTCTTGGCCAGTCAGTTTGAAAGTTTACGGGATCCATTAGTGATCTTAGTTTCTGTCCCCTTGGCGATTAGTGGTGCTCTTATCGCTTTAAGTTGGACTCATGTCTTTGGACTCACCTCAATGAATATCTATTCCCAAGTCGGACTCATTACACTGGTAGGACTCATCTGTAAACATGGTATTCTCATTTGCGAAGTAGCCAAAGAAGAGCAGCTCAATAATGGATTAGACAAACTGGCAGCCATAAAGCTGGCAACCTCCATACGGCTACGTCCGATTTTAATGACCACAGCGGCGATGGTAGCAGGCTTAATTCCCCTGTTATTTGCATCAGGCTCTGGAGCCGTTTCACGCTTTAATATTGGGCTGGTAATTGTGGCAGGTTTGTCTATTGGTACCTTGTTCACATTATTTGTTCTACCCGTCATGTATATGTACCTTGCGCAGACCCATAAGCCGCTGCCTGAGTTTGATGAATCTATTGCGCCTAAAGAAGCTGAAATCAAGGTGTAAATAATCAAATAGCGCCTTGGTCAGTTTCACTAAGGCGCTATCTTTGGCAAATATGGCATCCCTCAGGTACAATTATTATTAACAGCACCCCAATGAAAAAGAACCCAGATGATTAATCCAAAAAAAATTGAAGAAATGGCTAAGCAGTTGACTGACAATCTCCCTAGTGGCTTAAAACAATTTGCAGGAGAATTTGAAGAGCGCACCAAGCAAGTACTTCAGAACCAACTCATGAAGCTGGACTTAGTCTCACGTGAAGAATTTGAAGTGCAACAACATGTATTAGTGAAAACACGAGAAAAACTGACCGCGCTTCAAGAGCAAGTTGATGCACTAGAGCAAAAGTTAACCCCACCTGAATAAGCATCACTGGTATGCTGAAAAATAAAAGAAAGATCCTACGATCTTTCTTTTAAAAATCAGCCTCACACACTCCGACCATTCTTTCTCCCGTCAAAGGATGCTCAAACTCCAACCTAGACGCATGTAATAGCAAACGGCTGGCCATAGAATGAGTCTTTTCACTGCCATATAAGTCACAACCTAAAATCGAGTGACCCATAGCATGACTGTGGATCCTCAATTGATGCGTACGTCCTGTGATGGGGGTAAAACACACTCGCGTTCTTAAAGGTGATGTTAATCGCTCTAATACTTGATAATAGCTTTGAGCCGACTTACCGGTTTGACTGCAGATCTTTTGCCTTGGAAAATACGCCGGATCTTTTGCGATTGGAAAGTGTATCTCACCTTCATCTTCCGCCACATGCCCATTTAACATACTGGTATATTGTTTAACCACTGTTCGAGCCTGAAACTGCTTGGTAAGCAGAGCATTTACTTTTTTATTCAGCGCGATAACCATCAAACCAGATGTGCCAAAGTCAAGTCGATGAACCATTAATGCCGTAGGGTAATCTTTCACTAAACGGTAATGCACAGAATCTTTATTTAATGGGTTTTTTCCAGACAAGCTCAACAAACCAGTGGGTTTATTGATCAGTAAAATAGCCTCATCTTGAAACAAAATGTCAATGTCATCAAAACAGGGAGGCGCTACAAAGGTGTCAACGACTGCGATCATGGTTATCGGTTCCCATTAAAATAGCTTATCCAGTGAATTGAGGAAGCTGAATCAAAAAAGAGAGTACTATCGCTCATTGGAAGGCAGTTGTCACTTTCTCAACACAAAACTTACGCGCTAAATCTTGATCACTAAACCCCTGTATTGTTTTTGCCGTCTTCAAGCACATATTCATTTGTACCACATACGCATGGAACCATGCTTTTGCTCTTTTAACAGGCAAAGAGGTCAACTTATCAATAAAAGCACGAGATCCCACTTGAAAATGCATATAGTCAATAGGCCTGTCCCAATCACCGCCCCAGATCACAAAACCATGCTTAGCAAACTCAAGTACCACTTCCTCCGCCATACCAAATCGAGTCGCTTTACCTGGCCGATACTTTGCTCGATTGAGATATTGACTCACAGCACTTTGAGGGATCACTAAAGCATCAGCATTTTCTCCTACATAAAAATAAGGATTTTGAAAAGGATTAATATCAATCGCCACACCATAAGCATGTTCTGACCAAGTCGTGCCACGAGTGATTAACCGAGAGTCAAAAGCATAACTATTATTAATGTCATCTTTTAACTTTTCTCGTTCACTAAAATATTCTATGGGAATAACCTGATAGAGTGGAAATTGAAATTGGTAAAGCGTATTGAATAATGAGAATACTTCATCGGCCACGATATCGAGCACAACTAAGACTCCCATAGAGCTCAAATGTTCCTCTCTGTTAACTTCACGCGTATTGGAAGTTTCAGTGAAAAGAGGATAATAAGGAAAAACTATTTTTTTCAATCGATTGCATTTAATCGGCGAGTTATTTTTAACCACCTGCCTTTCCATCATTAGTTCACATTCTTTAACAGACACCGAATACACTCCCGCTTGCGCGTCAGCATGAAAATCTTTTGAACTAAGGTCAATAGAATCACGTGTTGCACAAGATGCTAAAGTCATAACCAAGAACAAAACGAATGCACTCTCTAATCTCATACTTTCTCCTTTAATGAACCGTCCACTGCATATTCATACCACTTAGGTATATACTATAGGAAAAATCGTACCGAGAACCTTCATGAAATTCCGACTAATATTGATCTGGGTAAACAGCCTCTTCTTCACTTTATATGGTCTAAGCTTTATTTTTTTACCTAATACCTTATTTCCATTTATTACTGACTCGCAACTCACCAGCGCATCAGCACTCATTGATATCCGTGCCACGTTTGGCGGCATGTCACTTGGACTAGGTTTAGTTCTTGCCTTATTCACTCTTACCCCTTCCAATCACCGTCTAGGTCTTTGGGCTATCCTGATCATTATGCTGGCAATGGCTTGTTCACGATCGCTTGGGCTACTCCAAGAAAATTCAGCGAATAACATGATGTTTATTTACCTTGTCTGTGAAATGATTGTCGCATTACTGGCACTGATTGCACTCGGTTATGATAAAAAAATGATGCAAACAAAAAAATAACGGCTCAATTTAAAACAAATCACTCAAACTGTATCTATTATTAAATCAATTCTAAAAAAATGAGTATGACTCAATATTAATTAATACCCAACGAATGGGATATGTGAAACTCTTCGTCAACCTTAATATAGTAAAATTAAGAGTAGGCTATCCCCAATCTGTAGAACAAAAAGACAAAACATTGCTATAGAGGCCCTAGAGTGAAGAAGAAAACCGTCGATAAATCAAGCATAGCTCAAGCTTGGTTGCTTATTTCAGCAATCATCTTAATTTCTCTTACCTCTTTTATGCTAATGGGAGATATACGTTTTTTCCCATCACTGGATCTCTCCTCTGATGTTGCCCAATTTTATTACTGGATAACAGAAACAGCATCCTTTCCATTTGCCATTATCACAACATTCATCATTATTTCATTTTGTGCTTTCAGGATCCCTCGACCTTTAATGAAAAAACTTATTCCAGCCCTCATCATCAGTTTACTGCTGTCTTTAGGATTGGGCCAACTCATTAAAGTGACCACCAAAGAAATTAGGCCCAATATTGCTTTAATGACTCAATATCACTTATTAAACATGGACACTTTTAACCACCTCGACAAAAGCGATCGCCAACAAGCTATGGCTCAAGCCATACCTAAGCTGGAAGCCATTGATCCCAACATTCAACTATCCTCTCAGATTAATAAACACTGGCAGAGTACAACAAACTATGCTTTTCCTTCAGGGCACATGCTCTTTGCAGTCACGCTTACCTTAATCATTAATTATTATTTAATCCAGTCAGGCGCTGTAGTCCTTCCTATATTATTAATGATTTGGAGCGTCTTAATAAGCTTAAGTCGATTATTTTTAGGTCTACACTGGCCTCAAGATATATTAGCCGCGACGCTATTATCTATTATTTCCGTCACCATAGGGCTTTATGCCACTGAAAAATACCTCACTCACTCCAACGGCTCCCGCCGACAAAAATCTCCGCCAAACTAAAAAATATAACCTTAATTTATTGTATTAAAATAATAATCAGTAAGAAAACACTTATTTATATTTAATAATTAATGTTTAACATTGAACATCTACTGAACAAGATAATCACAAATATAGACACTGTTAATGGTTTCATAAATACTGTCTATTTGAGTATTTCCGTCTCAATGAAAATAAAGGCGCCCTCTATAGAAGAGATAAATTTATAAACAATACGCCATGTAATAATAGTGATCAAATAAACTTGAGGTCAGTATGCTAAAGCAATATATCTTTTTATTTCATCATCGTTCAATGTTATCGCGCACCTTGACTCTGATCAGTCTATTGGCATTTATGGCTATTTCATTTCAATCAGTCGCATCAGAGAGCTGCAATCAGTTAATCGGTTGCGAACAAAAATACTGCGAAATTAGTCAGCAACTTAATGCCGCAAAACAGTACAATAATAAAAATAAAATCAAAGGATTAACGACCGCTCTCGATCAGGCCAAAGCACATTGTAGTAATGCAAAACTTAAAGAAGAGTTAACCGAAAAAATATCCGAAGCAAAAAAAGAGCTAGCAGATTATGATGCCGATCTTATTGCCGCGGAATCTGCTGGAAAAAAACAAAAGGTCAACAAATACCAAAATAAAATCAAAGAAGAAGAAGTCAAAATAAAGCAGTGGGAAGTTGAACTTACAAAATTAAAGCCATCACCCAATGATTAACATACTAACGATTTTACAACTCAATCATTAACCTACCAATACTTAAGTATATTGTTTAATAATCATTTGTACTGCCATGTCAACAATAGACTGGCGTTGTTGACTATCTGGAATAGGCGAATTTTGGACGATTTGTGGCCAGAAACAAAACCCCTTAATCACAGACACAAATTGCATCGCTACTTGTTGTGGCATTTGGCTGTTAATTGCCCCTTGTTTTGCCGCTGCCTCAAACCATCTGATTAAGGGCGATCCTTTCTCTTCAAACTCTTTCACAGCATGTTGAACTAAATGTGGTGAATGAATCGATTCAGCAAAAATAACCTTCGCCATCGCAATAAATTTAGGCATAGTCAGCAATTTAATTTCATTTTCAGCTAAATGCGTTAGCTGTACTTCAAGTGACATAGTATCAGAAAAAGAGACGGTTTTTTCGGTGTAAAAAAGCATCAACATGCGCTCAGTAATTGCATGAAATAAGGTTTCTTTACTCGGAAAATGATTATAAACCGTTCGTTTAGATACCGAAGCATTTAAGGCAATCTCATCCATATTGGTCGCCTTAAAGCCCTTATGTTGAAATTCATCCATCGCAGCATCTAAAATTGCTGCACGCTTTATCTCTGAGCGTGTTAATTTTTTATCTTTTAATTCCACAGGTTAATTTTCTCACGTAATAAAAACACCATCATATTACACTTAACAGTTTACTTTTTCAAAAAACAAGAGTAAATTACACTCACAAGTTTACTTTTGTGGTAATTATGAAATTAATTAATCGCATTTCAATGTTATCTCTCTTTGGAGGCGCAGTATTGCTTATGTCATACCTAACAAACTTAAATGTCGAAACTCCAAGTTCAATTCAAAACTCAGGTATACCCTCTTCTGATATCAGTAATCACCATAATCCAAAGGGGGGGTTTATCAATACTGCAAACGACTTTAATGATAATACAGCCATCTTGCCCTTACTGATCCGCTACGCAACAGAGAAGAGAATCGATGCCATACCAGAGCATGTTATTCCTGTTCAATCAGTAACCCAATCACAACTCAATAATATGAAATCCGATACGATTATTCGTTTAGGGCACTCTAGTCTTTTTATGCAGCTGAATGGGCAAAAATGGCTCATTGATCCAGTATTTAGCGACAGAGCGTCACCTTTCAGCTTTATTGGGCCCAAACGCTTTCACCAGCCCCCTATCGCACTCTCTGACTTACCCGATATTGATGGTATTTTAATCTCTCATGATCATTACGATCATCTTGACGAAGCCAGCATTAAATTTTTAGCACAAAAAGTTAAACATTTTGTTGTTCCATTAGGTGTCGATCATCATTTAAAGAAATGGCAGGTTCCCACTAACACTATTCATGCTTTAGACTGGTGGCAATCCATAACTCTTGATGGCATAACCTTAACCGCCACGCCCACACAACACTTCTCAGGTCGTGGCTTATTTGATAAAAATGAGACACTTTGGGCTTCTTATGTCATTAAGACACCCGATTCATCACTCTTCTTTAGTGGTGACTCAGGTTATTTTGATGGTTTTAAGGCCATTGGGGAACGTTTTGGACCTTTTGACATCACTATGATTGAAACAGGCGCTTATGATAAAGATTGGGCCGATATCCACATGACGCCAGAACAAAGTTTGCAAGCTCATATTGATTTAAAAGGGCGTAACATGCTGCCCATACATAATGGCACTTTTGATCTTGCCTTCCATGCTTGGTATGAACCTTTTAACCGAATAGCCCAATTGGCTCATCAAGCACATGTCCCGTTATTAACCCCCATTATGGGACAAGCAATAACAGTCAATAAGTTACCTCAAACAAAAGAGTGGTGGAACACATTTGTCCCCTCTAAAAATCAGTAAAACCTTCACAACTTATATCATGCTTTATCTGTGTAACAGGATCGGTAAAACACAAACGCTTAGCCATCAATTTTAATGGCCGAGCAAAATTATCAGGTGCTTTATCTTGCAAAACTGGATACAAGGTATCATTGATCAACCCCATACCTAAACTGTCCATATGCAGTCGTAATTGATGTGTTTTACCTGTGATAGGTTTTAATAAAAACAATCCCACTTTTCCCTTAACGGCAATTAAACTGATCATCGAATGACTATTAGCTTGGCCATCAATAATCTTCATCATAAAACTGGGAGTACTTTTACCAATACGATTTTTTATCGTCCAATGTCTAGGCAAAGCTAAATACCCACTGTTATATTCTTTTAATAATTCAGGCGTTAAATAGGCTAATGCATGATACTCTTTTACAATATTTCCCATTTTAAAAAGTTGATGATATTCATGGCGCGTCTCTTTATTCAACGACATTAACATCAAACCTGAAGTTGCTCTATCTAAGCGATGTGCAGCTATTAAATCAGGACACGAAATACGCTTTCTTAGCCGATTGACTAAACACTCATTCACAAAATGCCCACTCGGATTAACAGCTAAAAAAGCCGGTTTAAAAGCAATTAAAATCTGATCATCTTGATACAGTATGCTTTCTTTAAAAGGAATGAGACTTTCTTGCGCAACTTCACGATAATAATACACCCGCTCTCGAGGGGTAAAAGGCGATTTAAGGTCAATCAAATCTCCATTACGCCAATGGACTTTTCCTTCAACAATGCGGTGATGCCAAGTTTGAGCGGAAATATGCTTAAAATGTGATACTAAAAAATCGAATACTGTTTTTTTATCTATCACGGTTTCAGGAAGCACAATATAAGAAGCTTGATTTGCACGAGCACCTAACGACATGTATAAATACCTACTAACGACAAAAAATAGAAATGAGTCAAAATCAATATATCACATCTAGATTAAATGTGACCCATTGATATATTAGCGCATTTTTTTTATATCTAAATCAGACAGGCTAGTATTATCTTTTCTATTCACATGAGACTGAATCAACTTAAAAACATAATCTAATGTACGATGGCAATTAGGTTGACAAGCTAAGCGTAACTTTTCATTATTATAAAGCGGTAAGACCTCAAGCCAACGTTGACTGACCCAAGTCGCATCTTCTAAATTTATCTGTGTATATAATTTTGATAATGCCTCATTGGCCTGAAAAAAATGCTCTAAAGCCGCACTTAAAATTTCATATTTTTCAGTAATAGGCTCTGCAGCCCAGTTATCATAACGACGCGCCTTCGCAAGCCAAATCTTATCTTTTTGTTGAACTGCAGACATGATTTTAACTTTTTGCTTTCCCTCCAAAACCAATTCTAAGGCCCCATCACTTTCTTGATTAAAATCGATAACCTCACACTCAGTTGCATAGGGATAACAGGGCAGCTTACCGTGCACCCTATGCATACCAAATATCAATGGATATTGACCTTTAAGCACTTCAGCCACCATTTTTAAATAATGAGGCTCAACGATCCTAACCTTGGTTCTTCCCAGTGGTAATAATAAAGCATCACGGGTAAGTATTACCATTTCTTCTGTATGCATATGCCTTTTCCCATATAATGGGCAAGTTATACCCGTGATACTCGAAGGTGCATGTTTTCAGAGCCTGTAAAAGTGCCTAATTCAAGGCGTATTATTGCAAGAATGCTTATTGCCTTTTAAGGTGATACAACGCAGAAGTAGGTGATTTTACAGACTCCCAAGGGGCTGGTTTAAAAGCCTTTTATACTGCGTTATTGAACATCAGCTTAGAATGACTAAGCACGCTGTTCAAAGCCTTGCCTAAAAGGCTTTTAATTCCAGCTGAATCCTGCATCTTCAAGTATCACGGGTATAGCTGCCTTATCTCTAATAAAGTGTAGCAGCTAAGCATATATTTACTTATTGAAAAAGGTTATCAAAGCCTTTCAAGTTTATTGGCAATTGTCCCTGAGTGAATAACATTATCAAAATCATCAGCTAAAGCATGGCTCATTATCGCTGCATTCTTCCAATATTGAATCCTCTTCTCTGTATCTAATGATTTAAAATCCCGTCTATCTGGTAACTTAGAATAAGGTAATCGCTCAATAAACTTCTCCGTCGGTGCTAAAATCAATGCATTATCATAATTATGCTTAGCCTCTCTCCAAGCTAAAGATTTATCAAACCAACCCGGCTTCATCACAGAATAAAAATGTGGGTATATGCTCATCCCTTTCGCTTTTGTGAGCGGTATATCAAAATGATAATCCGTGATCCCACCATCAAAATACTTCCCTTTCGGCGCCCCTTTAATGTCGCATACAGGGGATAAGACCCAAGGAATAGCACCACTCGCTACTAACACATGATTAATATTCTCATGATGAAGTGTAATATGCCTGCTTGGTAAATCTTGCAGCGAACAAAAAGGTGAAGAAAAATCATCAACACCAAAAATACACCGCTCAAAATGCCAGCCTAAGCTCTTTCTGCTTAATAAGTTACTCGCAGCTGTTGCAGCAAGTCCAGCTGCCAGAGACATACGATTATTGCCTGCATTTAAATGTCGAGCGCGGCAAGCCACAAAGTGGCTCTTAATGACAGGATGCTCAATAATATCAGTCCCTTTATGGGCACCAAGTAACTCACGAATAATAGAAGTCACATTTTTTGTAATAGCATCTGGAGAAGGCTTACCTTCATACACTTGGTTAATATAAAGATTTTCTAGATGTTGATGGGCCGCAATGGGGTTTTCTTGCGCTAAACTTGCTAATCGCCATGCCCCAGATGAGGCACCTATCGTATATAAAGGAGACGTTCTTTGCTTAAAGAACTCCCCAAAAATATAACGATCTAAACTAGCAATGCCTAACCACTTTGGCCCTCCTGATGCCGCAAATACTTGTGTGAAAGCATCCGCATTAAGCCCTTTTTCCATTATCGTTTTAAATGCAGTTGGCCCAGCAATAAAGCGCAGAGAAGACACGATATAACTCCTTATTTCAACAGCTTTAGCATTAAGTGACTAGAATAAAAAATGAGTCAATAACATCACTCAACCAAAGGTTAAAAAACAAGATTTGCAGGGTATTTTACACCTAACCTATACAAGTAACAAATTCGAGTATTCGCTACTCTTTATGGAGTAATAATCTAAAAAATATATTTTAATATCTTATCCGTTATCCAATAAGCCAATAAGCCAATAAGCCAATCGTGAACAGAGACTATACCCAAACCACTTGAAGATGCAGGATTCAGCTGGAATTAAAACGCGTTTAGGCAAGGCATTGAGTTGAGGGC
>NZ_CANLKR010000060.1 GCF_947491715.1 uncultured Shewanella sp. | reverse complement strand
TTTCAATAATGCGCCTTGAATTAAGCCTTTTTACGGGCTCTGAAAACATGCACTTTCAAGTGGTTTGGGTATAAAACCAATCATTCCTTATTGTGTTACGGCACTTGATTATTACATCACTTAGCGGCGCAATTTCAGTGCCCCATCCCCTCGGTCGCTCTAGTTTAAGGCAATTAAAGGCGAGTTTATGCTGTGTTTTAAACTGTCCCTTTTCCTCTTTTGTGTTCATTTCTCGCAATTTATAAGGTAGATGTGAGCGGAAGCACGTTTTCCTCACATTAGGCGGAATAACGGAAACACATTGAGAACAAAGCAACCCACCTTTAGTTATAAAACCATTACTTTCAACAAATTAAAAAGTGGCACGGTATTTGCTTTTTAATTGTAATGCTCAACAAGAGCCTATGAGGACATGTCATGATTTCAGGTATGAGTTCCGCTCAATTTTCCGAACAATTGGTTGCCGCCGATCGTATGGGTAAAGATCAGCTTTATAGCACTAAGCTCAGCACCAGCAAAGCACAACTGGATGCTTATAAACTACTGGAAACCCATTTAGATAAAATCAGCAGTAAACTTGGCAAGATTAACGGTGAATCTTTTGAGAAAAAAACTGCCTCAATCACTGATGATAATGCCAAAATTACTGTCAATCCTAGTGCGCCAAAAGGTAATTATGAACTTGAAGTCAAGCAACTGGCCCAGGCGCAGCAACTATCAGCCACTTTTAACGATGAAGATACACTGCTCTCTGCTGCGAGTATGTCAGGAATTTTTAGCATTCAAGTAGGTAGCGATCCTACTGATAAAATCGAAATCGATCTTGATAGCTTCAATGTAAACGGTGATAAAACAGTAGCCAACTTACGAGATGCCATTAATTCATTCACTGACAAACCGGTGACCGCTTCACTCATGCGCACCGGTGATAATGTACAACTTTTACTGACATCAAATGATTCAGGTTTGGATAACACGCTAGATGTGCAGCTGGGCGGTAGCACCTATGCAATGACTGAGCTTAGAGAAGCACAAGATGCCAAAATTGAACTTAATGGTGTATCCATTTCCAGTAGCAGTAATTATCTAGAAGATGTCATCGATGGGATCACAATTGAACTGAATCAAATCCATGAAACTAATAAATCCAGCATCATAAAAGTCGAGTCAGATTATGACTCCAGTAAAGACTCTGTCACCGACTTTGTTAATAGTTTCAATGATTTTATTGACTCAATGAATAACCTAACACGCTCCATGGGAACCACTGTACTGGACGAAACAAGCAGCAGTAGTAGCTCCAGCAGCAGTGATAGTGATGATAAAGATGACGATGATGAGGAATTTAAAACCACATCTGTTAAAGAAGATCAAATCGGTGTTTTAAAAGGCGATGCAAGTTTACGTATGCTGCAAAGCAACATGCGTGACGTCATGTTCCAAACCGCCCCTAATGGCATGCGTTTATCGGATATCGGTATCGAAATTAACCGAAGCGGCAAATTAGACATCAATAAAGATAAGCTGACAGAAGCATTAAAGAGCGATCCCGATGCGGTTAAAGCCATGTTTAGCGATTCAGGCAGCTATGTAGAGCAGCTTGAAACCATCACCAAACCTTTCACTCAAACAGCTGGCCTGCTTGATATGAAAGAAAGTAATCTCGATGCACAGATTAAACGCATCGAAGATGACATGAGCCAGCATGATTATCGCATGAAACAAAAATACCAAATTTATTTGGCACAATTTACTGCGATGGAAGCCACCATCAATTCATTAAGTGCCGCCAGCTCACTGTTTAACCAAGGAAGCTAACTATGCTAAATGAGCACGATCCTTTCAATGCCTACAAGCAAACCACACTCAATGCGAGAGCCGCTGCAGCCACGCCTCATGAAATGGTGCGTATGTTACTCGATGGCTTACTTGAAGAAATCGAACGCACGGGTGGCTTTATGCAAAGACGCAGTTTTGAAGACAAGGGAAGGAGTGTTAATAAGTGTCTCAATATAGTTCATGGATTAGATTCTATGCTGGATCTTGAAAATGGCGGTGAAGTGGCCACAAACCTCAATCGTCTTTATGACTACTGTAGCCGTCAATTAGTGACGGCCAGTGTCGAGAATGATCCTGAAGCATTGGTGCCCATTATCAAGGTAATTAAAGATGTCAGAGAAGGTTGGAGTAACCTCGGCTGAACCCCTTGCAATGAAGCCTTGGGGGCAGTTTGAAGCTGCCCTCATTAAACATGCTGACAAGCAAGACTGGGACAAATTAGTCAAAGTTAATGCATTAATGATGAAGGCGTTAAAGCAAGCGGGGGCGCCTCAAACTCAGTCACAAAAATTAGCAAGAGAGTCTCTTGCCAAGACACACAGTGAAGTCCTTAAGAAGTTGGTTCACTCAAAAAATACACTTGAAATGGAAATGCAGCAATTCACCTCGAAACAGGATGGATTAGCCGCTTACCAACTCACTCAATTAAGTGGAGCTATAGATGATCGCTAGCCTTGCTATCACCAATACAGGAAGTGCTAATACAAGTGCTGGAGATGTCTCTATTAAATCCAGCCCCAAATTTAGCAACTCAAATCATCAACGAGATGGAATGAATGCAGCCTCATTTGAGCTGAAAGACAGCCGTGAGCTTGATAACAGCCGTGAGCAAAATAAAACCCAAGCCGTCGACAAAAACGAAAAAGCATCTGAATCAAACCATGAGCAGATGGCTAATGAAGACAATAGCATAGATGATAGCAGTCCATTAAATGCCAATGAACAATCGCAGCAACATGCTAAAGCGACTGATGCCAAAGGCTCCTCAACAGAAAAGGGGCAATCCATTGACGGTCAAGTTGCGCGAGCACCATTCAATGAAGCGCAAATTAGCGCCCCATTGACACAAGCACAAAAACTGGCCCAAGAAGCGGATATGAAGGCACTTAATGCCTTGAATACGCCTCAAGGCCCACAGTCAACAACGCCAGCCAGTGTAACCCCTCAGCAAGCACTTGCCGCCAATTTGTTGCAACAAGGCAAGTCCAGTCAAAGCACGCATTCAAATGCAAGTGCACATACTGCCAATATTAATAGCAGTATGCAGTTCAATAGTGCAGCATTCACCACCAGCTCATTAGCAACTGACAGTGAATTAACGCTGAATAATCTACAAAGCAGCAATTTACGACAAGCCAATGGCTTTATGCCTGCCGGAGCCTTTGCTTTTAATAGTGATAATATTGAAAGTGCGCTCTCACAACTAGGGCAAGCAGGACATAATGTCGTTGATGAAGCAGCCCAACTCATTTCACAACATGGCCGCACTCAAGCTAAAGTCAGTCAGTGGGGTCCCATTTCGGTGCCACAATCGGCACCATTAGCGCAGCAAGCACAAGAGCTTTTGTCACCTTTGAGAGAGCAATTACGCTTTCAAGTTGATCAACAAATTAAACATGCTGAGGTCAGACTCGATCCTCCTGAGCTTGGCAAAATTGAATTAAACATTCGTCTTGATGGCGACAAGTTGCATATTCAAATGAATGCAGCTAACACCTCGGTGCGTGATGCCCTACAGCTGAGTATTGACAGACTACGTGATGACTTAGCCATGGATCATGGTGGGCAAATCGATGTCGACATTAGCCAAGGCGAGCAAAAAGAACAAAGCGATAACCCCACTCATGTGGCCTCGATAGCCAACTCTCTTGGCGAGTCGATGGAGCATCAACATACCTCTCAACAGCACTTGGTTCAAAACCAAGTTGATTTGTTAGCATAAATTAGGAGTTTAACATGGCATTTGGAAAGAGCAGCGTTAATAAAAAATTCACTCTCAGTCTCTTTATTCTGGCTTGGACTGGGATCATCTTTTGGGTGGGATGGCAAGCACCGCATATTATTGGTGGCCCTTTTAACCAGCCTAAAGTTGAAATTAAAAAAGACCGTTACTATCCACTGGATCGTTTTGTGATTTCAGTCCCAGGGGATCAATATCCGCATTATTTATTGCTAGAAATGGCCCTAAAGAGCTCATCAAATAATGTGAAACATAAGTTGTCTGAAGCCGATCCTGTGATCCGCAACGCCTTGATGAAAATGTTTGCCAGTAAAACATTTGATCAAATTAATGATCCCACGCAACTAGAGCCATTACAACAAGAAGCAAAAACCTTATTGTCGGGCTTATTCGTTGAGCATCAATATAAAATTGATTTAGAAGACTTATTGTTTACTCGTATTGTTATTCAATAGTTTTTTGATTTAATCCCTTTTGCATTGAGAGATGAAAAGCACCTTGAATGTTTCATCTCTCAACGTCGACTCGCAGAATGATAGCTAAGCCTCTTGTCATCAATCATTACAGATACTTTAGCTATGTCACTATCAAGTGAAGCCCAATTTACAATAGAAAAAGATGAATCAAAGCAAAAATATGTTTAACAATCTGGTTCGTGGCCCAACACATTCTCGCCATGCTTATCCGATGTGCAAACACACTTCTGCCTTTGCCATTCATGTAGGATAACCATAATAGGAGCAGGATGATGAATTCGGGTCAATTAGCTTATCAAGAAATATTCGATGAAAGCGTCAGTAACCGACTCAGCGAAAGTCAGGTCATGAAACAATACCTGCCTCTTGTGAAGCGCTCTGTCACGCAATTAAGAAGTCATTGCGGCCCTGTATTAGCCATTGAAGATATGGAACAAATTGGCATGATGGCTTTGCTAGAGTCATCTCGCCGTTATCCCGGTGAGTTTGATAACGGCTTTATTTCATTTGCCGGTCAACGTATACGTGGAGCGATTTTAGATGAGTTGAGACGTCAAGATTGGCGTCCTCGTCCTGTGAGGCAACAAGCCCATGAGCTCAATGACGCGGTAAGAAAATTATCACGTAAATTAGGCCGTGAAGCGACCGATATTGAAGTGGCAAACTCCATGGGACTCACGCAAAAAGATTACCGTGCACGCCTCTATGCCTCTCAAGCAGAATCGATGAAAAGCTTAGACGATATGCTAGGTGCAGGCAGCCATTTTGCCGATAAAACAGATGCGATTAATCAATTTGCTGCCAAGAAAACATTATTCAAAGCGATCGCTAAATTAAATAAAAGAGAACAAGTGATCCTGTCGCTTTACTATCAACATGAACTTAATCTAAAAGAAATCGCTGGAACATTAGGATTAACTGAAACCCGAATTTGCCAACTTCATAAGCAGGCAGTTAAACAACTTCAGACAGTCTATCAACAATGGGATCAGTGAAGGCAGGTAACGTTATATGAGTAAGATATTAGGACTAATCATCATTCTTGTTTCAGTTTTTGGTGGCTATGCTTGGGCTGGCGGCTACCTTGCAGCCTTATGGCAACCTGCTGAAATATTAATTATCTTCGGTGCAGGACTGGGGTCGTTAGTGATAGCAAACCCAAAAGCCGTGCTTGTCGATATGTACCAACAAATGAAAGAGCTTTTAGGGGTAGAGAAAGAAGATCCCGATCTTTATCCGCAGCTGTTTGGCTTATTAGGCATGTTGATGAATCAAATTCAATCACAAGGCTTAAAAGTATTAGACGACCATGTTGAAAAACCAAGAGAAAGCTCACTATTTTTAATGTACCCAGCGGTGCTGGATCATCCTAACGTGCTGCAATTTCTCATTGATAATCTTAGGTTGCAATCCATTGGTAAAATTTCTGCTCACGACTTAGCCCAAATTCTAGAAGAAGAAATTCACCGCATAGAAGACGACAGATTACGTCCTTCTCGCGCATTAGCCCGTGTGGCTGAAGCCATGCCAGGTTTTGGTATTTTAGCCGCGGTAATGGGCATTATTATTACCATGTCTAGCATTGATGGACCCATTACCGTGATTGGTATTAAAGTGGCTGCGGCGCTTGTGGGTACCTTTATTGGGATCTTCGCTTGCTACTGCTTGTTTGACCCATTGTCAAAAGCTCTTGAGCACTTAACCGAACGAAAATCAGCACAACTTCGCTGCGTGGCCGCCATATTAACCGCTTTTGCTAAAGGCAAGCCGCCTATGTTGGCGATTGATGCGGGCCGTAAACAAATTCAAAGTGAAAATAGACCTAGCTTTATTGAACTTGAACGTTGGATGGTGGAGCAACAAAGCTAATGGCAAAACGAAATGAACCCATAGTAATAAAAAAGCGCCCCTTACAGCGACGAGAAGTCGTTAATAACGGGGCTTGGAAAGTCGCCTTTGCCGATTTCACCTTAGCCATGATGGCCTTATTTATGGTGTTATGGATCATTCAAATGGCCGACCAAAAAGAGCGTGAACAAATCGTACAATATCTGCAAGGTGATATGTACGCCACAGGCTCGATTAACCCTTTTGACTTGAGTCAATCACCTTCGATGATTGACTTACATGGCGCCATTCCTATTCAGCAAGCCATTTTGCCCGCTTCAGGCACTGGCGTTGAAAGAGCTGGACCTGCTTTGCATAATCATATTCCTGCGGGAGAAGATAATCCCAAAGCCGGTCGAGGGCCTGAGCTTAATGCCATGGTGCCAGGCCAATTTGAAACTCAAGCCCAACTTGAGTTTCTGGCCCGTGAAGTGGATAAAATTATCACTCAAGTGGATATGAGCACAAATGTTGCCATTCAAGTGGTACCTCAAGGGATCCGCATTTTAGTCCATGACAATGTTCGTCAGTCTATGTTTACTCGCGGTAGTGCTAAAATGGATCCCTACTTTGAGGACTTACTCTTGGCCTTAGGTCCATTATTGGCCAAAGTTGAAAACAAAATCAGTATTTCAGGGCATACTGATTCAAGCTCTTATGTGGGTAAAACTTTTACCAACTGGGAATTGTCGAGTCAACGCGCCTTGATGGCCAGACGAGTATTGGAATATGGCGGAGTAAAGCGTAATCAAATCGTGCAAGTCACAGGCATGGCCGATCAAGCCCCCTTTATTGTTGACGATCCTAAAGCCAATGCCAATCGACGCATAGAGATGTTAGTGCTGACTCACAATGCTGAAAGACAGATCAAAGAAATGGCGGGTTTTCCTGCTACGACCATAGGATCGGATCCAAGACTTGAACAAGCCAAAAAATTAGCGGAGAATAATCAACCAAGAACAAGATACCCTGAGCAATGGACCCGCTATGAGTGAAACAGAACAACCTTTTACACCCGTCATGGATCAAGCTGTACCCGTTGTTGATAAAAACACAGAAGAACAAGAACTGAGAAAACACGCCAGACTCAGCTTAAGAAACGATGATGCCGCCTCGGATCTCGCTCTTGCTTGTGATGGCGTCACAGTCAAACTCAGTAAAAAAAGTTGGTGGAAAACCAGTCAACTTGGCATTGCCAATATTAAAGATTTCGGCTTAGGAGGTATTGGTATTGTCACCAGTACACCGCTGGAGGTAGGCCAAGAAATTAATGTTGAACTTAATGGACTCGAAATGGCTGTGGAAATTGCTCGAACGCGTCCCATCAACAGTAAATTGAATTTTGTCGGCGCCCGTTGGCTGAGCACAGATAACAAAGCCATAGTCGCCATGATCAGCCAAATAAAGCCCGCTTAACAAGTCTATTTATTTGAAGGTTTTTCACTATTTTTGCATATACCCGTGATACTTGAAGATGCAGGATTCAGCTGGAATGAAAAGCCTTTTAGGCAAGGTCATTAATTGCTCCTGCATAAATGACATTTCCATCATCCTTGATGGTCAGCTTGAACAGCGTGCTTAGTCATTCTAAGCTGGTGTTCAGTAACGCAGCATAAAAGGCTTTGCTTTTACATATAAAGAGGCCAGCCCCTTGGGAGTCTGTAAAATCACCTACATCGAAGTTGTATCACCTTAAAAGGCAATAAGCATTCTTGCAATAATACGCCTTGAATTAGGCACTTTTACAGGCTCTGAAAACAGGCATCTTCAAGTATCACGGGTATAGACGGCTTTCGAAGCAGTCAAGAGTTTGAAATAACCTTCAAACACCCATGAATAACATTATGCTTATTCAATTAAAGAAATGGATCATTTGGGACGTCTTTTTGAAGGCATAAAATTGCGAATAATCATCACCTGATTTAATAAGCAACCACATTCAAATGGTTTAAGTGACATTGCATTTGAAAATGCAACAAGCAAACAATGTACTTATTCCAATATATAACAAGATTGATCCGGAGGGTCACCATGACAGATGCTTCTCAACGAAAGGGGCCTGATAGCCTGCAGAAGCTATTTTTATACCTTATTTTAATTGATTGGTTTGTATTGATTTATATCTCATTTGAAATAAGAGAATTTACGTTTAGACATGGCTCAATGGCTTCAGTCATGCTGACCCTATTTAATTTAATACTGGTCAACCTATGTTATCGCAGGGCAAGACGAGCCGAAGACAGTTATTTACTTTATCCTGTGATAGGCGGCGCCTTATTATCTTTTATTCTAATGGCGTATTTCTTTTTCTTTTAAGGTGCTTTTCCCTGCTAAAGAAAATGAAATACGATGACAATCATAAAAGGGTTAATTCCTAAAATAGGCAATTAACCCTTTTTATCATCTTTATCGTGGAACTGGTATTAATACACCTGCACTCGCCAAAGCTCACGAGACATAGACTTTTCACTCATGGCTAAGCGGCCATGCAAAGTGTAGTAATTATCAATGATGACTAAATCCCCGGCTTCCCACTCATGGGCAACAAAACACTTTTCATGATAAGCAATATCATTCACTTCTTGAACAAGTGGCGCCAATTCATCTGATGTCATTGATTCTGAGGATAATGAAAAACGTTGCAGTTTTGACTCACTGCCTTCTTGATAACGTAATATAGACTCTTGGGTTGTTGGATGTAAGTCCACCAGCGGATAACGTCTTGGCGTGCCGCCAAAATACGTCAGCTTAGTTTCATAGGTAATATCAATATTTTTCCACTGTTTCACCTTAGCTTGTCCCGCTAATTTTAGCGCCACACGGCTATCTACTATGGTGGTTTGCCCTTCACCTTTTACAGGCGGCGTCTTGCAATAAAGCATGAAGCAACTGGCAGAAAATTTGGGGTTTTGCGCTACTTTTTTCTCGGTGGCAGGCAACATGCTTAAATCCCAATGCAGGGGCGTCTTCTCAATAGAGTGAACAAATCCATGAGGCACCTCTTCCGGTTTAACCACATGCACGGGACCAAATTTCCAATGATAAATATCCCCAAAAGGATCACAAAAATCAAGGAAGTCTTGCTGTGTAATCGTCGGCATATTCTTAAGCACAATAAAACCAAATTGTTCGCTCAATTTTTGCAAAAAATCCGTCGGTAAACAAGCGTAGCCCAGCCTTTGAGGATCGCTAATTTTAAGGCCAAATGCAGGGGCTTTAATCACTTCAACACTAAAGCCTTGTAATGTTGGATCCGCGACTTCTAAATAACACCAATTCTGCTCCCCATTGGTCACCTTAATCACATGTTTTTGCTTGGCAATTCCATGAGGAAGTTGAACAAATTCCCCCGATAGCAAACGCACAGGCACAGTATGCCAGGGGCTCACCGCTTTATTAATATCACTCGATAAACTAAAAGTGAATTTAGGGCCTATATTGTCATAGCTATGAACCGATAATCGAATGTGATCTGGGTAGGTTTTATCAATGGCCGCGCTGAGGGCGCGACCACGATACATCATTTGATACGCTTTATCGCTGATACTTTCAAGATAACTGTCTCTGTCACCATGGCTAAATCGCTCAATACACACATCATGGTATAAATAACTGCAAAGCTTATCGTGCACCTTTGCTTGCGAGGCAGAATTACTCACCTTTTGCACAAACTTATCAAACGAACGTGGTCCAGTACTTATGCCTTTTAATAAGGCTTTTCGCAAGCTCTCACTGTCTGTTTTTTGAAGATGTCTCGCATCGGGTAATAAATCAATTAAATCAGCCCAAATAATATTCTCAGTCACATTTAAATGCCGTAAAGCCGCTTTATATTGCGTTTTCACTGCATCATCTACATGGACAATATCGGCAAAGGTGGTTCCATCACTTAATATAGTGACACGGCTGCCATGGGGGTAAATCTCATTGAGGGCCACACAAAATGCATCTAGTC
Source organism: uncultured Shewanella sp. (assembly GCF_947491715.1). Lineage (GTDB taxonomy): Bacteria > Pseudomonadota > Gammaproteobacteria > Enterobacterales > Shewanellaceae > Shewanella. Next base: position 9,455 of record NZ_CANLKR010000060.1, on the reverse strand, counting down.
GCTCTATAGCCAATACTTCCCCTAAATCTGGCATAGCAGAAAAGCTTTTATCGATAACATTGGGCGACTTACACGGGAATCCAGGTAAAATAAACGCTAACGGCTCACTTTTTGCCATAAAATACTGGATTTGTTGACGAGCTAACTCACGGCCTTGGACGTCAAATTGATCGTTTTCATGGCGCACTAAATAAGACGCTAATACATTAAGAATGCGTTCGACTTGCTCACTATTATCAGCCGCTGAAATATTGAAATCTGCTCGTCTTTGAGCATGTGTTGAATCCATATGGGTATGCATTTTATTTCCTTCCTTCTGTCGCCAATACACTTTCATTCATGTCGTGTTTATCTAGTGAGCATTTGGCAGACTCAAGCCTGTGCTGTAACTCATCAATATGAGAGATACTATTCAACTTATGTTGTGGGATCAGTTCGTCTTGACGACCATAACCCCAGTCGGCAAAAACAAACTCCACTTTGGCATTGTTGGCCGTTTGTTGATCGACCACAGTATCGCCAATAAATAAGGCTTCATAGGCTTTAACATTCAATTGGTTAAGCACATGCAAAGTTGAATCTGGCGCAGGCTTTTTGGAAAACTCATCCCCCAAACCTTGCAGGAGAGAGAAGTGAATACCTTTTGCATTATCGGTATCAAAGAGTGTTTCAAGTAAATATGTCGCCTGCTGATGATGTTTATTAGTCACAACCGCAAGTTTTATGCCTTGCTGTTGCCATTGTTGCAGCGCTGCAATAACACCATCATAAACCACCGTTTTTTTTATCAGATTCTCACCATAATGGCGTAAATAAAAAGCGTAGACTTCATCTAAATTGGGAAAAGAATCACCGACTAAAGAAGGTATTGATAATAAAGATGAGTGGCTTGAAGATGATGTAGATGTAGATAAAGCAAAAGCGGATAACAAGCTTTGCACCATATTTTTACTACCACCACCGATAAGTGCTTGGTACACAGTGATGGGCTGAGGCGACAATGAAAAATGCGCTAAAGTCTCATTCATCGCCCCCATGATATCCTTTAAGGTGTCAATTAATGTGCCATCTAAATCAAAAATTAATGCCTTAATCATACAAGCCTCCAATATTCTTATCGGGACTTTTAAAAAGCGAATGATAATGGCTTGGCTTACCTTGATTAAAAATCAGCCTGTGCGTATTTTCATCCACTTGATTGCGGTTTTGCAATCGAATTTCATCATTTTGCATTATGGCAACAGAATGCCAAGGCGTACGCCAAGCATCATCTGATTTTCCCATATGGATCCCAATTTTCTCAGAAACGCGAAATTGAGGATGAATAGACAATCTCAACGCATTGGGGTAATACTCCTCCAATAATCGACTCCAAGCATTACTGCGCTGAATAACCCGTAGTGACACGGCTTTAGCCTGCTTTTGAATTTGCGTATTACTGTTATTCGCAAACTCGGCTAATCCACTAAAATCTTCAAATAAAAATTTGGCGATCCCTTGATACATAGATAAGGTTTCTTTATTGGTTTTTGCTGCCCCCATCAAACTAATGAGGGACTCACCGTAACCCACCATTAATTCTTCACGCATAGCATCAAAGCTCGATAACACGCCAAAAGCATCATTTAAATCAAAAAAATCAAAATGTTTAGGATAATGTGATTGATAATATTCTTGAATGGCTTGCGTATAGGCTCGCACGTCTTCATCGGGAATACGCACTAAATCAGCAAACACATAACCATCAGAACAAATGTTGATTTTTGCGCCCTTATCATAGACAGAACGGATTTCGCCACAAAGCTGATTAAGCACATCAATAGAGTGGGTTTCTGCCAAGTCGGGCAACCGACTCAAAGTTTTATTTCGATTAGGTGACTTACCCGGATAAGCAGGCAAAATCATATGAATAGGCTGGTTGTGCTCCACCATGTGCATCACTTTGTTCAAGTGAGGTGTGACTTCATTTAAAGGTAAGGTTGAAAAAAAGGTCGACTCAAGGTCTATCGCTTCACTTTTCAGTAATTTCCGCCATTTGAAAATAATGGCTAAAATATCACTGGCAATGCGTTTATTATTTTTATCCATGCATGCATCTCTTCATCAGAGTAAGCGCATCCTAGCGGTAATGTTAACCTAGCATCCCTCCTCTAGGCCGTAAAAGATAACAAGGACCAACCCAGAACTGACTCAGCAATTATTCAGCAACAACTCAATACTCACCTTAAATCGACTCAAAAATTACTAATAATTTACTAAACATTCACCCAGTGTTAGCCACTTGTATCAAAAAGTAACAATCTGATTATAGAATAAACACTCAAAATGTAAACAGTTACTAATAAAGTTAATACAAATAAATCTTAATCGTATAAGCTTTTTGTTTTAAATCACTTTTTATGATTCATCACCATGCATAAAAAACAAACAAGATAAAAACAACATAAATTAATAATGAAGAGTTAGCATGTAACATCACTTAAAGCTTTAGCAAAGACACCTGCAAAAAAGCCATAGCAAAATAGGAAGGAAATTCATCAATACTAATGCCGTAGAGATCAGGATGTCATAGACACCAGCAAACTTAACAAGCCCACTCCTCACCCAAAAAATAATTATGGGTGTCCAAATAAAAGCATGGGTGTCCAAATAAAAGCATTCAGATAAAAAAGGGCTAAGTACCTATTCAAAACACACGGCTAAAAATAAACATACGAAGGTTATTTTGTATAAGCTTAAGATACGGTCCAAATAGCTTATTAAACCAGTTACAGCAGCTTTAAAACACACTAAAAACCACTATCACCATGCTTGTTGTTATCTCATCTGCAGCATAGGTATAAAGAAGTAAACAACTTATTAATCTTAAAGTAAAAAAAAGACCATATTGAATATAACCACGCGATATGAGCAAATTAAGTAAAATATTAATCAATTGATGCACATTTTGCGTAACTATGCCACTAACCATGCCACGACAAACACTGGCTTCAAGCACAAGCAATAAACCTAGAAAGCAGTGCTTTGGGCATTATAGGCATCCACATCGAAAAGGAATACATGTTAAATGTTATTTTTTTCTGTTATATCAACTATCTTTCCGATTTTTATTTTGATTGCTCTAGGCTATATAACCATGTATTTAGGGTTGTTCAAAAAAGAGGTCAGTGATGCTTTAATGTCTTTAAGTACAAAACTGCTATTACCGCTCCTTTTATTTCAAACACTTTCAGTAGCCAATTTAACGCTAAATAACCCGTTACCACTTTGGGTAGGATACTACAGTAGTGTTCTTATCGTTTTTTCCTTAGGCACACTCATTGCTCTCTTTGTAATGAGAAAAAATGCCCCAGAAGCCATAGTAGGCGGAGTTGCATCAGCCTACGGAAATACAGGCTTTATGGGGATCCCTTTAATCACATCTTTATTTGGAAGAGATGGCCTGATCCCAATGGCATTAATTAGTGCAATCCAATTACCATTAATCATGATAACCTCAGTTGCCTTAATGAGTATCATTGGAAATGGAACAAGTAAAACCTCATTTCGAACAATGCTCACAGATACAAGCTCGAAGCTTCTCACAAACCCTATTATTATCGCCACGGTTTTAGGTGCCCTGTGGAGTTTAGCAGGCTTCAAAATGCCAAACTTTCTCTCTAACACACTGGACTTGCTCGCTGATGCAGCCACCCCTATTGCATTGTTATCAGTAGGAATGATAATGGTTAACTATGGCATTAGAGGAACCCTTGTAGGTGCGACAGTATTCAGTTTGCTAAAGCTGTTACTTATGCCTTTTACGGTTTATTTTTTTACTGCTCACGTTTTCGATATGTCATCGCTTTGGGTTAGCGTTGCCACAATAGCAGCAGCGCTGCCAACTGGGGTCAATTCCATAATGTTTGCCAACATGTTTAACGCAAACAAAGCCACAACAACCAACACCATAACATTAACAAGCATTACCATAGTATTTTCGATTTTTTTCTGGCTATGCTTTTTGAAAGTCAAAGGCTTTTAAACAAGAGTGCTTTTCAAGTAGCATCCTTTAACAAATACCCCATTCAAATTTTCACCCTCTTGCCTATATCACCTTCAAGCAATCATCATAAAAATAATCATGGGTGTCCAAATAAAAAATACCCACTTTCAAACGTTAGCCTATATCGCATTCAAGCAACCATCATAAAAATAATTATGGGTATCCAAATAAAAAAGGTCTCATTTTCAGATATTTGCCTTATTGTCTTCAAGCAACCATCATAAAATAATCATGGGTGTCCAAATAAAAAAGGGCTCATTTTTAGATATTTGCCTTATTGTCTTCAAGCAACCATCATAAAATAATTATGGGTGTCCAAATAAAAAAGGAGGATAAAAAGAGTTAGGAGCCCTGATAAGAAAGAGCTAAATGAGATATGAAAGACTAAAAAACGGGCCTGAAAAGGCCCGCTTGGAATGTAAGACTCATCAAAGTGAACATTCGCCTCAGTACTGATATTAGCGCTAGTATCAGTTATCAGTGCGAGCATGAGTGTCCATTTACGCTAACACTGAGCACTAACACTAAGAGCTGTCGTGAACAGCACACTCAGTTAAAGAAACTGAGCTAAAAAGACTTAATAGACGTAAACGGCACCTGCAGATTTTGCTGAAGTATCATTTTGATTGCCTTGGATACCTGTACTGTTAGAATCCTCGGATTCAGCGCCCACGGCTAAAGTAGAACCAGTTGCATCTACCGCTATACTAAAGCCAAAGTTGTTGTTACCGTAGTCTATTTCATTGAAAATTTTATGCAGCTCCCAACCCACATCGACCTTCTTGTATTGCCCAACCACTTTTGAACCACTATTATCACCGATATCAGTCGGTTGATCAGACTGTTTATCGCCTATATTTCCAAAAATAGATTCATTATCTAAACTGATTTCACGGCCACTAAAACCGAGTATAGTGTCACTAAAAGACCAACTTTCATTTTCTCTGGAATAAATATATGAAATATTATCATGATAAGCAATCATCATATTTCCATCGTAATTTAAAATCCCTTGGAAAAACTCCTCATCTCTTTCAACAACATTCTTTTTAATATATGCTGTTTGCACCCAAGTATCTTCAGCACGTTCAAACATGTAAATCGCACCACTATCGTTTACTTCATTATTATGTTGATCCCCATTAATACCTGTCGCTGAAGAATCCTCCCTCATAGCCCCAACTGCAATGGTATGACCATCACCACTAATTGCAACTGAACGACCAAAATAATCATCCTCCTCTGTATTACTCGCTTTCAAGTAAGCCGTTTGTGACCAAGTTTCTTCTGTAAAAGAAAATACATAGGCCGCACCACTGTCATCAACAGTATTATCTGATCCATCTCCATTGACGCCAGTAGCACTCGAATCCTCATACACGGCACCTACAACAATCGTATTACCATCGGCACTCATATCCATAGCTTCACCTAAACGATCAGCCACATCAGGATGATTTGCTTTTAGCAAAGCTTGTTGCGCCCAAGTATTACCGTCATAACGAAAAACATAAATCGCACCACTATTTGCACTAATAGAATCTTCCTGTGATGCAGCAACAGCCAAAGTTAATCCATCTTGACTTAATGCCACATCGCCTCCAAAGTGCTCTGAGGTACTAAAAGAGGACTCTGGAGCAGCAGAAGGTTTCACATAAGCTTCCTGTCGCCAAACTAACCCCTCACGGCGGTACAAGTACACGGCGCCAACAGAAGGGAGAACACTATTAGATCCAATACTATTATTTTCCTGATCGCCATTGATGCCTGTGGCATTAGAGTCTTCACCAATAGCTCCCACCGCCATCAACTTACCATCACCACTTAAGGCCACCGAAGTACCAAAATAGTCGTATTCCTCAGTATTTGAGGCTTTAAAATAACCAATCGCGGCATCCAATTGCGGGCGGCTTGGGGTGGCCATGTTGCTGACCACGCTGCGGCTGCCATTACTGGCACGAATAAAAAATTGCGGATTATCGGTGAGCAGCGCCGCATCGAGATAGACGCTGTTCTCGCTTATTGTTACGAGCTCGCCCAGTGGATGACAAAAATCACTGGCCGATAAACTGACATCATACAAGCACACTTGGTATTCGCTGGCCCAGTTGTTGGAGTCACTCCAATCCAGCGCGAAGGTTTTCACACCCGTGGCGAGAATATTGATTTCATCTAGCACAATTTCAGTGGGAATGTCTTGTTGTAAATACAACAAGTGATTCACCACCGATAACGGCGCGTACTCTTGAGTGAAGCTGGCCCATAAGTCGCCTTTCTCGGCGCGAATGCTGTGCTCGCCTGCTGGCAAGTGCAATTTAATGGACGCAGTTTGATATTCGCTGCCCGTTAAGCCCACAAGGGTATTGTCGACATAGATCTCGGCGCCAATGGCCAAAGCGGGATCGCTATCTGTGGTAACACTCAGCATCAAGGTCGATAACAAGCTGCCACTTATTTGGTGGGATACATCAATACTCAGCTCACAGCCCTTAATTTGGGTTTCACCTAGCTCCACCTCAAAGGCGCAGCTGGCCAGTGGCGCCTCAATGTAAGTATTGTCCTCACGTTTTGTATAAAAGCTTAAATAGGCCATGGCCGTTTGTGCGCCTTGAGCATAAAACTGCGGCAACTCAGTGTCCGCCAGCTGATAGACTCCCTCTTCAAACACAAAGCTGTGCAGTGTTTCACTATTTACACTTGTGTCACTACTTTCAGCACTGAGGCGCATGATCATGGCTAGGTTTTCGACGCCTGATACACGCTCGACTAACACTTCAGGCACCTGAATGTTAATTTCACTTAAACTGTTGTCGGCTTCAAAGCTAAAGTCCACATCTGCGCTTAAGGGAATAATATCTATCGGCGTGTTACCACCTGCGGTCAACTCAATATTGATTTCTCCGGTGCGCATCATGCCCACAAGGCGGTTATCGTCATAGAGTTTCACTAAAATATCGTAATTACCATCGCCCAATGGCAAGGTGACATTGGTGAGGCCGAATTCCGTATCCAGCTCGTAAATGACCTCGTCACCACCATCGATAATTAAGCCCAATTTTGGCACGCTCAATGTGGCTAGCTCATCGGTTGAGAATTGAAAATTCAAGGTGGCGAGCTCGTCGATATCTTCTAAGATCACTAAGGTTTCGCCTAAGTGCGGCTGAAATAAGAGCGCTACTTCAGGGCTCGTGCCCTCGACAATGACTTCCCCTAGTGCTGTCGCCACATATTGCTGCTCATCATGCTCAATTGCTACCACAAAATCGTAGGTATCTGGCGTTAATGCTAAAGTGCGGTGCGACACGATACTGCCATCGGTTTTCAGCGTCAGCGGCCAGTCAAAAGTTTGCACTTCCCCTGTGGTCACTGAGGTAGCCTGCATTTGACCGTCGAAACGGGTGTCTTCGCTCACCACGAGATCCACAGGTGATGCATTCAGTGTACTGTTAGATTGGACTTGATTGTTGCTACTTGCTTGCTCAAACGCATCTGTACTGCGCTTCATACCACTAACAGTATCAATACTGTTTCCTGTACTTTGGTCTCCAGAGTCGTTCGTTGCGGTATTGGTAATGCTTTGACGATATAGCGCAGCAAAATGCGGCGTTACAGTGACATCAAGCTTAGCAGGCGTCACCGCGCTATTATTTGCTTCCGCTGCGCCGTTATTATTGGACTCGCTACCGCCACAAGCCGCTAAACTGATGGCCAATGCAATCGGGCTTAACTTCTTAATAAGCTTTGTATTGTTAAACAAATTAGACATCTTGTTCCTATCTTCCTTTATTCCATGGACACAACTCACATGAGTTATGCCCCTATGAATGCGACAGGAGACAACAAAAAGTAAAGGTAAAAGACAAATAAAAGTTACATTTCATAAACTTAAAAGACACAATAGTGATTATAAAGCAGACAAGTAATGCACAAAAAAAGGCGCTATTTATCGATAAAAGTCCATACAAGGGGGTTAATGCAGGCAACATTGTCCGTGGGGAATTGTTAGGCTGCCGGTTTTTATTGAATGGTTTTTAGTAGCTAGTTTTTTTATAGATGGCTTTTTATAAGTTAGTGCCAAATAAACTATTGTTCCGCTTTGTGATAAGTCCCGCTAAATGTTAGGTTAAACGGTTGTGATCATGGCTTCGCCATATGATTTAAAGTCGCTCGCGTTATGCGATATCAATACACATTCATTATTAATAAAAGAGCAAAACCGTATGCGTTATGAAGTTTGGGAACAATTAAGAATAGAAGCTACCGCCCTTGTTAAAAAAGAGCCGCTACTTGCCAGCCATGTGTATTCTTGTGTGCTCAATCATGAATGTTTAGGCTCAGCATTAAGCTTTATCGTGGCTAACAAACTCTCGGATGCGGTGGTCTCCCCTTTTACTTTCAGAGAGTTATTTGATCAAGCCTTTATTAATTGTGAAACCATGTTGACCTCCGTTGCCGCCGACATTAAAGCCGTCGCGGATCGCGATCCTGCTGCAGTCGATTATTTAACGGTACTGCTAAACTTAAAAGGCTTTATGGCCATTCAAGTACACCGCTTGGCCCATTGCTTATGGCAGGAAGACCGTAAAGAACTGGCCCGATTCATACAAAGCCGCAATTCAGAAGTCTTTGGTGTCGATATCCATCCTGCTTGCCGTATTGGCCAAGGGATCATGTTCGATCATGCCACAGGCATAGTGATTGGCGAGACCGCCGTTATTGACGATAATGTCTCCATATTACAATCGGTCACATTAGGCGGTACGGGTAATGAAGAAGGCGATCGTCACCCCAAAATTCGTCAAGGCGTACTGATCGGTGCAGGGGCTACGGTTCTGGGGAATATTGAAATTGGAGAAGGCGCGAAAATAGGCTCAGGCTCCGTTGTCCTTAACTCAGTCAAATCTCACACCACCGTTGTTGGGGTGCCCGCTAAGGTCGTCGGAAAACCAGACTGTGAATTTCCCGCACAATCGATGGAACAGAATGTCTACGATGACTCATTAGCGAGTGCATTGATATAGTCATCAATCTCTGATAGCCATCAGTCAGGTAAAGCATGGATGCTTGAGAATGACCGCTCTTTTAGCAAATGGCTAAAGTAATGACACTCTGATTTTCATCATCCTTTATAAAAAGACAAATACGAAAAAAGCCTCATCTTTCGATGAGGCTTATCTCTTTTGTATTGTGAAACGGACTTGCTCTTGTTAACAGTCGAACTCGCGACTCCCGGCGTGACAGGCCGACTCTCTCTAATGAAAAGCCTTAAAATCCCCAGGGATGGGGTGAATGCTGAATAATGTATGGAACATTATCAGCCCAACTGAACTACCGAACTACCGCTTGATTTTCATCATCACTTATAAAAATGACAGACACGAAAAAGCCCTAACATTGCTGTTAGGGCTTC
>NZ_CANLKR010000059.1 GCF_947491715.1 uncultured Shewanella sp. | reverse complement strand
CAATAGCAATAGCAATAGCAATAGCAATAGCAATAGCAATAGCAATAGCAATAGCAATAGCAATAGCAATAGCAATAACAATAGCAATAGCAATAGCAATAACAATAACAATAACAATAACAGGGAAAGGGATGAATGGCTTCGAATTTAATGTCAAGTGAGCAGCAAGCAACACACAAGCAAACGGAACCTTCGATGGACAAGCTGTATCGCTTTTTTGATGTGCTTTCTATGGTGCAAGAGTTTGAGCTAGCTGAGGTTTCGCCTAGAAAACTATATTTGCTCATTGATACTGTGTGCGTGTCAGGCTTTTGGGATTATTGGAATAATGGTCAGCTTAAACAGAGTAAGGGCTGGTTGTATTTATTTGAACATAGCGCTTATCAAGGACTGATGCCCATGACGCCCTTACTGGTTGAGGTCGAAGAAGGTGAATTCGGTGAACGATTATTTTACTGGATCCTTGAGCAAGAAAAAGGCATTGAAAATTTTGGCTTAGTCATTGTCAGTCATTTGTCATTGACTGAATTACATCAGCAATGGCTGTTAAAACTCGATGCAATAACACCCAGTGGCGAAGAAGAATTGCTTCCAACTTACATGGTTCAGTGTTTATTGCCTTGGTGGAAAACTTTGCCGGATCACGACAAAAATGATTTTATGCAAGGTATGGATTATGTGTATGTGCCAGAAACCAAAGAAGGTGACTTACGCTTATTAGCACGAGTCAATGCTGACTTGCCCGGTGAAGCGAACTCTGTGAATAGCCCCTATCCATTAACAGAGGAGCAATATCAAATATTAATTGAACCTAAACGACACTATAGTATGGCGATAGAATTATTTTTTAGATTGTCGGCATATTTGACGGTTGAATTAAGTGTTGATCATATATATCACCTGTTTTTAGAGAGTATAAAACTGGCAAGAGAGCTTTTTCCTCATGAGGGACTTAAAGCTCATGAAACCTTTGCCACGCATCGATTCATACTGGGTACTGATTACCATCTTCACCCTGAATTTATACGTTTATCTGAGCAGCATGGCTTATACGAAGGTTTACGTTTGTTTCAGTCAACAATGCAATATCAGGCGGAGCTTGATAAAGATTACAATCGACCTGAATGGTTAATTGAAGAGAGTACTTCATAAACGGTTAGCTCAATATCAACTTGGTGACTGGTTTTAAGCATTAAACCTATGTAAATATACACTACATCATTGCCGATCATTCTGCTCTTTATTTACTGCATGGCCACGGAAGATATGCTCAGAGCCACGGGAGCCGTGTTGTGAAAGTGGTGACGTCAAATGGCGCGGCCAGTATTTTTTACAAAGAGATAGTCTGGGATAAATTCAAGCAGTTTAATGAGTAAAACTCCCCGCTCATCCGATTAGATAACCACGGTAAGCAATTGTGTTTTCGCTTGAAACATTCACCCCTGTGCATTTACTTTTTATTCAATAGCCTCTATAGATTAACCTGAGTGCAGAGTAAGGAAGTCGTTTCTGCACTCAGCTTCAACACAGACTATCGATGAAAGGGTCTTCATGAATAAGTCATTGTTTGTTTTATATTTGGTTATCTTTCTTGATGCGGCGGGGATGGGCATGTTTTTCCCTATCGTTAATAATTTAATTAATAACCCCTCGCAAGATTTTTTACCTGCTGGGACCTCATTAAGCCAGCGGAACCTCTACTATGGTGTGATGGTGGGGCTGTTTTTCTTATTTTGGTTTTTAGGTGCGCCATTTTTATCTCGATTGTCTGATGCCATTGGCCGAAAGCGGGCACTGTTTATTTGCCTCGTCGGTATGTTCATAGGTTATGGTTTAACCTTGCTCGCCATTGTGATTAAAAGCTTTTGGTTGCTGTTATTGGGGCGTATGGTTGCGGGCATAACATCGGGCAATCAAGCTGTGTCGCAAGCTGCCATCGTGGATATGAGTAATGAACACAATAAAGCACGATATTTAGGTTATACGGTGTCTGCGTTTGCATTGGGGATGATCTTAGGGCCAGCCATTGGCGGCATTTTTTCAGACAGTTTGCTGTCGCCAGACTTTAATAACCGTTTGCCCTTTGAGATTTTATTGGTGTTGATTGCATTGAATATTGGTTTACTGCTTTTATGGTTTAAAGAGCAGCAAACCCGTCGAGATAATTATCGATTTCATTTAACGGATTTTATTACCCAATTTTCGATTATTAAGCATAATCGATTGGTGAGGAATTTATCCATTGCATTTTTTACTATGCAATTTGCTTATAATATTTTTTATATCTTCATTTCAACCTTACTATTGAAGCTCTATCACTTTACGGTATTGAATAACAGTATGGTGATGATTTTATACGGTATCTCAGCAGCGTTTGGAGGAATGGTGTTAGTGCCCTTTATGCATAAACGCTTTGAGTCTAAACTCATTATTCAGCTGGGTGTGTTGATCATGGCGCTGATGTGTTTGGTGCTGACTGTGTTTAATAAAGCGTATTTGCCTTATATTGTGGTGGTTATTTTTATGCTGGGTTTTTCGCTGGCGTATACCACTATGTTGAAACTCTTTTCCGATGCTGTGGATGAGAAAAGTCAAGGTTGGGTGATGGGGATCACTGTGTCTTTATTTACCAGTGGATGTGCAATAGTGTCTATTTTAGGGGGCGCATTGATGAATATTTCTACTCACGCACCGATGATCCTAATGACACTGGTTTATTTCTTTGCGTTAGTTTTAGTCAGTGGGTTACAACTGCAAAAGTCATCTGAGTAATCATTTTTATGACTTGAACTCATTCTTAAATAAGCTATTTTTTTAGCAATATCAGCTTCGTTTCTTCTTTTTTCTTCGTATCATGGCTTTCAGTCTTTAGGCAATTTATTGCCCGCTGGGCAACTTATTGCTCGTTTTGAGCAATTTATTGCCCAGAGTGAAGGCGTTAATTTTAACAATGTTATATAAATCATTAACATACCTTTTGGCATGTAAACTGCTTATTGCTTTACTGTTTGGTAAAGGTTTGCTGCGTACTCATAGCTTGCTGTTTATCAAAGGTTGGATGTGTACTCAAGGTTCGCTGTGAATGCATCGAGTGTTAAAGAGAATAAAGGTGAATAAAAAGGAAGCCATTTTTATATGGATACAATCGATAATCCCCTGTTAATCACTGCAAGCCATAGCCATGAATATTGGCTGGAAAGCGTGAAGCATGGAGGCTGTTTTATTTTAGCGGAAACCGTGCTGAATGAATGGATCCCCAGTATTAGTGATGAATTAACTCAAGGTCGCGGTGAAGCTTGCCGTTTGTATTGGGGGGAAGCAGGTCGGATCCATGGATCGATTTCACCGTATTTATTGCCAGTAACCACTGATAATTGGTCGCAAATCGAAGAAGAAGTCTGTTATCAAGACGGCTGGGGAGTCGCGATTATACTTGATAAGCAGCAAAATGCTTTGACTCCCGCCCAGCAATTTAATGCGTTACTGAGCCATTTGCGCCAATGGACCGTCGTTGACACCAATGACGGTCAGCAAGTCTTGCGCTTATCGGACTGGCAAGTGCTATCCACTTTGTTGCAGGCCAGTGATGCACAAGCATTATTCGCTTTATTTGGTCAGATTGACGGTTTTATGTATATCCGGCCTGAGCAAGCAAAGAAAGAGACCGATGACAAGCGAACGTTAGCACCGTGGCAATCGCTGCAGGCATTGAATAAACAGCCCGTTGAAGTTGACGCTAAGTGGCCGAAGACATTGAGCCAGCCTCAGCAGTTGGCCCTTGCACAAATGACGCGAAAAGAGCAGTACCAAGAATATCAAGCGCATTTACATCAACACCATGGGGAAACGAAAGAGTGGAATGATAAGCAAATGTGGGCGTTTATTGAAGAGCAAATGACCTTATCGACAGGCTTTGGGTTTAATAACCCCCAAGATAAGGTGCGTTTTTTAAGCTTGTCCGTGGTATTTGGCCAAGACTTTGTTGAGCAGCCTTGGGCGAAGTCGGTGCTCACACAGAATAAGCAAAAAGGCGCAGTGGGTAAAATGGATAAATTACATGAAGCGGCCATGACGCAGTTAAGTTAATGGATCAAAGTGAAGCCGTTTGAGCGAACACTAATCGAATGAGCAGGTAAGCCAAAATAGTTGAAAGGAAACGCGTCAGTATGGGCAGTGATAATAATAGTAATAACAGTACCGCAAACAATAGCCAGAATAAAAAAGCCGAACTGATCTCCAGCTCAGAAGCGGCCAAGAAAAATTTCAGCACCAATAATACCTTATCCGGCGGTTGCACAGAGTGTGGCTGCAGTGCGTTGATTTATTATCATTATGACGATGGCAAGCCTGTGCCTAATGCCCCTTTTGAGCTAACAGACAGTAATAATACCAAGGTGACGGGAAAAACCGATGATAAGGGCTTGTGTCTCATTGAAGACATGGGCTGCGGCAGCTTTGATTTATTGCTTGAAGAGGGGAGCGATGAGTTTAAGGCGCCCGAGACTGAAATCAATAACCCAGTCTTGCAGGCTAACCCCGAATATGCGGCGTTGGCGGGTGAGTATTTTAGCTTATTCGTTATTTTACAAAATAAAGGTTATATCGTTTACGATGCCGATGACAGTAATAATAACAAGGTCGATGTGGATGACACTAGCCTCTTTTTAAACATTCCCGATGAATATGAGCCCGCCTATGAACGTTTTTGGGAGTTGAATGAACAGATCAACGACGGCAGTTTAGCCTTAAGGCAATCGGTTAATAAAATTCATACTAGCTTGCCTGCTGAGGTGAGCAGTGATGCCAATGATAATTCATCTATTTTATTGTTTTGCGAAATCGCACTCGGGTTTGTACCTGTGGTGGGTCAAGCCATGGATTTATATGACGTGGGTCAGTGGGGCTGGACGACCTACAGCGAAGAGGCGAGCCGCAGCGATCCCCTGCACTGGGCCATGGGCACCTTAGCCATTATCGGATTTGTGCCAGGCCTAGGTGATGCCCTTAAAAAGACAGGTAAAACGATTATTAATGCGCTGCAAAAGAGTGACAATAAAGCCATTCAAAAGGGCATTAAAGCGCTGCGCAGTTTATCCAATGGCAACGTAGTGACATTTTTAAGTGGCTTTGCCAGCAAAATTAAAGAATATGGCAATAAGGCGCTGGATCTACTCAATCAAATCATTGCAGGCTTAAAAAAAGCCCTCAACAATGCCGCAAAAAGTAACTGGATTGTCAGATTATTGAAAGATGGCTTTGATGGCATGATCAAAGCCATGGAGATGTTGTCGAAAAAAGTCGATGAAATGCTGGATTGGGTGGCTAAAAAAGTTGATGAATTTATTGAGAAAATCTTCACTAAGCTCAGTGGTACTCCCAGACCTAAAGGCACCAAAGATCCGTTGGAACCTGTGAATGCCGGTAAAGCGGACGTCAATAAAAACACCACAGAGGTGGTGCAGAAAAAAGATAAAGTTAAGCAGCATAATAATACTGCTAAGACAGATAAAGCGGAAAAGTGTAAGGGGGATCCTGTGGATATGGCCACAGGCAATGCGGTGGAGTGGCGCACCGATTTTACCTTGCAAGGCTTAGTGCCGCTGATCCATAAGCGTTTTTATCATTCCGGTCAAGATAAAATTCCCGGATTATTGGGCCGCACTTGGCGCAGTAATTGGGACATGACGTTAACCCTTACTGATGGCATGGTGGTGTTTACCGACGATAAAGGCGGTGAGGCCCATTATGTTTTGCCCGATGAGGGCGGCTCAGAGCGAGCACCCCACATGCCCAAATGGCGCCTTGAGCGATTAAAAGGGCGCTTATATATGCGTCACCTCGATGGCACGGTTTATGGTTTTAATCATACGGGCTTTAATCCTATCCTTGTTGATAAGAGTGTCGGTAACAGTGCCGACAAGAGTGTCGATAGCAGTGCTGATGAAAGTGCCAATAACAGTAAGGATAATAACGCGGCGGCAACTAGAGGTAAAAGCACGCTGTTACTCACCAGCATTAGCGACGCCAACGGCAATGGGCTGCGGTTTATTTATGAGCGCACAAAACTAAAGTGGATCCACTTAGGTGCTGATCTCAGTGCTAATTCCAGTGATAAGCAGCAAGGCATTAAGGTTGAATTACATAAAGGTCGCATCGAGGCGCTGACTTTATGTGATGAGAATAAACACCCCCTTAAAGCCTTGGCACGTTTTAGCTATAACCGCGCAGGGCAATTAGTTAAGGTCAGGGGGGATGCGGGTAAGAATTTTGATTATGAGTACGACCATCAAGATAATTTATTGCGTTGGTCAGACTTAGATAAAACCTGGATTGAACACACTTATGATGAACAAGGCCGAACTTTAAGCACGCGAGGAAGTGATGGCCGCTGGCAAGATCAAACCCGGTATGATGATGCCAATAAGGTTATTTTTTATAAAAGTCCTCTAAAAGGTATTGAGTGCTTTTACCGCGATGAGCGTAACAACATCGTCAAACATATCGATGCCAATGGGTATGTCACGGTGTCGATATGGCAAGACAATCAGCTGGTGAGTGAAACCAATGCCCTAGGTGAACGGACAGAGTACACGTACGATGATTGGGGGCAAGTCACTAAGGTCATAGCCCCCGATGGCAGTGAGCAGCAATACACTTATAATGAAGATGGCTTATTGACTAGCGTCATTAACCCCTTAGGGGCGACTTGGCAATATGACTATGACGCGCAAGGCAACTTACTCAAGGCGCAAGATCCGCTAGGGGCGGCTTGGCATTACGGCTACAATTTAAAAGGTCAGCTCATCTCACGCACCGCCCCCGATGGCCTTTCAATGGCCTTTAGTTATACCGCTCAAGGTCAAATTGAGTCGATATTACCGCCACTGGGCCATAAAATTGGCTTTCATTACGACACCTTAGGTCGCTTAACCGAGCGCCGCACTTTTGTTAAAGGTGAAGCGCAGCCTTCAGCCTCTCTAAATCAAGAGCCTTTTGACGGTAATAAGCAAGAGCCCTCAGCTGGTCGAGAGCCCTCAACGTCTTTTAATAAAGAGCCCTCAGCTGTTTTTAATAAAGAGTCCTCAGCTGCTTTTAATAAAGAGAAGCAGCTAGTCAGGCGCTGGAAATATCAAAATACTTCACCTACACCCGAAAAAGTGATTTTCGAAGACGGCACTGAGCAGCGCTTTGAATACGATATCGAAGGCAATCTCACCAAAGTTATCGATCCCCTCGGGCAAGTGTACGGTTATGAGTACGGCGCCTTTGATATGTTAAAGGTGAGCACCGATCCCTTAGGTCACCGCACTCTGTACATGTACAACGGCGATGGACAATTTTCGGGTGTCATTAATAGCCAAAAAGATCAATGGCGCTATGGCTACAACGAGGCTGGGCAAATTATTGAGGAGCGTCACTTTGATGGCCGTAAAACCCAATTTGCCTACGATGAGCTGGGCCGCGTGGCTAAGCGCACCACCCCCGATGGCGCGCAGCTGCGTTTTTATTACGATGCGCTTGGCCGTCTCATTCAAAAGCAAGCTTTTGCCTTGGCAAAGCCGCTAAACGATAAAAAAGCGGCTAAGCAAACGGCTCAAAAAACCACGCAAACAGCAGAAAAACCTCGTTACATAGTCGCGTCAAATACGTTCTTTGAATACGACGACGCCTCCCAACTCATCAAGGCCACGGTGGATGACAGTCGCCGCAAACGCGTGTCGACTGTAAATAGTGACTCAGCAAATAAGGTGGTGGTCGAATATGAATATGACTTAAGCGGTCGCCGCATAAAAGAGACCATCAACGGCCAAGTGCTCAGCAGTGAATACGATGCTGCTGGTGAGCGCATTGGGATAAACAGCCTTGAGCGGCCCTTAGAAAACGACAGCCTAGAGCGGTCCTTAGAGAATGACAGTCTTGAGCCTTCAGTTATAAACAGCCCTGAGCCTTCATTGATAAACAGTCCTTATCAAGTACAACTCGATTATCAGCAAGGGTTATTAAATGGCGTACAAATTAGCGAACATCAAGCCCTGCTATTTGAGCGCAACAACCAAGGCTTAGAGACCTTCCGCTCCAATGGTCAAGGATTTGATTTAGCTCAAGAGTGGAGCCTAGGCGGCGACTTACTCAGCCAGCAACTCATGGGCTATCAGCATGAGCATCACGCCCAGCACTCTCAGCATAAACAGAGTCAGAGTCAAGATCCTAATAGCAGTTTTGGTGGCAGTCGTGCCGATTTAAAAGGGCCAATCAAGCCGGACTCTTTCCAAGCGCTGCAACGCAGTTATCAGTATGATGCGCTGGCGCGCATTACTGAAATCGACGAATCCCATTGGGGTAAGAGCCAGTTTAAACATAACGCTAACGGCCAAATCACTCATCAAAAACACGAACAACCTTGGACCGAGGCAAAAGCCAGCATCAAGCAGTTCGACTACGATGAAGTGCAAAACTTGGTTGCCGTGAACGTCCTTGGCTCGGCTCATACCAGTGCTAATACAAGTGCTGTCGCTTCAAATAATACTGCCAATAAAAATGTCATCGACTTTGCCGCTAAGCGTCTTGAAAAACAGCTTAAGTACCAAAAAGGCGGCCGGGTCGAGCGCATCGGCGATCACACCTACCACTATGATCTCTGTGGCCGCGTATTTGAAAAGGTTACCAACAAGAAAGGCTTTCGCCCGCAAGTCACCCGCTTTGAATGGGACGAAGAAGACAGGCTCATTCGAGCAACAGTGCCCAACGGCGACACTTGGTTCTATCAATACGATGCCTTTGGCCGCCGTGTGGCCAAGATTAAGCAGCAGAGCGGGGAAGCTGGCAGTAAAAGAGCTAATCAACCCGAAAAAATCCATTACCTCTGGGATGGAGATAATTTAATAGAACAACAGCGTCGCTATGCCGATGGCACGCTTTATGACACCACACAATGGACCTACGAGCCGGAGAGTTTCCGTCCATTAGCCCAAAGAGTGATTAAGGAGACTGGCGCTGAACAAGGTAGTTTACCGCCTCAGCTGCATTACATTATTAACGACCATGCTGGCTCGCCAAGAGAGTTATGTTCAGAGGGCGGGCATGTGGAATGGCGCGGCAAGCAATCGTTATGGGGCGAGTTCAACTCGGTATCAAACACCCGCTTACCTGAACGCCAATACCTCGAACAAGCGGCCAATGACCCTGTCGGTTGCGATATAAGATACCAAGGTCAGGTTTTTGACGCAGAAACAAACCTTTACTATAACCGTCACAGATATTACGATCCGGACAGTTGCCAATATTTAACCCCAGACCCTATCGGCATGGCGGGAGGTCTTAGACCAAGCTCCTACGTAGATAATCCCATGGAGTGGGTTGATCCTTTGGGATTGGCTAAGTGTGCTTTAGGCAAATTACAAGAACGTGGATATAACGGGGTAAAACAAAATGAAAATATGGGATTGGATTATAGTGAAAGTAATGCATTATATGTCAATTCTAAAAAACCTGATGTCAACCCTATTCAAACAATAGAATATACTGGTAATTACCATGAAGATTTTAAAGCTGCAAACATGGCTGCTTTTGGTCAAAAGTCAACTCCTAAAGATTATGTTTGGCATCATGTTGATGATTATGACTCTGCTACAAATAAAGGTACTATGCAATTGGTTCACAAAGATGCACATAGGGGAATTCCTCATAGCGGAGGTGTAAGCCAATATAAGCAAGCTACAGGAAATAAATATATTTTTAAAACATGGTGATTAAAATGAGTAAACTTGATTTTGATTTATGTGATGAACAGATTACAGAGCTCACATGGGGTACTTTAGAGAAAGAAATAGGGTATAAATTACCGTTAGGAATGAAGAAACATTACATGAAATTTAATGGTGGTCAACCTACACCGTCATGTGTACATGATAAAAATCATTTATTTCCTGTTAACGCATTTGATTCAGTAGATGATATTATTAAAAATTTCAAATGGGCTACCGAAGACTCTTTACCTGTGGGCTTTAAAGTTGGGGAATTGATAACTTTTGCTTATGATCCTGGATCGGGGAGTTTTGCTGTTTCTTTAAAAGAGGAGGAGCTTGGTCGAATTTATTTTTATGTATTGGAAGAGGAGGCTTCTATTTATGGAGAATGGGATTCATTTGAAGAGTTTATAAACTCTTTTGTAGAAGAACCTGAGTAATACACTAATAATTGTCCCCCCCTCTACAGAAAGGCCAGTATTGCTTTTTTTGACATAGAAACTGAGCCAAAATCTTAACAGACTTTGGCTATTAGGTAATAATTATGGATTTGGTTATTTGTTATGCTGGGTTGAGCTATTTTTCAGTGAATGAAAGGTCTAATTAAGCCCGATTCTTTTCAAGCCCTGCAGCGCCGTTATCAGTATGATGCGTTAGCGCGCATTACTGAAATCGATGAACCTCACTGGGGCAAGAGTCAGTTTAAGCACAATGCCAATGGCCAAATCACCCAGCTTACTCAGCAAGCGCCTTTGAGCCAGCGCGCCGACGTAAAGCAATTTGATTACGACGAAGTGCAAAACCTCACCGCCGTTAATCAGCTTGACCTGTCTAATGCCAGTGCTAATGCCAGCAATTATGCTGCGCAAGTTAAAGCGGCCAATCCACTGGTAAGGCCTAACAGCAATATTATTGATTTCGCCGCTAAACGCTTAGAAAAACAGCTTAAGTACCAAAAAGGCGGCCGCGTCGAGCGCATCGGCGAGCACACCTACCACTACGATCTCTGTGGCCGCGTATTTGAGAAAGTCACTGATAAAAAGGGGTTTAGACCTCAAGTGACAAAATTTGAATGGGATGAAGAAGATAGGCTGATTAAAGTTTGTGTGCCCAACGGAGACACTTGGTCTTCTTGTCAACAAAGAGTCAATACGATGCGTTTGGCAGACGAGTTAGTAAGGTCAAACAAGCTAAAGCAGACTCAAATAAGGGTGAAAATAAAGCCAGCCGAATCCATTACCTCTGGGACGGCGATAATCTCATCGAACAGCAGCGCCGCTTTTTATTAAGGGCTTAGGCAGATGGCTGTTTGTATGACACCACGCAGTGGCCAATGCTGAAGGCATGAGATGTTATTAAGAGTGAGTCAGAGAGTTTTCGTCCATTAGCTCAGCGAGTCATAAAGGAGGTTGATCCTGAGCAAGGCTGTTTGCCGCCTCAGTTGCATTATATTATTGCTGATCATGCTGGATCGCCTAGGGAGTTATGCTCAGAGGACGGACATGTGGAATGGCGGGGTAAGCAGCAACTGTGGGGCGAGTTCAAGAGCATCAGTGATAGCCGCCTGCCGGAAAGGCAATATCTGGAGGAGGCTGCTAATGATCCCGTCATTTGTGATCTCAGGTATGGGCAAGTGTATGATTCTGAAACGGGATTGTATTACAATAGGTTTAGGTATTATGATCCGGACAGCTGTCAGTATTTAACCCCAGACCCAATAGGTATGGCGGGGGGATTGCGTCCAAGTTCTTATGTACACAATCCTATGGAGTGGGTGGATCCTTTGGGGTTGTCTCGTTATCCAGGAGTTGACTTTACAGGTTCTTCTGAGTTATTCCCTGTGAACAATAGCCAAAGTAATATAGTTAAAATACCTATGCAAGGCTCCAGAGGTCGAGATTTTACGCAGTCTTTTAAGGCTGCAGGTATTGCTAGAAAAGATGCTAAAGGTTACACATGGCATCATGTTGATGATTTTGATCCTAATACAGGTTATACGACGATGCAATTGGTTAAACGTGAGGCTCATGAAGCAACATTTCCTCATGGGGGATCGGTCTCTCAATATGAAAAACACTTTGGTGTGGAATATGATTCGCAGGAAGCAATATTAACATCTAAAGAAAACGGTTGGCTTAAAGGGGCTGAGCCTAAATCCAAACCAAAAAAATGTTGTGCTTTAAATATTAAATAAAGGTGGGTTATGCCAATGATTATTTTTTCTGATTGTGGCCGAAAATTGTCAATTGAGGAAATTACAAGCTTGGAGAAGAAGTTGGGTGTGACTTTTTCAGAGGACATAAAAAATTATTATCTTAAACATAATGGAGGTACTCCAGAACCTGATACTTTCCCTGCTACAGATGAATATGAACCAATAATAATTTCCAGTTTTTTGTCTATGAAAGAGGATTCTTCGGGCGGTGGTACATTAGAAGAAACATATGAAAAGGGGATTTCTAAAGGATACTTACCTAATGATTTAGTTCCATTTGCTGTTGATTGGGGAAATAATTATTTGTGTTTTGATTCAATGGGGAAAGTATATTTCTTTGCAACCGACTCTTGGTTTGATGACTTGAGTACAGAAGAAAATATAAATAAGAATAAAAGATTATTGTGTGACACATTTAATCAGTTTATCAATTCATTAGTGGATGAAGATGAAGCGTATTGATAATGTCAAATAACTAAGCTACCCATAGCTAAATGAGCGTTAGATGCTCGTTGTAAGTGGCTTAGTTATGCTTTAACGCCCAACGATCTCAATGGTGATCTCGATATCAACAATATAACGATGCTGGGCAAATTATTGAGGAGCGGCATTTCGATGGCCGCAAAACCCAATTTGCCTACGATGCCTTTGGACGAAGAGTGGCTAAAATCAAGCAATCAGGAAAAGAAACTCAGGAAAGTAGGATCAATAAACCGTCTCAAATACAGTACTTCTGGGACGGCGATAATCTCATCGAACAGCAGCGCCGCTTTTTATTAAGGGCTTAGGCAGATGGCTGTTTGTATGACACCACGCAGTGGCCAATGCTGAAGGCATGAGATGTTATTAAGAGTGAGTCAGAGAGTTTTCGTCCATTAGCGCAGCGAGTCATAAAGGAGACCGCTCCTGAGCAAGGCAGTTTGCCGCCTCAGTTGCATTATATTATTGCTGATCACGCAGGCTCACCTAGAGAGTTATGTTCAGAAGATGGACACGTCGAGTGGCGGGGTAAGCAGTCGTTATGGGGCGAGTTCAACTCGGTATCAAACAGCCGTCTACCAGAGCGGCAATATCTGGAGGAGGCGGCTAATGATCCTGTGGTTTGTGATCTACGCTACCAAGGGCAAGTGTATGATTCTGAAACCAACTTGTACTATAATCGCCATCGCTATTACGATCCTGATAGCTGCCAGTATTTAACACCAGACCCTATCGGCATGGCAGGTGGATTGCGTCCAAGTTCCTATGTGCACAATCCCATGGAGTGGGTGGATCCGTTAGGACTGGCCAGTTGTCCTAAAGGACGTGAAGCAGAGAAAAACGAGAGAAGACAACGACATCATTCAACCTCGGGAGAGTATGATAAACATACAAAAGCATCATCTGTTAACGAGGCAAAAAGTAAGTCCTCAAATGGAGGAGCTGCACAATATTGGAGTGATGAATTACCTGATAAAGCAACAGAAAGTAATGTAACAGCTTTTAGGAACAAAATAGAAAAAGAAGGTTTACGAAATGGTGTTCGGGTTCCTCAGGATGGTGGTTCTGATTACTACGTATATGATGCTGGTAGAACAATCGGATATAATGAAGGTAAAGCAACGCAGTTTATGCGAGTTGAGGTTACAAAAAATCCTAACCCTGAATTTCATGGACATCCTATTTCCGAAGGAAAATATAATTCATATTTAAAAGGTGCTAATTGATGGATTTTAGAAAGTTATTTCAACCTGTTCGTGAGTTTTATGTTCCGAGTGGATGGCAAGTGGATAAAAATAATGTTTTTTATTTAGATAAAGATAGCTTTGAAAATATTCAATGTGAAAATCAGAGGTTTTTAGCTAAAGAATTTTTCATTAATTATACTGTTTTTTATAGCAAACATGAACTTTTGAAAGATAATAACATGGTGGTTTGTGTTGTGGATGCAGGATGTAGGGTCACAGATTGGGATAATTTTATATTAGAATATGATATTAACTTAAATGTGTGGCTTAAAGGAAAGAAAAAACGCACAAAATTAATAGAAAAAACGTGCCTTGCTCATTCTCCAGATGAAGCAGCAAGAAAACTTTCTGATTTTATGGAAGACTATTACAATGAAAAATACATTGATTTTACGACAGGTAAGCTAAAAGAAATGATTGAATAGGGAAAATGTAATCAACAGTCAAGATAAAATTAATGGGAAAGGGCTTAAAGCCCTTTTCTTTTTAAGCGTATTTAAATCCATTACCTCTGGGACGGCGATAATTTAATTGAACAGCAGCGTCTCTTCTCATGAAAGCCTTAGGCCGATGACATCCTTTACGACACCACCCAGTGGCCAATGCCGAAGGCATGAGCTTTCATAAAGAGCGAACCGGATTCGTTCAGGCCACTGGCGCAGCGGGTGATAAAAGAGACTAATGTCGAACAAACTAATCTCGCTCCCCAACTTCACTATATCATCAATGATCATGCTGCTCTTTATTTACTGCATGGCCCCGAGAGCTTTGTAGTGAAGATGGACACGTGGAATGGCGGGGTAAACAGTCGTTATGGGGCAGCTTTGATAGCATTAGCGATAGTTTGAGTAATAAACCTGAACGCCAATACCTTGAACAAGCCGCCAATGATCCTGTGGTATGCGACTTACGTCTCTTTATTATAAGGAAGTGGGCCAAGTCTATGATGGTGAGACTGGGTCATTCTTTGGGTAAAGAGTTACAACCGATATAGCTATTATGATCTCGACAGCTGCCAATATTTATCACCCGATCCGATAGGCATGGCGGGTGGATTGCGTCCTAGCTCCTACGTGCAGCTAATATATAAATCTCATGCTCTTTAGAGCGGGCCATGAAATGGGTGGCTCCCTTGGAATTGACGGAAGCGCATGGGGAAGAAATTTTTAGATAAAAGAAAAAAATCTAAAAAAAGATAAGAGAACAGATCATTTACAGACTGTACTTGAGCATGATAAAGATGGTAATGAGATTATGTATCGCTCAATGTCTTAAGGGCATGTTGAACACCTAAATCAAATTGGTGAACTTCTACCTACCACTGAAACGTCAACTTCACCTCCTCAGGATCCACTGGTCAACTAAAAGTATCCAATTTGGGTTGACCAGTACACAAAGGGCTGGGTGAAAAAATTGGCTGAAGCTGAAATAGAAAATGGATTAAAATGTTTTTTGGGGTTGGGATCTTGAGTCTATCTAAGGTTTGCTTTGTATTAACAGATATGGATCCTTACTATCATATCGAAGCACTTGATTCGTTTCATCAACCACAGAAGATTCTAACGATGATGAGGTGAAATACTGCTTAGTAATGCGACTTGTGTGAACGAATGGGTGATGCTTTTTGATGATGTAAGTGTCAATGGCTCAATATGGCGTTGAGAAAAGAGCAGCAATAATAGATTTTATGCTGCTATTTTGCACTTTAAACGGCTTTTAAATGTTTTTCGCCTATGGGTAAAACAGCTCGGCCAAATTGCTCTGAAAGGACTTGTGCCATGGCTAAGTAAATGGCTAATGCGCCGACAAGAATACCTTCATAAGCTGCAATCATACCGATGAAAGTATTATGGGTGAAGTCTCGAAGGGCTAATAAGAAAAAGAGTAATGTTAGGCCCGCAAAAATAGCTTGTTTAACGCGGTTATACTTGAATGTTCCTATTGTCATCAATAAGGTAAATATTCCCCACATGAATAAATAGCACCCCATATAGGCTGATGGTGTTGCATCGGCTATTCCCACTTTAGGCATAATGAGCAGTAGGACTAAACTCCACCAGAAGAGTCCATAAGAGATAAAGGCCGTCATACCAAAAGTATTGTTGCGGCGATACTCCATTATTCCGGCAATAATTTGTGCGAGTCCGCCGTAACACAATCCCATTGCTAAGATCATGGCACTAATAGGAAAAAATCCGGCGTTATGAATGTTGAGTAAAACGGTGGTCATGCCAAAACCCATGAGTCCGAGCGGTGCGGGGTTTGCGAATGATTGTTGCAAGAGTATGCTCCAAAATAATGATAAATAAAGGTGTTTGAAATTCCTTTTTTTATTCCACAATTCGATGTGAGAAAGATAAATTTCGATTGGGAAGGTAGGTTCCAGTGCGTTTAATTATAGGGACTCTGTTAATGTGCAGCAATTGACACTTTAGTCTTACTTAAAATGAAATGGGTTAAATAGTCTATGATTATATTGAGCCTACTTTAGTGTTAATGGCTTAATGCTAAAGTAGAGGTTGTTTACGGATAAACTGTATTACCACTCTTTCATGAATAGAATAGTGGGCTTCATTAGGGTTTATCAGTACTAGAAGGTGCTGTCTCTATGTCTAATATATCAAGGATTAATTCCTCTTCGACGCTTTTTCCCTTCCATAGTGCCCAAGAAAATGTTTACTTTGAGCAAGTTATCTTGCCTAACAATCCAATGTATAATATAGGATGTTATTCTGAAGTCCAACAAGTATATGATTTAAATAAGTTACAGCTAGCTTGGCAATTGTTAATCGATCATGCCGATGCGTTAAGGCTTGAGTTGGTACAACAAGATAATGGTGTTCCTTTACAGAAGATATTACCTCAAGGCGATATCATTGGAAATATTGAATTTATTGATTTTTCTGATAAAAGCTCCCCTCATTGTGAGGCAAAGAAATGGATGGCTAGACAATACCGAAAAGTATTTCGTTTAGACAGAGGGGAGAGATTTCAGCTGGCAGTCATTAAATTGAGTACGAGAAAATGTTATTTATTTTCTCGTTTTCATCATTTGTTTGTCGATGGAATTGCCGTTTATCGTATTTATGAGCAATTAAATTATATTTATTCAAAAGTGGTTAAAAATGAGTCGCCTCACTTTATTCATTATTTACCTCAATATGAAGTCGAAGTGCAAAAATCACTTGCGTATTTACAATCAAATCGCTACTTGAGGGATAAGGAGTATTGGCAGGCCTTTTTAAATGATAGAACACCCACTTATTTGCCCCAATACTACAAACAACAGGGCAGTGAATGTCATAATATAGAATTATCGACTCAATTAAGCTATCAGATAAGGGCATTTTGTGAACAATCAAAATTAAGCGTATTAACTGCTTTGATGGGGGGAGCTGCATTGTTTTTCTCTCGTCACCTCGGTCTCAGTGATGTTGTTATTAGTACCCCTTTACACGGTCGCCGTGGACAGCAGGCAATGAGAGTGATTGGTATGCATTCTGATGCTGTCATGCTTGCGTTGCATATTAATGAGTCGTGGTCATTTGATACATTGTTAGCTGAGTCGAATAAAACATTTAAACGAGCCATTCGATATTGTCAATTTCCGCAGAGCCATCTCTCACGGTTAAATAGTGATAAGGAAGTCTTAAGTAGTGATATTAGTTTAAATTATGAACTGTATGATTTTAATGATCGTGCATTTGATATTGGTGAGATTGTTCATTTAAGTCCTGAAGATAGCCATACCCCACTAGAAATCCGTTTTATTGATTTTACGGATAAAGATCATTTGATATTAAGGGTTAATTATCACAAACAGTACTTTTCGTCCTGTGAAATAGAAAGATTAGCCGATACATTAATACGCTATATTGCTGAAGGAATACATGATTGTGAGAAGCCAATTTACACATTAAAAGAGGTTTCTGAGAAAGATTGTGATGTTTTACTGCAAAGGCAGCAGCAGAGTGTAAAGCTTTATGAAGAAAAGCAAACCGTTTCCCAATTGTTTGAAAATCAAGTGATACGCACACCTGATAATCTTGCACTGGTTTATAACGAATTGACATTGACTTATCGTGAACTGAATCAAAGAGCGAATCAATTAGCTCATTATCTTCGTCGCCGGTTTGAACTTGTGTTTCAAACACCGTTACGAGCCGATATGTTATTTGCACTGTATTTAGATAGAAGTGTGGAGATGGTGATCAGCATATTAGCGGTTATGAAAGCTGGAGGGGCTTATGTTCCCATTACCCCAGGAGCACCTCAGGCGCGGGTTATGTTCATGATTGAAGATACGGCTGCACCTTTTATTATTACGAAAGCTTGTTATGCAAAGGAATTAAATGAATGGTTACAGTTTGGCCATCAAGAAACGAATTGTACGCTTGTTATTGCAGATGATGAGAGTTTGTCTAAACAGCCACAGCGGGATCTTGTTCCTATTCATCAAGTCAGTGACTTAATCTATGTCATCTATACATCGGGTACGACAGGAAAGCCTAAGGGAGTAATGATAGAGCACCGAAGTGTGAGTAACTTGATTTTTTTTATTGTTGATACTCATCAACTTAAATCAGGTACCCAAACGCTGTTTTTTTCTAATTATGCATTTGATGCCTCTGTATTTGAAATATTTCCCAGCCTTTGCTCAGGATCTACAATGACAATAGTGCCTACTCAGGCACAGTCGGATATTGATGCGCTACTGGCATTAATTCAGCAAAATAATATTACTAAAGCGTTTTTACCTACTGCTATTGTGAATACGTTTTCAGAGGCCCTTGCACAATCAAATTTAGAGGTTTTGCATACCGGAGGAGAAGTACTGCACCCTTTATCGTGTTTACCTACTCCCCTCTTTTTTAATCAATATGGGCCCACAGAAACGACAGTTTGTGCGACTCAAAAGACCATTACTGATCCCCATTGTGTGGGCATTGGGCAAGCGATTTCGAATACTTTTCTTTATATTTTGAATAAACAAAAAGCATTAACCGCTATTGGGGCTGAGGGAGAATTGTATATTGGTGGTGTAGGCGTCGCCAGAGGGTATTTAAATAGACCAAGTTTAACAAAAGAAAATTTCATTACGGATCCGTTAGAGCAAAATACAAGGTTGGGTACTCAGGCTTCCTATCTCTATAAAACCGGTGACTTGGTTCGTTATCTATCCGATGGAAGCTTAATGTATTTAGGACGGAATGATGCTCAAGTTAAAATTCGCGGTCATCGAATTGAACTGGGTGAAATCGAAACAGCATTAGAAGAAATAGGCGGTATTAAGCAAGCGGTAGTTATCGACTATAAATCAGAAAATAGTCATTTTTTAGCCGCTTTCGTGGTGCCTGAAATGGCTTTTGACTCCATTCACTTTAAAAATGATCGCCGTTCAATATCACGTCATATTTCAGAATTGGCATTATCGTTAGATACCCATTCTCTCTTGGATGTGTTAGTGGATAAGTTGCCTGAGTACATGATCCCAAGCAGTGTGACAGTGCTTGATAAAATTCCATTAACGATGAATGGCAAGTTGGATAAAGAGGCGCTGCCTGAGCCTATACTGGTTAATGATGAAGACTACGCGCCGCCTCGTAATGAGGTTGAGCGGCAGCTATGTCAAATTTGGCAAGAGGTGCTTGGACTGGAACAAGTAGGGATACATGATAATTTCTTTCATATCGGTGGGAACTCTATCAGTGCAATCAGGTTAAATGCTAAAGCCAGAGAGATTGCCAATATTGATATTCCACTGGCTGAATTATTTACTCATTCAAATATTGCTCTATTAGCCGCTAATCTCAGTCATCAACAATTTCAGATCCCGAAAAGGGATGTCAGCCTCCAAACACCACTCTCGTTTGCCCAAGAGCGGTTATGGTTTATTGAGCAATTTGAGGGAGGCAGTGATGCTTATCATATGCCTTATTTGGTGCGCTTACGGGCGACAAC
>NZ_CANLKR010000058.1 GCF_947491715.1 uncultured Shewanella sp. | reverse complement strand
AACGAACCGGGCTACGATAAAGCCTGTTATCAGTACTATTTTACCCCTTGGGTTATTGATATCAGCCATTAAGGCGGCTCCAAACTGCGAACACAACGTAGCTCCGCCTTTCTTATTTAAAAAGCATTGCAGGCCTTAAATGTATTACATTTGTAATACATAGCGTTGAATTTACCTTCGTTATATTGTCATCAAAAATGAATAAAGGATAAGTCGTTTTGCTAGATAAAATTAAAACATATTTAACAGATAAAAATAGGATCATCAACACTTCGGAAGGTGAATTCACGCTGTGCAACTCATCGGAATTGCATGAGTTTAACCCTGAAATATATAGCTATGAATTAGATGATGATAATGAATATTTTACGCCAAAATCAGAAGATCCTAATGACTATCATGGCACTTACTTAGGAAGAGCGTTGAATTTGATAAAGGCTTCAGAGCATTACGACCCTGAAGGGATATTACTCTACTTGCCAGACATTAATAAAATTGGCGCCTGGGATTCATCTCATTATCAAATTAACGTGTTTAATGATGTTAGCTTTGAAACCCTTAGTAGTAATATTGAGGACTATATTGTCATGCAATGGGGGCAAAGAGATTTTGTTAACCTGTTAGAAATTTTTGAACCTTGGAAGCATTGGGAATTCATACCAAGTGAGAAGAAAGAGCAAGCGGCCAACTAGTAAAAATACATAATATAGCCGACAAATGTATTACATTTGTAATACATTTAATTTTTTCAAAACTAAAATAATCTATTAAAAACCAGCAGCTTTACAGCGACTGGCAACCACTGGGTTGACGTTGCCTTGAATGTTTTTGATACGCTTAGCGCGAGTGCATTCCCATTTTGTGACTGCCCTCTTTTGACAGAATGGGGCTTATCCCAAGCCGCCATGAGTTTTTGTTGCTCATCCACAGCGGTTTAAAACTGCGAACACTGCGTGGTTTTTGAAAAAGGAAAAAATGGGAAATACGGGCGATGGTAAACCCTATCGAGTTTGATACTGTTCGATGCAAAAGGGCTCACACATACAAGGAAGGGATAAATAATGACTCAAATATTCATTATCATTGGAGTGATCAGCACATTAGGAAGCTTAATAGGTATTGCTTATAAAATTTACTCGACACAGCAAACGAGCATGCGAGAAGAATATGAATTTGCAAAAGCATTTTTAACCGAAAATAACTTACACCCCTTCGCCTTACAAAAAGGTTATCAAGCGATAGCGGGTAGTAAAGATATTGATCTAAAGGTCATCAAATACATCCTAGAATTAAAAGATTCACCCAAAGCATTAAGAACCTTTGTCGCCGCAAAGCGATATTTAGATTTTGATAAAATCAATAAGAGGATCATTTGTAAAGAAAAATACAACCTACAAAAAATGCGTGTTGCAAATATAACAGGTGCTGTATTTTTCTTTGGCTTAGCTTTTATCCAACTCTTTTTGATGCCTATTGTCGAGATCAACGCAAACATTTTAGAAAAAATAGTATTAATTCTATCACCTTGCTTATACGCTTTTTTCTTTTGTCGACGATTTAACATGGCTGACAATGCTAAGCAGTTAGTAGAGAAACAAACTAAATTTGATAATCCGCCGACAACAGAACCTGCATCAGCAGTAAACATTAGACAAATCAGCTAACCGATCACCAAAAGCCGCATACTAGACTTATCCATCAAAAATAACGGACTCCGTAGCTTCGCTTTTTTCTATTTTTCAATGCTAGTTATCAGTATTTATAAGCATTATCACTTATAAATGTATTACATTTGTAATACATAAAACGTTATAACCAACTGCTTTATTTTGATTTTATAACTGTGTAAAATATAAAATCAAACAGAATAAAACACTAAGGTAAGGCGATGCATTTATACCAAAAAGAGTTTGGAGATAAATTTGAACTAGGGTTTAACCTTACCGATTACTCTTTTTTAACCGATAGAAGTTGGCACAATGATGTCAGCCCTAGCTTCTACTTCAAGAAGGGCAATCACTTTTATGTGCTTTGGGTAGAAAGACCCAATGTTGATGACAGAGAAAACGACAGCGATGCACGATACACTATCATGCTGGCCGAGAACGAAGGCGATGAAAACGCCCCAGAACTCACCAGCACAGAAGTGGTGTTTGAAACTGAACACGCAATAGATCTAAAGCCATTTTTTGATGCTAAGGAGCACTAATGGGATATATAAAAGAATAGATGGTGGTCGCTACTGGGTTCGAACCAGTGACCCCTTCCTTGTAAGGGAAGTGCTCTCCCGACTGAGCTAAGCGACCTTATTGAGGACTCGTATTATATGGGGAATACAGCCAGAGTCAAATAATATTCCCCATTATTTATCAATTGATTAAAAAGAGAACAAGTAACTAACTTCCATGGTATACATATCAATTGAAATCAGTGCTTTCAATCTCATTAAGAAGCGATATTAACGAACGACCAATAGCATAAGATAAATTAACAGGCACAGCGTTACCTATTTGCTTATATTGAGACGTGATTGGACCAGAAAACAACCATTCATCAGGAAAGGTTTGTATTCTAGCATATTCTCTAACTGTTAAAGGACGTGTCTCTTCAGGGTGACAACGTTCTGTCTGTTTCTGAGCTGGAGAGCAAGTTAAAGTTAATGAAGGCTCATCCCACGCTAAGCGCCTCGCCATACCTGTTTTTCCACCGCCAAGAAAATAACTTTTTTTCATGTACTCACGTTGTAAATCATCCGTTAAATTACGCCAATAACCACCTTGTGGCACCTGAGATAATATTTCAGCTTTCCTTTTCGGGTACAATTGACCAATAGAATCTGGAACATCAGATTCGAACAAAAGGCCTTTTTTCAATGCATCCCTCATCGTCATTATTCTCGAATAAGGAGAAGGCCAATCAAAGGATACATTCGGTGTTAAATCTCTACGTGTTGCTATTAAAAAAAGACGTTCCCTTTTTTGAGGTACTTGATAAAAAACAGCTTTTAAAACACGAGGTTCAATTAAATCATACCCCAATTCATCAATAACATTTTTTATTGCAGAAATAGTTTCACCATCATTATGATTCAACAGTCCCTTCACATTTTCAGCAACTATCACCTTAGGCTTAATCTCTTTTACAGCACGAGCAAACTCAAAGAATAATGTTCCCCTAGTGTCTTCAAAGCCTAGTTTTTTACCTGCATAAGAAAATGCTTGGCAAGGGAAACCACCTGTTAATATATCAATCTGGTTTTCGTATTCTTTAAAACATATATCAGATATATCACCTTCAACAACATTCCAATTTGGACGATTTTCCCTAAGTGTATTGCAAGCATGTTTATCTAGTTCATTCAAAAAAACTGATTCAAAGCCTGCTTTTTCCATACCTAAAGCTAAACCACCACCTCCTGCAAATAACTCTAATAATTTAAAGTTACGTAGAGGACGCACTTTAATTTCCTCATCCCACTTGCTATTGAACAATAATCTGGCCTGTTCAAAATGCTCCAATTGTGAACGATGGTAGATTCGATAATTATTATCAGAGCAGCGCTCTGATATTAATGTACCATTTTTATCCCATCTTCTAAGTGTTTCTTTTGAAACACTTAATATGTCTGCAACTTGTGCGATTGTATAAAAATCAGGAATCATTTTGGATTAAATCGAACATTCAGTAAACTTTAGGTTGCACTGTATTTGCATACAGTGCAAAAGTCAAACCTTATTCATGGTTATTATTTATGCTCAATATCAAAATCAATCATCTAAACTAACAAAAGCATCATTAAAATATTGTTTAAATTCTTGTTTATTCGGTAAAGAAAAAGTAGGCTGTTTATATTCTGAACGATAAATATTTTCGATAATAAGAGGTAAAGCATTATATAATTCAAGTAAAGCATCATTACGACCAGTTACTAAAGAATAAAAACTAGCCCCATCTATAATTCTAATACTATCCAAAGGTTGACATTTCAACCCCTTCTCTTTATCAGAAGGTTGAAAACATTCATTAAAACGAACAGGTTTTTTAGGAATAATATTTACAAAATAAGCTGTATATCCTTTATATTGGCTGTTTTTAGGATTCACTAACCTTTCTAGTGAATAATATTGATCAGCAAGCTTACCACCAGTGACTGTATTATATTTATTTTTAACTTCAGCTATAATTTTCTGGTTATGGCAAACTAAATCGACAACTCCACCCACACCAAGATCTTTCCAATCATCAACCTCACCTAAAATTTTTTGATGAAGATTACCGATATGGTTTACTAACGTTTTTTGGCATTGGCGTACAAGCTCTGTATTTTTCCATGTTTCATGATCAACTTCAGAAACTGCTGAATCAAATAAAGCTGAAAAAGGATCAATGACATTTTTACTAAAATCCTTTATCGCAGATTTTTTCTTATTTATCCCAATATCAAGAACTTCTTTTACTAAACTTGTTATTTTATCATCTTCCAAATAATTTAAATAAGCCATAAGAATCCGTTTTTTAAGAAAAAATCATAATATAAAAAAAAATTTAGATAAACAACAAAAGCCGCATACTAGGTGTTAGGACTCCGTAGCTTCGCTTTTCTTATTTTATAAGTATCACAGGCCTTAAATGTATTACATTACCCTCTTTTTATAAGATAGACATTTAAGGCCTGTGTTTTTTTGGTTTTATCGCTTTTATTTGATGACAAACTTCACTCGTAACATACACTAGAACCAATCACTCCTCTTTCCACCGACACACCCGTGCTGCGCCCTCTTTTAGCGATGTTTTTAAAAAAGGGGCGCAGCGTTGGCGGGTGGGGGATATGGTGGTCCGCGAGGCATGCCTTTTGCCAGCGGAACGGAACTTATTCTTAGCACTTGATTGTGCTTGTCGCCTGTCAGCTTTGTGCTTATGTTTTTTTCACTTTTACCATTCCACTCACATAACCTTGCTTGGCCACACCGACCGTGGGCGGGGAAAACATGGCCAAGGGCAATGCATGGCTGAGGGGTTAACAACTACCTGTTATTTAGGGCTGAGATGTTTTTAGCTAAGCAATAGGCATTGGGTTTGGCATAAAGACGGCTGATTGATGAGCGGCTTGGGCAGTAAAGCCAAAGCCTCACCTTGCACTAACCTTTGGCTATTCTGCCTAAGATGTAAGTCATGGAGAAAAACAATTAAAACGTGTGGCCTTATGCATTTTGTTGCGTTTAATTTGTTTTATGGTGAAGCCGTATTAGGGATTGCTTAGCTAAAACAGCTAAAAAAATAACACTGATGTCATGCATTGCCCTTGGCCTCGCCTACAAGCGGGTGGGGGCGGTAGTGGCGCTGTTGCTTTTACTGTTATGCATAAACTGGCAATTAAACCCAATCTTTATAACGAATAGACATCACCATGATCAAAATCGAACGAGAATAACCACCGTTTAACTCGTACACTATGAGCGCGAAATATTGGGTTTAATCCGCACTATAATGACCGAAACAAACATGCTTTACCGTTTATTTCGGTCACAGGGCGTTTTGCTTGTTTTTATGCTTGGCTTTTAAGGTGAACGGAACTCAAACGCCAAAGCAACAACGCGGCCATTGCGAGCCGCGCGGGAGCAGCCCCACAGGCTTAGGGTGTGGCAAGGGCCGCTTTGATGGCCTTGTTTTTTTAAACGCTGTGCAGGTTACCTTGTTGGGTGGAAAGCAATACAGACTGCCTTTGGCAAGCGACTGAAACGGCATTGGGCATGGCAAACAGTGACATGTTTTGTAAGGCATATGCAGAGTAAAACCTAAGCCTCCCCTTGCCTTTACCTGAGGTTATTCTCTGCATATGCCGTCAAACCAGCGCAACCATTGAAGACAGGTGTCTTTTTGTTATTCAGGATGCTTTATTTTCCTGGCTTTATTGGTTGCGCGCAGAATGGCACTGATGGGAAAGTCGCTTGCAAAGGCAGAAAAAAAGATGGTGGGCGGGTATAAGGTAGCCTGCACAGCGTTTAATGAAAGAGATGAAAGCGGCTCTGGGTGTGGGGCTGCGGGTTTTGGGTCTTGAGTCTTTAATTCTGCTTATTTTTCTCCAGTACCTTAAGCATTTCATCGTGTCTTTTACTTTTACAAAGCTGCCTGTGCGGCAGTTAACATTGTCTAACAAAAAACGTATGCCCGACATTTTTCTAAGCTGCCTATTCGGCAGTATTTTTCAAAAGACAATTTGTTCAACAATACGCGATACACTACCAAATAAAATTCCATTAACAATAATCCTTTATAACTAAAGTCATAATAAAAACAATCTGGGTGTGAGTGAAATAAGGTCAAATAATGAAATAAAAAGCCTTTGATAGCTTAATGGCGTTCTAACCAAACCCTGTATTTTATTTATTCAATGAGGTGGTTTTTTCGTACTATTTTGATCGGCGCTTTTGAGGCTGAAAATGATCGTTTAGCTGTATGAGATCGTCTGTTTGAGCATTTTTCGGTGCCTAAGCGCTGTTTTCGTGCCTTAAATGGGCTATTGACCATAACTTAAATTGTGTGTATTGGGGTCGCCTTAACTGGGAATTTGTTATATTTGATTCAAAAATTACTGGTCATACACATTTTGTCAACGTTGTAAAAATATAGTGCGCATCCTTGTTCATCACATTAAACAAGGATGCGCACTATATAAAACAAAGGTTCGCACTCTTCAGATTATATGAGTAATTACTTTACCTAGAGCTTTTCCTAGCAACGGAGGGACAGCATTTCCGATTTGTTTAGTTATTTGAGTTCGGCTACCAAAGAATTTAAAGTCATCATCAAAAGATTGTAGTCTGGCTCCTTCCCTTGGGGTAAGGGCTCTATTTAAAATAGGATGTATGCATCGATTAGAAGCAGGATGAACGAAGTTTACTGTTATCGTTACTGCGGGTTCATTAGCATCTAAGCGACTATAGCAGCTGCTAAATCCACTTGTAATAAGGTGTTTCGGGATGCAACTAATGTTCTTTCCAGAATGCTTGATTATTTCCATCATTTTTTCGGAGTGCTTAGTTGCAATATGAAGTTCAAGGTTATTCTTTTTTTTTCGACGAGCTTTTTGGTAATCAGTCTTTGGTGTGGACGTATAG
This sequence comes from uncultured Shewanella sp., assembly GCF_947491715.1. Taxonomy (GTDB): domain Bacteria; phylum Pseudomonadota; class Gammaproteobacteria; order Enterobacterales; family Shewanellaceae; genus Shewanella. Next base: position 13,321 of record NZ_CANLKR010000058.1, on the reverse strand, counting down.
CTCTCAGTTTTTTCTCCAGAGGCTATTGGAGGTAAATCACCTATAGCTTCCATCGTAGAAATGGCAGGAAGTAATGCTTCTGTATGACATGGATTATACTTTATTGGCTCAATTACTCTTGACCTGTCTTTATGGCCAATCGTTGCTCCTTTGTGATGATGAGATGGAGAAGGAAATAGAATTTTACCGCCTTTTTCTACTCCAATCATCACAAAACGTTCGCGCTTTTGAGGTACACCAAAATGTGCAGCATTTAGAAGCTTCCAATCAGTGTCGTAGCCAATCTCTTTAAAGCACTCTTGCATTATCTCAAGCGTAATTCCCTTTTTGTGAGTGGCTAAACCAACAACGTTTTCAAGAATAAAAGTTTTTGGGCGGAAGTAATTCACAAAAGAAGCATATTCTTCGAATAGCGAATTTCGTGGGTCGTCATCATTTGATGATCTAAAGGGTCTAATAGATGAGAAACCCTGACAAGGAGGGCCACCAACAAGTACATCTAGTTCACCTCTTTTAATACCCGTCAAGACTTCAACATCATGGCGTCGTACAGTTCTTATATCCTTGCTAAGACCGATAGCATTTTTATGGTTTAATTTAAAGGTTCCTACTGAGGTTTCAAGAAGATCTATACCAAAACGTACATCAAAATTACCTTCGGTAGAATTTTCAAGACCTTTAGAAAAGCCCCCTGTTCCGCAAAATAAATCAAATACCTTCATAGAGTCACCGATATTAATATCCGGTGGAGACTATAGTCTCGTAGTTATTGACAGTCAAGCCTCATAGAATGTTTGATTTTCTTCGATGGAGGCTGTATGGAAAAGGAAACAAGTATAACAAATTCTTTTATTGAACTAGCTAAAAAAATAAGGGAGGGGAAAAAGTTAACTATTGAGCAACTTGCTGATTTAGCTGGGGTTCACAGAACGACAATTGGGCTTCTCGAACGTAACGAACGAAGCCCTACGCTTCAAGTTGCATCTCAGATAGCAAGCGCACTTCAAATACCTCTAAGTGAATTGATTCAGGAAGCAGAGTTAGTGGGAAGGGGAAAGATAAATGCACAACAGTTAGCTGAGTTTCACCAAAATCGAACCCCTAACAGAGAATTTTTGCGAAATGAGGATAAGTTAATTGAGACTATTGGCGTTGATGGCTCAACCCTTCTAGGTGCAATTGATGCCTGCTATCAAACCTTGGACACAATTGACGAGCAATTGATAGGAAAGGGATCTTTACCTATTGCACATTTAGTGGAACTTGCAAACCTTTCTTCTATGGTAGGAAACATGGTCGGGGGTGGGATAGCTGATTATTCGAATGGTCTTTATGCTAGAAACAAACCCCATACATATCCAGACTTGCTTCCTCAATCAGAACCAGCTGTAAATTTAGAGCTTAAAATGGCTTTGGAAACTAATAAACCAAAAGGTCATCTTCCTAAAGCGGGAACTTACATCACTTTTCGATATATTTTGGGAGATAAGCAAGGTAATTTTAATCGAGGAAAGGAAAATCGTGGTGATACGGTTTGGATTTGGGAAGTTAAGGTAGGTCATTTAACTGAAGAGGATTTCTCTTGTAGTAATACAGAGGGAGATTCAGGTAAAACAGCTGTTATTAAAACAGATGTTTTCAATAAAATGCACCTTGTTTATTACATATCTAGACATTTACCTTATGCCCATAAAGCTGACGGTAAGTACGTGGGTTTCAATTAGCCTTGAATTCGGAATATATTTCCGCTGAACTATAAAGTCGCTGGTGAGGGTGGCGTATATCATGCTTATTTACCATAAGATCCGTTGTATGCATCAGTCCTTACTCACAAAAAATAGGTCACAAGCCACCCTAAGATTCTTGTCCCTGATGTTTTTTCGTGATGTGCTTATTTCCATCCTAGATCTCGCAACTCATGCCCTTAGCTTATGCCTGCGAATGTAATCATTGACTGTGGTGGGCGGTTGTTCGATCAGTTTGGCGATGGAGCGCACGCTGAGATCTTTCGCGAGATAATCGACAATGGCATTGCGGTGTTTATCCAGCTTAGTATTAGTTGCAGGGCCTTTGGGGCGACCTAAGATCATGCCGGAGGCTTTACGGGCGGCGAGGGCTTCACGTGTCCGAAGGGAAATAAACTCCCGCTCAATTTCAGCGGCCAATCCCAGTACGGTGGCGGTAATGCGACTTTGCATGGTGCCATCGAGGCGCATCTGTTGTTTGGCGATATACACATGGACGTCTTTTTCCATGCATTGTTCGAGAATTTCGAGCACCTGTAACGTGCTCCTGGCCATGCGAGACACTTCGGCAAACACGATGACATCACCCGCACACAAACTGTTAATTAATTCGCCCAGTTTTCTGTCGCGCCATTTCTTTTTACCGCTGACGGTATCTTCAACGAAAGTTAAGCCGCTGATTTGATGTTGATTGGCATACTCTAATATTCCATGCTTTTGATTATCAACATCTTGTTTGTCTGTCGATACTCGAAGATAAGCGAAATTAGCCATAGTTACTGCCTCTTTTATTGATGTGATATCAAAAAATTTGAACGGAATACAAACCCTTTTTTGGGTGATAACTGGATACCAACTGGGATTATATTCGTACAATAAACTATAGCACACATATGACTTTTTTCGTACAGATGGCGCTTATTTTGCGATCAAAAAAAGGATCTTATACGATCCTTGAGCAAGCAATGTGTTAGCGAAGCACTAAGACTCAATAAGTCAGATTGAATATTCTTTGTACCATGAAGCTCTCAGACGCATTTTAAGCGCCTTTCTTTTTAAACCCCCTCCAAGATATGAAAAAAAGCTTTAAAAGCGTCTATTAGTGCTTAAATTGCGAAAATGAAGCTGTTTTGAAGGTCTTTTTATTTCTTGTTGCAAGACTTGAGCGTAGCGACGCTGTTGTAGCGGGGTGGATGTTACTCAGCAGCCCAAAAGGCCGTAGGCAAAATCAGGGTTGGGTTTATTCTTGTATGTCGGCCGTGGCGGTAGCCACGAATTGCCGATCCGTTATTTGTTTGTGCTGTGTTTTTTGGTTTTGATTTTGACTGTTGCTGTTAGGGGGTGTGCCGGAGGGCGCGAAGCGCGGGAAGGGCCGGCAGGGGCACCGCCCCTGAGAGGGGTTTTGTCTTGGCTTTTTTTCGCGATTTTTTTGCTAAAAAGCACATTTATCCACAAAATCAGCGATCTTAATAACCATAAAGATCCTTAAAGATCCTAATAGATCCAAGGATCGCTACAGCCCAGCTGTATCAAGGGCTACAGAGGAGGGTGGTGTACTCTAATTGGGTAAGTGGTGTACTCTAATTGGGTAGGTGGTGTACTCTAATTGGGTAGGTGGTGTACTCTAATTGGGTAAAAATAGTCATTTATTCCTATTTGCATGATTTGGTATTTTTCTGTAGATTAATCAATGGTTAACAAGGAAAGTAACGCAAACTTATTCAAGGACTATTATGGACTTATCCACAACAAAAACACCCCATTCTATCGATACCGCATTTGCACGACTTTTATCGCGCCAATTTGTTTATAAATTAAACATCAATTAGATAGGGTGTATTCTAATTGTGTACATGGGTGTATTCTAATTGGATTGTTTTTTAACCACTGAAAACGGGGGTGTATTCTAATTGGACGAAAAAATGAGCAAGGTTTTATGACTCATTTTCGTTTTTCAGTGGCTATTTTAGTAAAAACTGATTAATTAATGCTCGCGACTTTACAACGTCACACCATGTATTACATAAAGATGACGAACAACAAGATTAACTTAGTAAATTTGGTGTACTCTATTTGGGTTGTATGGTGTATTCTAGCTGGGTTAATCAACAGGAAGAAACATGGATCCAGCACAGAAGCAGCCCGACAGTCATGGTGCTATTGTTTACGACAATCTTTATCAGCTCTCCCCTCATACCAGCATACAACCCAATGTGCTCCTGCGCACAGGTGTTTTTACGCCAGTAGGCCGCAATATTAAGCAAGACGCCGACAAAATCAATAAGCTGGATCTCAGCAAAGATTTAGTGCAATTGGAACTGTGCCAAAAGGAAGGCTACGATAGCGTGACGGTGCGAGGCCAACGACTCAATGTGGAAACAGATTTTAAAGTCTGGTGCGGCATTTTAAAGGTGTTCACCAAGTACGGTTATGCGTCTAATGTGGTTAAATTGAGTTTTATTGATTTTGCGAAATATTGCGGTTATCCAAGCAGACGCTTTGATAAAAATTTGCGCATGCAGATCGGTGAATCACTCGGGCGTATTCAAAGCCAAAGCCTCACATTAAAGCGCAAGAACGCGGATAAGGCCACACACACCAACATGCTATTGCGCGCAATGTACGATGGCGATATGGATCTCGTGGAGCTTACAGCAGATGAAAAGCTCTGGGATCTGTATCGGTTGGATTATCAAGTGTTGGTTAGCTTGCAAGTATTGGGCAAACTCCCTCGCGCTGAAGTCGCGCAATGCCTGTATCTGTTTTTTACATCCTTGCCTGAGGATCCTCACCCTGTTTCATTTAAACGCCTGAGAGAACGATTGAGATTGTCGACATCAAAGAAAGAAGCCAATCGTAAGATCAAAAACGGCATCAAAAAATTAGAAAGCATTGGTTATATTGCAGGCGCTTTTGAGACAAAATACGGTGAGCAATATTACCTCATTGATCAGCGTCACAAGCGACTGTTACAACCCGACATGGCATTAGACACTGGAACACTGATTTTAGCACCTGACTAACTGACATCTTTAATGGCATCGATTAATTTTTTGGTGTTAATTTTACTGCGCATGTGAATGAGGCCGCGCATGAGCTTTGCCGACGAAATGGGTTTACCTGCAGCGGCTTCTAACTCTCCCAGCCACAAATTCAGCTCGGCTTTATCATTGGCTGTTAAGCGCAGCGGTACAGGTGAGGAACCCGTAGTAACATTGCGCCTGGTTGATACTGTGGTGATCTTCTCTGTTCGGTTTTTATCATTCGCTGTGTTTGTCTGTTTGCTCTCTTCTTGAGGCGAACTTGGTTTGTTTTCTTTATTTTTTCTTCTGCTAAGTGCAGTACTACCGCGCAATTTTGACATATTGTGTATTACATTTGTTATACATTAAAAGATAAAAACAAGCTAAGCAATCAAGGCCAAGACTTCATCTGATAGGGCTTGATAGTCTTCGATGGCTGGACTCTTTGGCTGATAACTCAATAGCGTTTCATTGCTCACACTGGCTTGACCAATTGCCTCACTGCGTCTTACCTGAGTCTTTAATACCTTGTCACCCAGCTCGCTTAACTGCTCATCGAGAAAGTTATTAATCAGGCTATTGGATTTGGCATATTCATTGCGGAACACCGCAAAATTAATGTTATCAGTTTCTTTCACTTCTTCTAGTGCATCCAGCAGATCAGACAGGCCATTGAGCGAGAAAGAGCCACCATCGACCGGAATAAGAAACACATCGGCGGCCATCATGGCGTTCACTGAGGTGAGACTTAAGTTCGGCGGGCAATCCAAAATAACCAAATCAAAATCACTTTTTATAGTATCAAGCTGACGTAATAAAATGCGTTCACGATGGACCTTAGTCAGGCTCTGCTCGATAACACGACTTAAGCGAATATCTGCTGGACATAAACATAAATTTGCAATGGGCTCCCCTTTGGCCATCGCCGGAATAATGGCTTTTTGCAGCGGGAATTTTTTGGCTGAATCGAACACATGGGTGATAGTGACATCAAATTCATATTGCCCGCCAGCCAACACTGAGGTCGCATTGGCTTGAGGGTCGAGATCGATGAGTAAAACCTGCTTACCTTGATGTGCAAATTGCGCCGCTAGGTTTATCGCTGAGGTGGTTTTCCCTACCCCGCCCTTTTGATTTTTCACCGCAATGGTTTTCATTATTGTCCTTGGATCACAGTTTTTCAGGTGGAAACTATTAAACCTAAGCTATTTTAAAAAGTCCAATTAATTTGCACACAACAGAGCGAAAATGTATTACAAATGTAATACAAAAGAGTGAGATACACTTATAATCGCAAGTGAAAAACAACCCAAATAGACTACATTGATATTAAATAGAAATATTGGAGTCTATAACAATGGAATTCATCGTAACAGCTTGTCATAACGGCAAGCGTAATTATAAGACAGGCAGTGGATTTGGGATCTACATACCCAAGGATATTCGAGAAAACCTATTCAAAGACATCTTCAAACACCCAAAGGATCAGATCACCATCCAAACCAAAGAGGGTAGCTTCAACGCAAACTTACCACCTTCATTTTGGAACAAGTGCAATAAGGTTAAGAGTAAGCATATCGGTCTGTGGCTTATTGAAAATAAGATCCAACATTGGGATCAAGACGTACCACCAAAGGCCAAAATGGAATACCTCGATGGCAAAACGTTCAAGCTAAGTCGATATCAAGAATAAAGCGAGCAAACCAAATTAATAGGAAGCAAGGGCTATAAATGGCGAAAAGCCATCGCTCTGTTAAACGATGGCTTCTCTGGAGATGTTCGAAATTCAGCTAAAAACGAACCCTTTCATTTTAGTACACAGTCAGCATAGTGCAAATGGGTGAGGGCAGTGATAAAAACAACTTAACAAAACCAACTTGAAAACATAAATATAAAATTATTATCCTAATTGTAATTATATTAACACCTGTTAATATAATTGTTTTTTAGCAGTAGAATCAAAAAAATGACATATAAAAATTTAACTATAAAAACATTTTTACTAGCACTTGTTACAACTTTATTTTACTCAGTACCATCAATAGCACAAGCAGAAGACAAATACCTATGGTGTGATAGTTGTGACACCGTCTCTAAATTAGAAACACAAGCCAAGCTAAATGCCGTAATTGGAGAAACCATTAACATTTATGTTATGGGTGTTCCATTCAATCAAATGAAAAAATACGAAGTCACAAAAACTTTTATAGGTTACTTAGAAGTTGATAACGGCGGCGAACCTGATGGACGCGGTGGCCAAATGGGAACAATAAAAACCCCCAGATACTCATTAACATTAACTGAACTCAATATAGAAAGCAGTAAAAAAACAACATTCAATGAGTTAGTTGGCGTAACAAAAGCGACTGAAGATTTATTACAAGCAAACCCAGTCCCACCGGAAATAGCTGGAAGCGTATGGGAAATTGTTGGCCAAAGTTACAAAGAAACCGAAATTTCAGATTACTATAATAATAATCATAGCCTTATAGAATATACAACACTAAGGTTCACCATGATGGCACAGCTCATGAATGTCGTTAATCCAGGAACAATGACCATAGAGTTCACTTTTAGCGATAATAGCAGTGCTGTATTTACTATTTCCTATGCAAACAGTAATGGTGATTTAGTGTTGCGATTCAAGGAAGGTGTCGACTCTAATGGGAATGTAGTTAAAGCTGTTTTATCAAATGGCACTTATATATTTAAAGATCAAGGATCTTATCAAGCATACCAAAATGCACTAGGCGCACTAGGTATACCAGTGGTGAACGGCTCAGCTTCAACAGCTGCAGGAAAGGTTGTCTGTTCAGGGGGAGGACAAGTTTATACCTGCGTATATACTTTCTAAGCTAAAACTTTAAGTAACTGATAATATTTATCAGTTACTTAAATTTAATTATCAATGTTTCTTTTCTTTTAAAAGCAGCATACCCACATAAAACAAACCAAGTAATGGCATCAAGCCAAGAAAAAAACCTATTAGAGCAATAATCTTAGGATTGTCTGTACGTTTTTTTCCAAGTATATAGCTCACCCCCCCAAAAATAACCATAAAAAGCAACAATGCCATTGCCATACTGCCTACCATATTGGCATTATACATCATGCACTAATCCCTCTTAGTTACTAATAATCAAACAATATTACATATTGTTAATATACAAAGAAAGAAATTTAAGAAGTTAACTAAGAAAACAACTTTATTGAAAATCATTTACCCATAATAAATGTATTACATTTGTAATACATTTTAATCTTATACCTCCCACTACAACTCACATCAGCAATCCATTAACTGTTCGAAATAAACCCTCGTTTAATTGGCTCAGGTAATGCTTTTGTACTAGATTTATAATGTGTGTTTTTTATCCCCCCTTATGTTTGTGCAAATTTTTTTATTTTTGCACGGGAAAAATCATAGGTGGGTCGCACACCGATCAGCTAGAACATTAGCCCATAAAATAAGTCCATAAAGTAAGCTGCAAGGATGCTGAGTGATGCGGTATTTAAAACTCAAGACAGCGACAACCCCCAGAGCCAACGGCGCGATTTACAAACATGCACTCATTGTCGATGCACCTCGTCGATTTGCCCCCTCAAACCAACGACATGAAAAAAGCCTCTCACGACAGAAAAACCATTTAATTGAAGGCGCCCACGATTCAGGTAAGAGCCGCTGGTTATGGCGACTCAAAGAAGATTGGGCGGCAATCTGGGGCGCAAAAATACAGCAAGAGCCTGTTTTTTTAAGCGGCTTAGAACCCTTAAGTGAATGGCTGGATTGTCCCCACGTAGAAGCATGGTGGAGTGATAATGAAGACGATAAGGCACTGGCGGAGGACAGGCGGCCACGTAAATGGTCTAGTTTAAGCCAAAAGAGTAAAGCCACCGCATTGAGTGATTATTTGCATGAAAATAATACTTTATTGTTTTTAGATGACGCCCACAGGCTTACGGGCCGTAAGCTGCAAATTGCTCGCCAATGTGTATTAGCCGCTAAGTATTGGCTTATCAGCACTAGCTCAGAAAACCGCTTACCGCCGACATTGCGCACCATAGTCGAACGTGGTCAGCCACAACGCACAAGGCTTGAAAGTGATGCCAGTTACGATGCCACCCGCGTACTCATGTGGATGCTTATTTGCGGGTTTGCCGCTGCCGGGGTTTGGGAAGCGGCTATCGTATTGGGCGGGTTACAAATGCTTGGCAGCGGCAGGCGCTCTGCTCGTGCCGATTAGATTGTCTTTCTGGCAGTGGTTGATGACGCTGGCCATGTTGTCAGGACTCATGAGCCAAGCCTGTTTAGCAAACGGTTACCCGTGGGAAGACAACACCGAACAACCCGACATTCAACCTTTTAAGCTGCCGCAATTGGAAAGTGACACTCACTATCAAGATGCGATCCCTTCATTGTTACCCGCACCTAAAATTAACCCCGATGCCATTTATCAAGCGGCGCTGAATTGTTACCCCGAAGTGTCGACCTTTAAAATGGATGTGGATCTTGTTGCCGGCTATCGCAGAGTCAATGATCAATACGACAGCAGCACATGGCCAGATCTCAGTGAGCATTACATTGGCATCGTAGGTAAGTTGCCACTGGTTTCGGCCACCGAAGATAGCCGCGACCGAGACCGTGAATACCGCCGCCGTACTCTCACCGCCAAAGCCGTTGCCGGTTTTGCCAAGGCACTGGCAAACCGCAACTTGTCTTATCGTGAAATCGGCTTGTATTTAGCCCTTGAAGCACGCGCCGTGGTACGGGTTGAAAAAGGCATTGCGCCTGTGGATGAGCAAATATTGATGATGGAAAAAGTCGCCGCCACTCAGCGCAACATCAGTCAATACAGCGCAGAAACCGTACAGTATCGACTCGCTATCGTGGCCATGTGCGATGAAGTAAAAGCCCCAAGACTGAATCAATATTTAAAGAAAATCGCCGAACTGCCCAAGCACGATCTGCCCAAGAAAAAGCAAAAGCAAGCCTATCCCACTCTGCCCATGCCAAGCACTTCTACTCAAACATCCCCCACTGCGCTTGCAAGGGAAAATCCTTAATGCGCTGGATCAATCACACACTCATTGCAGGCAGTATCTGCGCCGTGGTGTCGCCCATTCATGTGGCGCCGGTGGTGATTGGTGCCACCGCGCCCGATTGGATGGAGTGGATAGTTAAGATCAGTGGTCGGCACATTAAGCACCGAGGGCCCACCCACATATTAACTCACTGGTTGATTGCGGCACTGGCCACCACCTTTTTATTTGATTATCACGGCATTCTCGCCGCGTTTGCCTGGGGCGGCTTTTCACATATTCTCACCGATGCCATGACGGTTTCTGGCGTGCCCTTTTCGCCTTACAGTGACAGGCGGTTTCATTTGTTTGGCGGCCGATTTAGAACGGGGGATCCGGTGGAATACGGCATTAGCTTTGCGGTAGTCGTGCTGTGTATTTTACTGATGAAGCTGATCGGCGACAGTGGCTTTGTACCGTTTTTTTACGACTGGGCAGGCATGTATAACCAAGGCATCATCGATGCCTCGGAGTGGAAGAAAAACCGCTTTAGGATTTTGTGATGGGTAATTTAATAGGGTTATTCAAACCCCATCAAGGTCCATTCATCGGCAAAATTCCAGAAATTCAGTCCAAGATCTGGCTCTTCATCTTTCCACCATAACAACGCAGCTGGATCATCATCATCTTTAAATTCAAAACACAAATAACCGCCCGCACCGTTAGTGTACACCGCTAATGTTTTAGAAAGGTCGACAGGAGGCATGTCAATATCTTCTAAAATGCCCCATTCTTCATCGGCTAAAAAGAAGAAGTCTTCGACAGGGGATAAGCCCATAGAAACAGATGCAAAATAGTACCAACCATTATGGAATTGCTCATAAAACTGGCGCATATTCTCTGGCAATAATAACCATGAATCTGCTACTGCAGAAGACATTTGCATTGTTTTTGGGTTACGTGCTTCGTAGTAAGTAATATCAGGATCATCTTCAGATATCACCCCATACACTAAACAGTAGCCATATTGATGATGTACCAAATCAATACTCACAATATTATTGTGTAAATAATACAAAACCTCTGACATCTCAGCAGATAAAGGCTGCCAATAAGACAGCGCTTTATTAAACCGTTCTTTCCCCTCTAGAGCCAAAATACTTAGCCAGCTTTTTGGGATTGATTTTTGCTCATCTAATGTAAGTTGAGATACGTCCAATAGCTGAGGTTCAGCTACATAGCGTTTCATGAAACCTAGTAAGCTAACTTGATTCATATTTCCACAGGTTTACACATGATCTTACCACTACTTAGGTGATTATTTTCAAGCCAATAATTGTTATTATTTCTACTGCACCATAATTTAAATCCTGCTTCAAAATTAATCGGACGCATATTTTCATATTCAGACATATCAATATAATCGCTCAAGAAATAAGCTGTAACTGTAGCCCATTTGGAATATTCAAGAGACCAATCATAAAGAATCCAATATGCATCATCGTCATCGAGTTCATTTAGAATAATTTCATTAATAGCGCTATAAACATGTTTATGTATGACATTACTACCAGGTACTAGCTCAAGTTTAGATATAGCTGGGTATACTTTATTATTACTATCAATTAATTGCACGATAGATTGAGATTCTGGCGAATCCATAATAGGGGAAATATTATGTAAATGAGCATTGACTAAATCACAAAGTTCATCGTCATTTAATCGGATCATCTCGTTCTTGAACTTCAATATATTCAAGTACTTTTTAAATAAATTATCACCATTAGGAAACAACTTCAAAGCTTCTTCAGCTGCATCTATTGGCAAAGAATCAAAATAAAAACGACGAAATGAACAATCATCATCAGTTAAATCCAGTTCTGCACCATCCTCACGAGAGATATATCTTTTCAATATTTCTTCAAGTTTCTCAATCAATAGAGACATATTTCACTTACTTTAAGGTAATGTAGATAGCCTACCCTTTCGCAACTTCATTCAATATTTCTTCAATATTATTTTTAAGATCTAGGTTCTTATTGCCCTTAAATTGCACATAGCCTTGCTCCCCCCGTTTTATAACCACATGAATTGTACTATGAATAGAACGATCTGAAGCGACATTAACAAGAAAATCAGTAAAATCTGATGCTTGAACTTTGCTATAACCGAATATATCTATAAGCATAAAACGTGAATTTTCATAAGCTTGCTCTATTGGTAGTTTTTTGTCTTGACTATCTCTAGACAGCATACCAAAACTAAATGCAGCTAAGAGTTGCCTTTGAAGCTCAGTGGTTTCCTCAAAAGACATCCCTAATAACTCAAATAATGAACGTAACATTTCCGTATAGTTTTTATCAACAACATTTAAATTAACCATTATCGCATTGATTACCTTAATATTTAAATAACAACCAAAATACCGTCTAAACTCTTTGGATCCCAACCACAAGGAAAATAACCTGCATTATAAATAGCAAGGATTCTATCATAAAATTGAGGTAGTTCTTCTTTAATCACAATAGAATATTGTTGGTATAACATTGAAAATGCTAAATCTGATTTTACACAATCTATAAAAATAGGGTCAATATTATTAACCTGTTGATAATTTACTATTTTACTCATTAAGAACGTATCTATAAAATCATTAGCTTCTCGAGCATAATCGTTCCATTTTCTATATTGTTCGATATTATTGCCATGGAGATAGCTTCTAAGCTCATTTCCAGCTTCTTCGGTAAAATCTTCCCATTCTTCAGAAAGAAAGCTTTCCTCAGCCTCAACCCAATCAAATAGTTTATTGACTGGGAAATCGAATTCTCCAGAGGTCGCACATTTACTGAACAAGTTTATTGCTTTAAACTTATCCTTAATACCTTGTTCTATTAACTCATTCATTCATTTAATCTCGACGTTTTTGACCAATTCTACGTGGTACCCTTGGAACAGGATCACGCCCATATAAACCATATTCAACTCTTTGCTTCATCGCAGCTTTAGTTGCAACACGAGCATTACTTTCACTCATTCCACTATCAAGCAAAGATTGATAGAGCGCTTTAGTATATTCTTTATTAGTTGGTACCGCAGGATGAAGAGCGCCTCCCCGACGATAAGGTTGCCAAAAAGCTTCTAAACTTTCATGTGCATTATAATGTGGTGTATCTATATCCCTAAAAGCATTACCTTCTAATTTCACTGCGACTGCATCATTTTCTGGAATCACTGATTTAAATGCAGCATTTTGATTTAAATGATGTGATTGACCAGAGATCTCATTGTTTCTTTTAAGCGTACCATGACGTTGGACTTTTATTAATTCATCATTTCCCTTATCATTATTCCCCTTCGCTGGTGCCTTCTCTTTCAAAGGCGTCACAAAGGTGCGGGTATTGAGATCGGCGACATGGTTCGGGATGGACGGATCTTTTTTGTATAGTTGTTTTTTAGGGTTGTTGTTGCGCACCACTTTGAGGGCGTCTTTCATCTCGCCAAGCACTTCAACGGTTTCTTCTAGCACTTTACCTG
>NZ_CANLKR010000057.1 GCF_947491715.1 uncultured Shewanella sp. | reverse complement strand
GGAGGTGAGCACATTATCACTGTCTGTGTTCACCCATAAACTGCCTGACAACCCAGAAGGAAGTGCACCACTGGTTTTTACTTGCCATAGATTTGTCTTTTCATCTAAGGTAAAACGCAACCGACTTCCCGCTAGACTCATCAAGCTAATGGCATGAGCTTGCCCGTCACTATCCACATCATCAAACTGAGCCTGCACATAACCTAATGATGACAAGCCTGCGATATTCCAACCTTCTGATAGATAACTATTACTGCGTTCACCAGATGAATACGTTAATGATAATTGCATCGTATCCGCCATACTATAGACACCACTGCTGACAAAATTAGCCACAAGCTCTCCCGATGCGAGTCCCACCGTTAACGGTCCCACCTCATCTCTGGGCTGAAAATCGCCCCGATGGATATCGACTGAAAAGCTAAACCAGTCGGAGTCCACACCATTGGTCAAATCTATCACCTTCCAAAAATACGTTTCGCCTTGAATAAGCGGTTTATTGACTTGCCAACTGCGGCTATCATTAATCGTACCGGATTCAGCCATGCTACTTTCTTCACCGGTTTGCGTCGGGGAGTTGGCCACCACAAAAAACAATGAAGGCCCAGTAAACTCTGCTGGAGCGGTGAGTAGTGGCTGCAGTGACGTCACCACTCTACCGTCTTTGGCATTAATAGCTGAGCTCAATGACAATGGAGAAACAGGGGATGTTGACGCAGCCGTTAATGCTGGAAGCCCTAGCGTGTCAGGCCATGAGACACTGCTTCCCATCGCTTGAGGCACAAACAAATCACTGGGAGTGATACCGGTACTGATCATTTCAATATTTGAAGGTAATTCTGCCGGATTATCGACTGCTATGGCTCGACCCGAAACAGACAAAGTCATCACCATAGTAACAATCACACTCGAGACAATAAAACGAGATATCACAGATTCAGGATTAAACATCACTTCCCCTCCCCCCGACTAGCGGGTAAAACTTAAACAGATAGGACATCGAAGGTTTTAAGTATAAAGGTTAACTTTATTTAATTAACAGTTAATATGTAACAAGATAATAAGAACTAATATATTGAATATAAACAAATTTAAAGATTAACTTAGTTCATTAAACATAAAAATCATGTCAAAGTGTAAATAAGAAGCTAGCAATGTGTTCAATTTTGACATTGAAAGCCACCGCAATGATGAGAAATCAAGAGAAATACCAAAAAGTGAAAGAAGTCATTGACAGCATAAGCACTCAAATGTTCTTATAGGGCTCTTAGCAACGCTTGTTATTTAGCGCGATAAATAACACTTTTTATTATTCACATTTAACAATGAGCCTTATGACACAGTTTAACGTTTCTTCACACATTTCTTGGTGGTGGCACTTCCCAACTTAGCGGGTAGTGTGAAACTCTGTGCTCATTGAATGAGACAAGATTTTAAACAAAAAAGCCCGCACACATTGCGGGCTTTTTTGCATTTTTAGCTAAGGTCAATGTGTTAAGGCAAGCATACACAAGGTATTGTAATCAATTGAAATGCAGACACTGAACTTATTTTTCATTTAGCAGGTTTTTGATTTAGCAGGATAATATTTATGACTCCCACTTCCTTAGCGAATATCACCTCACACAGTGATAGTTTTACTTATCATGATGATCCTCTGATCTTGTATCAGCATCTCACCGATGACGCTCCACATACTATGTTACTTGAGTCCGCTGAAATAGACAGCAAGGCGCACCTTAAAAGCATGTTATTGACCCACAGCGCCTTAATGATCCGTTGTGACCACTATCAATTATCCTTTAGCGCATTAACAGACAATGGCGCCCAATTACTCGAGCCTATTCACCGTTTCTTCGATGGCCAAAGTACAACAAAGTCTATTTCACACCAAGACAAGCAGTTGATCGTCACATTAACCAAAGCAACCCAACAGCAAGATGAAGATGCGCGGCTAAAGTCTATTTCCCCCCTTGATGGACTGCGTGCCTTGATCAATCATATGCACAGTGATCAAGTGCCTGCCTTTGAACAGCTGTTTCTCGGGGGCGTGTTAGCCTACGATCTTATCGACAGTGTTGAGCCACTTCCAACAGTCCCAGGCAGTGATAATACTTGCCCCGATTACCTCTTTTATCTGGCAGAAACCTTAATATTAGTGGATCATCAAACCCAACAGGCCAGTATTATCACTCATGTGTTCACGCCCAGTGGTCAAAAAGAAAACGCAGCGATGCAAGCTGCCATGACGCAAAGACGCAATACTTTACAACAGCTCAGCCTATCATTGCCTCGAGTGGCCAAGCTCAAACCTATTCATGATGAGGTAAAAGTCAATGTCAGTGATGATGCCTTTAAAGCCCAAGTGAACGACCTTAAAGCGCACATTATTGACGGTGATATCTTTCAAGTGGTTCCCTCTCGCAGTTTTAGCTTGCCATGCCCTAATCCATTAGGGGCTTATCGTGCATTAAGGCTCACTAATCCGAGTCCCTATATGTTTTACGTCAACGGCCCAGATTTCACCTTATTTGGCGCATCACCTGAAAGTGCCATTAAATACGAGGCCAGCACCAATCAAGTGGAAATTTATCCTATTGCGGGAACACGTAAGCGCGGTAAAACGGCAACAGGCGAGATTGATTTCGATCTCGATAGTCGAATAGAGCTGGATCTCAGGCTCGATAAAAAAGAGCTGTCCGAACACATTATGCTGGTTGATTTAGCCCGCAATGATATTGCCCGCATCAGCCAAAGCGGTACTCGTAAGGTACCTGAGCTATTAAAAGTCGACCGTTATTCTCATGTCATGCATCTTGTGAGCCGCGTTACCGGACAATTACGCCAAGATTTAGATGCGCTCCATGCGTATCAAGCCTGCATGAACATGGGCACCTTAACCGGCGCACCTAAAGTCAGTGCAGCTCAACTTATTCGCAACGTTGAGCAAAGTCGCCGTGGCAGTTATGGTGGCGCAGTGGGTTACTTAAATGGGTTAGGAGACATGGATACTTGTATTGTGATCCGCTCCGCTTTTGTCAAAAAAGGCATAGCGCACATTCAAGCTGGCGCTGGTGTGGTTTTTGACTCCGATCCACAAGCTGAAGCCGATGAAACTCGCCAAAAAGCCCAAGCAGTGATCACTGCAATCAAAATGGGAGCAGGACAATGAAAATTTATTTACTTGATAACTTCGACTCTTTTACCTACAACTTAGTGGATCAATTTCGCACCTTAGGTAATGAGGTGATTATTTACCGTAATGATGTCGATGCGCAATTTATCGCAGATAAATTACTCAATGACAATGAGCAAAGTGTTCTGGTGTTATCACCAGGTCCCGGTGCGCCCGTCGATGCGGGCTCCATGATGCAACTCATCGCATTACTTGAAGGCAAAGTGCCCATGCTGGGGATCTGTTTGGGCCATCAAGCCTTAATTGAACATTACGGCGGAAAAATCGAACGCGCAAACGAGGTCGTTCATGGCAAAGCCAGCCCAACGTTCCATCAAGGCAAAGCCATATTTACAGGCTTACCTTCGCCGCTGCCCGTTGCCCGTTATCATAGTTTAGTGGCAACCCAAGTTCCCGCTTGCTTAAATATCATTGCCACCACACAAGCGATGCCAATGGCCATATTGCATGAAGCACATCGGGCAGTCGGTTTTCAATTTCACCCAGAGTCCATTCTAACCACATTAGGCAGTCAACTGCTGACGCAAACCTTAGATTATCTCAGTGCTGACGCATCGACTCAACATCAGGAGACCGCTTCATGAACAAAGACATGAGTCAGCAAGCCTTACTCGAAGCGCTCTATCAAGGCCACTCTTTAACACGCGATGAAACCCGTCAACTCTTTATCGAGATCATGCATGGGAATATGAATGAAGCATCCATTGCGGCTATGCTCATTGCCTTAAAAATTCACGGTGAAACCATAGAGCAAATCACAGGTGCTGCCGATGCCCTGCGCAGCGTAGCAAAAGCGTTTCCAGCGCCTAATGATACTGTTAAAACAGCAGGTATTCTCGATATTGTTGGTACAGGGGGCGATGGTCACGACACCATTAATATCTCTACCATGGCGGCATTTGTTGCCGCAGCCGCTGGTGCCAATGTTGCTAAACATGGTAATCGTAGCGCCACCAGCAAAACAGGCTCGTCCGACTTACTCAGTCAATTTGGCATTAATTTGACCATGTCACCTGACGTCGCCTCTCAGTGTTTAAACACCTTAGGGCTATGCTTTTTATTTGCGCCACATTATCATGGTGGTTTCAAACACGCCATTCCAGTTCGAAAAGCATTAAAAACTCGAACCCTGTTTAATATACTTGGCCCCCTCATTAACCCTGCCGCACCCGATTACATGCTGCTTGGCGTTTATAGTCCCGATTTAGTCGCACCCATTGCACAAGTGCTCCATGCCCTTGGTGTCAAGCGCGCCATGGTGGTACACGGCAGTGGCTTGGATGAAATCGCAGTTCATGGCGAAACCTTAGTCAATGAACTTAAAGACAATCATATTCGCGAGTATCATTTAACGCCCACAGCCCTTGGCATACCGCTGGCTAACCTAGCCGATATCAAAGGCGGCAGCCCCAGTGAAAATGCCCTTTACACCCAAGCCATTTTACAAGGACAAGGGCAAACGGCTCACACTCACGCCGTTGCCATCAATGCGGGGTGCGCCCTGTATGTGGCAGGCCTTGCCCAGACACCCAAAGCAGGCACACAGTTAGCACTCGACACCCTAAAAAGTGGTCGCCCATTTGCCTTATTAACCAAGCTAGCCACTGCTAGCCAAACCGACTCCTCTTTAGTCACGAAGGAAGCAGGATAATGAGTAATGTATTAACCAAAATTGTCGATACTAAAGTGACCCATATTGCCGCCTTAAAACAGCGATTTCCCGAAAATACACTCTCACCAAAAGTATCGGATCGTAGTTTATTAGATGCACTCAAGGCTCCCAATGCAGGCTTCATTTTAGAATGCAAAAAAGCCAGCCCGTCAAAAGGGCTTATTCGTGATGATTTTAATCTCGACGCCATCAGTGATGTTTACACCCGCTATGCCGCGGGTATTTCAGTGCTCACCGATGAGCAATTTTTTCAAGGCAATATGGATTTTATTCCCGAAGTCCGCGCACGCGTCTCTCAGCCAGTCCTCTGTAAAGACTTCTTTGTCGATGCATACCAAATCAAACTGGCCGCCCATCAAGGCGCCGATGCCATTTTACTCATGCTATCCGTCCTTGATGATGGGCAATATCAGCAATTGGCGACAGAAGCTAAGCGTTATCAGTTAGATGTATTAACAGAAGTCAGTAATGAAGAGGAGCTTGAGCGAGCCATCAAGTTAAACGCCCCCATTATTGGCATTAATAATCGCAATTTGCGGGATTTATCAACCGATCTCAGCGTCACCGAAAAACTGGCTCCACGTATTCCTAAAGATCGAGTGGTGATCAGCGAATCAGGCATCTATACCCATGAACAAGTTAAACGTCTCGCCCCGCTCGTCAATGGCTTTCTGGTAGGCAGCTCTTTGATGGCGAAAAAAGACATTGATTTAGCCTGCCGACAATTATTACTGGGCAATAACAAAGTCTGCGGCCTGACACGTATTGAGGATATTCGCAGCGTTGCTCAAGCGGGCGCTGTCTTTGGCGGACTGATTTTTGCACCTAAATCTCCGCGAGTACTCACATTTGAACAAGCCGAGCAACTCCTTGGCCAGTTAACTCCCAATGATCCCAAACTGCAATTTGTCGGTGTGTTTGTTAATGAAAAAGCACAGACTATCGCCGATCATGCGCAAGCACTCAATCTTTTTGCGGTACAGTTACACGGCAATGAAACCGATGATGACATTGTGCAGCTAAAAGCGGCATTCAATGCACGGGATCTGAATACTCAAATATGGAAAGCCGTACCAGTATCGGCAACGAGCAGCCTCCTATCCGTTACGATACCCACACATGTCGACCGACTGTTATTTGACAGCCACATTCAAGGTCAATTTGGCGCAACAGGACAAACCTTTGATTGGCAAAAAGCGAAGCTTCAACGAGATAATGCCATGCTCGCAGGCGGGTTGACCCCGGATAATGCTAAGCAAGCCGCAGAGCAAGGCTTTTATGGTTTAGACTTTAATTCTGGTGTTGAGCAACGCCCAGGTATTAAAGATCCCATTAAAATCGCCAATGTTTTTAACACGCTGCGTCAATATTAATGAAAAAGTACAAGTTTGAAACACCAAAGCACATAATGAATATCACAATCAAATGTTTACAGAATGCAATGAGGAACAAGGTATGAGCAAGTTAAACCCCTATTTTGGGGAATATGGCGGTATGTACGTGCCACAAATTTTAGTCCCTGCCCTCAAGCAGCTAGAGGAAGCCTTTATCGATGCTCAAGCCGACGAAGCCTTTCAAGCAGAATTCACCGATCTGCTTAAAAACTATGCCGGTCGCCCTACCGCACTCACCTTAACCCGTAATTTAAGCCCGAACCCGCTGGCTAAAATTTACCTTAAACGGGAAGATTTATTGCATGGCGGTGCCCATAAAACCAATCAAGTGTTAGGCCAAGCATTACTGGCTAAACGCATGGGTAAAAAAGAAATTATCGCAGAAACTGGCGCGGGTCAACATGGCGTTGCCACCGCACTTGCCTGCGCGTTATTAGATTTAAAATGTAAAGTCTACATGGGCGCTAAAGATGTTGAAAGACAATCGCCTAATGTGTTTCGTATGAAACTCATGGGCGCTGAAGTCATTCCTGTCACCTCTGGCTCAGCCACATTAAAAGATGCCTGTAATGAAGCCATGCGCGACTGGTCTGCCCGTTACGATACGGCGCATTATTTACTCGGCACTGCCGCTGGCCCGCACCCCTTCCCTACCATAGTCCGTGAATTTCAACGCATGATAGGTGAAGAAACGAAACAGCAAATACTCGAAAAAGAAGGCCGATTACCCGATGCGGTCATCGCCTGTGTCGGTGGTGGTTCTAATGCCATCGGCATGTTTGCTGATTTTATCGATGAGGAGTCCGTTGCATTAATCGGCGTTGAGCCCGCGGGTAAAGGCATCGATACACCTATGCATGGCGCGCCATTAAAACACGGTAAAACAGGCATTTTCTTTGGTATGAAGGCGCCGTTAATGCAAGATGAAGAAGGCCAAATTGAAGAGTCATACTCTATTTCAGCAGGTCTGGACTTCCCCTCTGTGGGCCCACAACATGCTCACTTGGCTAAAACCGGCCGTGCCACTTACGAATCTGCTACCGATGATGAAGCACTTGACGCTTTTCAATTACTGGCACGCTCAGAAGGCATTATTCCCGCATTAGAGTCGGCTCACGCCCTCGCTTATACCTTAAAACTCGCTAAAGCGGCCACCAAAGAGACCTTATTAGTGGTCAACTTATCTGGCCGAGGCGATAAAGATATCTTTACCGTATCCGATATACTCGCTGAACAAGCAAAGGAGCATTCTCATGAGTAACCGTTATCACACCGCCTTTGCCGCCTTAAAAACCAAGCAACAAGGCGCCTTTGTCCCCTTTGTGACCTTAGGCGATCCTAGCCCCGAATTGTCACTCAAGATTATCGACACCTTAATTGAAAACGGCGCCGATGCGTTAGAATTAGGCTTTCCTTTTTCCGACCCTTTAGCCGATGGCCCCGTTATTCAAGCGGCAAACCTACGTGCTTTGAGCGCCAATACCACACCCAGTGTGTGTTTTGAGATCCTCACCAAAGTCCGTGAAAAATATCCAACAATTCCGATGGGGTTATTGCTTTACGCTAACCTTGTGTTTGCCAATGGCATCGATGCTTTTTATGAAAAAGCCAAAGCCGCTGGCGTGGATTCAGTATTGATTGCCGATGTTCCAGTGGAAGAAGCACAGCCCTTCATTACTGCGGCCAAAGCACACAATATCGCCCCGATTTTTATAGCGCCGCCCAATGCCGATGAAGCCACCTTAAAAGCCGTCAGCAGTAAAGGGGAAGGCTACACCTACTTATTATCCCGTGCAGGCGTGACAGGTACGGAATCAAAAGCGGGCATGCCCATTGGTGATATTTTACAAAAACTCAATCAGTTTGATGCGCCGCCACCATTACTGGGCTTTGGTATTGCAGAGCCCTCTCAAGTACATGATGCCATTAGCGCGGGGGCTGCAGGTGCCATTTCAGGCTCCGCGGTAGTCAAAATCATTACCCGATATAAAGATGATGAGACTCAACTTTTGGAAAAATTAGGCGAGTTTACCCGTAATATGAAAGCAGGCACGCAGCTTTAGTTTTATTGTTAAATTAACGAAGCATCATAAAAGCGTCTGTCATGCACTGACGCTTTTTTTGACCGCTATTGTCATTCAGTGATCTGCATCAGTGCATTGAACAGCAACTTTTTATCTGCGTCAGTCACATATTTGACATTAATTGTATCACTGAAACTCTGATATTGTTTAGTGACAAACTGACCCCCTTGTTTCACATAAGCGGCCAATTCAATATTTAACTGCTTACCTAATTTGATGAGCGCAGGCCTGACTTGCGTGTTTAAATCTTTTGGGGTTCCAGACACAGGACTCGCTAACCACTGAGCCCGGTAACGATACTGTATCGCTTTTGCTACGGCTATTTGTGCTTTAAAAAAATCATCCACTTTATTTGCAGGTAAACCTAACTGGCTGGCGGCTTGAGTCGCACTGGCTAATACTTTTTTCTCTCGCGCCACATCTTCAATGGCTAAGTGATGCTGGGCTTTATAAAGCGCTACATCTTTCATATAAGTTAACCGTTCATTCATTGTGTTAAAAATACTTTCTACATCAACATTCGCCATTGCCGATCCAGAAAACAATAGGATTAAACACAATAAGCCATACTTTTTTACTCTCATTTTATGTAAATACTTCATATAGTCTTCTCTTTACAATTAAATAAATTCATCATTATCAGCTGCAACTCATTCATTAAACTTTCATCATTTTAAGCACAGCCAACCTGTGTGGAATAAAAATAATCATTCTTCTCCCCATTATTCCATTAGAAAAAATCATACATTAAAAACATTTAATAAACATTGTCATTACATTAAAGATTTATTCGGGTAAGTTTATAAGCGATGACTACATTAGTACCAAGTGTTTCTCCTTTAACGCAACTAGCCCTAAGTCAATCATTATCATTCCAATGATCCACAAGGAATGGCTATCAATAAGGAGCGGATAAAGAGTCAATTTATTTTCACTCATCAATAGCCTTAAAATAATAAAGGATCAAATTAATGAAATCTTCATTTTTTACTTTTATGTCAGCCGCGACTCTCGCCTGTTGTCAGCTTAGCATGACAGCTAGCGCCAACAGCATTACTGATTTTAATAATGCTTGGGAAGGCCAAGCTCTCGCCTCCCAACGTTTACTTGATGTGTATTCACCTATCATAGACAATAATATCTTAGGCACACACAATAGTTATAACTCTGAGTCCTACACAAGTTGCAATTTCTCGGTCGGTTGCCGTTACCTCGACCCACAACAAAAACATAATCTACATGAACAATTACTCATGGGAGCTCGTTTTATCGAACTTGATGTTCATTGGACAGCCAAAATGGAAAGCTTATTTTCCTACCCTAAACGCTTACTCTTATGCCATGGATTTTGCAGCCTCAATGACAAATATTTCACTGAAGGCCTGAATGAAATCAAAAATTGGCTTAACAGTACGGACAGTGAAGATCAAGTCATTATTCTCTATATCGAAGATCACATGGAAGGCCATCATACCGATGCCTTCAATCAAATCAACGATCGGATTGGCCAATGGATATACCAAAGCCAAGGCTGTCAATCTATTCCAGATACTCTAACCAAAGCCGATATTATTAGCGCTGGTAAGAAAGTGATCCTCTGGGGAGATGGCGGTTGTCGCAATGAAGTTAATTGGAAAAATACAGCTTACACAGGTCTGGGCAATGTCGGCCGAATTTGGGAAGACAGAACGACCAACAAGGCCATTGCCGACATTTTTACCGGCGGCAGTGACAATTATATTACCGATACTGACGTCAAAGACTTTTTCCAACAAGGTGCCAATATCGTCAACCTTGATGATATGGTCGTTAGCGATAACCGTCTAGCTTCGGGCATTTGGAGCTGGGATAACAACGAACCCAACAATATCGGCGACAGTCAACACTGTGCGCTGCAATGGGGGAATGGACGCTGGGACGATCAATTTTGCGGTAATGATTATGCTTATGCATGCTATGATGAGCACAATAAACAGTGGCAAGTCACTGATAGTACAGGTACTTGGGATGGAGGAGAACAAGCTTGTCAGGCACTCGGTAGCCAATTCCATTTTGATGTTCCAACTAACAGTTTTGATAATGAGAAATTAAAAGCGGCTAAAGAAGCAAAAAGTCATGCCCATGTTTGGCTTGATTACAGCGATCAAGCCACTGAAGGGCAATGGCTCGTTAACGGTCTCAATCCATCAGAATTATAATTAATCGATAAAAGACTACGCAAAACATAGCTTAAATCCACAGATCCTCACAAGTATACTAAGTTGTGAGGATCAAAATTCATACAAATTGACTTCCCTTTAACTCCTTCCTTCATTCAAGTCGTAAAGATAAATGCATTTCATTCCATGAAAGCGTAATGTGCTTGGCGATAATTTAATGAAAGTATTATGCTTGTTGAAACCTAATGAGCATCACCTTACAACTCTTTTTTATCTTAGAAGGATAAATTAATAATGAGCGACCCTTTTATCACCCGCTGTTTTCAACCAAGACAGTCACTACTCTATTCATATTCATATTCATATTTGAAAAAAACATTAATGCTCTTAACGCTGTTATCTTTAAGTCCACTTTTCACTTTTGCATCCACTCATCAACCTCCAACCCAAATGACATTAAACAATGCACAATATGGCATTAATCTTGAAGGTTATCCTTACCCTTATCCTGTGCATTTTTTACCTTTAAGTATTCAACAACAATCATTAAAAATGGCTTATATGTATGTTAAAGCCAATAACCCCAATGGCCACACAGTGTTGCTCATGCACGGTAAAAACTTTAATGGAATGTATTTTAAGCAAGTCATTGCGCATTTAAGCCAAGCGGGATTCAATGTGCTAGTGCCAGATCAAATTGGCTTTGGTAAATCCTCAAAACCCGCCCACTTTCAATATACCTTTCAGCAATTAGCGCAGAATACCAAAACCTTACTCGATACCTTACACATCAAAAAAACCATGGTACTGGGCCACTCTTTAGGCGGAATGCTCGCCACACGCTTTGCACTCATGTACCCCAACACCACGACCAAACTCATTCTAGAAAACCCATTAGGGTTAGAGGACTGGAAGACTGTCGTTCCATATCCCCAAGGTGGCGTCGATTATTGGTATAAGATTGAGCTGGCTAAAACACCAGAAAAAATCAAAAAATACCAAATCAATAACTACTATCAAGGTCATTGGAAGCCAGAATATCAGCCTTACGTTGATATTATTACCAGTTTTATGGACAGCCCAGACTATCCAAGATATGCATGGAATTCCGCACTCACCTACGACATGCTTTATACTCAACCGGTTGTTTATGAATTTAAAAACTTGACCATGCCCACCCTTTTGATCATTGGCCAAAGTGATAAAACTGCCCACGGAAAAGAAAGGATCACACCAAAAATTGCAAAAACCATGGGTAACTATGCCGCTTTAGGTAAAAAAACCGCCAAGGTGATCCCTAACGCCACGTTAGTCGAACTGGATAATGTTGGACATCTGCCTCATATACAAGCCTTTGAACGATTCATGCCCGCTTTACTCAACTTTATACAAGAGAAATAACATTAACGGGCAATGACCATGAACAGAAGGCAAGCGACAAATTTTCGTTTGCCTTTACTCTAGGACTTGCTCACACATAGAAAGATGAAATGCCTCTGTCCCTAAAGTATCTTCTTGGATCACAATATTTTGAATAGTACCATTCTTGTCGATTACCACAGACAACTGACAAATTCGCTGTGAAGGAACACTCGACACCCTATCAATTTCGTCATCACTGCCCTCCATTATCGGTGGACCATTATGAATACTGGTTGCAGGCACTTGAATCGTTTCAGTGAACAACCAATGATATTGCTTTTCCCCTTGACCCAAAATGCTCTGCTTCTGCGGAGAGCCTATTTTATCAACAAGCTGAACAATTGATTTTCCTTGATAGGTTTTATTAAGCGCAGTTTGCGTCGATGCCGTTGTGGCACAAGCTGATAATAACAACACAAAAGGGATCAGCAATTTATGGCCTATTTTTTCAAAAAAAATCGCATTCAAAGAGATGTTCATCTACTCACTAGTCTCCTAGGTTGATTAAATTAGCCATTCAACATGATGACTTCTAGCGCTATCATTGATTACACTGTCTGAATACACGCTTGATGAACTTATTTTAATCTTTGTAAATTATCCTTCACCTCTCAATAGAAACGCTATTCGCAAACGAGCTGTCCATAGAGTAAACCAAAAGTCAACAAAGCTACCAGCCACAATCGCTTCTTTCCGATATATCGCGCTTTTAAAAAAAGAATAAAACAACCCAATATCACAAAAAGTTCAAAGCCAAGCCACATAATAAAAATAGGTAGAAGCGCTAATCCCTCAGGACTATTTGAGAGCAAGATGATAGCAATAGCGAGCAAAAGATGATTGACCACTAAACAGCTTAATAACAGATCCATTTAAAACACCTATTCTCTATTCCAAAACCATAAAAAAAGGAGCCCTAAGGCTCCTTTTTTAACAAGTCGAATTAACTTATTTAGCTAATGCTTCTTTTGCTTTTTCAACTAAAGTTGTGAAAACAACTTTGTCGAAAACAGCGATATCGGCAAGGATCTTACGATCGATTTCGATAGAGGCTTTCTTAAGACCGTTGATAAAACGGCTGTAAGATAGACCATTTTGACGAGAAGCCGCATTGATACGTGCAATCCAAAGTTGACGGAATTGACGTTTCTTTTGACGACGGTCACGGTAAGCATATTGACCAGCTTTCGTTACAGCTTGAACTGCAACGCGGTAAGTACGTGAGCGAGCTCCGTAATAACCTTTGGCTAATTTAAGTACTTTCTTGTGACGAGCACGAGCGGTTACACCACGCTTAACTCTAGGCATTGTTCATTGCTCCTTTAATTAAGCGTATGGTAGTTGACGTGCGATTGCTGGCACATCAGACTTAGCTACTTGACATTTTGCACGTAAGTGACGTTTACGCTTAGTGCTCTTCTTGGTCAAAATATGACGTAAATGGGCTTGCTTGCGCTTGAAACCATTAGCGGTTTTCTTAAAACGCTTTTGTACACCCTTGTCAGTTTTCATTTTAGGCATTGCTAAAACTCCGCATTGGGACATTAATAAAACGCAAGGCGAGCAAAAATCTTAAAAGATCCTTGCTACTTTTCTGGTTGCCTTACTATTTCTTTTTCGGCGCGAGAACCATAACAGCTTGTCGGCCTTCCATTTTCGGGAAAGACTCGACCACTGCTAACTCTTCCAAATCCACTTTGATACGGTTCAATAGATCCATACCTAGGTTTTGGTGAGCCATCTCACGACCACGGAAACGCAGCGTAACTTTCGCTTTGTCGCCGTCATCTAGAAAACGCTTCAGGTTGCGTAGTTTTACCTGATAGTCATTTTCATCAGTACCGGGACGGAATTTAATTTCCTTCACCTGTATCTGTTTCTGCTTCTTCTTTTGTTCTTTTTGTGCTTTCGCTTTATCAAAAAGAAACTTTCCGTAGTCCATGATACGACATACAGGCGGCTCAGCGTTAGGACTAATTTCAACCAGGTCTACACCGGCTTCATCAGCGACTTCTTGAGCTTCTCTAATACTCATGATACCTAATGGCTCACCATCAAGGCCGTTTAAACGGACTTCTGAAACACCAGTGATGAGTTCGTTAATTCTGTTCGGGGCCGCCTGACGCCCTGCTGTTTTTTTGATCTTTATGACCTAATCCTCCAACAAATTGAGACTACGGAGCGAAATCTGTTCGCTGATCTTGGCTGCAAAGGTTTCGATATGCATTTTACCTAAATCAACACCATCTCGGGTTCGCACCGCAACTTCCTTATTTTCTAATTCTTGATCGCCTACGACCAATAAATAAGGAACACGCCTTAAGGTGTGCTCGCGTATTTTAAAGCCTATCTTCTCATTTCTCAAGTCTTTAGTGGCTCTAATTCCATGTTCTTTGAATAAATTCACCACTTCATCCACATATTGTGACTGTTTATCGGTAATATTCATCACAACCACTTGCTGTGGCGCTAACCAAGTGGGAAATTTACCCGCATACTCTTCAATCAAAATACCTAAGAAACGCTCCAGAGATCCTAAAATAGCACGATGGATCATAACAGGTGTTTGACGGCTGTTATCTTCGGCAACATACGTTGCCCCTAAACGGCCCGGTAATGCATAATCGAGCTGCACGGTACCACACTGCCACGCTCTGTCTAAACAGTCATGAAGAGTGAATTCAATTTTAGGCCCATAAAACGCCCCTTCACCGGGTAAAATGTCATAGTCAATGTCATTAGCCGTTAGTGCCTGTTTCAGCGCCTCTTCGGCTCGATCCCACATGGCATCATCACCAATACGCTTGTCTGGACGCGTGGATAATTTGACAACAATATTTTTAAAACCAAAGGTTTCATAAGTGTCATAGACCATTTGAATACACGCGCTAACTTCTTGCTGTACTTGATCTTCAGTACAAAAAACATGGGCATCATCTTGAGTAAAGCCCCGTACGCGCATTAAGCCATGCAGTGCGCCTGAAGGCTCATTACGATGACAGCAACCAAATTCCGCCATACGCAGCGGTAAATCACGGTATGATTTCAAGCCCTGATTAAATATTTGCACATGGCCTGGGCAGTTCATCGGCTTAATGGCGTATTCACGGTGCTCAGAATGAGTCGTAAACATGGCATCAGCGTATTTATCCCAATGGCCACTGCGCTCCCATAAACTTCTGTCCATCATCAACGGACCTTTCACTTCTTGGTAAGTGTATTGACCCAGTTTTTGACGAATAAACTTCTCAAGTTCTAAAAATAAGCTCCAGCCATCGTTATGCCAAAACACCATACCCGGTGCTTCTTCTTGCATATGGTATAAATCTAATTGCTTACCAATTTTCCGGTGATCGCGTTTTGCCGCTTCTTCGAGACGATTCAAATGCACTTTCAATGCTTTTTTATCAGCCCAAGCCGTACCATACACACGCTGCAACATTTTATTGTCTGAATTACCGCGCCAATAAGCACCCGCCACACTCATTAACTTAAAGTGCTGGCAAAACTTCATATTGGGCACATGTGGGCCGCGACACATATCCACATATTCTTCATGATGGTATAAAGCTGGCGTATCATCTTGACTGATATTTTCATCAAGGATCGCCATTTTGTACGTTTCACCACGGGCTTCAAACGTATCTCTGGCCACTTGCCAGCTACCCACACGCTTTTCAACTTTATAGTTGGTTTTAGCCAGTTCCATCATGCGCTTTTGCAGCGCATCAATATCTTCCTGTGTCAGCTTATGATCAAGATCAATATCATAATAGAAGCCATTATCAATAACAGGACCAATCGCCATTTTGGTTTCAGGAAACAATTGCTTAATGGCATGGCCCAGTAGATGAGCACAAGAGTGACGTAATATTTCAACGCCTTCTTCATCTTTTGCCGTAATGATAGCCAGAGTTGAATCCTCAGCTATCATATCGCATGCATCTTTAAGCTCACCGTTCACACGGCCAGCAATACACGCTTTGGCTAAACCTGGGCCAATATCCGCTGCGACATCAAGGGTTGAAACAGGCGCGTCAAACTCACGTTTGCTGCCATCAGGAAGGGTAATTACAGGCATGAAAATTCCTTATCCAGTGGTGATCCCCACGTAGGACCACTTGGGTTTATCTTAAATTAATTATGAATATCAACACTATTAAACAAACCAACAGTACAGGAGTCGAATGTAAGATAGTGCAAAAGCAGTAATACTAAGGGGAACAAGCGGTAATAGCAAGACTAACATCGCCATGTTTAAATGAAATAAAATGGCAAACAGATCTCCTTTCAATTTGTCGCCTTAGCTTTGCATTTTTCGTTTTTTTCTAGCGTTTCTTCTCTAATCAATTGTCATACACTTGCCTAAAATATGTCACTGCATTGTCACGAAAAAACATTACCATAACGCCAATTGATATGAGGCATTTTATCCAGACAAATCGCTATAACTATGGAGTCGATTATGATGAAAGCATGGATCCTCGCAGGCGCTCTAGTTCAACCTGACACGCCTTCCCCAGCCCCCGTAAACGATAAGCTCATTTTTGATACTGCCGCATTAAATCAAGAAATTGAAACCAGCTTAAATGAACAAATGAATCGCCTCATTGAAGAAACACAAAAAACATTACTCGATATTGAGACATCAAGGCCCTCACTGGCCAATCAACCCACACAAATAAAAGTAAAATAACGTTTAGGGTTGTCTCTCAACAAAATGATAAACTGAATGCCATTTTATTTATCTTCAAAGTGAAACACATGGAAAAATGGGCATTAGTCACAGGTGCAGCCAAGCGTATTGGTCACGCCATTAGTCGGCAGCTGCACCAAGAAGGCTATAATATTATCATTCACTATGGACAATCCAGTGATGAAGCACAAACATTAGCCAATGCATTAAATAAAAAACGTTCGGATTCAGCGCTATGCCTGCAAGCGAATCTTGATAATGACGCTGACATTGCTTACCTTATCGAGACCATAAGTAATAAACAACTGCCTCTCGCATTACTGGTGAATAACGCCTCTGTATTTTCACCATCGACATTTGAACACACCACATTTACCCAATGCCAAACGACATTAGCCACTAATCTCATTGCTCCTTATTTACTCGCTCAAGGATTATTTCCGCTTCTCAAACAACATCAAGGCTCAGTGATCAACTTACTGGATATCCATGCTAAGCGACCTTTGAAGCATCATGGACTATACTCTATATCTAAGGCAGGGCTTGAAATGGCCACCCTTTCGTTAGCACAAGAAATGGGCCCCAACGTTCGCGTTAATGGTATCGCTCCAGGGGCTATTTTATGGCCACATAATAGTGACACAGATGTCCAATCTGAAATTATTCAAGCCATTCCGCTAGCGAGACTGGGACACAGTGAGGATATTGCTAACTTAGTGTGCTTTTTAGCAAAAGCAGCTTACATTTCAGGACAAATTATTGCCGTCGACGGTGGACGCAGTGCAACAGGCTTTAAAGGAGCGGAAAAGATTGATTAATTTGTAATATCAACACATCACAACGTTTGAGGTATGAATTATGTTGTATCACACTAAAACGATCAGTTGCCCACATTGTGGGCATCACCAAACGATTGACATCGATGCCAGCGCAGGCGACCAAGAATACTATGATGATTGCCGTATATGCTGTAACCCTATGCATCTGCGCCTTCACCTTGACGAGTACCAAAAAAAAATTGAGCTCTTTGTGGACTCTGACAACGAGCAACTCTATTGAACGTCGATAAACTGAGTTGTAAGGGGCAAATAACACTCAAGTAATGTTCAACACATGAACAACTAATGGTTAAAAGCCCGCTTTACTTAACCAAAGCGTTTAGCTAGCACACGCTCAACCGTATCGACAATGGCTTGGGTTTGGCTGTCTATTTCGATATTTAATTTATCGCCCGCTTTATACTGCTCTAAATTCGTTAAACGCAATGTTTCTGGAATTAAGTGCAACATAAAACTCTCATCAGTCACTTCACCGACCGTTAAACTACAACCATTTACCCCCACAAACCCTTTATAAAGAATGTAGTTCATCCATTTTGGATCAACCGTTAACCTGAGATCATAGTGACTATTTGTATGGCTCACTTCACTTATCACCGCTTGCGTGTGCACATGACCAGAAAGAATATGGCCACCAATTTCACTGCCAAACGTTAATGATCGCTCTATATTAACCCAATCACCGACTTGTAATGGGGCTAAATTGGTTAAATTGAGGGTTTCTTCCATTACATCAAAAAAAACATGAGAACTCGTTTGCTTTGTAACGGTCAAACAAACGCCATTTGTCGCGACACTCGCGCCAATTTTTAGCCCTTCTCTAAGCGACTCATCCATCGCAATTTCGTAAGTATTTAATCCCGTTTGGCGATGAATAGCCACCACTTCACACTTTGCTTGAACAATCCCCGTAAACATTACTGCCCCCATTAACTGTATTCATTTTCAACGCCATTTTACGCTAATCACACACAATAATCCTGATCCAAGCTCAATTTATACCCGTGATACTCCATTATAAACTTAATAGTATTTTTAAACATGAGCACGCACCCAAAGAAAAATAATGTTTTATTCTTGAAAACATTATTAAAACAAAAATAACATTTTTATTTCAATAAATTAGTTTACTTCCCTTCTTATTCAAAACACATTATAATTTGATGTAAATATCATCACAAATAAGCATTTATCGTTCCAACAACACGCCAGGATCAGCCTATATATTGATTTTAAAAAATAATAATCAGGCCATTATCACCATGATAAAAAATTCCAGTGACGGTAACGGTAGATTTTTTTAGCGTCAACTTCGTTTAAGGCAGCTTCATGGAACATTCCGGCTTTCAAGCCAAACGCTTAATACAACTCGCACTTCCTGTTCTTATCGCCCAAGTCACTCAAACCATGATGGGATTTATCGATACTGTCATGGCAGGCAGTGTCAGTGCTCTGGATATGGCTGCCGTCGCCATTGGTATGAGTTTATGGTTACCTGCGGTGCTTTTTGTTCAAGGACTCTTAATGGCTTTCACGCCCGTTTTCGCCCATTTACATGGCTCAAACGAAGAAGCAAAAATACAGCCTCTTGCTTTTCAAGCCATTTATATTGCCCTCATTGGCTGTATAGGCGTGATCCTGTTTCTTTCCCTTTCAGAGCTGGTCTTTAATCAAATGCACCTTGAACCTGACTTAATGAAAGTCAGTGTTCAATATATCAATGGGCTCATTTGGGGCGTACCTGCCTTTATACTTTATCAAGTGCTTAGAGGCTGCAGCGAAGGCATATCCCATACTTTACCCACTATGGTCATCGGCTTTGTCGGGTTAGCCGTGAATATTCCAGCCAACTACATTTTTATTTATGGCCACCTTGGCATGCCAGCTATGGGCGGAGCGGGTTGTGGCATCGCTACCGCCTTAGTGTTTTGGGCCATGTTTATTGCCATGCTTGTTTATATGCAGCTAGACCGTAAATTCAAAGACATTCGAGTCTTTAATACGTTACATCGTCCCAACATTCAAACCATTTTGCAAATGAGCAAGCATGGTTTTCCCATCGCTATGGCCCTGTTTTTTGAAGTCAGTTTGTTTGCAGTCATTGCATTGCTCTTAGCGCCATTAGGTGCCAATATTGTTGCTGGGCATCAAATCGCGCTCAACTTTTCATCCATCGTTTTTATGTTGCCACTGTCCATTGGTATTGCCGCATCGATTCGTGTCGGCTATTACCTAGGACAAGACAAAGCCCATTTATCGGCGTTAGTGACAAAACTGGCATTGCTCATCTCTTTTTCTTTAGCCATGATCACCGCAGCTATCACCATCGCCTTTCGGCAAAATATTGCATTGCTGTATAATAAAAATCCCGAAGTTATTAGCTTAGCGGGTAGCTTGATGTTACTTGCAGCACTATATCAACTATCAGATTCTATTCAAGTTGTTGCCGCAGGGGCATTGAGAGGCTATAAGGACACCAAGAGTGCCTTATATATTACTCTTGTATCTTATTGGTTGATTGGCATGTTACTTGGCTTTGTGCTCGCTCGCACCAATATCATTGTTCCTGCTATGGGCGCTCACGGCTTTTGGATTGGCCTGATTGCAGGGTTAACCGCCGCAGCGGGGTTATTTGGTGTGCGATTGCGCTATATCCAACGTAATCCTCTAAAAGCACAAATGTTAGAACATAACTAATTTTTCTGTTTCTCAGCCCTTTACTGACAATGACGGCTTAGTTTTGCCTAGTTCTACGTCAACTTGTGCAGCAAAACAGCGTTTAACACAAAAAAAGCATTTTTTTCTTGCCATGAGTGCTATATCAACCTTAATATAGCGCTCGTTCCAAAGGGAAACCTAAAGAACAAAGCAATAAGAAAAATACAATACAACCCTAGTTCAGTTGATAAAGTAAAGAGATGCACCACCTACTTTCTTAATAAACAATTGAATATGGGAGTAAAAGACAATACAACCGTAGCTCAGTTGGTTAGAGCACCACCTTGACATGGTGGGGGTCGGTGGTTCGAATCCACTCGGTTGTACCATCTCTTTGAGGATGAAACATCGTAAGAATCGATGTTAACTGATGTAGTCATAATTAATACAAGCCTAGCTAAGTTGTTAAAAAGAGAATAGCACTACCCTCTCTTGATGACAGAATGGCGGTAGGGGTAGATAGTTATAACCCTTATAAGTATTAGACAAAACAATACAACCGTAACTCAGTTGATAAATTAAAGAGAAGCACTACCAACTCTTTTTAACCAATTGAATATGGATGAAAAAGACAATACAACCGTAGCTCAGTTGGTTAGAGCACTACCTTGACATGGTAGGGGTCGGTGGTTCGAATCCACTCGGTTGTACCATCTCTTTGGGGATGAAACATCGTAAGACTCTATATGAGAAATGCAATACAACCGTAGCTCAGTTGATAAATTAAAGAGAAGCACTACCAACTCTTTTTAACCAATTGAATATGGATGAAAAAGACAATACAACCGTAGCTCAGTTGGTTAGAGCACTACCTTGACATGGTAGGGGTCGGTGGTTCGAATCCACTCGGTTGTACCATCTATTATTAATATCCTATTTATTCTTCAATATTTCATAAATTCAAAAATAACTATAACGTTACTCAGTTAGCGCACTACCGACTCTTATGAAAGGCAGGCGGTAGGGGTCGTTCTCTAAGAAACTAGACAAATCCACTTAGGTGTACCATTTCTATACTATAAAATCCCTTATAAAATTAAAAATAACCACGATGTTAGTCAGTTAGCGCACTACCTACTCCTCATAACAGATCGGCGGTAGGGGTCGGTGGTTCGAATCAGTTAAACTTTTAAAGTGGATCCCACGCTGTTCCAACTGCTCCACCATAATGATCAGATCTTTGACGTTTCGGCCTAATCGGTCCAACTTCCAAACCACAAAGCAATCACCCAAACGAAGATCATTCAATGCCGACTGTAAGCCTTCACGTAAGGCTGCATTTGAACCACTTTTCTGGTCTTGGTAGATTTTTTCGCAGCCAATGTGATTAAGTGCATTAATTTGTAAGTCCAATTCTTGATCTTTAGTAGAAACCCGTGCGTATCCTATTTGCATAATCACTCAGAAATTATCAAAACTCATTAAATATTACTTAAATGAGAAATTGGTTTCAAGATGGGTTTGTGAGAACCAAGAAGTCAATAAAGTCGATGAGCGATGTTGTTTTTCAAATCATTCTCACAAACGCTCGTTTATGAGAACGATTTACGTGATTTTTAGGGGAATGAAAAATATGAATTTGCAGGACCTAATTATTTACAATCAATTCAGTTAGTTAGTTAGTTAGTTAGTTAGTTAGTTAGTTAGTTAGTTAGTTAGTTAGTTAGTTAGTTAGTTAGTTAGTTAGTTA
>NZ_CANLKR010000056.1 GCF_947491715.1 uncultured Shewanella sp. | reverse complement strand
CCCGTTGGGAGCCTGTAAAAAGACTAACTTCTACGTTGCATCACCTCAAAAGGCAATAAGCATTCTTTCAATAATGCACCTTGAATTAAGCCTTTTTACGGGCTCTGAAAACATGCACTTTCAAGTGGTTTGGGTATACACCCGTGATCCTTGAAAGTGCAGGATCACAGGGATACCTCATTATCATTCTTTTTTCCAAGAACCATCGTCATTTGGCCTGACCCAAGGCTGGGAAAACCAATAATAATTACCTGTTTTCTTGCTAGGAGCCGTACAATTATAACGAGATCGCCCTGGTGGCAAATCTAATTCTGCACGTATATTCATCACGTTAGGCGCAGTCCACACAGGTTTCTTAGCACCTTGACCTTGAATAAAACACATCATTTGATTTTTATCAATATCACTCATATCTAAAGTCAAGGTTAGCAAAGGTCGCCAATGACCATTTACAAGCTCTGGATTACTGTCATTTTGAGTGAGAACAGGCATATTCAAACTGTGTAATTTCACTTTTAAACTCGCTAAATTGGCATAAACCCCCGCCACTGGAAAGCGTGGAAGTGCTTCCAATTGTGAATAAATACCCGCGGCGCCAGATTGCTGACCAAAAGCCACAAATCCCAGCTTTGCCATTAAACTTTCTAAATCTTGATTATATTCACCATAAGGGTAAGCCAACATTTTTAAATTCTGACCCGTTCCTGCTTGTATTTTTTCTTCTGTTTTTAGAATATTAGCTTCTATTCGCGCTAACCATTGTGCTTTAGATTCGTCAGCCAAACGCCGAATAAGATGCTCATGCCCCCAACTATGATTTGCAATTTCAGCCCCTTCTTTAGATAAAGCGACCAACTGCTCCCAACTCATCATATTTTTATATTTCTTCTCAATAGGCTCGATAGAAACAAACAAGGTATAAGGAAAATGATATTTCTTTAAAATAGGATGAGCGACATCGGCAATACTTTGATAGCCATCATCGAAAGTTATCGCGACCGTTTTCGGTGGCATGGTTTTTTTTGCTTTTAATGCCAATACAATTTCAGATAAAGGCACCACATTGAAGGCATTATTAGCCAAATACTCCATTTGCTCTTGAAATTGTTCCGGTGTCACACTCGTGATCGCCGGCGTGTGAGCAGATACATGGTGATATTGTAAAATAACGCTAGCGTGAGCCGAAAAACCTGTTAGCGCTAGCAGCACAAGTAACACGCTTTTAATCATAACTATTCAACCTTAGTATTTAATATTAGTATTCAATATTATTAGCGATATTTAAAAGCCATAATGACCTTGAGATTACAGTAAGATCTATCAGTATATACAAAAAGGTATACTTGTAGGCATGATTTTATATAAAATCATTGATTGTCACTTGCCATCATTCTATTTAAAAGTCGTTTCAGCCACTTATCATAAGAGTATGCATCACTTATGTCTTTATTTGCATTAATCAGTAATACCAAAAAAAATAAACGTTTATTTGCATTAGCTCTGCCCATGATCCTCTCCAATATCACAGTACCGTTATTAGGTCTCGTCGATACTGGAGTGATAGGTCACCTCTCCAATGCCTATTATTTAGGCGGTGTCGCACTGGGCTCAACCATGATAAGTGTGATTTTATTTCTACTCGGCTTTTTACGCATGGCAACCACAGGACTCGTCGCTCAAGCCTTTGGTGCCAATGATAAGCAAAGCCAGTATCAATTACTTTTTCAATCAGCCAGTTTAGCCTTAGTCTTAGGTCTACTCACTGTTATTTTTCAATCTCCTATTGCTCAGTTGTCGATTTATTTATCCAGTCCCAGTAATGAAGTCGCCCAATATTGTATTGAATATTTCAGTATTCGCGTCTGGTCAACGCCATTTGCATTATTAAATTTAGCCTTATTAGGTTGGTTGCTTGGCATTCAAAAACCCAAAGCCGCAATGTTACAATTGATCCTTGCTAATAGCATCAATATCATTCTCGATTTATTATTTGTTTTAGGCTTAGGTTGGGGAGTAAAAGGCGTCGCGTTAGCCTCGGTACTGGCCGATATATCAGGCTTTATTCTGGCTTTAACCGTCGTTTGGCACCACTTAAATAAAGATAAGACATTTCAAATAAAAGCCTTATTTCACCACCTAACCATTAGTCAGTATCAAGCATTATTGAGCCTCAATCGAGACATTTTCCTGCGCAGTCTTTGCCTGCAATTGGTATTTACTTTTATCACCTTTCACAGTGCCAGTTTAGGCGATAACATATTAGCCGCCAATGCTGTCTTACTCAATCTAGTTATGCTTATCTCTTATGCCCTTGATGGTATTGCCTATTATGCCGAAGCCGAAGTCGGTCGAGCCTATGGTGAAAAAAACCAGCTACTACTGCAAGAAAGTGTCAGCCTTGCCTGGGCGTGGTCAGCTATCGTCGCTATCGGTTTTGTGTTCGTCTTTATGTTTGCGGGAGAATTTTTCATTAGCATGCTCACCAACATCGAAACAGTCAAAGCAATGGCCAAACAATACCTATATTGGATTGTTTTTTTCCCTTTACTGGCCTTTAGCTCCTACCTCTTTGATGGGGTTTATATTGGTGCAGCCAAAGGAAAAATTATGCGTAATAGCATGCTTATTTGCACTTTCATGATTTTCTTTCCCATCTGGTCATTATTTGGCACCGAACAAAACCATGCGCTATGGGCGGCGTTGAGTGCCTTTATGTTTTCAAGAAGCCTCACTTTAGGGCTGCATTATCATTTTAAGCTCAAGTTTTTCACTAACAATATAAATCATTAAAAGTCATGGATGAAAAAAACAAAAAAGCCTGCTCGAAGCAGGCTTTGAATAAAATAAATATCATTTTTTTACTGGTATGAATGTTCACCCGCTTGATGATCAGTCACGTCTTTAACTCCTGTGATCTCACCTGCAAACATGTCTAATAATTGTTTTTCGATACCATCTTTTAAGGTGACATCCACCATAGAGCACCCATTACAACCACCACCAAACTGCAGCACAGCGACTTTATCGTCAGTGACTTCGATAAGATTAATATTCCCACCGTGACTGGCTAATTGAGGGTTAATTTCAGATTCAATCACATACTGAATGCGCTCAATTAAAGGGGCATCACCGGAGACTTTGCGCATTTTCGCATTAGGGGCTTTCAATGTTAGCTGAGAACCAAGTTGATCGGTCACAAAATCAATACTCGCCTCTTCAAGAAAAGGGGCACTTTTCTCATCAACCATGGCGCTAAAGCCATTAAACGGTAACTCTGTATCATCAGTTTCTACCGCATCCGGTGGACAATAAGATACGCCACACTCAGCCTGGGCAGTACCAGGACTGATCACAAACACACGTATATGTGTACCCTCAGGCTGATCCGCTAACAATTTAACAAAATGGGCCTGAGCGGTATCAGAAATAGTAATCATGAAATATGCTCCGTCAGGTTATACCTGAGCGTTTTAATAAGGAATAGCCTATGATACTCCGACATTGATATTCTGTGTAGTCCCGATTGACTTTGTCAGCATAATTTTAACACTAAGTAATAACTGACTCTTATACGCATAAAGCAAAAAATATATAAAAATACAATATTTTCAATACTATAAATATTATTCCATTAATTTTGGTGCCTCAGCTCTTGCCAGACACCAAACTTGAACATGAATATGTTGCCGCTGAAATAAACGTGCGATCTCCTTAGCCGTTTCCCCAGTTGTTACCACATCATCTACCAAGGCGACACGCTGAAACTGAGGTGTAGGCTCTAATTCAAAAGCGTGCTTCATATTCAATCTTCTCTGTTTTCCCGATAACCCCGCTTGAGCTTGAGTGTGTTTGATTCGAACCAGTTTCTGACTAAATAATGGAATATTTAATTTTTTGCTCAAGTTACTGGCAATCATCCAAGCTTGATTAAACCCTCTCTGTCGTAATCGCTGTCGATGTAAAGGCACAGACACCAAGACTTGAGGCATTCGCAAAAAACCTTGCTCAGACAAGAAAATTAAACGCGTAATTAACGCATCCGTTAAACAATCTAAAGCCGCAAATTGTGCCTGATATTTCATTGCCGCAACAAAGGGGCCTAACCCCTGATGATAGCTACAAGGCGCAACAATAATGAGTGGAGATATATTTAAACAAGCGCCACAAAAATCCGTTTCTACATACATTTTACGTCCACAACCTAAACACACAGGGTATGAATACAAACAAGCATCAAGGCATACACTGCATACGCCTTTTTGAGGAAACACTATCCCTTGATGGCACATTAAGCAACGATTAGGTAAAATCGGCATGAAAAGAAGAAAGCCTTTAGTCTTCACCCTTTGAATACAAGCAATCAAGATGCGAAAGTACTTGAGTAAATGCCTTCGCATTAGATGGTTCATTGTTTTCAGTAGTCGTTTTAACACCATAAAGTTAAACAGGTAATATTCAGTGGAATACCAAAAAAACAGTCAGGGTACATTAACGAAGCAAGGGTTACACCTAACCACACTGGGGCAAGGGCCCGATATTGTCATGCTTCACGGTTGGGGAATGAATAGTGCCGTATTCACCCCCCTGCAACAGGCTTTCTCACAGTATAGGGTGCACTATGTCGATTTGCCGGGTTTTGGTCACAGCCCAAGTATAGAAGGTAATATCGATGCGTGGGTTGATGCGATTATTGATGTGACTCCCGATAGCAGTATTTGGCTTGGTTGGTCTCTGGGGGGCTTAGTCGCCTCAAGAGCCGCCTTACGCTATCCAAATAAAGTTAACGCCTTAGCCACTGTTGCTTCTTCCCCTTATTTCATGGCGAAAGAAACATTGGCCGACAACGTCCTTTGGCCGGGAATGGCCCCACAAGTATTAGAACAGTTCTACCACTCACTTAACTTAAATTTGTCTCGTACAATCAGTCAATTTCTTGCCATTCAAGCCATGGGCAGTCAAAATGCAAAAAAAGATATCAAGCAATTGAAAACACTCCTGTCGAATCGCCCTGAGCCTCAAAGCATAGCATTAACACAAGGGCTTAATATGCTTGCTCGAACCGATCTACGCCAAGAAATTGCTCATATTGACCAACCTTGGCTTAGGATCTGGGGGCGCCTAGATGGACTTGTTCCTTATTCTATTCATACCTTAATGCCTCAAAAATCCTCCATTAAAGATGTTATACTTCCCAAAGCGTCACATGCACCTTTTATTAGTCATACTGAAGATTTTTTAGAGTCAGTGCATCAATGGCTAAATAGCCTCTAATGACGATAAGTATGCTCATTTCATATGAAGGAGCATACTTATCACAATAAGAAAAAGACAACTCAATAAGAATCGATTCAATGTTCGACGCAAAGACGCAGACATAGGCTACCTCCTGTAAAAATAAAAACCTGTATAATAATAAGTAAAAATAAATCTAATTCGGACAGGCTCACTCAATAAGACTTATGTTTACCTATTTAGTTTCCCATTAATGTAATAAATAAGGGATCCAGAGTAATAAAGAAAATAGAATCACTAATTTTAATACTTCTTTAATAATCAACTTCATCTTGCTTCTCCAACTTCGCTGTGTATCATTACGTTAAGGGAAAATGCTTTAATCTAAGCTGAATAAAAAAGGGATAGCTCAGCTATCCCTTAAATTACAATGACGTTAACTCACTTTTATTAAGACTCATTAATGCTGATTTTTTCCTTCATTATTGAGCCTTTCTTCAGTTAAAGGATCCGCTTTTGGTGCAGTCACATTAAAATAGCCTTGTTGGTAAGCTAAACTCCCCCAAAGTGCCCAAGCGAGCGCTGTTTGCTTCATATTCTGACTTTGAGCTTCTGGCGTCAAACTTTGATTAGCTGGGTCGTATTCAAAACCTCTAGGTTCATGCTCCGGCTGTAAAATCACCACATCATTGCCTCGCATATACGCCATGTTTTTATCATATTGCATCAAAGCTCGACCAGGCCAGTCATCACTGACTTGTGTTAAATCTTGACCTAACATTGGATAGGTCGCTGAAATGCCCATCAATGATAATAAGGTCGGCGCGAGATCAATTTGACTCACAACCCGATTATCTTGTTTTGGTGCAATACCTTCTCCCAAAATAACACCCGGGATCCTAAAGCGAGAAATAGGCACTAAATTAGCGCCGCTCACTCGACTATCATGATCAGCCACAATCAAAAATACAGTATCTTTCCAATAATCTGATTTTTTAGCTAATTTGAAAAATTCACCAATGGCAAAGTCAGCATATT
This sequence comes from uncultured Shewanella sp., assembly GCF_947491715.1. Lineage (GTDB taxonomy): Bacteria > Pseudomonadota > Gammaproteobacteria > Enterobacterales > Shewanellaceae > Shewanella. Next base: position 17,005 of record NZ_CANLKR010000056.1, on the reverse strand, counting down.
TTGCAGCATTATTGCGAGTTTGCTTAGGTTGTTCGTATAATTTAATGCGACCATCAGGAAACTCAAAGGGATCATGATTACTTGAACTAAACACTAAACTCGCAAACGGCTTACCTTCTTGATGTAAACGCTCGAATTCACTATTGGCTTTACGCATAAGATCTTCATCCGACACCCCCCAAGATCCGACAAAAGTAGGAGAATCATAATCGGTTTCATCGACAATATCTTGAAAGCCATTGCCTAAAAAGAAGCTGCGCATATTATCAAAATAACTTTCTCCACCATAAATAAACTGCGTGGTATAGCCTTTCTTAGCCAATAAATCGGCAATGGTAAAGAAATTAGTTTGGCTCTTTCCTAGTTTAACCACAGAACGTGCAGGCGTTGGTGTAAACCCTGTCGTAACAGCTTCTATCCCCCTGACAGAACGCGTACCCGTTGCATAAAGATCATTAAAAGACCAACCTTGTTTTGACAATTTATCCAAATTAGGGGTCAATGGCAGCCCACCCAAATTCCCCACAAACTGTGCCCCTAAACTCTCTTCTAAAATGATCACTAAATTTTTAGGTTTACCTTTATAGCTTGCCTCATTAAACGTTCGGCTTGGAAACTCCTTCGACGTAAAGTCACTTAACGGACGGCCACTATCGGCCCTTACCAAATCAATAATATCTTGCTTATCCATCTTACCGTAAATTTTAGCGGCATCGGCTTCGCTGCCCATTTGATTAATAGCAAAAAATAACGAATAAGAAGAGTTAATCACTAAAGAGTTCACTAAAGGATCGGTTGAAAAAGCCACCATAGCAGGATTTAATGGTCTATGGCCCAGTGTCGAACGCGCGCCCGCAAAAGTCACAATAATCACCATCAACGCAATCACGGGTCGCCAAAAGACGCGAGGATAAGTGATCTTCTTAAACAATGTTCCACTTAAACGCCAACCAAACCAAAGCGTCACAATAGTCAATAATAATGAAAAAATCACCTCTATTGGACGGCCAGCCCATAACATGGATAACACTTCTTTGGGATAAATCAGGTACTCAACATAAAGTCGATTCGGTCGAATACCATATTCTTCGATAAAAGCTGGCGTCGACGCTTCTAAAAACACGATTAACCATAATCCTATAGTGAGCCAGCTCCTTAGAATAACTTGCCATAAACGGCCAATAAGATGTGGACCACTAAAAATCGCCGTCCCTAATGCAGCGACTCCCCAAAGCCAACATAAAGTGGCAATATCCACTCTTAAGCCTTGGATCAATAAATCAGACCATCCACCAGCCGCTGTAACACGGTCAGCTTGCCATAAACCTAATCCCAAACGGCTGATCATCATAATGATCAGCGCGATAACACAAAAGACTAAAATAGGTCTCAATGGACCTAAGTTGAACTTTTCTCGCATAGGAAACCTCTCAGTGAAACAGCTTACACTCGTTCATCATGTCATGGAATAAGTCCTCATCCGTAAGGCAAATAATCACAATCATTCTTTGTATGTAAATATCACTTCAAAAAGGTATCAATGCCGTATTATGTCAACACTTCTTACGCGCCAGATACCCTTTTAAGCTTTAACACCCTTATTTCTTTAACTTAGCAAAAGCATCAGCAAAGGCATTTCCCATTGCCGCATTCATTGGCTGCTTAGGTTTCGTTTTCACAGTAGATTCTTGGTGCTGGTGTCGTTTAGCTTGTGGTTTATGACGTGGCCCTTCAGTCACTTTAGCAGGCTTAGCTTTAACCTCTCCCGCCTTATCATTCAAACGCATACTTAAGCTAATACGCTTGCGCTCAGCGTCCACTTCCATCACTTTGACTTTAACAACATCACCTGCTTTCACCAATGTATGAGGATCACTAACAAATTTGTCGGTTAAAGAAGAAATATGGACTAAACCATCTTGATGGACACCGACATCAACAAAGGCACCAAAATTAGTCACGTTGGTCACAACGCCTTCAAGGATCATGTCCAATTTGAGATCGCTGACCTCCTGTACACCGTCCTTAAAGCTTGCCGTTTTAAATTCACCTCGAGGATCGCGACCCGGCTTATCGAGTTCCTGTAAAATATCAGTCACCGTTGGCAAACCAAAATCGTCTGTAATGAACGTCGAAGCATCAGCATTCTTTAGCACCTCTGAGTTACCAATCAATGCTTCAAGACTCAAGGCTTTGGTTTGTGCAATAGACTCAACCAGCGAATAAGCCTCAGGGTGAACCGCTGAAGCATCAAGAGGGTTCGAGCCATTTGAAATACGTAAAAAACCCGCCGCTTGTTCAAAAGCCTTTGGCCCTAATCGAGGCACCTTTAATAAGGCTTTACGGTTATCAAAGCGGCCATTATCATCACGATATTGAACAATATTTCTTGCTAAAGTCTTATTTAACCCCGCGACTTGTGCCAGTAGCGAAGGAGAAGCCATATTCACGTCCACTCCAACCGCATTAACACAGTCCTCTACAACGGCCTCTAAAGACATAGACAATTGGCTCTGACTCACGTCATGTTGGTACTGCCCAACACCAATAGCTTTAGGCTCGATTTTAACCAATTCCGCAAGGGGGTCTTGCAAGCGACGGGCAATTGACACGGCACCACGAATAGAGACATCTAAATCAGGGAATTCTTCTGCTGCCAAGGCAGAAGCTGAATACACAGATGCCCCAGCTTCACTCACCATCACTTTCATTAAGGAAGGAGAATCTGACTTCAACCCAGTGATTAACTCACTCGCCAGTTTGTCCGTTTCACGAGAAGCAGTACCGTTGCCAATTGCAATAAGTTCCACTTTATGCATTTTAATCAAATTCGATAAAGTACGAATCGACTTATCCCATTGGTTTTGTGGAGCATGAGGAAATATTGTCGTATGAGCGACACATTTACTGGTGTCATTGACGATTGCGACCTTAACGCCACTTCGCAGTCCAGGATCTAAACCCAAAGTGACTTTAGCCCCTGTCGGAGGCGCCATTAATAAGTCAGCCAAATTGCGACTAAACACTTTGATTGAATCATTTTCTGCCATTTCGCGCATGCGAGCAAAAAACTCAGTTTCCATTTGTGGCAAGATCTTAACGCGCCAAGTGGCTGTAATCACAGTTTTAAGCCATTGCTCGATATCACTGGAGCCTAAATTAAGCCCTAAGTGCTCAGCAATAATAACAACACAATAGCTACTTTTATGACGCCCTGAGTCTTGATCGGGATCGACATTTAGCGATAAAGCAAGCACACCTTCGTTGCGGCCACGAAGCATGGCTAATGCTCGATGAGAAGGGACTTTCATCAACTTTTCACTGTGCTCGAAATAATCCCTGAACTTAACAGCTTGTTTATCTTTACCTTTAATTAATTGACTTTCAATGAGAGCGTATTGACTCACATGGCGACGAATTTTTCGCAATAACTCAGCATCTTCGGCAAAACGCTCCATTAAAATAAAACGCGCGCCCTCCAATACTGACTTCGTCTCTTTAAACCCTGCCGTTTCATTAATAAATGGCAACGCCATCGCTTCAAGACTACCTTGCTCCATAGACAACAAACGCTCCGCTAAAGGCGCAAGCCCTGCTTCAATAGCGATTTGCCCTTTAGTCCGTCTTTTCGGTTTATAAGGGAGGTACAGATCTTCTAATCGGGTTTTACTTTCAGCGGTCTTAATGGCATGACTCAACTCAGGCGTTAATTTACCCTGAGTGTCAATACTGGACAATATTACTTCACGTCGTTCATTTAAATCACGTAAATACTGTAGTCTACTGTATAAATTACGTAATTGGGTATCATCCAATCCACCAGTTGCTTCTTTACGATATCGAGCCACAAAAGGCACTGTTGCGCCCTCGTCTAATAATTTAATCGTAGACGTAACTTGCTGCTCGTTTACCTTAAGTTCATGAGCAATAGTGTAAGCAATATTTTGCATAGATAAAATTGAGCCTAGATTGAAAATCAAAATTATCCCCACAATACCACAGGCGCTGAGTAAGGTTAACCTTCAATCCTATTTAGCTCGACTTTTACTCAGCTTAACGCTGCCTTCGACATCACTCGTACGTAAGAGCAAGCAAAAAACCTTAAAAAACATCAAATAGATATCTACTCAAGCCAAGCATTTCTTAAAGTATGTGAAATCCGACACTAAGAAAATGTCCTTGTCTTAGTCATATATCAAAATGATAAAAAGAGAAATGAATAGACTTATCAAAATAGAACAAGAATATCATAAATGATGAATATTATTATTTATTATTAAGCTTTAATATAAACTCACTCAAAAAGATGAAATAATAAATAGTATTTACATAAGCCCTAAATATTATAGAGAACGTAATAAACCATCCTCACTTTAACAAGCCTTTCTTTAACAAGCTCAATAAAAGGAAAAAGGAAAGCTTATGAATTTACCTTAATGCTTAAATCACTTTGAATGAACAACAATTATTAGTCATATTTATATCTCACGAATAGAAATTAACATTAAAAAAACAATTAACCATAAAAATCAACCTTTAGGTTTTCTATGCAAAAAAGAATGATTAGTATTGAGATGTGTGCTATTTTGCTGTGCCTAATTTTTATATCAAAGCGATTTTCACAATATTTAAAATAAGATAAATAAAAAGGTTTCGAAAAAATATGAATGTTTATTACCAATAAAAAGATAATATCGTTATAAACAAAGTTATTCGTAAATACTTTATTTCATTGTTTATAAAACATTCATATTTTGTTGAAAAATCACATTCAACCAAATACTAAAACCGTCACCAAAACGAGTTTAGATTTGTAGTGAGGAATAACAAAATGTTAGATACTATTGTTAATTTTTTAAACGATTTACTTTGGGGAAAGGTATTAATCTATGGACTGGTTGCAGCGGGATTGTATTTCACCCTTAGATTAGCCTTCATACAAGTTACTCATTTTAAACATTCAGCCCAATTGATGCTCAAGAGTCGTCAAGGTCCCACGAAAGATGGACTCACCTCTTTCCAAGTGTTTTGTACCAGTATGGCTGCTCGAGTCGGAGCCGGTAATATGGCAGGTGTAGCAGTCGCTATCAGTGCCGCTGGACCGGGTGCCATCTTTTGGATGTGGCTCATTGCAGTACTCGGTATGGCCACAGCCATGGTAGAATCAACATTAGCCCAAGTTTATAAAGTTCGAGATAAAGACGGACAATTTCGCGGCGGCCCTTCATATTACATGGAAAAGGGTCTTGGTCTACGTTGGATGGGTGTCGTTTTTGCATTTTTCCTTATTCTCGCTTTTGGATTGGTATTTAACGCGGTTCAGGCCAATACGATTTCTGGTGCCATGGGCAGTATTTTTAATATCTCGCCTACCACAGTCGGTGTGACCTTAGTTATTTTTAGTGGGTTAATCATCATTGGTGGACTGAAAAAAGTCGCTAAAGTCTCAGAAATCATTGTGCCAGTCATGGCCATTGGCTACATTGGTATCGCTTTTGTTGTGGTACTAATGAACATCAGTGAATTACCTGCTATTTTCATGCTTGTCATCAAAAGCGCTTTCGGTGTTCAAGAGGTCGTTGCTGGCGGAGTAGGTTATGCTATCGCACAATCTATGCAGGCCGGTATTGCTCGCGGTTTATTTTCAAACGAAGCGGGCATGGGCAGTGCAGCCAATATAGCAGCCAGTGCTTCACCTAATCCCAATCATCCAGCCTCACAAGGCTTTATCCAAATGATGGGCGTTTTTGTCGATACCATCGTTATTTGTACCGCAACCGCAGCCATCATTTTATTAGCCGGTGATGTTGGGGCCGATAATGATGGTATTGCCATTACTATTCAAGCACTGACAAACCATGTAGGAACTTGGGGTGGCATTTTCATTGGCTTTGCCATCTTGCTTTTCTGTTTCACCTCCATTATTGCCAACTACTCTTATGCAGAAACAAATGTTTTATTCTTAACTCGCAATAACAAAAAAGCACTCCCAGTATTTAGGATCTGCGTCTTAGGTATGGTGATGTTTGGTGCTGTTGCAAAAATCAGTTTGGTTTGGAATTTGGCCGATCTGTCTATGGGCCTTATGGCAACAGTCAATATCATTGCGTTACTCATGCTCTCTAAGCTCGCAATAAAAGTCATTAATGACTATCGCTATCAATTAAGAGCAGGGAAAACACCGACTTTTGATAGTAGCCAATTTCCTGAGCTGGCAAACCTTAAAGAGGGAATTTGGAATGGAACCCATCACCCTGAAGAAGGTACAGTGTCAAGTGATGAGGGAATAAACGAACCAACAAAAGCCTAATCACTTTTACGATACGCTAGTAAACCACGCTCAACGAGCGTGGTTTTTTGTATTATGGTAACATGATTTAAAAACCATTAGCCCCTAGAGCCCAACAGTGAAGACAAACCTGATCACTCCTGAAGGATTTGATAAATTAACCAAGGAATTAAATTACCTATGGCGAGAATACCGACCTGAAATCACCAAAAAAGTCGCATGGGCCGCTAGCTTAGGCGATCGCTCCGAAAATGCAGATTATAAGGAGAATAAACGCCTCTTAAGACAAATAGACAGCCGTGTTCGCTTTTTAAGAAAACGTATTGAAGCATTAAATGTCATTCATCATAAGCCTGAACAAAATGGAAAAATCTTCTTTGGCGCTTGGGTTGAAATCGAAAATGATGATAATGCTACCAAGCATTTTCGCATCGTCGGACCCGATGAAATCTATGGCCGTAAAGATTATATCTCTATCGACTCACCAATGGCGCGCGCATTAATAAAAAAAGAAGTCGATGATGAAGCGATTGTGCAAACACCAACAGGTCCCCAAACTTGGTACATCAATAGTATTTCCTACACTTAATTCATCACCAGAAAGAATAAAAAGCTACCAGCGCACTTCCCTGCTGCTCATTTTGACTCAAAATTAAATGCCGTTTAATTTAGTCACAATTTATTCTTTTCTCATAACACTGTGATATATTAACAACATTTTCATAGTGTTAATGATTGTTTTACATTTGAGGTTTATATTACTCCTCTTGTTATTCTTTATTGCTTAACCATCACCAACACCGAAAAACAGCTATATTACTAGAAGACTGCCTGTTATCTGCTCAAGCAATAACGTCAATACAGTGCAATAATACTTAAATGTCATCATTCATCACAGTCAAACACAGGGACTTAGCATGGGACAAGAAACCTCCAAAATACTCATCGTCGATGATGACATGCGTTTACGTTCGCTACTTGAACGCTATCTCGTTGAACAAGGTTATCAAGTACGTAGCGCCGCTAATGCAGAACAAATGGATAGATTATTAGAACGTGAAAATTTCCATTTATTGGTATTAGATTTGATGTTACCCGGTGAAGACGGTTTATCAATTTGTAAACGCTTACGCCAAGATGATGACCAGCTCCCTATAGTGATGCTAACGGCAAAAGGTGATGAAGTCGATCGTATTATCGGACTCGAATTAGGTGCCGACGACTATTTACCTAAACCCTTTAATCCAAGAGAACTATTAGCTCGCATTAAAGCTGTTATGCGTCGGCGTACCATTGAAGCCCCAGGAGCACCCGCTCAGGAAGAAGAAGAAGTCCATTTTGGAGAATTCACGCTAAACCTCGCCACCAGAGAAATGATTAAAGAAGGACAATCTATTTCCCTAACCAGTGGAGAGTTTGCCGTATTAAAGGTACTGGTTAATCATCCTAGGGAATCCCTTTCTCGTGACAAGCTCATGAATTTAGCCCGTGGCCGAGATTATTCTGCATTAGAGCGCTCGATTGATGTCCAAGTGTCACGCCTCAGGCGCCTCATCGAAAAAGATGCCGCTAATCCAAGGTATATCCAAACTGTTTGGGGCTTAGGTTATGTGTTTGTGCCTGATGGCAGTGAACGACATTAAATGATGAAAGATCCTTGGTGGCAACGCTTCATCCCCCATAGCTCCTTTAGTCAAACTGTGGTGTTGATTGGTTGCTTACTCTTAACCAATCAAATTGTCTCCTATATTTCAGTCGCCGTTTATTTTATAAAGCCAAGCTATCAACAAATCAATCAACTGATCGCTAGGCAAATAAAATTACTCTTCATTGATGGCGTCGAAGTGGGTCGCGAGCATTTAAGCATGGTCGATGCCCTCAACGCAAAAGTGCGCGGTGACGACGGCATTAAAATTTACAGTCAAAAACAAGCACGAGAAGCTGGAGTTAATAAAGCCACTTATTACAGCTACTTCTCATCACAAATGTCTGAATACCTTGGCGGCCCAGCCGAAGTGCGTATCGCACAAGGCGCTGAATTTCAAATCTGGATCCGCCCACCACAAGCCCCTTCTATTTGGGTTAAAGTCCCTTTACATGATATCAGTGAGCAAAACTTATCTCCTTTAACCCTATATTTAATGGTTATTGGCGCCTTAAGTGTTGCTGGAGGCTGGTGGTTTGCTCGCAAGCAAAACTCCCCTTTAAAACGGTTACAAACCTCTGCATTAGCCGTTTCCAGAGGTGAGTTTCCAAAAGCACTGCCCTTAACAGGATCAAGCGAACTGATTGCCGTTACCAAAGCATTCAACCAAATGTCATACAGTATGGAGCAATTAGAGCAAGATAAAGCCCTATTAATGGCGGGAATTTCTCACGATTTGCGCACACCTCTCACCCGTATCCGTTTAGCGTCCGAGATGATCAACGATCGCGACGAATATTTAAAGGAAGGAATAGCCCATGATATCGAAGATATGGACGCTATCATTAATCAATTTATCGATTATATTCGGCAAGATCAGTCATCCTGTCATGAAATGGCACAACTCAATGACATTATTGAAGACATTGCCAATTCCGAATCTAACAGAAACAGCGTCATAGAAGTTGAACTCGTCCAGCTTCCCATGATCCCAATGCAAATTGTAGCCATTAAACGCGTGATCAGTAACTTTGTTGAAAATGCATTTCGTTACGGTAATGGTTGGGTAAAAATAAGCTCACAATTTGATGGTCAACACGTCGGCTTTTGTGTCGAAGATGATGGACCAGGCATAGATGAATCCCAAATCCCTAAATTATTTGAGCCATTTATACAAGGTGATAGCGCTCGAGGAAGTATAGGTTCAGGGCTTGGATTAGCCATTGTCAGGCGTATCATTGATAGACATCAAGGTAAAATCATATTAAGCAATCGCCAAGAAGGCGGGCTTCATGCACAAATTTGGTTGCCATTGGAATAAGTCAACCTCGTAAACTATAACTGTCTCTTCATGACACAAGCACTAATCTCATTCCAATCTTACTTATCTCACTGTCAAGCTAATGGCTTACTCTTATACCCGTGATACTTCAAGAATCATGTCAACGATACTGACTTCAACACCTCTTGATGCTGCAGCACTCTCTTTGCACATCCTTTGCACATCGCTTTTTAGTGAGTTAGCTGAATGTCGCCTTAAGTTACCACAAATAAACACAACAAAATGGAGACACTTACAACCACTAATGGCAACATTCCTAAACATTAAAATAACGATTTGATTAATAAAATAAAAAAACAAGATAAAAAACAAAAACAAAACACCCACAATTATTTTGGAGTCTACATTCCACATGAAGACAATCTCTACTCTGACTAACAATCAATTCCAAGCAATAAGGGGACTCAAAGCTCCTTTTTTACTGTGCTTAAGCGCAATTCTATTCGGCTGTGGTGGTGATGGTAATGGAGATAATACCGCTGCACAGCAGGAGGAGGCTAGCTCGACAGGCGGTAATGATGACAATTCTGGAGGGATCCAACCCCCTTCGAATAAAAAAAGCAACCATTTACCCATTGCCAGTAACCAAGCAGTACAAATGGCCGCTCATGGCCGTCTAGCCAAATCTATTTTTCTCGCGGCCTACGATGCCGATCTTGATCCTCTCCAGTTTTCCATTCAATCTCCACCAGCTCATGGCTCGCTGACAGGAAGTGGCCAACGCTGGGAGTATCTCCCTAAAACAAACTTTAGTGGTATAGACAGTTTCTCTTATATGGCGTCAGACAGTCATGGAACCAGTAACATCGCGACGGTTACAATTGCAGTGAAAGCCAATGATTGTGCCAGTGATTTCCTAGAAGGGCCTTCAGATAACCTGTTAGTGCATGTCCCCTCTCATTTGGAATTTCGAGATATTGCTGGAGGCAATGCCGTTATAGTTGAAGGTACCGCACTGACAGAAAAAGCTTCTTCTGATCCCGAAGTGAAAGATCGCACCATGTTTGTCAGTCGTAACGACTTTAACAATGCTGACATGACCCTATCCCTCCCTCAACAAGGTAATCTTGCCAACTTCAGTCTGTCATTCAAATTTATACCCGATAATGCCGATACTAATGACACGCTAGTACGCTCAATTGCTGATCTTACAGGCAAAAATAACGCAGGTAACTTTTATGTAGGAACCAATAATGGTGGCATTGTTGGTCAACTCGGTGATCAAAACAACCACACATTTTCTAATACTGCCAGCACGTTAAAAACCCGAAGCTGTAATCATCTCACAATGACTGTTGATAATGGCATACTGACGACCTATGTGAACGGCGAAGTTTCCTCTTCCATAACGATTAATACCGACAGCTACAGCGATTTAGGCGACATGTTACAATTTGGCCCCTTTGCGGGAAAAATTTGGGATGTACGCCTCTATAAACGCACATTGAGTTATGACGACATTATGGCACTAGGGGGTGATAAATGTAATAACACCATGATTGCTTCCAGCCCTTTTGACGGTTATAACAATTACCTTTGTTCAACATACCAATGCCAATGGTGGACTGATGATAACGATAAGAGCATGGCAAACTTTGAGCACTATATTGTCGCTCAAGAGCGTGTTTGGGAAAGAAACATTTTTGAGGCTGGTATGTACGAGCAAGGTAAACTTTGTCGCTACTTTAGCCACGAAGGTGCCACGCGAGATCTGCAACTCAGCGAAGGGATCAGCAATACTTTCGTCAAAGATTATACCTTAGAAAATAAGCCACTGACTCAAAGCAATGCTCAACATTGGATGCATGAAAACTTTCACTCTTATCAAGCTAAACTCAACCGAGTCAGTGGACAAGCCAGTGGTAAATACACCTTAGAATCCTCCGCAAGCTGGGGAGCAGATCACAATATTCCGGGCGTGAGAGATAGTTTACTCGGTTATTATAGCCTCCATCCACATATTAGCTTATGGGCCATTCAAGACTCACCCGTTGACCACCAATACGGCCATGAATTTAAAGGCGGTCATCAATATGGGGCATATGTTTTCTGGTCATGGCTAACCAATTATGCTGTGAGTAAAGATTTAATGGGTGGCGTTTTTCGTGATTCTCAAAATGGACTCAATGATCTAGAAGCTGCCAATGCCTATATCACAGCTCAGGGACATGATATGAAAGCCCTATTTGCCGATTTTGCCGCCCATATTACCACTTGGGACATGGTAGAAGGAGAAGCTTACCAACAGTCAGAAGTCGCTTCTTTAAACCGCATGCAAAGTGCATTTCCCGATGCAGGTACTCATAACAATAAACTCACGCAAACCTTTAGCAGCGAAGGAACGGGCAATACTTGGACTGATATGGACAAAGGTTATGTGCCAGGATCTTGGGCATTTAATGCCTTTAAAGTAGAAGGCATCACTGAAGACAGTAATTACACCATTGCCGTTAGAGCCAATAGCGACACCAATCCAGCCCATGCCGATTTTCGTGGCCGCGCCGTGGTCTACAATCCATCAACGGGATCCCGCACCTACTATCCATTTGATATTGACTCCTCAGGTGAAATATCAGGCACAACAATTCCTGTACCAGCAGAACACGTACTCTATGCCTTAGTTATCACAACACCTGACACGTTTAGAAATTTTGAATTCTACGATTATGACTTTGCTATTTTTCCATCCAATGGAGAAGTTAACATCGATCCCATAGAAGGGAACGATAGCGAAGATGTGGTTAAAGTCGTCGTCATGGCAGGCCAGTCCAACATGGAAGGTAACAACACTCGACTGGATAGACTGCAAGAACTCATCTGCCATGCTAACGCGGACTATACTTTCGGTGATGTCACTTGTGGCTCAACAACCATCAGCGAAGAACAGATTAGCGCACAATTTATTAATAACACAGATGCATTAAACCACTATCACCAACGATTAAATAACGGCGGTCAAGATGCTACCGTCACAAAGTTAGGGCAATTCCTCTGCCGTGTAGGGAGCCTAGACTCTCTGCCTAATGAAACTTGTAATAAGCGTGATTTTGATTTAACCGATCGGTTATTTGCCACCATCAGCGGTTATTACTTTTCCACAAGCAATGGCACTTATGGCTATGGTTATGATGCCTGGAAACAAATGACAACCGCTATGGCTGTCGCGAGTGCCTATGACGAGGGACAGCTGAGCTCGGCCCTTGAGAATGCACGGGAGGATGTCACTGTACTGCAATATCAGGGGGCACTTGACGATACAGGATCACTTTCATTCTCACAGCGTTATGGCGCACTGCTTCCAAATTATGGCGTGTCCAGTACTCGTTTTGGACCAGAACTCAGCTTTGGGCATTATCTTGGCGATAACACAGAAAGCGATCTACTGTTATTAAAAGTTGTGCAAGGCGGTACAGATTTACGTGTCGACTGGAAAGTACCTGGATGTCATGACGCAGCCGCTAATGAATGGACCCAAGATGAAAAAAATCAAGATTCCCTTTATAGCGCCATGCTAGAAAAAATCAACGCCTTGCGTGATCCAGACGTGTTAGCCAATTACTTCCCACAATATGCCAATAAGACCATTAAAATTGATAGTTTTATCTGGTTTCAAGGCTGGAATGATGGCGGAAAAACAATTAATGAAGACAATTATGAGACTAACTTAACTTGCTTAGTGAACGGTATAAGAGAAGCGCTAAATGATGATGACTTACCCATCATCATTACCAAAAGCCATTATGGAGATCCCAATGGCGCCATCCAAGAGGCGCAGCAAAATGTAGCAAACACTGTCCATAATGTAGAAGCACATGAAACTGATGATCTCTCCGGCTATTACCATTACGATCCTGCGGCGCAATTAACAATAGGTAAACGCATGAAAGAGGCTAGAGATACATTGCCTTAGTGATCAGCAGTGACTCACTTAGCCTTTTCAAGAGAATAGCAATACAATTGAATTGGCTAAGATTTTATAATCAAAGACTGATTACACTCTCTCATATTAAATGCAATAATAAGCGTTCCCGTTATTCAACAAGTTCATCCACAAGAAAAGCGCCGCTTTGGCGCTTTAATCAAACTCAATTGAACACCCTACCTTACAGCCCAGCTAAAATGACTTCCGCCTTACTGACTTCAAAGCTTTTAGGTGCTTCAACATTCAATGTGCTGATCACACCATTGTCTATCACCATAGCATAGCGTTGAGAGTGCACGCCGCCAAAACTCGCGGTATCCATCTCTAGCCCTAATGCTTGAGTAAAACTTCCATCACCGTCAGCCAGCATCATTAACTCTGAGGCGTTTTGCGCATCGCCCCACGCTTTCATCACAAAGGCATCATTCACTGACACACAGGCAATAATATCGACGCCTTTAGCTTTAAATTCATCAGCTAACACCACAAAACCGGGTAAATGGGACTCTGAACATGTCGGCGTAAAGGCACCTAGCACGGCAAATAACACCACTTTCTTATTGGAAAATTACTCAGTAGCGCCATGATTAACCATGCCGTTTTAGTGAATGAAGTTATCACTAAATCAATATAAAATAATAGTCACAAAGCGCGCTGTTGTTCAAATCACTGCACGTTATAGATAAAAAGCCATTCATTACATTTCTGGAGAACATTGGTAATACCGCCATCACAGACAGTTTCAACGAATTGATCAGGCAGGCTCGCTCCGCTTTGATTAATTTCTCTTGGTCAAACAATCTGATCTTTAAAACTCAGCTTCTGTGTACCCCATTGATATTTTCTAATCCAAAGATCAGGTTAAATTGCAAGTAGTGGCAAATTGTTTTACTGTAACTTAACTGATTAAAAAGCAATCACTTTATTATGACTCAAATCACATTTCGCCCATGCACTCCCGAAGACCTACAGCAAGCTGTACCACTCATATACAGTGCAGGACCAGTAGCCTTCGATATCGTTTTTAACGACACTCACGCCGCTCAATCAAAAGCATTTTTACAAGCTGCTTTTCTCAAATCGGGAGGGAAATTTAGTCATGACCAACACTTGGCAATAATACGAAATGATAAACTGGTTGGTTTAGGCGGCGTAAAAACAGCAAAACATACGCTCCCTTTTACTTTACAAGCCGCTTTAGTCATCTTCAAGGTTTATGCCTTTACCAGTGCCGTTAGAACCATCATTCGTGGATTAAAAATGGAGTCTATATTACGGCCGCCGAAAAAACGAATAGCGATGATCCACAACCTTGCCATTACCTCTGACTTTCAAGGTGAAGGATTAGGCACCCAACTGGTTGCACAATTAGAACAAAAAATGAAAAAAAGTGGTTACAAAATAGCGGCACTTGATGTTGATGGGGACAACCCGAGAGCCAAAGCCCTGTATCAAAAACTCGGTTATCAAGTAGTAGAAAAAAGAACGAGTCTAGTCAGAGGAAGATTTACCAAACCAATGGAAATGCGCTCTTTTTATATGGAAAAGAAGCTGGATTAAGCATCAAAACCGACTAAACGACATGGTGAACAACAAAAAGAACCAAAAAAGTTTTCAGCAACCACACGCAATCAATAACTTTCTAATGATTCATCGGTAAACGCTCAAGCAGTCGGTGAAAACAGCAATACCATAACCCACCAAAACGAAAGATATCTTAATTAGCTTAAGTTACTGGGCTAACTCTTGTTTAGCAGAGTCAAAACATGATCGACCACTCAGACGCTTACTTTAATCAGTTTTAATTGAACACCCTACCTTACAGCCCAGCTAAAACGACTTCCGCCTTACTGACTTCAAAGCTTTTAGGTGCTTCAACATTGAGTGTGCTGATCACACCATTGTCTATCACCATAGCATAGCGTTGAGAGCGCACGCCGCCAAAACTCGCGGTATCCATCTCTAGCCCTAATGCTTGAGTAAAACTTCCATCACCGTCAGCCAGCATCATTAACTCTGATGCGTTTTGCGCATCGCCCCACGCTTTCATCACAAAGGCATCATTCACTGACACACAGGCAATAATATCGACGCCTTTAGCTTTAAATTCATCAGCTAACACCACAAAACCGGGTAAATGGGACTCTGAACATGTCGGCGTAAAAGCGCCGGGGACAGCAAATAACACCACTTTCTTATTGGCAAATAATGCTGCCACATCATGATTAACCATACCGTCTTTGGTGAGTTCACTTAATGTCGATTCTGGCAGTTTTTGACCTGTAGCTATCATTGTTCTCTCTCGCTCATAACCTTATCTCGAATGAACATAAATCATATAAAAGATCCTCACAAGATAATACCAAGATTCAACTTTTATTCTTGGCTTCGTCATTCACAATGGAAGAAAAACCGCTTTAGAATTTTGTGATTTACAGATAAAACTCTTCTGGTTTGTAGAAGGTAAACCCAGTGATATTGTTCGCTTCAAAGGCTTGTTTCACTTTGTCATGAGCAATGACAAGTGGCAGAAAAGAAGTTAAGCGAAAAATATAAGGTAAAAGCATGTCTGAGGTATCAATAAAAGAGAGTGAATCAATAAATTCAATTTCATTAACGCCGTAAAGTCTAACATCAGATTTGTCGTAATCCATAATAACCAAGGGTTATTCCCAAACGAAGAAGGTTATAATAAAGCCTGTTATCAGCACTATTTTACCCCTTGGGTCATTGATATCAGACACTAAAGCTGCCCTAGACGTCGACCACTGCGTGGCTTTACTGGTTTAATGGGTATTACAAGCTAAAAATATCTGCCTTATAACAAAGAGTATTTGTAATACATAGCTTCGCTTTTTGACTATAGGAACTACTGTAGTGGTTAAAGCTACTTTCCCATCTGAAGAGCTAGAAATAGCCTCAGTAGCCAAAGCAGCTTAGTGATGCCCATGTGGTGAAAAATGTGGTGACAGTTGTGAAAAGCAGCTAATTATCAGCCTGTGATTTTAGGACTGATTTTGATAAGATAATGTCTCATTTCGAGACGTTTCACCCTCAACTTTCCCGAACCCAAAGTCGCGTTTCGTACTTTCAGTATTATATTCAATAAGGGATTTTTGAATCAGAGGAAAAGTAAAAAAATCTACGCCACCTGTTAATTATCAGTTAAACACTTGTAGTGATACAGGCAAACCATAAACATCAATTTAATCAATTGGTAAGAAGTTACTAGAAAACACAAACAATCGTTTATCTTTGCTTCTTAGTCGCCTATTTTAATTCACGGGGATATACCCAATAATAACGATAAAGAGATCCGACAAGAAAAGGAAAGGAAAGGAAATGTATGTATCGAAATATTTAATTTTTATTCATTTAACCCTGTTAATTCCCTCATTGGGATATGCCCAATATGATGGATATCAGCGGAATTTCGATGGTAACTATACGGTCTATACAGTTGGTAGATGCTACGATGGCTACAAACGGAACTCCGATGGTAGTTATGCCGTCGGCGGGGCCTACAATGGTTATCAACGGAACTCCGATGGTAGTTATGCCGTTGGCGGAGCCTACGATGGTTACCAACGGAATTCCGATGGTAGTTATGCCGTCGGCGGAGCCTACGATGGTTATCAACGGAACCCTGACGGTAGTTATGCCGTCGGTGGAGACTATGATGGTTATCAACGGAACTCCGATGGTAGTTATGCCGTCGGCGGGGCTTACAATGGTTATCAACGGAATTCTGATGGTAGTTATGCCGTCGGCGGAGCCTACGATGGTTATCAACGGAACCCTGACGGT
>NZ_CANLKR010000055.1 GCF_947491715.1 uncultured Shewanella sp. | reverse complement strand
TTCATCATTTAAATCTCCGTTGACCAATATTCTGCTGCCGCCCAATCCATATCGGTGCCCGTGGTCCCTAACGTATTGGCATTTGACCAATCACACTGTTTATCCACTAAGCAATGCCGTTTTGCTGTCATCACATTCGCTCGGCTGAAGTTGGCATAAGACACATCACCGTAAGATAAATCAATGTACTCTGCTGAAACATTAATGAAATTCGTATGAAGCGCAATCACCCTCACACAATTTGACTGAGATATCACCGCATTACTCATATTTGCATAAGACACATCTGCATTCTCAAAACAACTGCCCAGCAAATAGGCATCACTCAAATCACTTTTTCGTAAATCCGCCCCCATAAATACCGCATGCGCCCCTTTAATCCCCACCAATCTTGCGCCTTGCATTTGACTGTTCATAAAATAGCAGCTCTCTAATCGACTATGAGATAAATCCACCAATTCAAGTTGGCAGTCATTCAATTGAACCGCATAAAAGTTCACATCAATAAAACGGCTGCTGCGTAAATCTGCCTCCATGAACGCCGACTTTTCTATTTGCGTTTTCGAAAATAAGAGGTCAATACACTGCGTCTCATCAAACACACATTTAAACAGCTTAGCTTGGGTAAAATTGACCGATTTCAATGTACTATCGGTAAGGCAACAGGCACGAAGGCTCGCTTGCTCAAAATCCGATTGGCTCAACTGCGTCTTGGTATAGAGCGTGAGATGTTGCTCGGAATGCACAAACGACACTGCATTTAACACGCTTTGTGTAAACAGTACTTGCTTTAACACCGCGTTTATCAATGATACTTGTTGTAATACACACTCATCAATAATCACCCCATCAAGCAGCACTTCACTGAAATCGCATGCAATAAACTCACATCCCTTAAACGAGCATTGTGATAACTGACTTTGGCTAAAATTCACTTGGTTAAATCGACAATCGTTAAAAACCACTTTGCTTAACACAAATCCTTGCCAATCTTCTCCTTCAAAGGACGCATTTTCATGCAGCACTTTGTCTTGCAGCGCTTGTTCAGGCCCAACCGACACCTTTTCTTGCTCCGCCGACTGACTCTGCTGATGGTTATCCATAAATAACGTCCTCATTATTTTCTAGCAAGGTCGCTTTAAAGTTACAGCCCTTGATTTGCGTATTACCAAAAGTGGTTTTAAATAAGTCACCATTATAAAAACACACCCTGTCTAAAATGCTATTAGTAAAAATCGAGCGCATAAAATTGGTTTGTATGGCATTCACTGCCTTAAAGTGCGCGCCATTAAAATTACTACGAAGACATTGGGCGCGTTTTAAATTCACTCCAAAGAGCTCTGTACGTTGCATATTGGCATTACTGAAATACACATTTTCCATATTACTTCGATGAAAACGAGCATCCGACAAAATTGCATCGGCAAAGTTAGTCTTCACTAAAAGTGCTTGATTAAAAATCACTTTTGATAACTGCGCACTGCCAAAACGGGCATTGGTTAATTGCGCACCAGTGAAATCAGCACCCCTTAAATCTGCAGACCAAAACAGCGCCTTATTCAACTTGGCCTCCTTCCACACACTCCCTTGTGCACTCGCTTCAAAACATTTTATTTTCAACGCAGTACATCGAAGAAAAGAGGTGTTTTCAAGAAAAGTATTAAGAAAACTCGCTTGTGTTAATACACTATCATTAAAGCAAGCACCAATAAAATAACTGCCGCAAGCTGTCACTTTATTTAAACTGGCAAACATAAAATTAGCTTCATTAAATTGCACTTCAGACATAACAGCGTCATCTAAACAAGCATGTAAAAAACACGCTCTATCACCATGAGATTCAGATAGTAATGCTCGGCAAAGATCAGCACCTTCTAAGTTTGCATCATCAAAAATAGCTTGAGTAGCAACCACGTCTTGCATGTTCGCTGAAGTTAATACCGCGCCAGTAAAGTTGGTTTCAGATAAAATACTTCCGGTAAAATCAACATGGGATAAATCAAGGTAAGATAAATCCAATTCAGATAAATCCTTTTTAGCCAAAGACAGACCTTGGGTATGCAAGTCAATGACTTGCTCTCTGGTTAATGTTTCAAAATCAACAGCGGCCTCAATATCGTCAACTTTAACGGGCTCAATCGCTTCTAGCTCTTTCAGCTTGTCGATGGCGACTTGTGACTCTTTTTTCACTAACGCTAGTTGTTTATTAACAATATCTTTGGCATCTTCTGTTTGAATTTTTGATTGCTCTTGCTCAAGCAGTGCAATTGATTGCTGTGATAGCTGACTCAATTGTTCACTGGCTGCAGCGGTGGGTACGGGTGTATTTTTTAATTTATCAAGTCCTTTTTGAAAAGCTTCAGTAGAAGGGCCTGTTGGTAATTTCTCTTGCAATGAACTGGCTTTTTGATCTAAAACTGCCGACAAGGCATCCTTTAGTGGTAAATCGCTATTTAAGCCTAAATCTTGGAATAAACTGGCTTGTTTTTTATCAAAAGCAACTTGAGCTTGCTCTTTTGAAAACTTAGGCGTGGCAAATAACGCTTTGCGTTTTTTCTTTTGAATGCTCGCTAGCATACCTGCTGTACTTTGTCCTTCAGCGGGCTTAATGTAATCGATTAACCAAGCGAGTATATCAATTGACTCACTATAGGCTTGCTGTATCAAAATGTCATCTTTCAATGCGACAGGCTCTAAAGTAGGAAATAGTGCTTGCCAAGAGTCCAACTCGTCAATGCCTTGCATAAACAAGAACAACTGAGGCGCGGTATCGATTACGGCTTGCACGTCCTCAGTTAACTCAGTATCGACAGAGGGCATTTCAAGTACATTAAACACACCTCGAACATCTTGCTCAATTAACCAAGCAAAACTTCTATCTTGGCAAAACATCACAGGCAAGCCGGATTGTAAGGCACTGTGCCATGGCAATGATTGACTCCCAAAAACCTGCACATTAGATTCAGATTCAAACAATGAAGGTCGAATATGCAAAGCGGTAAATAATCCATCTTGATATTCAGGCAATAACCAACCTGACGGCAAGGTTGTTAGCATATCATCGGGCATATCCTCAAATGTCAGCCCCCACTCTTGAGGAACGAACACACGCTCATGAGCCTGGTAACCTAGCATCAATTTTTGAATATTAAGTTTTCGAAAGCCAAAATTTATCAATTGCTTACGTTTTTTTAAGAAAGAATCAAATTCACTACTTTGCGCAATCCATTCAGAGGCTTTATCATGCCAAGGCGTATCGGTTTTTGGGGAATCAAACATTTGCCCATGAGTATTAATTTTGTCTTGTATTACTTGTACTTGCTTATCATATTCTGGGTTGGCTGGCACATTTGGCTTATTTAACTTCAATTGTGTTAAATCCGCCGTCATATCATGCTTGAGCTTCATTTGCATTTGCATCTGTTGTGCAAAACTCGATTTGATATCATTTATTTTCGAGCCTGATTGCTGCAATAAAGACTGCAATTCAGGGGATAAACTCGACATATTTTGAGCTAAAAACGCTAACTGTCCATGGCTGGTATCCAGTTGTCTATCTAATTGAGCTAAAAAGTCATGAGGTGAAGCTTTTGCCGCGGGGATCTTATTTTCAAATTGACCTTGTTTAAACGCCATGTATTGGGGGATATCCGACAAGTCTTTTTCTGCTAACGTAAGATCATGTTTCGCTTGCTGTGTTTTCTTTGCCAGTTGAGCCATCTCAGCAGATTCAGCTTCCTTAGCAGCATTATAGTGAGTCATGTAATGAATATAATGCTCTGTCGTTAATGGCGCTTTATCTCTATCTTCACTAACAAATAAAATATCAGATACATCTAGGGCTTCTTCATCTTGTATTTCAATATTGCCCCTAAAAATACGCAGCCCAATTTGCTGCTCAGGAAAAAACCACACTGTGTCATTACGTAATCCTATTTCTGATATTTTATATTGAATATCTTGTTTAATTGTATTATTACTTTGCTGAACATCACGTTTCAATGACTGTACATTTTGCGTCGGCAAATCACTAAGCTCTGAATATTGCCTCACAAAAACACGGGGGCGATAAAAAGGGAGTCTCCCCGTTATTTTGGACTCTTTCGGATGCAAATTCACTAAATGATACGACTCACCACCATTAAAAAAGTCTGTCAAGCGTTGATCAAGTGGCGCTTGATTGAAGAAGTGCCAATCGAAATCTTGCGGTACGCTTGGCCAACGTTCCCGAAACCAAGCTTCATCATAAGTGCCCATACAAGCCTTTCTCAAGGGGTGATCTATCGCTAAGGGTAAAAAACAAGCAGGCTGATGATCTGTATTGTCACTGCGACTATTCTGAGTATCTTTTGAATAAAATAAACAAGGTAGAGGATAGGACTCCTCAACCACACTTGAGCCTAATCTATTTTCAGGTACCTCCTCTCCCCCCCAAGTCATTTCCCAAGTTAAAGGCTGACGCTTAAATGAAATGGGCTCTGATGGTACAAAACGCCCCAAATGCTGTCTCCATTGACGGTTTCCATAAACATCAAGTTGCTTCTCTGAGCCAGCTAAATAGGCAGAGACTTTGACGACCTCTCTTGACTTTTCTCCACTGAAACACGCTCCTGATAATAGCCATTCGGGATGCATTTTTGGCATACCCGCATCAAACATGCGTCCGTCTAAACTCGTATTAATCGCCGCCCATAAATTTTGTTCATTAATACATTTATCAGGATTAAGTAAATCGAACCCTAATATCATAGATATACATAAATAAGATTTTCCTTGTAATTCATAAGGTACCAAAAGTGTTGCAATTTCATCTTTTTTCATTATTTTTATAGACATAAAACAACCTCAATCAATAACATTTATCTAGAGCACATTAGTATTCCTTTTTGAACGATGAAAACTAAACATCTAGATAATTAAAAGCTTATAAATAATAAACTTAAAGATACACACTGATGGCATCGTCTTTGATAGAAATATTATTTGAATTCACACAAGACACTTGACTTGAAAGTGAAGAGTCAATTTTTCTAATTTTGTTAGCCGCTTTTCGATTACTCGCCGACGCAAATGAAGCCTGATATGCGCCACTATTGAGATACACATTTTCCGTCTTTAGATTTAGTGCCAATGCTTTGGTTGCTAGAGAAGCACGTCTGACTTTATTTGCTGTACTTTCATTGGATACGCCAATCAGGCGTGTCTGATTTGACAAACTATCAACCTTAGAGAGATAACTTTCAATACCATTAACAACAGCCAGCTTACGCTGTGCTTTTGCATTACATGTCAGTAATTTCGCACTGAGTTTTTTAATGGCGGCCTCCTGGTAAGTAAAGGTCATTGCATACACTTTTCCATTCCAACTGAGTGAAGGCCCCATATTAAAATAAATAGAACTTGGAAAAACAATTTCAGTGAAACTGCCAATGTTGATTAAATTACATTGGCCTAAAGTCACCCAAGTCACAATTCCAGGCGTGTACTTATACCAAGTATTCACATAAAATAATGTATGACCATTGAGCGTCAACAATGTTCGATAAGTGGAGTTTTCAGTGTAATTATCCTCATCTGGATTATCGTCTGCACTGGTAGAATACTGATTTGCAGTATTAATATTAGACATAGCCACCTCTTATTATTCGTTGTAAATAAATCAATTACATTACAATAATCTTACTCTCTTCAACATCCACACCACTGGCACAACCAGTATTAAAGAAAACCTTCTCAAGCTCATTAGCGCAGTTATTAGTTTGTTGTGATATCACTTGACTCTTTTGACTGACTTGCTGAATTTTTGTCGCTAAGGCTTTCTTACGGATCAGCCCTGTTTCATATTTTATTTGAGTCGAAGTAAAGTCTGTCGTCACCGTCCCTAACCTATCACCTAAAGTAGCAACTTCCGACTGAACTTGCCGTATTTGGCTTGCTGATGTGGTTTGTACATTCACTTTAGACTCCCACTCTTCAATATGCGCTTTGAATGTCGCCGCCTCTAACTTTTCCTTTTCGGCTGCCAATTTTTGAGATTTAATCGAGATATCATTATCATCGTTACTCCAAGAAAGCCTCATAAAACTGCCACTAAAATGATAGCCCAAATGCGCATGCTTAGACCAAGCAAGCCCCTTAATCATGAGCTTACTGCCTCCAACCAACGTAGTGTCAGAACCTAACGTAATAGAACATTTTCCCCCATTAGTGATAGAATAAAGCTGCTTTGTCACCACCTTCATACCAAGAAACTTGGTAGGCTTATTATAATTAGACCACCCCGTACTACCGTTAAAGCCATAAGGTGTGTCGTATAGCTCTCTACCTTCTTCCTCATCACTTGAACCATCATCGACTACATCACTTGAGCCGTCATCGACTACATCATTTGAGCCGTCATCCGTCTCATCACTTGAGTCATCGTTTGTCTCATCACTTGTCTCATCACTTGTCTCATCACTTGAGCCGTCCTCCGTCTCGTCACTTGTCTCATCACTTGAGTCGTCATCCGTCTCGTCATTTAAGTCATCACTTGTCTCGTCACTTGTCTCGTCACTTGTCTCATCACTTGAGCCGTCATCCGTCTCGTCACTTGAGTCATCATCCGTCTCGTCACTTGAGCCGTCCTCCGTCTCGTCACTTGAGCCGTCCTCCGTCTCGTCACTTGTCTCATCATTTGAGTCATCATCCGTCTCGTCATTTGAGTCATCATCTGTCTCGTCACTTGAGCCGTCCTCCGTCTCGTCACTTGTCTCATCACTTGAGTCGTCATCCGTCTCGTCATTTAAGTCATCACTTGTCTCGTCACTTGTCTCATCACTTGAGCCGTCATCCGTCTCGTCACTTGAGTCATCATCCGTCTCGTCATTTAAGTCATCATCCGTCTCGTCGTTTGAGTCATCATCCGTCTCGTCATTTGAGTCATCATCCGTCTCATCATTTGAGTCATCATCCGTCTCGTCATTTGAGTCATCATCTGTCTCGTCACTTGAGCCGTCATCCGTCTCGTCACTTGAGCCGTCATCCGTCTCGTCATTTGAGTCATAACTTGAATCATCTACTTCGTCATCAGCACCGTCATCTATTTCATCATTAACGCAATCATCATTGTCATTAGCGTCTTTATCGTGATGTTCCCCTCTATGTTCATCACGTCCCCTATCGCTTCCATGATCCCTTCGAGCGTCTTGAGCATTATGCTCATGCTCATTACCACTAACATTACTCTGCTGATTGATATTGCTATTTCTTAAGTGGCTCTTATTATCCATGGCTGCTCCAAAACATTAGTTTAAAAATTTTATTGGAGCAATATTTGTCTGACTGACTCTGCTCGTTAACACATTATTATAAGTACTAATATCGTTCACAAAACTCGATAATTCAGCATTACTTTGTTCTATCGTATTAATTTCATCTGTGACATCATTGACTAATTGTTTTATATCACTCGTTCTATCTGATACCTTTAAAGAATAAATTCTGGCATCTTTTGATATTAATCTAGACTGATTACCCACATCCTTTAATTGCTGTAAAACCGTACTCGCTTCGAATGCAGCCTGATTATATTCATTTAACTTTAATGAAAAATCGCTTAATACTTTATCTAACTTGACTGCATAAGCTTTATCTTCACTGGCAACTATTTTTTTATCCGATACTTTGTAATCAAACTTACTCATTGAAATATCTTGTTTCGCCAATTTAAGTGTCGTTTTAAATGTTAATGCTGCAAGAGAGCATTTTAATCCAACGGTGGCATTCCATTCACTTCCCATAAAAAGAAAAAAATTCTCGCCAAATGACTGAAGATGTTTAACCCCTACCGTCATTCCATAATAGTTTTGAGCAGTGATTTTTGCGCCAGAAAAACCCCAACTTGTGCGCTCATCGATACCGCCATTAGACTCTAGTGGTGATGTCATTTATATTCCCCCAAAAATTCATAATGCGACAGCAAAAATCAATGATGAACAAACCTCTAGTTAATCTTTATTCTGAAAAAATAGAACATGCTGCCAAATTTGTAACAATAAAGATTGTTTAAATAAAAAAGATAATAAAAAATACCGTTCAAGTTGTCATTAAACTGCTTAAGTGATTATAAAACTTACCACATGTTAGACTTAAGTCGTAGCTGTAAAGCTAAAGATAATGTTAAATCCTATACCAACAAAATATAAACATTGAAGATTAATTATATAAATAATAAAACACTACTTGACAAAATAAGAACAATAACAAAAAAACAAACCTTAAATTACAAATAAAAAACAAAGCCGAAATAAACATCATGTATAGAAACATATTAAGCGAATAATATATTTCTATATTGATGTTAAAGAGAATATTTAAACAACAAGATAAGAAAAATTGAAAATACGTTTCATACTATTTAGTAAAAGTAAACTATCGTTTGTTAAATATGATCAATACCTAAACCTTACCAATAAAAAAGACCTTAACACAACAAGTGTTAAGGTCTTTTATTTTAATTTGTTATTTTTAATGCAGGATTAATCTAAATTGAAATTACCAAATTGAATACTACAACCTTCACTTTCAATTGAGACATACCTTCCACCAGAAGAGTCATTCATTACCATCTTATTACCACTAGCAGATTGAATAACATTCTCATTAGAGTTTGAATCCGTCACTAAACTGGGATTTTCTGGATTCGGTGCCGTTGATAAAATCAAAGGACGATCGGGATCTCCTTCCTCAAAACTTAAAATGACCTCTGTCCCCTTTAATAAGGGAAAATGCATGCCATGACCACTACCACCATAAGGCTGTGCCATTCTCACCCAGTAGGATGCTTGCCCACCTTCAGTATCTGATAAATCAAAAGGAAATTTCACTTTATATCGTCCTTCATCATCAAGCATAGCACTGGAGCTTGCCGAATCTATGACAGCATGTATGGTGCCATGCACCTTAGGTCTTTCTGTTTTCAATGCATCTCGGTACGGAAGACTCGCTGGTATACAAGTAAAAGAATTATTGTAATAATTTTCACTAGATTGGCTATTCGCATATTCATCCATTTGACTCCCTTCATGCAAAATAGAGGTAATCAAATATTGTTGATTGGCACTCTTAACCATGTAACCCTTTAAGTTAAATAAATAACCTGGTTGTAGCCAAGAAACGTAACTCTCACCATGACTCGTATTAGCCACACAATTAAGCTGCTCCGCTTTAATGCTTGCTAATTTATCTGCATGCGTTTGGCAAAGAAAACGATCGCCATGACAATACACTCGTCCAATACCATTTTCAGAAACTTGTGCTTTACCTTCTGGAGGCAGATCGGGTCGGCTGTACAAGTAGCCCTTTAACAAAACATCTTTTGGCTGCCTAGCAATATTAACATTAAACTTTGTGATCAACTCAGGTGCAAGTGATACTTGCAAACCCGCACCAATACCATATCCAACTGGGTTGGTATTGGCTTTTTCTTGGTGGATCATTTTTGTATCAGAAATATGTAAAATTTCTTTATCAGGCAATTGCTCAAAATAATAAAAAATGCCTTCTTGTTCCATTAAACGAGAAATAAAATCAAACGAAGATTCATTATATTTGCAAATAAAATCTTGCTTATCATATTCTTGAGACATATTAATTTGATAAGAAAAAACAATGCCATTACTTTCCCTATCATCTAATACAGCCGATATCACATCGGGAACATTTTGTTCAAGAAATAATTGACTCCCAACCCCCAAGGTTAATGCCCACAAATTAGGCACAAGTTGTACTTTAATACATAAACGATCATAACTTTCATTTTGAATAGACACTTTTGACAAGATACCATGAAAATACTGCGGTTCTTGCTCTCCTGCGGTCACAGTAAAGCTCGCTTCGGCATTGAGTAGTGACTCAAGATCAAGATCAAAATTATCAACAGTTAACACAATATCAAAATGGTAAAGCGATGACATTGCTTCTTCACCCGTAAACGAGAGAACATTAAATTGTGTGTCATCCCAACCTACGGCACTAAACTTCAAACTTTTTGCTATTGCACTCATATTATTCCCCTAGTGACTACCAACAGAACACCAATGCCATTATTCACCAAATTTAAATGTAAACTCACCTTTTTGAATATTAAGCACCACGGTTTCTGGCATCTCTCCTTGGCCCATTTGCGCTAAAACTTGACGAGAAAGCTCAGGTAAGATACTGCCATTTAAAATAAAATCAATATTACGCGCACCCGTCTCAACATCAGTACATCGTTCAGCGATTTGATCCACAACCGCTTTTGTATAACTGAATGTGGTGCCATTATTTTGTTTCAACATCTCAGCCAAACGTGTGAGTTTTAACTTAACCACTTCTTTAAGCTGATCCCCCTGCAATGTTTTATAAGGCAATAAATTCATACGAGCCAACAGAGCAGGTTTAAAGTATTCATTCAGCATAGGCCGTATCGTATCTGACAATATTTGGCTTGTTATCCCTTCTTGTTGACTGAGTTCAACGATAACATCGGTCGCTAAATTACTGGTGAGCAAGACAACCGTATTTCTGAAATTAATTTCTTTACCTTCACCATCACTTAACGTGCCTTTATCAAACACTTGGTAAAAAATATTCAAAATTTCAGGGTGCGCTTTTTCAACCTCATCGAGCAGAACCACACTGTATGGCTGCTGCCTAACCGCTTCCGTTAGCATCCCGCCTTCACCGTAGCCCACATATCCAGGAGGAGAACCAATCAAGCGACTCACGCTATGTTTTTCTTGAAATTCACTCATATTAATCGTTATGAGATTCTTAGTCGAACCAAATAACAACTCAGCAAGCGTCAGAGCAGTTTCTGTTTTGCCGACCCCTGAAGGGCCAACTAAGAGGAACACGCCCATAGGTTGATCTGGTTTGGATAGCCCAGATTTTGCCATGCGTAAACCATCAGATAGTGCCATCAATGCATCATCTTGGCCTTTAATCTGCGCTTGCATTGACTTATCTAAATTTAAAAATACGCTTGCCTGATCACGCGCCATTTTTCCTAATGGGATCCCTGTCCAATCAGATACCACTTGTGCAATCAAATCGGGAGAAACTTCATAATACATTAACGGTTCATCGGCTTGGATAGAAACTAGCGCCTCTTTTACTTCAGTCAACTTAGCCTTACTTTCTTCAACCTTATCGGGTTCAGCTTCCGCTAACTCACGTCTTGCCGTTAATACCGCTTCAATCGCTAATTTTTCAGTTTGCCAACGCTGGGTTAACGTATCAAGCTCAACTCTATGTTGCGCTATTTCACTCTCAAGTGACTCAATACTTTCTCGTTCGATCAATTCGCCATTATCTAAATCTTTCTGTATGCCTTTTAAATTACGCTCCAAGGCTTGAATATGACGTGTCGTATCTTCCACTTTTGCGGGCATGGCTTTTAAATTAACTTTGACACGAGCACAAGCCGTGTCCATTAAATCAATGGCTTTATCAGGTAGAAAACGCCCTGTAATATAACGATCGCTAAAACTTGCAGCCGCCGCTAATGCATCATCACGAATAGCCACACCATGTGATTTCTCATAATACTCCCTCAAGCCACGCACAATCAGTGTGGCGACATCAACACTGGGCTCTTCTAACTTCACCAATTGAAAACGTCTGGCAAGGGCTGGATCTTTTTCAAAGTATTTTTTGTATTCGCCCCAAGTGGTTGCCGCACAGGTTTTTAACTCCCCTCTTGCTAATGCCGGTTTTAATAAATTAGCAGCATCGGATGTCCCCGCACTCCCCCCCGCACCAATAAGCGTATGCGCTTCGTCAATAAAGAGAATAATAGGTTTAACACTGGCTTTAATTTCGTCAATCACGCCCTTTAAACGATTTTCAAACTCCCCTTTCATGCCTGCTCCAGCCTCAAGCAAAGACATATCCAGTCCTAATAACCGCACATCGGCTAATACATCAGGCACATCACCTTCGATAATACGTAATGCTAGCCCTTCAATCACAGCCGTTTTACCGACACCGGGCTCACCGACCAAAATGGGATTATTTTTTCGACGACGAGCAAGAATATCCACGATTTGTCTAATTTCTTCATCGCGACCAAAAACGGGATCCATACTGCCTTTTTGTGCTTTTGCCGTAAAGTCAGTACAAAAACGATCAATAAATCCAGAACCTGAACCTGCACTTTCCTCTCCTTTCTCATTCACAGAACTGACTTCCGCCACTTCAGCAGAATCTCGAACTAAAGAGAAAAATTGTTTCAATAAAACAGTAAACGGTAGGCCTCTCAGGGCATCAAACCAGCTGGCCTGCCCATAACTCATGGGCTTTGAAAGTAACACAAGTAATAAGGTTCCAGAACGTATTTGACTTAAATTTAAATCGACACTAGAAATCAGCCACGCATCGGTGAGTAAATCAATTAAGCGGGAAGAAAAAGCTGGTTTGGCGCTATTACCCGTTGCATTATCTTCTAAACTACGATTAAGGGCTTGTATTAATTCACCAACATCCACATTTTGTGACTCTAATAAAGGGCAGAGATCCCCTTCTTTTGCTTCAAGACATTTTAATAACCAATGCTCGATAGTGACTTCATAATGCGTACGAGACATACAATATCCTGCGGCATTATGTAAGGAATTACTGGAATAATAATTCAATTTTGACAGTAAAGTTTTTAAATCCACATTAATCATCAAGCATACTCTCCGTATTAATATTGCAATGGAAATGTCACAGTGTCAGGCACTCCACCTAACCAAGTATTCATTCCCAACAACGCACTTCTTTCATTATTTAACTTAGGTGCTTCAATGGCATTTTGTGTCGGGCATAAACAGACACTGATATCAATTAAGTCATCAACATAATGACGCAAAACCACTCGAATGCGTTTAAACAATTCTCCATTCGGCTGTAATGCTTTAAATTTCTGCGCATCATCCACCTGAATGACAATATGACAAGCTTGACTCATGTCTTTGCATTGAGTGCCTAAATAGGTATCTTCTCCCAAATAAAGCTCACTCACTCCTAAGACAGCTTGTTGATCATTTGGTATATCAACCCAAGTTTCAACGAATTCTTTCACCCAAACTTTATTGCTACTTTCATATCCAATAGGCTCAAAGGTGTGTTCAGACACAATATCATCAATAATGGCTTGCAACCCTTCAGAGGAACGAGGTAATTGTGTTAACAAACCACTATAACGTAATAGTAAGCCTGCATCTTCGCTATTATCCCTCATAACTTGAGAGCCTAAGCCCACAAATGAAAATAACCTGTCTAACGTATCAACATCTTGCTCTTCAAGTAATTTGGGCAAAAAGCGATATTTAGAAGAGGCTTGAAAGTATTGTTCGAAGAACATCTGATTAAAAATATCCAGAAAATCCCGACCGACGCTACGATCTTGCGATTGTTCTTCGAATAATTCTTCCGTGTAGAATGTTGGAATAGGCGAGCCAGCGCCATATAAACCAAACAGATTAGTGGTTAACTGACAATAATCACCTTGTTGGTCTAACTGAATAATCTCTGTTGCTGAAAAACCCAATGATAAGTTAGGTCTGATCCTAACCCTCTGTCGGCAATAATCTTTAACATTATGTTGAGATTGGCTACGTAATAAGCGAATAGCTTGTACGAAACTGTATTGCTCGGGAGATTGCATAAGATCTTGAATAAGATCAAACTTAAGAGAATGAGATATCGACTGTTTACTTGTCATGAGTGCGACTCCTAGGCCTTTCTTCATTACAGTATATTAAACTTTTCACACAATATCATACTGTTATTATTTTATGCCGAAATAACGTTATATACCTTACATTTGCCCTGACAAGTTGATTTTTACCTAAATAAACAATAAAGTTGATGATATAAACACATAAAAAATCAAACACGATTAACAATAATATTACCATCAGAACCTAATATGGTCTCAAACACCAGTCCAATGATTTCACTATTATATTTAATACTGGCATTAATCTTAAACATCAATGATAAACTTTCTCTTTCATTGGCTACAGCAGCCACTTTTACACTGTGCATTCTAGGTTCATACTTCAAAATTTGTGCCTCAATGGTTTCTTCTAGGTCCTGAAGCCCTTCTACACCATCTCTATAACGAATAGCCGTTAAATCCGGCATACCAAAATCTTGCACGGTTTGTGATGTTCCCTGCTGAGAATTAAGTAACAAAGATAAATAACGGGTAATGGATTGGTTTAGCTCAACCAACTCACTTTCAGACTCATAGAGTGGGTCGCCAGAATTAATCACTCTTTCTAACAAACGTTGTGAATACATACCTGCTTTTCCCTTGATAATGAATAAGACAAAATATAGCCTAATGAAATAAAAAAGTTAGGCTATAAAATATATAACAGCCTAACTTTTATGACTTCTAACGGACATAGGTGTATATAACTTCTATTAGAAACCGAAAACAATTAATTAACTGTCAACCCAAGCGGTATTCCAGCACCTTTTATGCTGTCCAGGAATCTTCACCTGTAATAGCACCACTAATGTGCTCGTGCTTAATCGCTCCATACCTGATTGAAACCTCTTCCATATCATGATATGGCTTAGCTTCAGCCGTAAAGGTTTCTGGAGTGTAACGTCTTAGATTTGTAATGATAGCATTGCTAAGAGTGATGGTCGCTTTCTTTGTTTCAACACCTTCATCACTAATTTCATAGATATCATGTACTATTGTTAAATTCTCTCCTGATGCAATAGCATTGAGTAATAATGGAGATGCCACATCAAGAGATTTTTTGAGCACATACTCATGATGAATTCTTTGACCTGTCGCTTTACCAGTGTGGGTATCATTAGGAATCGAAATCTGATGGTCATGACCATAAATCATTAGCTTCTCAGCTTTGTCGCCAGATTGAGTACATCCACCTTTGATATTGCCTTGTGTTTCACCATTTACTGATACATAAGATGTTAAAGCCATAATAGATTCCTCTTATATTTAATTGTATATATTAGTGTCAGAAAATATAACTTCAGATATCAATCTAATATTAAAATACTCAATTCATATCCAATGATGTTCGTATTCCTTAGTATCACACTTTTAAATACATCCAATCCTTAAGATGTCATTTCATTCTACTGGTATTTTTTTATTAATCAAACGAAATTTCAAATTTATTTTTATTAACCACATCATTTATTTAAAAGTTAAAAATTAATTTATCCAGCAGATATAAATAGATGCAATAAAAACAAATAATCAACATTTAAAATAAAATATTAATACAATATCCAAAGATTATTTCATACCAATTTCAAATTTATTATTTAGGAATGTAAAAGTATTATTTAAAATATCAAATTACATTCCTAACATAGTATTTAAATTTAATCTTTATCCAATTTCCCCACAAGAGATAAAGTAAATGACGCACCCATATATTTAAAATGAGGACGTGCACTAACAGACACTTGATACCAACCTGGATCGCCAGGCACATCACTCACCGTTATTTTTGCAGCGCGTAAGGGGCGAGTACTTCTTACACTTTCTCCAGGATTATCCATCTCTGTGACATATTGACTGATCCAATTATTCAACTCTCTATCTAAATCTTGGCGCTCTTTCCAAAGACCGATATTTTCTCTTTGCAATACTTTAATATAATGGGCCAATCTATCCATTACCATCATATAAGGGAGTTGAGTCGATAGTTTGTAATTGGTTTCCGCTTCCTTATCTTCAGGGGAATTGCCAAAGCTTTTTGGTTTCTGACAAGAATTGGCTGAGAAAAATGCCGCATTATCACTACCTTTACGCATGGTTAAACAGACAAAGCCTTCTTCCGCTAATTCATATTCACGGCGCTCTGACACTAACACTTGGGTTGGTACTTTAGTTTTAATCTCACCCATAGACTCAAATTGATACACTGGCAGATCTTCAACGGCTCCACCACCTTGAGGTCCGACAATATTGGCACACCAACGATATTGCGCAAAGCTGTCAGTAATACGGTTAGCAAATGCAAATGCCGTATTTCCCCAACAAAAATCTTTATCGCCATTCGTCACAGATTCATCATAATGAAACAGTTTACTGGGGTTTTCCTCTTGACTATAAGGCAGACGCAATAAAAAGCGAGGTAAGGTTAACGCCACATAACGAGAGTCATCACTTTCTCTGAATCCACGCCATTTAGTGTATTGCGGTCCTTCAAATATCGCTTGCAAATCTTTCAAACGAGGCAGCTCTTCCCATTCTTGTATACCAAAAAACTCAGGCCCCGCAGCAGCAATAAAAGGCGCATGAGACATCGCAGACACCGCAGATAAGTTCTTCAATAATGCCATATCCGGTGAAGAAGGACTAAAGTCATAGTTCCCGACAATCGTTCCATAGGGCTGACCACCAAATTGACCATATTCTGCAGTATAAGCCGTGCGATATAAACCCGATTGAACAATTTCAGGGCTGTCATCAAAATCATCCATTAAATCTTGCTTAGAAATGTTTACATATTCAACTTTAACATTTTCTCTAAAGTCAGTACGATCGATTAAGAATTTAAGCCCGCGCCAAGCACTCTCTAATTGTTGAAACTGCTTATCGTGCAGAATTTCGTTCACTTGAGCCGATAATTGCTGGTCAAGCTCACCTATCATAACATCTAAAAGCTCACCTGATATTTTTGCACCTTGTTTCTCAGGCTGGACTAAGCCTTTCAGTAGTTCCTGTAAGCCTGTTCGTGTAACAGAGTAGGCTTGATCGTCAGGGCTTAGACGCGTCGCTTGAACAATATCGTCTAATAGATTACCTTCTGCCGCACCTGATGTTTGTTCAACTTCTTTTTGTTCAGCCATTTGGGCTTCTCCTTACTCTGCTTCGTCTAAACCAAGTTCTTTAATTAATGCATCACGGGCCGAATCATCTTGAACTAGGCTTTGAATTTTCTTTCTAAAATCAGGAATATTACTTAAGGGGCTTTTAAGTGCTTTTAACGCTTCTCTCAATTCAAGTAATTTAGCGAGTTCTGGCACTTGTTGAATAATTTGATCCGGCTCAAAATCTTTCATCGTATTCAAGTCAAGTTTAACTGCCATTTCCTCACCTTCTTGCCCTGCAAGCTTAGCGGGAACAACTAAATCAACCGATATATTTTGTGCCTGTAACACATCATTAAAATTATCTTTATCGATATTGACAGGCTCTCTATCTTCAATAGCCCGATCATCTTGAGCTAAGGTAAAATCTCCCATAACAAGTACTTTTAACGGTAATTCGACTTCTTCTTTAGCGTCACCCGTCGCAGGTTTATAAACAATATTGACTCTCTCTTTTGGTGCGATAGAACCTTTACTACTCATAATTATTCCTCGTATAAAAAATTAAATTTGTTGAAGGGCTTGTAATGTCATCGCCATAGCCGGATCAATCATATTTACCCGTTTTAATATGGCATTGGACTGCTCTATATTTTCTACCGCTCGCATTAACTCATAAGCACAACGTAAAATAGAGAGTGCTAATTCAGGAGACCACTCATTCAATTTATAAGTATCAATGTACTCTATGGCGATATTAATATGTTCAATGGCTAATAAAGATGCACCGGCTTTATTCATAATTTCTGAAAGTAAAATTCTGATTTCACATTCTTCAGCTAACCTAGCACCATTTATCGACTTCGTTAACATAATAATCGCATCATTGTAATTCCCCTCGGCGCTGAGCATCTTAGCTTCTGAGAGCAATAAATCACATTCACTGAGGACTTTCCCTCCCGCTTCCCCTTTTAAATTTTGCAGCCAAACTAACGTATCAGGCCCGGCAAAAGGGAGTCCACCATCGAAGCAAAGATTTTTCACCTTCGGGCAGCGATGATCGAAATCCAGTACAGCCGCTTCTATTGACGTCATGGCGGTATGATTGCCTAACATACTTAATGCCGTATAAGTGTGAAAGCTTAAATCTAACCAAAATAGGTACTGGCTGACACGATTTTCACAGCAAGTAATAATTTTACTCGGCGTACCATCTTTAAGAGAGATAGCTAAAATATTTTTATCTTCATCTGCTGGAGAAGGTAACCGTGTTTGATTACCTGAAACAGCCTCTGGTGCTTGACTCAGAGTCGACCATACGGCCAGACGTCGTAAGTGGTAACTGGCGCTATCATCCATATTCTGCTGAAAGATTTTATCTGCTGAGCGCAATAATAATGACATGCCCACTTTGATATCTTCATCTGGCAGAGACATGTCATCAACGACGGGAGAAAAATGCTCTTTTTGTGTATCAATTGCCTTTTCAGGTTCAATTTTTATTGATTGAACTTCTAATGGGATCGCTTCTATAGTGTTAAGATTATTCGCCTGTTTATCATCAGCCTCATTGGCCTTTCTATCACTCAGGTTGTTCGATTCATTATCAGGAGTAATCGTTTCTGTAGCCTCAGTGTCTGTAGGCACTTCTTTCACTGACTCTTCTATTATTGCTTTAACAGGCAAACGTTCAATGCTGCTCGTTAAACCTCTCATGAGCGGGGCTTCATCACAAGCATCAATTAATAAGGACTCAAATTCAGAAATAAGCTCAACAGCTTTATTGATTAAAACCGGATCGAGCTCAGGGCCTTCATAGTGCTCAGCCCAGCGATAGCAACTATCAATCCACCACTGAATAGAGTTCATTCTCCCTTTAAGACGTCTCACTGCTGGCCAGGCAGAATCCCAGAAATGTTCGACTAACCCTTTAAACAGCGACGCAGAATCAATAATCCCTTGAATACTTGCTAGCTGTACTCTTGCCACTCCCCAGTAAGCAGCGACTTGAAAGTGCTTAGACTGCTTGGATAAGATGTTATAGCCTAGGCTGTCTACTGTCTTCCAATTGATTTCTTCTCGATCAACTGAATAAGAATTATGTTTTTCTATTTCTCGTTTTAAATTCTCAAAATCACCATCGTTGCTAATATTATTTCCAGCAGGTTTATCCTCTGAAATTGGTGTAACCCCTAATAGAGACAAATTATCTATATAAATCAATCCATTTACCTCTCTCTCAATTAATAGATTTAAACATCACAACTAAAAATCTATTTTTGAGTTTTTATACCAAACTTGAGTTTTTATACCATAACTATTGAAACAGTTTAAGCTAAAGCGGTAAAACACTATAAATATTAGACATTACTCAAAATAAATATCATTTCCCTTAAACTTAACTTAACAAAAATTGTCAGTTCGCTCCAAATAACGCAGTCACCATTTAAACTAATAAAATCTTCAGAGTTAATTACTTACCCTCTATATTGAAAGTAATACAGTCAGCCTATATAGACAAGCAATAAAAACTAATATCTCATTATGTTAATTTTAACTAATTCCATCATAAGTAAAAAAAACACTTTATTTTCATAATAATACAAAATTAAAAAGTAAAAATATGCCAGCCGTTAATTATACTTAATTTTATTCACTATCATGAACACTCAAAATAAATTACCAAAAAAACACAAAAAAGATCAACAAAAAAACAAGAAAACACCAATGGAAACATCAAAAAAACCAAACAGAAACAAATAAAAAACAAATATCATGATTTAAGCCCAAAAAAAATACATTTAATTGTAAATTCATATTTCAACCTAAGTGTCAACTAACATATAGTCCAACCATTTAAAAATTTTATCTATACATATCAGTTAACTATATATAACGGCACGACTTAGTGTTATTACTCTAAGTATTTAACATTGCCAAAATGAATGATTTATTCACTTTTATTATTGTTTCACACTTATATGACAGCATGATTAACACACTCGTTTATTAAATCAAAAATATAACAACTCTGTTTTAAAAACCGTATAATCGGTTGTGACATGCACCTTTCTCAATCAAGTAAATCGCAAGCCTACTCGTTGCTTAACCGATTTTGTTCACCTTCCGATAAAAGGTCACCATACTTTGTAGCAATATGACTTATTGAGTTGAATTTAAATGAAACATGGCAATGATAGGAGAATGATCTGAAGCTTGAGTATTGAATGCATCAGCCCTTACCAATGATAAACCTCGAAAATAAAGGTGATCCAGTGGAAAATTAAATACAGCCACTCTTTCATCAGTATTATACATCGCTTCTTTAAGTCCCCAACGTTGGGCAAACTCCTTCACAATCAACTGCCTCTCTAAACGCCAAGTATTAAAATCGCCAGCCAATATTGCAGGTCCCTCATGATTGTTAAATGCATCAGAGATCGCGTTAAATTGCTCTTTATAATGAATTAACCGCCAATCAAAATTAATGCCGTGAAGATTTACCACTAACAAGGTTTGATTGTTTGATAGCAGGTATTCAGAAATAAGGGTGGATTTAGGAAAGCGGATCCAAGGTTCTGCAGAGAGTAAAGCACAGGTGTTTAAACTCATTGCGTCACTTATCGTCATCACCCCAACTGAGGAACGGCCCATTCGAAACGCTTCAGCCATAAAATAAAAAGACGAAGAGGTTGAAAGATACCGTAATAAAGCATTAGATAATTTAGCCTCTTGCAATAAAACCAAGTTATTCTCATCCACTAACTGTTTTAATTGAGTAAGCCAATTGGTTTTTTGTTGCTTATAAATATTCCAAATCGCTATTTTCAATTGCCCTTTATTATCAAGGCTCACTCTTTTAGCCTGATGAACACAAGGTTGTTCAACTGTGCCCTGCTCTTCATTGCTTAACACCTTAGGCATATCATTTAGCGAAAACATATCACTCATAAAAATGTATCTTCCCAAGAAAAAGCCAACAATGACAATGATGATGGCTTTTTTGGCATGAGTCATATGGCAATCGCCCTTTATTAAGGAACACGTCAAAAGTATATACTCAAGCAACAAAAAAATGCATGTTTTATACCCAAACCACTTGAAAGTGCATGTTTTCAGAGCCCGTAAAAAGGCTTAATTCAAGGCGCATTATTGAAAGAATGCTTATTGCCTTTTGAGGTGATGCAACGTAGAAGTTAGTCTTTTTACAGGCTCCCAACAGGCTGGCCTCTTTATATGTAAAAGCAAACACTTTTATTCTGCGTTATTGAATATCAACTTAGAATAACTAAGCCCTCAACTCAATGCCTTGCCTAAACGCGTTTTAATTCCAGCTGAATCCTGCATCTTCAAGTGGTTTGGGTATAAGATATCATTCACAACAGATTTACGAGAGTGATCCCCTAATAGGCTCAAATATCATCTCGGCCTGAAAATCCGAAGTAAGGAAAAATAGCAAATAAAATCATTGCAGCATTTTTATCGCTATCTTTTTACAAGAAAAGAATCCACACTTCTGTGTACGACTTTCAATTTTACAGTTAGTGTGAACAATGGAAAGGTTTCATTATATTATAACGATCATTTCAGTATTCGCTTACTGGATATTAATTGCAGGTGTCACCGCCAGAATTATCTTTCAACGCCGCGCCATTGGTGTCTCGTTTGCATGGTTAATGGTCATCTATATTCTTCCCTTTGCTGGGATCATTGCTTATTTGCTTTTTGGTGAGCACAACTTAGGAAGCAAACGAGCAGCAAGAACACAGGAAATGTTCCAACCCTATTTAGACTGGTTGGATCACTTGTTTCATTTAGAGCAATATAAACCACAATATATGAGTCGCTATAGCCGAAGTATTAACGCCCTTTGCATTAATAGGCTCGGTATCCCCTCATTATACAGTAATACCTTAAACTTACTTTACGATCCCCAAGTCATCCTCAACACTATGATTCAAGACATCAAACAAGCCAAACACAGTATTCATTTTGAATTCTATATTTGGCACTCAGGCGGACTGGCTAACGATGTCGCTAACGCATTAATCGATGCTGCGAATAAAGGCATTGCCGTTAAAATATTACTCGACTCAGCAGGGAGTCAAAAGTTCTTCAAAACCCCTTGGCCTCAGCTGATGAAAAATGCAGGGATCCAATTGGTTAAAGTATTAGCCGTTACCCCTTTTCGCGCTTTTATTCGGCGTATAGACCTTAGAATGCACAGAAAAATCATTGTTATTGATAATAAAATTGGCTACACAGGATCCATGAATTTAGTGGACCCCGACCATTATAACCTTAATGCAGGCGTCGGAAAATGGATTGATGTCATGGTTAGAATAACAGGCACTAGCGTGCCGGTTTTAAATTGTATTCATGCTTGGGATTGGGAAGTAGAAACCAAGCTAAGAAAGTTACCCAATTTACCCATGAGTATGCCGACCCAGCCATATCAATCACCAAATTGCATACAGGTTATCCCATCAGGCCCAGGTATTCGAGACGAAATCATCCATCAAGTGCTTTTACAGAGTATTTATCAAGCACAAAGTAGTATTACTATCACCACCCCTTATTTCATTCCCAGTGAGCAACTCATCTTTGCTCTGATAAGCGCAGCACAAAGAGGCGTTAATGTGTGTATCATCATTCCTGCACGCACAAACTCTATGATGGTTGAATGGGCCAGTCGTTCTTTTTTTACTGAATTACTTCAAGTCGGTGTCAAACTTTACCGCTTTCAACAAGGCTTATTACATACTAAATCCGTTGTCATTGATGAAACATTAAGTTTGATCGGCACTGTCAATCTCGATATGCGCAGTTTATGGCTCAATTTTGAAGTCACTTTGGCCGTTGAAGAGCCCCATTTTACGCAAGAATTAGTCAGACTACAGCAAGACTATATCGATGATTCAATACAAATCGATGTAAAGTCATGGGAAAACAGAGCGCTATGGAAACGAGTTATCGAACAATTTTTTTATCAATTCAGCCCACTATTGTAAGACATCATATTAGAAAAACCTTGCTTTAAAGAAAAACCAATATTTATTTCAAACATCAACATCTTGTTTAATCCACTACTTCAATAAAAAATTAGCATTCATTATTTCTCTTTCTATACTTCATATAAATTAATAGAAAGGTGATGAATGATGAAAGCAACTTGGATGCTCCCTATACTGTTTGTTTCTAGTCAAGCTACGGCTCAAACGGATCAACACATGCCCCAAGATCCCCCAAGCCTCTTTTCCGTTGATAAGCTCACCCTCGCTGCTGGATACAGTAAAGCTTACAACAGCAAAAACCAACGCTATGGAACAGTAGACGGTTCATATCGTTACGATAACAGTGGTGCCGCTTACAACCTCAATATCTTATCAGCAAAGAAGTTAGCTGATCTCTATCAGCCTTATCTCGATTATGCCTTACTTGAACACAGTGACAGAAACATTCACCTGTTTACTACAGGCATAAGACACGACTTTACCTTTGAGCAAAAAGAATTATCGCTGCACCTTTCTGGTGGTATTGGTATGGCTTATGCCGATTGGAAAGAAAGCCCGATTGCTGGATTTGACATCGAGTCTAAAAGTGCTACCAGCTTAAGTGGCTCTTTTGCAGCAGGCATGTCTTATCAATTTACCGAGCTTTTAGGCCTCGATTTCAGCGTACGATATGATGTGTATGATTTGAACCTTAACGTCACCGATTATGCAGCCAAAGATACTATCAAAGATTTCGGTTCATTAAGTGTCATGCTAGGCATCGTCATGCAATTTGAACAATAACTCCCTAACCATAACCAATATTCTCTCATTCCAACATCAGCGGTATCCAATGCTGGGATAATATAAATAAAGGATAAGCTGATGACTTCTTTTGCAAAATGTCTCATTTTCTTTTTATCCATCTTCATGCTCAGTGCTTGTGATAGCTCCGATGCAGACAGAGATGATATTACCAGTCTAGCCCTCACCCCCAGTACCGCATACATCAACCTCAATGGTACTCAAGCCTATACTCTGGTTGCCACCTACAGTGACAGTAGTACAAGTACCGTCACTGATTTTGCCACTTGGAGCAGCAGCGATACCAGTATTGCCACAGTAGAGTCAGGCATAGCCACAGGTGTGAGCTCAGGAAACGTCACGATTACTGCCAGCTTAAATGGAGCCAGTACCACTGCGACACTCTATGTCTCTGATCCCGCCCCAACATCATTAGTCATCA
Organism: uncultured Shewanella sp.; assembly: GCF_947491715.1. GTDB lineage: Bacteria > Pseudomonadota > Gammaproteobacteria > Enterobacterales > Shewanellaceae > Shewanella. The sequence continues at coordinate 895 of NZ_CANLKR010000055.1, read as the reverse complement.
CGCCCGTTAATCAAGCGACTCAGCAAGGTACACAACTGCAATACACCGCTACCTTATATTATGATGACAACACTAGTTTAGATGTCACCGATGCGACTGAAACCGTATGGAGCAGCAGTGATACGAGTTGTACTACCATACAAAGCTCTGGGGATACCACACCAGGATTAGCTCAAGCGTTAACAGTCACCTCCACTTGTAATACCACCATTAGCGCAATCTATAACAATGCCTCAGCATTAACAGATAGCACATCTCTTTATATCACTGCCGTCATCGCTGAGTCTATCAACATCACTCCAGTAGATGACTCCATCGCAAATGGGGAAGAGCTTCAATATACTGCCACAGTAACATACAGTGACAATTCAACTTATGATGCCACAACAGACACCAATACCACGTGGTCAAGCAGCGATACCAGTGTCGCCACCATAGGGGAAGGCACTGGCTACGCAACATCTGTTGCTCAGGGCGACACAACAATAAGTGTCTCTTATTCTGGTCTAATTAATTCAACTTCCCTTACAGTAACAGATGCAACCATTACCTCTCTGTATATCACACCGAGTAAAGCATATTCTCCCGTGGGTTTATCCGTTCAATACACGGCAACTGCAACCTACACCGATGATACAACAGCAGATGTAACTTCAAATACCAATTTAACATGGGAAAGCAACAATACTCATGTTGCAAAAATGAATGAAAACATAAAAGGTTTAGCGGATACGATCGCGATTGGTCAAGCAACAATCACAGCCGCACTTTCAGATCAAACCGCAGACGCCACACTCATTGTAACTAGCGCCATCCCTGAATCATTAGTGGTCACGCCTCAATATTGGGAAACGCCACAAGGCGTCGCTGTACAATACACCGCCACCATGTATGA
>NZ_CANLKR010000054.1 GCF_947491715.1 uncultured Shewanella sp. | reverse complement strand
TTAGGTCGTTGGCTTGAGGAGGCGTATTCTACGCATTTCCTCGTGTGCGTCAAGTGTTTTTTTAAGAAGTTTTTCAAAGGTTAACTCTTATACAATATAGGAATCACCTTCGCACTTCATAACTACTTGAAACGCTTGCCACCGCTGCTGTTTAACTAATGTTTTAACAACGCTTAGTAAGCTGCTTTGCCGTGTCAGTGGGTGCGCATTATAGGGAGATTTGGAATGAGCGCAAGGGCTTTTTTGCATTTAATTTAAAGAAATCATTTAAGTGAACACAAAGCCAGCTAAGTGGATAAAAAAAGGACTCAATGGTTATTCTACACTCACATATTGGCGACTTCTTTCACTCTATCAGTCCTTCAATTGTTGTTTACACTTTCACACATAACAAATATGACTTCTGCAACTTTACATTTAAACACGCCTACCAAACAAATACCCATAAAATCAAACCATATTGAAACATGGCGAAACATTTTAATATCAATACTTACTAGTTTACTGAAAATATTATCGTTATCATTATTTTCACTTACAACTACAGCAAATTGATACTGTATCAAGCATCCTAAAGGATTGTGTTTAACATGGATCTCACCCGCACGAGTACTCAACATATTGCAGCCACCTTAGTCTGCTTGCTATTAATTATCATCTTTGGATTATTAGCCGCCACCAAATTACCGATTCAACTTTTACCTGATCTACAACAACCTCAGATTTCTGTTTTTAATAACTGGCGAGCTGCGGCGCCACAGGAAATGGAAGCCAATATTATTGAACCTCAAGAGCAAGTACTGAAACGTGTGCCTGGGGTCTTAGAAATGGAGTCTTCAATTTCTCAAGGTTTTGGTCGAGTTTCATTAACCTTTGAAGTCGGACATAACATGCAAACAGCCATGATCGACGTCATTAATGCCATTAATCAAACTCCACCTAGACCCAGAGATGCTAATGAACCTTTTATAGACGTCGGTGGTGGTAACACCCCTAACCTCGCCTCTTTACTCATTCGAATGGATGACAACAATCCTCAAACTGATTTTGCTCAGTACCAACAATTAATTGATGAAGTTGTTGAACCCCGATTACGACAAATTACAGGGGTAGCCAGTGTAGGACTACAAGGACGCTCGCCGAAAGAGCTTCACATTATATTAAACCCTTACCGTATTGCCGCATTAAAAATCAACCTGACTCAAATTCAATCGGCCGTTATACGTGCCGCGAATATATCAGGTGGCAGCGCAAAAGTCGGTCGTCGTCAATACAATGTACGCTTTATAGGGCAATATACACCTGAAGATCTTGGCAGACTGATCATTAGTTACCAGCAAGGCAGACCTGTTTACCTCAATGAAATTGCTGAAATAGTGCTCACAACACGTGATAGAAATGGCTTTACTAAACGCAATGGATATCCCGCTTATTACATGACCATTCAAGGAGGGTTTGATGCTAACACCGTTGAAGTACTTGAAGGAATAAACCTTGCAATTGATGAACTCAATCAAGGTGCTTTAAAACAAGCAGGCTTAATCATTGAATTATCCTTCGATGCTTCAGTGCACATCAAGCGCGCCATTTTCTTGGTACAAAGTAACATTGCGCTAGGGATCTTACTGGCATTACTGATTTTGTATGCCTTCTTACGTAACCTTAATGCAACCCTAATGATTGCGTCGACAATTCCTGTCGCGCTTTTAATTGCCTTTGTTGTTTTACGTCTCATGGATCGTAGTTTAAATGTCATCTCTTTAGCAGGTTTAGCCTTTGCAGTTGGACTAGTATTAGACGCAGCAATAATAGTACAAGAAAATATTGTCCGGCTATTACAGCAGGGAATACCACTCCCCCAAGCCGTCATCAAGGGTACCACTCAAGTAAAAGGCGCCCTCCTTGCCTCCACTGCCACTACTGTGGCTATTTTCTTACCTGTATTATTTATGCCTGGCATTGAAGGACAGCTCTTTACCGATCTTGCATTAACATTGTCTGTTGCGGTTGTTTCCTCTTTTATTAGTGCCGTTACCTTAATCCCTGTTTTTAGTTTACTCTGGCTTAAGGTGGCTCCCGCACCAAATCATTTCGCTTCTCATCCAGGATCTGGTACGACGACACAACCGCAAGCAGCAATATCTTTTTGGCAAAGGTTATCTCAATACATACTTGCACTAACAGGCAATAATAAGCGCGCACTCATCTGGTGTAGCCTATTAATTGTCGGTAGTAGCATTATCACCTTACTATTATTACCTAGGGTCGATTTCTTACCGCAAACTAAAGCGGACAATATTGCCGTGTTTTTTTCCTTACCAGCGGGCGCAAACATCGATACCCTTGAAAGAGAAACAGCCGCAACCATCATTCAACGATTAAAACCTTACTACGAGAAACAACAGCAACCCTATATTCGTGGTTATAATCTATCAATGTACACCAACTTCAATGCCGCCTTTATTTATCCTGAAGATCCAAAGCAAGTTGAAACAATGATAGATATCCTCAAAAAGGATATTTTTGTCGATTTACCTGACCTTCAAGCTTTTGTAAATAGAGGCTCGCTTCTGCGAGTTGGTTTTAATGGCGGTCGTTCCATTACGCTAGATTTACAAGGACCTGAACTCCCTCTATTATTAAACGCAGCTGAAAAAGGCATGACTTTACTTGAACAAACATTGCCTGACGCTGTAGTACGCCCCATTCCAAGTTTGTCACTAGCACAGCCTGAGTTACAGCTTTTACCCAGCGAACATCAATTAGCCCAAGCAGGACTCGATAAAAGTCAACTTGCTCAAGCCATAAGAGCATACACCTCAGGTTTATTTGTTGGTGAGTACTTTGATGGTAATGAGCGTATGGATGTTTTATTACGCAGTCCTGAATGGCAAACACCTGAACAATTAGCAGCGCTACCTATACACACTCCCAATGCAGGAGTACAAACCATTGGTGAACTCACCGATATTCAACGTGCAGTCGGGCCCACACAATTACAGCGTATTAATGGAAAGCGAACGGTTAGCCTTTTGATCATTCCACCTGATGGTATGTCATTAGATGAGGCGCTCTCTCATATCAAGCATGAAGTCTTACCCAAACTTAAAAATGAATTAACAGCAGATTATATGGTGAAATTTCGTGGTAATGCCGATAAATTACAACACACATTGACAGATATGGGCTATAACTTTTTATTAGCGCTCGTCATTTTATTCTTATTAATGGCGGCCATGTTTAACTCTGCAAAAGACAGTTTATTGGTGCTCTTATCAATGCCACTGGCAATGGCTGGCGGTGTTGTGAGTCTGTGGATATTAAACTTGTTTACGTTTCAAAGTTTGGATCTCCTCACCATGATAGGGTTTATTATATTACTGGGCTTAGTGGTCAATAATGCCATTTTATTAGTCGACCAAACACGCCAAGGATTAGCTGCACATCATCACATAGATACCGCAATTTACCAGGCTGTGAGAAGTCGAGCACGTCCCGTTTATATGAGCACACTAACCTCTATTTTCGGTATGTTACCTTTAGCCCTAATTCCAGGCATAGGCAGTGAGATTTATCGGGGTTTAGCCGTCGTTATTGTAGGCGGTATGACTTTTAGCGCCCTATTTACTCTCATTCTCATGCCAAGTTTATTAAGATTAACCTATAAAACCACAACAAAAAATACAACGACAACCCCATCTCTAGCAGGGATCCACTCATGAAGCTTATTCACATTTATAGTCTCTTTTCATTCATATTCTCAAGCCATGTATTGGCAACCGAGTTAACGCCTGACAATATTGAAGCAGCAATCTTAGTTGAAGTCGCCAAAGTGGAAGCGCGAACACTGGCTCCCAAAACCATGATTGTAGGCTCTGTAAAACCTAAATATTATAGTGAATTAACAGCTGGGCTTACTGGCAAATTAACATGGATTGCTGATGCAGGCAGTCATGTAAAACATAACGATATCATTGCAACACTAGATGATCGACGCTTAAAGCTCCAACAAACAGAGCAACAAGCGCAAATCGAATACGAAACGGTACTGCTTAATCGTGAACAAGCTAACTTTGAAAGAGTCAGTCAACTCACTTCAAACATCAGCCTTTCTGAATTAGATCAAGTGCGTTCAGAACGTGATTTAGCGGCAACAAAATTGAAACTCGCCAAAATTAAACTTGCATTAATTCAAGATGAACTGGCAAAAACCAATATTCGTGCTCCTTTTGATGGCATCATTACACAAAAAATGCGCCAAACTGGAGAAGATGTTGCTACATCAAGTCCAATACTCTCCATGCTGGATCCACTACAATTAGAAATCCACCTTTATGCTCCGTTGAAATACTATCAAAGAGTAGCAGTGGGTGAACAGTTACATGTTTTTCACGCCCAAGGCAGTTTTATGGCTTCCATTCGTTACTTGATCCCTGTATCGAGTAACGACTCACAAACCTTTGAAGCCCGCATTTCCATTCCGAAGAATCAGCTATCTCATATCAATATTGGTGAAATTGTCTCTTTGGAAATGCCCATTGCCCCTAAGCGCTTAAGTTTACTCGTTCCGAGAGACGCCTTAGTTTTACGCTCGAATGAGCATTATGTCGTTAAAATCAATCAAGATAATCAAGCCGAAAAAATCGCAGTGACGATAGGAGAAGGCGAAGGAGATTGGATAGCTGTCACCAGTCAAGAACATCAAGCCTTACAAGCTCAAGATCTCATTGTGATTAGAGGGGCTGAAACCTTAAAAGCAGCACAAACCGTAAAATACACAACCACAGAGAGCAAGCCCGATATCGCTAGCTAGCACTTCTTTGTTAAAGGCAAACTAAAATCATACCCGTAGTATTTCATCAATACGGGTATGGAGCACTCAATGCATTAGCACATTAAGATTAGGATCCAATTATCCCATCTAATATTATTTATATATCCTTAATATAAAATACACCTACTATTTAACAAATAACTCCATTATTTATAGAGTGATATAGAAACTGAAATTTATTTTATTATTTTTTATATAGCTTATTATGTTAAATAAAAATATTGAAGATCCACAACAATAAAAATATCCAGTCTGCTTTTCCAATTTTAAACATCACTTCTCAGCATCAACCTAAGTGTTATATTCTGATTAAGTTTTCTTCTGATGATATAAATTATAATAAAAAGGATTGTTTTTTATTTTTAACATCTGTATATTTCACCCCGCTAGGAGCAACAGTGTCCGTTGATATTAACTAAGGCACTTAAATAACTTATGGATGAGTTGACTTTAGTCTAATATAAAACCTCATCACTTCTCATTTTTGTTCCTAGCTTTATTATAATTACAGGGACAATGAATAAATGAACAAATCTACAATCGCAGCCGCTCTTTTATTAAGTTTAACCAGTGCATCAGCATTTGCGGCAAATGATAATAACTATCACCACGAAGCTCAATTAGAATATAACAGCACAAGTGAGAATTTTTCTGACGGTGACTGGGATATGAACTACCGTTATTACACCCAATCTGTTGATCAAAAAACCGTGCCTTATGCATTAAGCGGTTTTTTAGCGCAAAGCTCTAATATTGGAGGCCATTTTGGTTTTAATAATGACGAGACAGATTTTCGCAATTATGGTATCGATGGCGAATATGTTTTTGACTCTAAGTGGTTTATTAATGGTAAATTAAATCGCGCCGATGAAAATTCATCAGATCAAATGACTTATGGTATTGGTGGTGGTTACTACTTCAATGATACCTCATCAGTCTATGCAAACTACCAACGCTTAGATGTTAATCATCATGGTGAAAACACCGATGTTTATACTTTTGGCGTCAAAGGTTATTTGCCTATTCCTGTTACTGAAGGTATTTTACTGGGCACAGAGTTAAACGGCAAACACTATTCAACTAAAGGTAAAACGTCGACCAATGACTTTAATATGTACGCAGATTGGTACATTACTCGCGCATGGTCATTCGGCGCTAATTACAAAATTGAAGATAAAAGTGGCAGCGATGATGGTTACAGCATCAACACTGCATACTTCTGGCGTCTAACAGATTCAATCTCGGCACGTATTTTAGTCGGTAAGCAATTTGAACCTAATCAAGATGGTGTATTTGGTAAATTAGCGATAAATGGCCGCTTCTAATATTCAACCAAGAATAGAATAAGTGTATCAACTTAAATAAAGTTGGTACTCCATAAAGAATGAATGCAAACCGCTTAGTCGCTAGCATTCATTTTTTTATTGAGATTATTTATTTAGATTACTTATCTATATTAGGCACTACTAATATTTTAGATCCATTTTATATTAAAGTCATCACTTCACTTGCATCTTTAATAATACTTCGCTTATAGTAACCGCGCTAGGAGCTAAGGGCTAAAAGTTAACGACTCATCCCCAAAAAACGAATTAATATAGACTTATGGATAAGCAGAGCTTTCTCTTTTTACCTCCTCGAATAATGTCTAACTATTTTGTCTCCTAGCCTTATTTTAATTACAGGGACAAAATTAATGAATAAAATCACACTTGCTAGCCTTATTTTATTGAGTTCAGTCATCCATACAAGCCATGCTGCCCAAGACAAGCCTTATCATCATGAGTCTCAAGTTGACTATATCACCTCAAGTGAAGACTTCTCAGATGGAAAATGGGGCCTACAATACCGTTATTTTCAACAAGCCGTCAATCAAGAAACAGTGCCCTATGCGTTAAGTAAATTCCTAGCCCAAACATCCAATATCGGTGGTGAGTATATTGGCTTTGACGGTAGTGATAAACAATATAACCTTGATGGTACTTATGTTTTTGACTCAAAATGGTTTATTGGTTTAGGTTATCAAAAAACAGATTTCAATGATGCTAACAATCTAAAGCTAATGAACCGTTATAATACTGTTGGCACCGATTCAAAAACTTACCGAGTCACTGGGGGGTATTACTTAAACAAAACCAGTGAGGTTTATTTATCCTATCAATATAACGATGGGAAGGAAGACAATTCTTTATACAATGCCGATACCACAGGCCACTATTACGGTTTAGGCCTAAGAACCTTAGTCCCCATGACTGTGACTGAAGGTATTTATATTGATGCCAATTACCAGTATGCTGATACTGAATTACAATATAATGGTACTTATACAGGCAAAACAACACAAAACAGTAATAACTTTAATCTAAAAGCCGACTGGTATTTTACCCGCTCTTGGTCTGTTGGCGGTTACTACCATACTGATGATAATAACAGTGACAACGATGACTATGGTGTCGGTACCGCATACTTTTTACGCTTAAACGATGTGTTATCTGCCCGTATTAACATCATTAAGCAATTTGAACCAGACTTAGATGGTGTTTACGGCAACTTAAGCGTCAATGCCAGATTCTAATCATTTTCCCCTTTCTCCCGTGCAACAATTACTGCACGGGAAGTATACATTAATCATTTATCATAACGCTTTCTCACCGCTTCCGGCATGAACTGAAGCTGTTTTTCTACCATTGCATTGAGTGCATTATATAAAGGGGCCACATCGAGTTGGTTATCAATTGTCTTCAGGCTAAGCGCCACAGCTTCAAGGGTGGATAAACTATCAACACGTGGAGCTTTACGTATTTTATACTGAGAAGACGCATCTAAATTTAAATGCAGAGCAGGATATTGTTCAAGCCAAGGATTTAGCGCCATCATTTTAAACACCTTACGCCAAGTACCATCTAAAAAAATCAAAACCGCATCCTTAACGGGCTTAACTTTATCAATACACCTACTGTCTTGAGTTGGATATATAACATATATTGCTTTTTGACTCTGCGCTAAAGTATCTCTTACTTCAGCAAAATCCTCAGGCGTCTCCCCCACAACAATAGTCACGTTAGGGATCACTAATGCCAGTAATTTTACGGTATTCTTAGCATGTTTCACTTCACTCGGATCTTGTAAAACAATCACTTCATTCGTCATTTTAAGCTGCGTTATACTCTCACAAATACACGCTATCTTTGGATATTGACACTTTACACATTTCTCACGTGACACAAGATAATTCTCTTCATTAAATAATCGATATAGCGCGATAAAAATCTCAATTTTGATATTGGCGAGTTTTACACTTCTAGTCTATATTCACAAGGCTGGGAGCGTAGGTATGAGTTAACTAACTCAATGCCAAAATAAATTTATGGATTAAGTTGTACCCTTAATAATACTCGCCTCCTAGTCTCATCAAAAGGGAGATGATTATGAAACGTACAACCGCTATTGCTATTTTACTTAGCTTAACAGGATCTGCCGCGATTGCAGCAGATGACAATAATTATAAGCATGAAATTCAAGCCTATTATTCTTCATCCAGTGAAGATTTTTCAGACGGGCGATATGGTCTAAGCCAGCGAAGTTACTTTGGGGGCGACGGTGTAAACCAAAGCACTGTTCCCTACGCATTAAGTGGCGAACTCGCTCAAAAAACAAATTTCGGTACTCATTTTGCGGGATTTAATGGCAACGGTAAAGATTACCATGTCGACATTGAGTATGTTTTTGATTCTAAAATTTTCATTGCCGCAAAATATTATAAGACTGAGCTAAAAGACTATGAAGTTGATGGCTATTTCAGTCTAGGTGACTATGATGACTTTTACGGTATGGATATCGATAGAAACTTTACCGTACAAGATTATAAGTCAGATGGCTATATTGGCGCGATCGGTTATTACTTTGACCCTAGCTCGTCAATCTATTTCGATTATCGTCGAGGCAACTTAAAAAATTACCGCACTGTTTTTACCACCGATTTGGAATTAAAAACAACCAGCAATAATTATGGTATAGGCGCAAATAGTTTCGTCGATTTTGTCCATACTGCAGGACTGTATATGGCTGCAAAATACACTTATACCTCCTATGAACAAAAGTTAGTTGGCTACAGTTCAAACTTTACCGATTCCATTAATAATCTTGATTTAGCTCTCGATTGGTACCTTACACAATCTTTTTCCATCGGTGGTCAATATCATACCGACGATAATGATTATGACGACAACGATAATGACTATAATGTCACCGCTGCATATTTCTGGCGTATGACTGATTTATTTTCTGCGCGATTTGAAGTCACCAAACAACTGGAACCCAGTTTAGATGGCGCCTATGGCCGTATCAGTTTTGATGCACGATTTTAAAACGCACTGCAGTTAGAGTCAATAAAGCGGCCAGCATAATGCTGGCCGCTGCAATACCAATCTAAGTAAATAAGTGGTTATTCAGCGAGAATTAAAAATGCGGTAGGCAAGGCAGCTATTTGAAGCTAATAGTTATTCTATATCAAAAATAGATAACGTAGCATAACGCGTTTTTAAACTCGCACAGAGTGAGCCGCTCTGGCATTCCACTTCTGTGTTGCATTCATTTGAAAGGGATTGCCATTACGGCATAAATACGCCTTGAAATGAAACGCCTGAGCGACTCTGAATTGATCATTTATTTACCTAGATTGGTATTATTATTCGCTCAATATTTTTTGCTCATGCCAATGAGACAAACTTTTTGTTTTCATTATGCCGATTGAGATACTGGATAACACTAACATCACTAAACCCACGGCATAAGGTGCACTTAAACTGGTTTGTTGCACTAAACCTGCCAATAAAGAGGCGCCACTCATTTGTATGAATCCCAATATTGCGGTTGCCGTCCCCGCTCTTTCTCCAAAGACAGACAAAGCCATGCTCGTCGCAGGTCCTAAGAGCAAAGCAAAACCAATGCACAATAAAAGAATGGGCAGCATAAAACTGAGTGCGGCCTCAAAACCACTATTGGGGCCCCATTCTTTCAAAATCAATTGCAAGCTCCCAGCAACAAACAAACATCCTAATGCCAAAATAACAGTGCCACGATTGCCTAACTGTTTCATCACCAAAGGAGCTGCGAAACAAGCCATAATATTAATGACTGCATTTAGTGCAAATAAACCACTAAACGTCAATTCTGACAAACCTAAATGTTCAATGATCCATACTGGCGCATAAGATACATAACTTAAAATTGATGTCATGCCAACCATACAAATAAAAGCATAAAACAAAAAATGAGGCTCTAACAATATAGGTTTATATCTCGCCCAACGGTATAATGGGCCTTCTGAAATAGTCTCCGCGGGTCTGGTTTCGGGTAAACGATAACCGACATAAATAATAACCAAGGTTGCATATAGCATCATAAAAACAAACGTTGAACGCCAGCCAAATTGTAACGCCAACATGCCCCCCAAAGTCGGTGCCAATGCTGGTATCACACAAATCATACCGTTTAAATAACTGTAATAGTGGGCCCCATCTTTAGCAGAAAAACTATCCCTCACTGCACTGAACACCACAATAGATGTTGCACACGCCGCCAAGCCTTGCAGTACTCTTGCTATTTGTAACCAATGAAAATCCACTGCTGTTGCTGCTAGCAAACTACTTAGGCAATACAACAAGATCCCGGCTAACGCGATAGGCCGCCTACCATATCGATCCGCTAATGGACCGATTAATAGCTGACCTGTTCCCATTGCAAAAAGAAATAACACCAAAGTCGATTGAATTTCACTTGCCGATACCCCGAATTCCATTGCCATGTTTGGCATTGAGGGTAAATAGATATCGATAGCGAGTGGGCTTAATACCACCATAGACATTAATATCGGTAATAAATTACGACGCATGCTGACGTTAACTCTCTTTAATTAGGTTATAAAGCGATCATTTTACCCAATTCATGTTATGAATAGAAATGATATGATTTACTAACTATATTTCCTATAAGGAATATCTATGAATTTAGATAATTTAGCCCGAATCGACCTAAATTTACTGGTGATTTTACAAATATTGATTGAAGAGCAAAGCGTGACACGAGCAGCTAATCGACTGCATTTAAGCCAATCATCCTTAAGCAAAAGCTTAAACCGATTAAGAGAAGCTTTAGGTGATCCTCTCTTTATCCGTACCGCTCACGGTTTAAAACCCACAGCACACACACTACATTTATCCAAAAAGCTCCCCCCCTTATTACAGCAAATATACCAACTGACACAGGCACCGCAATTTGTACCAACAAATAGTGAGCGACATTTTTCATTTGCCATGGTTGAAAGTGCTTACGATACATTAATACCATATTTTATTGGCCCTTTACTCAACCAAGCCCCCAATCTAAAACTAGACTCATATATTTGGACTGAGAAATCCATGCAAGCCATTCAACAAGGGCAAATTGACTTTGGTATTTCAGGACGAGACTTACATCCAAAATCTAACTTACAGATCCAGCAATTGCCGGAAGGTATTGAACACCAAACGTTATTCACCGATCATCAAATTTGTCTCGCCAGAAAAAATCACCCTATTTTAAATATAGTTAGATCTGGACAATGGGATCTTAAGCATTATCTCAACATGCAACATGTACAAGTCCGCTGCGAAGGCAATAATTGGTGGATGCTCGATTATCATTTAGCCGACTTAGGGTTGCGGCGAAACCTCAGTACAACAGTATCAGACTTTTATGGTGCAGCCAGCGTTTGCGCCCACACCGATCTTATTTTTACTCTGCCAAGTAGCTTTGCTTGCCATGCAAAAAAACTTTATCCATTAGTTGAGCTACCTTTACCCCTTTCTTTTGCTTCCATGGCATACGTACTACTGTGGCATACCCGTAATTCTGAGGAGCCTGGACATTTATGGATTAAAGACACCATATGTAAAAGCATTTCACAAATTGTGAAACCTGATGACTTAAATCTCACCTGAATAAGCCAGCAAGAGTGCTATGAAGCACTTCATTTTCGGTATATGATAAGATATTAAGTTTATTTAACGTGATCCTAGGCGCCACAAGGTGCAACATATAGACTGACATTGGTGCAAGCGCCCTGAAATTAATAGCGCCAGTCACCAATCATCAAATTTTATGGAGTCATTATGATTTACAGCCAATTTCAACAAGCCCAATTGCGAAATCGATTATCGGGTGCTCGTGGCTGGGCTTCCTTCGCGGTCGGTATTTTATTTCTTGCGCTGATCCTCATCGCTCTCCCCTTTATTCTATTACTCGGGGCGATCAGTTTTGTCACGTTAGCGCTATTTGGACGTGTTTTTTTAAAGCGTCAATTAGCCCGTTTTCGTCAGCAACAAGCCAAAGATCTCAATCAACAAGCACAAGATATTGATGCATCGCCCTCACAGGGTCGTACCTTTGAACACAACCCAAATGAAAAGTAATCCATTTGGGAGCGGTTCAATTTACATTATTCAATAGTCGATTATCCCAGTTCAACAGATCTCCTTCTTCTGAACTGGGCTCACCTCATTCGCCGTCATGGCTAATATTTTGACTCTCGTCTGTTTGCTCTCGTGATACCATATATAAGCGAAACAACGCCACATTAATAAATAAGCCAAGAAAAGCAACCACAACATCCATCAAATATTGCACTGGTAACCCAACCCCTTCAACTAGCTTTGCCAGCCCACCCCCTAATATTAATAAGGGGATATAAAGACTCGCTATCATCATCGTTTTATAAACAATAGGCCCACTAAAAACGAAACTACGCTTAATCGCTTCCATTGGTGTTAACCTTTCCACGACAACCATAAAATTCACAAACGCTAAACGAGAAAAAATATAAAAACTTGCCGCTAAGCCAATCACACCTAATACGGGAGCTATAGCCGCTAAAATAAAGAAAGGCCCTAATATTGCTAAACCCGAGAATACTCCAGCCAGCAATAAACCAGGCACAAAGTTTAAACTGGTTTTCAGTACTAAAGCATTACTTGGCTTGTGTCCTAATGAACGTAACTCTAAAAATAATGTCAATGCTGCAATTAGCAAAGAAAAAAGCAGTAATAAGACCATCATCACAATCATGTGACTTGCGTCAAATTGCGGATTTTGTTCATCAGCAGAAGTGATCTCTAAACTTAACCACATCTGTAATCCGACTTGGATCAACAGAATAGGGATAGTTAATGTTGCTAGTTGACTGATATTATTTCTAAAAAAATTCAATGCTTGATTTAAAATTGCAGACAATGACATGTGTCTTTCCAATAAATAATGTAGATAAAACGAATTAGTGCTAAGGATACCCAAGTTTTAACCTGAATGCACAATGCAAAGATTAAAATTATAGCGTTCTTAGTGTAAAAAAAATTCCTTGAGGACACAAAAAAGCTAAAATTATGGATATCAAATGATATAGGAAAACAGCCAATGAAATCCTTAACTAAATTACATTTAGCCCTCTTCCTCTGCATTTTCTCTTTCACAGCTTATGCAGCCCAGCTTGAAAATTTAGCCAACACTATGCTTCAAGCAGATAAAACCTCCACGACAAATAACACAAACCAAGCTGATTTAGTACAAATAACTATGGATCAATTAGGGATAACCCAAGCACAAGCCCAAGGTGGGCTCGGCAGTCTTCTGTCAATGGCCAAGTCAAGTCTTGGGGGAAGTAGCTTTGACCCTATCGCCAATTCTATTCCTAATATTAATAGCTTACTGCAAGCAACCCCTGAGGTAGATAACAGCTCACCCTTGTCCACACTCAGTAATCAACTAGGCAACCTCAGCCCAACGGCAAAAGGAGGACTTATGGTATACAATGCTTTTGAACAATTGGGCTTGTCCAAAGAGATGGTTGACCCTATGATGGATATTCTTGGAGATTATTTAAATACCAATGGCAGCAAAGGCAGTTCAGACTTACTCATGAAAGCATTAACTCCTTTAACGGTCACACAAGATCCCCTCGATCTTAAATAAACAGCCCAATGTGTCATTAATCCTTTTTAACATTGAGTATCACTATGATAGAGAAATTAAAGCAGTTCTTAAATTTTCATGCTCAAGAACTTTCCCCAGAAGACAAAGCTCAGCACTTGAATTTAGCGGCAGCTTGCTTACTATTAGAAGTCATCTATGCCGATGAGTCTTTTTCTGCTGAAGAAGCAAAATTACTCCCAGAGCTGCTTTCTAAAACACTGAAGTTAAACAAGGATGAAGTTAACCAACTGATTAATGAAGCAAAAAACAAACAGAAAAAAAGCACGTCTCTTTTTGAGTTCACATCAGAAATCAATAACCAATACTCTATTAAGCAGAAACAACAATTAATTTTAGCCATGTGGCGTTTAGCTTATGCCGATGGTCATCTATGCCAATATGAAGATCAATTGATCCGTCGAATGGCTGAATTGCTTTATTTAAAACACAGTGAACTCATACAAATGCGTAATCTTGCACTCAAAGATAAACACTAAAAAGCCACTTTATGTGGCTTTAATAAAATGGCTCGAAATTTAAGCTAAGGCGGCTTGCCTGCGCTTATTATGTTGTTTACGCCACTCCAAGCCACCAAATAAGACAAAGAGCAAACATACCGCGTAGAGCATATTAGTGCCTAAGGCGGCCGCAAGCACTAGACATAACACACAACTTGTTAACACCAATGGCCAATAGCCTTTACTCAATAACCGTCCTGCCGCCAACATAGAGGCTAAGTAAATAATCACAAAAACACCATTCGTCCACGAAATAAGATCGTCTAACTCTTGCCCTGTCATATAAGTCATCACAATAACACATGCCATAACAACAAGTACTGTGTTTGATGCTCTTGCAGGTAACCCACTTCCATTCAATGTCGAAAAATACTGCGGTAATACACCTTCATGACTAAAACTGTGAATAAGTCGCGATACACTTGCAGTGTAAACATTCACCGTCGCCAAACCACTTGCAATACCTAGAATGCCAATTATTTGCGCCCCATAACCACCAAAAAGTTGATTAATGACTCCCACCATAGCAACGCCACTATTTGTCGGCACCAGTAATAACAGCAAAGTGCAACCCAAATAAACAAGCCCGACTAACACGGTGCCAATCATCATTGCTGGTAACATGTCTTTTTTAGGATTGCGAAAGTCATTAGCCAGATGTGTCATCGCTTCCACACCTAAAAAACTCCAAAAAGCAATACTGGCAGCAATAGCAATCGAATTGATGTCTGCCTCAATATGTGTAGTAAACCTCTTAATATCACCAATATTAGTCCCTACTGAGCCAAATAATCCAACGACTACCGCCACAACACCTAAGGTCAGCATAAACTGCATTTTTGCCGAGACCTGAATGCCTTTTTGATTCAAAAAAAACAATACACAAAGAAGTAATAGTTCTACCCCCACCTGAAACCAACCTGATAACGCCACTAACTCATTTACAAACTGAAAAGTCATCAAAATTGCAGCGGGTGCCCCTAATGGCACAACAAGGACAAACATGAGGCCAATGGTTCGCCCCGCACTTTGTCCAAATGCTTTCTCAACAAAGTATGCAGGACCTGCTGCATGAGGAAAAGCACCTGCTAAGCGACCAAATACTAAAGTGATAGGGATAATCGCCGCCGTAAGCAATGCCCAAGCAATTAATGCACCATTCCCTGCTGCCTCTATGGTCAATTGCGGTAAAATAAAAACACCTGTACCTAGCAAAGTTGTGGCCATTAAACCCGCACCTTGCCAACACCCAATCTTTCCTTTCATCGATGATTCTTACACTATTTAACTGATTGATAATCAGTCTATTATAAATAGACTTCCCCCCAAAGTCTGATGTTCAACCCTGTCATACTCACACCATTTCCGTTAAAATGACGGAATTCTCTCGACATTGGCGCATTCTGCCTTAAAGACCCACATGGATAAATTTGACTCTGCCATTTTGAATACACTCAAACAAGACGCTAGACAAAGCATCTCAGGGATTGCTGAACAAGTGAGTTTATCCCGTTCAGCGGTATCCGAGAGAATAAAGAAAATGGAACAAACAGGGGTTATTCGAGGCTATCAAGTACTGTTAAGTGAATCTCAAAAAGTGGGCGTATCTGCTTATTTTGAAATTCAACATCACTGCCCACGATGTGCAGACGTGATCCATGTTTTTCAAGCGATTCCTGAAGTCATTACCTGCCGTGGGATCACTGGCGATATGGATTTGTTAGTCTATGTACAAGCAAAATCGATGCAAAGGCTTCATGAAATCAGAGAGTTTATTGATGCGCAGACAGATATTATTAAAATAAAAACCCATGTCGTGATGAGTGAATGGATAGACAATCAAGGCTAAAAGTGAAAAACCTGCCGTAGCAGGTTTTTTTTAAATAAACGTCGAATAATTACGCTTCCATTCGACCTTTTAATTTATTCATGGCATTCTTTTCAAGCTGCCTGATACGCTCTGCTGATACCTGATAAGTTTCAGCCAATTCTTGTAGCGTTGCCTTTTCATCATTTAACCAGCGCGCTTGTAAAATATGCTGGCTGCGTTCATCTAACGTTTTAATTGCTGACAACAGACGGGAATGATTTTGAGAGTCCCAATTATCATTTTCAACTTGCGAAGCCAGATCAGAAGAATGATCCTCTAAATAGTGCATTGGCGCAAAATCGTGCTCATCATCATTATCACTAGACAAATCAAACGCAGGATCTTGTGCCGCCATACGCGACTCCATTTCAGTCACATCCGCTTTCGATACACCTAAATTTTCGGCCACCATGCTCACTTCAGCGTCACTAAACCAGCCTAAACGTTTCTTTGCTTTACGTAGATTGAAAAATAACTTACGTTGGGCTTTTGTTGTTGCCACTTTTACAATACGCCAATTTTTCAAGACATATTCATGTATTTCCGCTTTTATCCAATGCACAGCAAAAGACACCAAACGCACACCAACATCAGGATCAAAGCGCTTAACCGCTTTCATCAAGCCAATATTGCCTTCTTGGATTAAGTCCGCTTGCGGTAAGCCATAACCTGAATAACCTTTAGCAACATGAACCACAAATCTCAAATGAGACATAATTAACTGCTTTGCCGCTTGCAAGTCACCCGTTTCTTGAAGACGTTTCGCCAACTCATATTCCTGCTCAGGCTCAAGCATACTAATACTTTGGGCCGAGTGAACATAAGACTCTAAGCTACCACTACTTTGAGGAACCATTAGTGCCATTGTTTGCGTTTGATCAGTCATTCACGCTCCTAACTGTACTTAAACTCTATCGATATACTGCTTCAGTCAAGACTGCTAGCAGGTTGAAGAACTATCGACTATCTGACAGAATATGTCAACTATTCTACTAAGTAAATCTCACTTAATTATACTCAAATGGTCTATTACTCTATGTGATAAAGATCGCTATTTTCATTATCACCGATCTCTTCTAGCGTTTATTTTTACAACAAGATAACTCAAATGCAAATGAAGTCTGGTTCATCTACTTTTCTTGCTCAAGTAATGCAAACAAACTAAGAAGGTTCAATTGCCTTTAAATGCTGCCTGACAGACAAATAAGAACCTAACCATCCAAGAAAAGAAGCCAATATAACCAATTGAATTAATTCTGAAAAGGTTAATGATTGCATTTTCAATTCACTGCCATACAAGCCTAAAAGCTCTCCTAATGCCGATGACAAATATAATACTAAGATATTAATAATTAGCCAAGCCAGTACCCCACCTATAATACCGTACCAAATGCCGGTATAAAGGAAGGGTCGCCGAATAAAAGCTTCTGTGGCTCCCACCAGCTTCATCACTTCAATTTCTGTTTGCCTATTCATAATGGCGAGTCGAATAGTATTTCCTATGACTAAAACCACTGCCAGCACCAACAAGGTAGCAATCGCTAACACCGTTCGTTCAAGTAAATTTAATATCGCTTGCAAACGCTCTAACCATTCAATATCCAAACGACCAAAACTCACTTCTGACTCTTGTTCTAATTTCGTCAGCAACCTTCTCGCCCCTTCTGGGCTTGAATAATGCAAGGTAGGAATAACCGTAATCACAGCTGGCAAAGGATTCGAATCTAAATAAGATAGTGCTTCACCAAAGCCTGAAAGACGCTGAAACTCAGCCAAAGCTTGTGAACGATCAATGTAATTAACCTCACTGACTTCAGGATAAGACTGAATGCGTGTCAATAGACTTTGCATCGTCTTCTCACTAGGCTGATTTTCAATGAACAATGAGATTTCAGCAGCACTGTTCCATGAATGCGTAATCGCCTCAGCATTTTTAACAAGCACTTGTAGAGCAGCTGGTAAGCTTAAGCTCAAACCCAACACCAGCATAGTCATTAACGATGACACAGGATTACGCCACAACTCGCCCATGCTCGTCATGCCATGTTGAACATGACGTACGAAAAACATGATAAAACGGCCCGATAAAGGAAGCTTACTGCGATTAAGTGAAATAGGCTTAGATTGACTCATGAATACGTTCCTTTCAACGTCACAATCACTCTCCTTTACAGATAAGATAAAATAATAATCATTTACTGGTGCGCTAGCTCTTGTGCTCCTAGCATTTTTCCTTGTTTTAGGGTCAAAGTGCGATATTTCATTCGCGCAATTAACCCCAAATCATGAGTAGCAATTAACACCGTTGTACCTGCGTTATTAAAGGTTTCAAATAAACGTAATATATCCATTGATAACTTAGGATCTAAGTTCCCTGTAGGCTCATCGGCTAATAACAAAGGTGGCTTATTCACAATAGCGCGAGCAATCCCCACTCTTTGCTGCTCCCCCCCTGATAACATTATGGGCTGATGTCTTTCTTTGCCATACAAACCAACCATATCTAAAGCACCTGCGACTCGCTTGCGAATTTCGCCGTGAGAAAAACCTTCTATCATCAAAGGTAAAGCGACATTGTCAAACACACTCTTGTTCATCAATAAATGATGGTTTTGGAAAATCATGCCAATATCACGACGAAGGTAGGGCACTTGATCTCGCTTCACTTTTGCTATGTCATAGCCATTAATCGCAACACGACCACCATTGGCTCTTTCTATTACAGTGATTAATTTGAGCAAGGTACTTTTTCCTGCGCCGGAATGCCCAGTTAAAAAAGCCATTTCACCCACCTTTAAATGAAAGCTCACATCTGATAGTGCTTTTTGACCACCAGCATAGACTTTACTGACTTGCTCAAATTCAATCATGCATTCTCCCTGGACCCCTTTCATTCAGACAACTAATGAGTTAGTTACTTGTCGAGATTATCCATACTCTCTTGGCTAAATAAAGCGTCAATAAAGTCTTTAGCATTAAAAGTACGTAAATCCTCAATTTGCTCTCCCACACCAATATGACGAATGGGAATACCAAATTTATCGGCAATGGCGAAAATAACACCACCTTTTGCCGTACCATCTAACTTACTAATAGTGATCCCTGTCACACCAACCGCTTCTTTAAAGAGTTGAGCTTGACTAATCGCATTTTGCCCTGTGCTGGCATCAAGCGTTAACATCACCTCATGGGGTGCATTCGCATCTTGCTTTTTCATGACACGCACAACTTTCTTCAATTCATCCATTAAATGCGATTTATTTTGCAATCGACCCGCAGTATCGGCAATCAAAACATCGATGTTACGCGCCTTTGCTGACTGTAATGCATCAAACAATACTGAAGCACTGTCTGCGCCAGTATGTTGAGCAACCACAGGAATATCATTTCGCTGCCCCCACACTTGTAATTGCTCCACCGCAGCCGCCCTAAAGGTATCTCCAGCAGCCAGCATCACCGACTTACCTTGTGCCTGATATTGTTTCGCTAACTTGCCTATGGTGGTTGTTTTACCCACACCATTGACACCCACCATTAAAATGACAAAAGGCCCATCATTATTTTCAGGTACTAACGGCACAGACACAGGCTCTAAGGTTTTTTGCATTTCTTCTCTAAGCAAATCATATAACGCTTCACCATCTTTTAACTGCTTTCGACTTGCCAGATCGGTTAAAGTATCAATTAAGCGAGTGGTGGTTTCGACACCCACATCGGCAATTAATAATTGCTCTTCTAACTCTTCAAATAGATCATCATCAATTTTTTTACCACGAAAAAGCCCAATAAAACCGCTACCAATATTGTCACTGGTTCGCTTTAATCCGCGCTTTAAACGAGCAAAAAAGCCTTCTTTAGCCGGTTTCGCTTGTGGCTCTGGTTGGACTTCTTGCTCATTATTTTCTGCTTTCTCTGTAGCTAATCGTTCTTCTTCAGCTTTAACCGTTGCTCTTTCTAACGCTTGGCGGGCTTGTTCCTCTATCTCGGCTTTTTCTGTAGCTAAGCGTTCTTCTTCAGCTTTTATCGCTGCCCTTTCTAACGCTTGGCGTGCTTGTTCATCAGCAGCCGCTTTTTCAGCAGCTAACCGTTCTTCTTCAACTTTAACCGTTGCCCTTTCTAACGCTTGGCGTGCTTGTTCATCAGCAGCCGCTTTTTCAGCAGCTAACCGTTCTTCTTCAGCTTTAACCGTTGCCCTTTCTAACGCTTGACGCGCTTGTTCGTCAGCAGCCGCTTTTTCTGCAGCTAACCGTTCTTCTTCAGCTTTAACCGTTGCTCTTTCTAAGGCTTGACGCGCTTGTTCATCAGCAGCCGCTTTTTCTGCGGCCAGCCTTTCTTCTTCAGCTTTTATCGCTGCTCTTTCTAACGCTTGACGCGCTTGTTCATCAGCAGCCGCTTTTTCTGCAGCTAACCGTTCTTCTTCAGCTTTTATCGCTGCCCTTTCTAACGCTTGGCGCGCTTGTTCATCAGCCGCCTTTTCTGCAGCCAATTGTTCTTCTTCAGCTTTTAATGCATCCAAGCGAGCCTTTTCTGCCTCCTTGACAACTTCACTGTCAACTTTTTCTTGTTGTGTTTGTGCAGCCTTAGCTTCTTCTAACGCCCTTGCCTCAAGCTGCTCTTTTTCATTCTGTACTTTATCTTCTATTACCGTTTCTGTTGGTGCAGCCTTGATTTCATCTTTAGATTTATCTTTACGAAACCAAGAAAAAAAACCTTTTTTTGCCATGTTGGATACCAGTGCTCAAATAACGAATATATAATGCAATTAGGATAAAAGACGCCTAAAAACACCTCAATGATACATTAAAATAGAGATGTTAATCGACAAAACGACGGTATCTCACCTTTTATGCTCACTTTAATATAAAATACCGACCTTAAATCAAAGCGTGACAGTCTACCACTTTCTTTCTTCAGGCAAAATCATGAGGGCAAAATGACCAAAAAAAAACCAAATATGGGTCAAGTTCGTATCATTTCAGGACAATGGCGATCACGTCGTTTACCCATTCATGATTTAGAAGGTTTACGTCCAACCACAGATCGCGTTAAAGAAACCCTGTTTAACTGGCTCAATGCAAATGTGGTAGGCGCACGAGTATTAGATTGCTTCACTGGCAGCGGTGCACTCAGTTTTGAAGCCTTATCACGGTACGCCGCCTTCGCACAGATGTTTGAATTGCAATCCTCTGCCGCCAAGCAATTGCAACAGAACTTAACCACATTAGAATGTGAACAAGGCCACGTCATAAAAGGTGATACACTGACTTTACTCAAGACTCCACCGAGTGAGCCCTTTAATATTATCTTTATCGACCCGCCGTTTCGGCAACAACTTGCGGCCCCCTGTATTGAACAACTCACCGCTCAGCAATGGTTGGCACCAGATGCGTTAATTTATCTGGAAACCGAAACAGAAATATCGTTATCATCGCTCAATATTCCACAAAGCTGGACACAGCTTAAAGAAAAAGCAGCTGGACAAGTTACTTATCGTTTATTTCAATCAATAAATACAAACTAACATTTGCTTTATA
This sequence comes from uncultured Shewanella sp., assembly GCF_947491715.1. Classification (GTDB taxonomy): domain Bacteria; phylum Pseudomonadota; class Gammaproteobacteria; order Enterobacterales; family Shewanellaceae; genus Shewanella. The sequence goes on along the minus strand of NZ_CANLKR010000054.1, from coordinate 4,872 downwards.
CTTTCCTAAACTTAAAATATATTAAGTTTAGGAAAGTATTTTATGCTGACATCACCGACATAAAAATTACCTGCTCTCGTTGAAGCCTCATCTTTATTCACGCCCAGAGCCACAGCCCTATAGCTAACGATCAAATGTATTAAAACCAACACCATTAAATGCAGCATTGCTTCCCATGTCATTGAATAAAATGGTATGGCTCCCGACGTCTAAATCGACACCGAAACTTTAGATTGAGATGAAGAGTTTTGAATAATAAACGCTTTGGCTAAGTATTTGCGCTGCATATTATTACATTCAGAGACTAAAAATGCCCCTTTATATTAAAAATAATGACTAAATGATCTTTCATCGTAAAAAAATAACAGCCATTACGTTATCCCGTACAATATAAACAATAAAAAGCCGAAGATTTATTTACCAATACAGTCACAAATGCTAATGATTAATAGATAAGTCACAATTATAAAATGTAGTGAACAACAGAATGAAAAAAGTTCCCCTTATTTTCCCCACTATGCGGCTGCCTTTTATTTTATTGATCATTTGCTTTGCTGCATGGGGTGTGGCGGCCAACATGACCGATCCATTGGTGAAAGTTTTTAGTCAAATTTTTACGATGTCCAGTGTTCAATCTGCATTAGTTCAATTTTCATATTATGGTGCTTACTTTTGCTTAGCCATTCCAGCAGCCATGATCAATAAGCGTTATTCTTATAAAACAGGCGTGCTAACAGGATTAGGACTGGCCATTATCGGCGCTTTTCTATTTTATCCAGCCAGTCAATCGCTTTCATATGGCTACTTTCTCACCGCACTTTTTATTCTAGCAGGAGGACTCTCTATTTTAGAAACCTCTGCAAGCCCTTATGTCATTACTATGGGGCCAAGTGAAAATGCCACGAAAAGACTCAACTTTGCGCAATCTTTTAATCCCATAGGAACAAATATTGGCGTTTTTCTTGCGGCCAGCTTTATTCTTCCTCATTTAAATCCAGCAACAGCTCAAGAACGCATGAACATGCCCATTGAGCAGCTAACATCCATACAAACCAGCGAACTAAATGCGGTTATGACCCCCTATGTTGGTATGGCATTCGCCTTGTTACTCACTTGGGTAGCCATTGCAGTAAATAAGGCACCCGCTGTCTCTTCTTCGCCTTCATTAACAAAGCATCCTAAAATACGATTCCTCTCTACCTTCTCCCATTTAATGAAAAATCGACATTATAAATATGGCGTAATGGCTCAATTTTTTAATATGGCCGCCCAAACTTGTGTATGGACGTTCACAATAAGATATGTCATGAATGCCATCTCGGTAAATGCTGAAGAAGCTGGCACCTATTTGCAATACAGCATGCTCACTTTTCTTTTTTCTCGCTTTATCATGACTTGGTTAATGGGCTATATTAAACCCACTTCATTACTTGCCTTCTCGACAATAATCGCAGCGAGTTTGTCCATTTATATGATGTTCACACCAACTCTCTACGGTGTTTATGCGCTCGTTGCAATATCCGCTTGTATGTCTCTAATGTTTCCAACTATTTATGGTATTGCACTGCAAGGGCTCAAACAGGACACTCAATTTGGCGCAGCCGGTTTAGTCATGGCCATGTTGGGCGGCGCTTTAATGCCTATGGTTCAAGGTTTACTGATTGATCAATACAATGTCAGTTTCTCCTACATGATCCCCGCAATCTGCTTTTTAATCGTTACCTGTTACGCCCTGTTTGATCTTAAAAGTATACGAGTCAGCCATACTCATTCACAGAAAGAATAACAATGACTGTGAATGATTAACCAACTAAACATGTTAATTCATACCAATAATGTATTCATTGCAGACTTAGCTTTCTCTATACTCTCCCTCGCTATACTATCGTCCATAGCTAGCCCCTCAGCATACACAAACTCTACATTTTCAATGCCAATGAATCCTAGAACAGTTTTTAAATATGGCACGAGATGATCACTAGCCCTATTTTTATGCACACCACCTCGCGTCGTGATAACGATCGCCTTTTTATTCTTCAATAACCCTACGGGTCCCTTATCGGTATAACGAAAGGTGACCCCCGCCCTAGCCACAAGATCAATCCATTGCTTCAATTGAGTGGGAACAGTAAAGTTATACATAGGGGCTGCTATAATAATCTGTTCATGACTTTTTAACTCTTGCACTAAGCTATCAGCTAGCTTTATGACAGATTGCTGACGAAGACTCAAATGCTCTTCACCTCGCAAGCCCGCAGCCAGTTCTCCATCCAATGTAGGTAATCCACTGGTTGTTAAATCTCTAATTGTCATTGCAATATTTCGAAAGGACAATTGCTCAACGGCATAATCAATCATCTGATTTGATTTAGATTTATCACCTAATATACTTGAAGTTAATACTAATACTTTAGACATCATCGACTCCATTATTGCCTTGAAGATAACATGAAAAGTTACCTTCAAATTGTGCAAAAGTGCGGTAAAGAGACCATTTCTCTTTACTATGAGTCCAATTCTAACAACCAAGTAATTAGAATAAAAACGCATTAAATTGTCATAAAGAAACTAAAAAATAGAAAGGTTAAGTCTCATTTCACGTTACTGGAGTGGCCACATAAACGCCTTTAAAAGATGCGCACAGCTTATCAGCACAATAAAGCTCAACAAGTAATGGGCATTTCAATCGGCGGCTTTTTTCAAACCCAGATAAGTCAATATTTGGCCAAGTGACTAGGGCTCTAGCTTGCCCATGAATAGGAGCGATATATCTCACATCCGCCTTAGCTAAAACAATGTCACCACTGACTTTATGTTGCTTTAGCTTCAACCACACCAATCCCCACCCAGTTAATGTCATTAAGGTATAAATACTGCCAGCAAACATAGTCTGGTGTAAGTTGATATTGGGTGCCAGTGGCGCAGAAACAGATAAGGTTTGCTCTTCAAATGTATCCGCGCTGACTTGCATAAACTCACTTAAGGGGATCGTTTCATACCAAGTTGCGGTTAATTCTTTTAATATATTTTTTGTGTCAATGAACGGAGCACTCATCATTTACCTTATCTTAAATAAAATTCAAAAAACTTACACTCGCAACTGAAAAGTCACCGGTCCGTCGTTAACCAAAGACACTTGCATATCGGCAGCAAATTGCCCAGTTTGGGTAGTCGTGCCCTCACTTCTACAATATTTAACAAAATCATTATATAGGACTTCGGCTTGTTCAGGCGTTCCCGCCCCCGAAAAGCTAGGGCGCAATCCTTTTTTTGTCTCTGCAGCAAGCGTAAACTGGGAAACAACTAATAATTCCCCTGAGATTTGCTGTAAATTTAAATTCATCTTGCCATTTTCATCTGAAAACACGCGATATTGCATCACTTTTTTAGCCAGTTTTTGCATTTTTTCCTGATTGTCCTCCTTTTCTACACCTAATAGCACCAATAAACCTTGCTTTATCTCACCGCAAACTATGCCATTAACTTCCACACTTGCATGCTTAACCCTTTGAATTAAAGCTATCATTTCTATTTTTCGCTTCTATTTGACATAAATATCTTAAAATACACTAAACGCTTACTCTTCATCTACCTCTGCAATGAGTTTCTGTAATTGTTGATCGATATGTTCAGGCAAAGCCGCTGTAATTTCTGCCCCAATTAATACAATCACCCAAGATAAATAAACCCAAACAAATAAAATGGGAATAGAGGCTAACGCCCCATAAATGGCTTCATAGGTTGGAAATTGAGTGACGTACAAAGTAAAACCCTTTTTACTGAGTTCAAAGAGAAGCGCCGCAACAAGCGCGCCAAATAACGCATGAAGAAATTTCACCTTCTGATTTGGTACAACCATATATAGCAATAAAAATGCAGCCATAGAAAAAAGCATAGGTAAACGCTTCACTAAGGGAGCAACATTAACAAAATCGGTGTCACTGAAAATTTTAAGCGACACGATATAAGAACTCGCCACTAAACTTGCCCCCACCAGTACAGGACCTAAGGTCAACACCATCCAATACATAGAAAAAGACACTACACTCCGCCTTTTCTCCTTGGTTCGCCAAATACTATTGAGCGCCTTATCAATCGCAGAGATCAAGAAAATAGCCACCAGCACTAAGGCGGCAATCCCGACTGTCGTTCCCTTTGAAGCATTTTCAACAAACTCATTCAAGTAGACTTGAACTGTATCACCTGCAGCAGGTAAAAAGTTCTTATAAACAAAACCTTCTATTTCATCTCTAAGACCAACAAACACTGGAAAAGCGGATAACATAGACACCATAACGGCCACTAAAGGCACTAAAGATAATAAGGTTACATAGGCTAAATGTCCTGCTCGAATATTCACTTGATCTGTTTTTAATCTTGCGAGTAAATGCACAAAAAAATCCCAAAAACCCCGAAACAAACTAATAAGCTGTTTAATATTAATCATTTTATTCATAAGGTTTCTCTTGCTTTTGCCCTAGTTGCTTAAGTATCTTTAACCATATAAGTTTATATTAACAAATTACAAAGGTAGATCTATGTCTCAACAAGGTTCAGCAGGTAATGTCATTGCAGCCATCGCTAGCTTTTTCATTCCTGGTCTTGGGCAACTGGTACAAGGACGTGTTTTGGCCGCCCTATTGTTTTTTGTTTTTATTGGGGCAGCATACGCAATGTGGATATTTATTATCCCTCCTATTATAGGTGTGCTCTTGCATATCTGGTGTATTGTCGATGCAGCAACCTATAAAAATTGAGCCGCTCATCACAATGTTTTGTCTTTATTGGCGCCGCTTACGCAATGTGGATATTTATTATCCCTCCTATTATAGGTGTGCTCTTGCATATCTGGTGTATTGTCGATGCAGCAAC
>NZ_CANLKR010000053.1 GCF_947491715.1 uncultured Shewanella sp. | reverse complement strand
GAAGTACATGAAAAAGCCAGTCGGGGGTTCCAACTGGCTTAATAAAAACCGTCAACCTATTTTAGGACTAGACATACCAATAAGGCACTATCTACAAGTCAATTTGGAGCTGTTAAGCAATTAATTGGAACGTTACAGAAGCGTTATAACATCACTGGGGACTTTATTAAAACACATGGTGAATTTAATAATGATAAACGTGATGAGTTACGCGGAGCGTTTGAGCAAATTACGCATTTAAGGAATATATTTTAATGGGAATGATAAAAAAGACTAAGCGAATTTTATTTGGCTTTTTAGTCTTGATTTTTATTTTTTTTGCAATTAATGCTAGTCAAAATCTTTATGATGTTGCTCTCGATGTTACACCGAGCTTCATTCGTTCAAGTTATATAGAATATATATTAATTGATGATGAAAATGAGCAAGGTTCTGACCATTTAAAAGTAATGTTATTACGGCATTTATTGAAGCATCCCCATAAATTTGATACGAAAACATTAATTTTATTATGTGAACGAGATGGTAAATATATGGAACCGATCCCTCAATTGGCAACTAGAGTGTTGATAACAGAATACCCAGAAGATTTACCAGCGTTATTAAAATATTATAAAAATGATGATTATACATTGAGGCTAATTAAAAAGAAGCAAGAACAAATAAGCACAGAAAATTTTAGATAAGCCTGAGTGCGATAGAATTTGTGAAAGTGTATCCCGCAGGCGTGCATTTAGTGGGGGCGAAAGTGAATCTGACTCTTTATAAAAGCTGGGAGCGGTGGCGCTACTCTTGATTTAGAGAAAGTGGGATCGGCTTGTAAGGTGAAAAAGCCTGAAGCAGCAATGACATTAGATGAAGCCATCTGCCCTGAAACAGGTGAAGTTATTAAACAGGCCGCGATTATGGAAGCCGTCGAAAGTGATGAAGTGGTATTTGAGTACGAGGCCGTAGAATTGGAGCAGTCTCAAGGGGCAATGTGGAAGGGGGCTGGTAGTGCGAATGCACAAAGCAATTATGGGACTGGAGGCGGAGCAAGTGCTTCCAATCAAGCTGGTAATTCAGCTAATAGCTCAAGTAATAGCCAAACAGAAGAGGCTGAAGAATTAGCGGTTATCAATACTCGTACCTTCCCAGATAACGACTTACAAAACCTATTACAGGCGAATAATCAACACGTGATGTTACTGAATGTTGGTGAGGCGTTTGAGGCATTACAAGCCTTAGGTTGGGATGACGTGAAATCCACATGGAAAGAAGTGACGAATACCACAACAGGTCAAATAGTCATTAGTTATGGGGTGAACGGTAAGGATGTGGTCACCACATCTATGATTATTTCCCAGTTTGGCAACTTAGGCATTAAAGCAACGACTTATGTCAACAAAACCGGAACGGAAATGATTAAATTTACGGGATATGCTGGCATACGCAAAGTACTCAATGCCCCAGCTTATGGTCTCAAGAACATGAAAGTGGTGCAATTAGGGATCGGGAAATATGGATTAGCCAATTCCATTAAACAAGGTGGTGTATTAACGTTTTATGTGGCAGCCGCTTATCGCACACTGGACTTCATTCTGAATGATGAGCAAGAATTGGCTCGATATCTTGGCTCCCTTGCTACCGATGTGGTTAAGATTGGCATTGTTTCAGCCATTACTTGGGGAGTGGGTGCTTTATTAGCGACGCCTTTTGTTGCGGCTAATTTAGTTATTGTAGTTGGAACGGCAACATCAATATTTTTGAATTTGGTTGACGAAGATAATGGGATAACGGATAAAGTAGTTGAATCACTTGAAAAAGCCCAGCAAGAAGTTGTTGAGAAGGCACGTGAGATTGAAGACGGTTTTTGGGATTTGGGGGCTATGTTGATCGATGGTATGCTGGAACAAGGGGAAAAAGTGATTGAACAAGAAATTAAGCAATACGTTCGTCAATCTTTAGATAAAATAAAACCAAGGATGTTGTAATGTATTTAGTTGTGACAAAAACAATATATTTGAAATCTATCTTCGGAATGATATTAGGGGCGTTATTGACAGTAGGTATTTTTTTGCTTGGTTGTACCTTATATACTAAAAACTCTCAGCTTGATGATGTCATTATTATAGTAAGAGGTGGCGTTGCGATAGCGATTTTTTCTATACCGATGCTATTAGTGACTATTTTCCCATCTCATATTGTATTTACTGGTAAAGAATTACCGCATAAATATGGGGTAAGACTTGTAAAGCCAATGATTTTATCTACAGTTTTGGGATTTATTTTAATGATTTTTATATCTGTTTATCATACTTCCCGTTTAGAAAAGCTAGGGTATATTCGCTGCTCTGGAACACCTTTAGGCTATATGCCAGCGATGGGGGTTAAATATGTTAAAGAACCTCAGCTGTGTAAGAAGAAAACTCATTAAATTTTGATGTGTATTGATTTTGTTAAAGAGAAGCAGCGCTTAGTAGGTCTGTATTCAATTGTGTTGTTTTCAGGTATCGCGATTGCATCAAGTTATTTTGGTTGGGGATCATTTAATGCACTTTTTGATTATGAAAATATCATGGTATTTAGTCGATTTGATGTTTTTTTAATGACAGGGCCTGCTTTTTTGTTTTGTATGGTTATTTTGGGGGGATATGTTTTAGTGACGGGAAAGCAAGCGCCTCTACATATCCAAAAAAGGTGGAGTTATTCAATGATATTGGGTTTTGTTGTATCTCTTTTATCGAACACTGTATTTATGATTTATTATAGCGGTTCATTAGAGGAAAAAGGCTACATTCGCTGCTCTGGGACACCTTTAGGTTATATGCCAGCCATGGGGGTTAAATACGTCATAGAACCTGAGCTTTGTAATAACAAATACAAGTATTGATGTGAGTAGTGATGCGAATAACATGGACCGAATAACATGGACAGGCATTGTTAAATCGGCAGATTTTTGAAAGTGGATCCCGCAGGCGTGCATTTGGTAGGTGCTAAGGTGAATCTCACTCTTTATAAAAGCTAGGGGCGGGGGCGCTACTCTTAATTTAGAGAAAGTGGGATCGACTTGTAAAGTTAAAAAACCAGAGGTTGCACTAACATTAGACGAGGCCATCTGCCCAGAAACGGGGGAAGTCATTAAACAGGCCGCAACGCTTCAAGTCACTGATATTGAGGAAGTGGAGTTTGATTACACCGCAATAGAAATGGTGCAAACGCAGGGTGTGGTCAGTGAAAGTGGTGAGGGTTCTGAGAGTAGTGCTGGTGGCACTAATAATACAAGTAATAGCGCAGCTGGTACGGCAGCGAATGATGAAGATAATGAATCTACTGAAGATTTGTGCTCTGATTGCAATCAACATAATGATTGTGCTGAGAAAATAGATTTTGACTTTATTAAAGTGTTAGAGGGCGGAATGGAGCTGACTGCTTATGTACCAGATCCAAAAGGCAGTAAAAGTGGTGTAACGATTTCTGTTGGTTTTGATTTAGGTGCTAGAAATAAACAAGATCTTATAAATATTGATTTAGATATTGAATTAATTGATAAACTAGTACCCTATCTTGGCTATAAAAAAGAAGAAGCTGAAAAGTTCTTAGCTAAAAAGCCGTTGACAATAACAAAAGCGCAAGCTGAACAGATCTACCTAAATAATAAAGTTCAAGCCACAGAAAGACTGATGACTAAATATAATTCGGATAGCAATGTAAAATTTAATTGTATACCTTACCAAGAACAAACGATTATTGCATCCGTGGAGTATCAATATGGTAGTTCAAAAATTAAAACTCCTAACTTTTGGAGACAAGTCACCAATCAAGATTGGAAATCGGCGCATACAAATTTAATGAACTTTAGAGATGACTATCGTTCCAGAAGAGAGCTAGAAGCTGAAATGTTAAAGGAAATACTATGAAAAGCATAATATTAGCGTTAGCTAGTACTCAACTACTGGCAAATGGCTTTGAATTAGAGAAATTCAATACCATACAGGAAATCTATCACGATGATAATGCGATTAGTTACATTAAAGGTCGTATAGGTAATGCTAAATCATTTGATGGTGAGTTTGTCTATGATTATTTTATGAAGCAACATGCCGCCTCAAAAGGAAAAATAATTAAAATGGACAAATTAACAACAGGAGAGCTTTGCTTCCAAGGTGGGTGTGATGGACTTATACAATTTAAAAATCAAGAACTGATCATAATTATTACTTACATTGATCAAGTTTATGTGTTCTTTAAAGATCATTTATCTAATAACGATATAGAACACATTATGCTTTTTTTAAAGCCTAAAATAGGCAGCGACCCTTACAGAAAAGATAAAACCGTTATGGAAATAAAATTTATAAATCAGTGATTTGGGCTGGTGTCTCTCAGTGGTTTTTATTTGGTTAATTTTTAAATTAACTCTTTTTTATCATATGTCAACTTGGCTTGACGGTGAGTACTTGCCCTAGAAATAACAGGGAAATAACAGGGACAGGTATTGTTAAAGATGGCATTGCGCACCCACAATGCCATTAACTTGCCGCACTATTTCCCTGTGCGGCTTTTATTGTATGAATTTAGGGATCATCAAACTCGCACACTGATACAAAATTAAAGAGTAAAAACCCGCGATCGGTTATAAACCTGAAGCTACAAAGGGGGGAAGCAGCAACGAATCCTCTTTTGAAGAAAATAATATGGACAGGCATTGTTAAATCGGCAGCTTCTTAAAAGTGGATCCATCAGGAGTGCATTTAGTGGGCGCTAACACAAGTAGGCCAGCCAGGGTACGTGAAAGATATTCAGGTTAAGAATATCAATCGCTACTTAAACATTGATAAACGCCAATTATATAAAGCCAAGAACTTCTCCCAATCCCTCGCGGGCATCAATATGAGTGGTTTGTATAAAGAAGCGATGAAGTTTAGTAGTCAACTCGGTAAGGTTGGCTGGGCGTTGACGCTACTTGGTTTGTATAGTAATGCTGCTGATATTTATGAGCAATGTACAGCAGATAATGAGTTTAATGAAGCTTGCAAACGTGCGGCAACTAAAAATGGGGTTTCGATGTTTACAAATGTAGTTGCTGGTTGGGCTATTGGTGCCGGTATTGGTTTAATTCCTGTAACAGGTGGTCTTTCGATTGTCCTTGTAGGTGCAGGGACTTTAGCATGGGGACTTAATGGCGGTGATATTTCAAATGATCTTGGAGACTGGGCGGAGGAAATGATTTTTGAATAATATTGAAGTTATAAGAAATATTGCTGGTTTTTCAGCTGTTATAGGTTGTTTATTGAGTTTTGTGTCTGTGTTTTTTTTGAGTATTAAATTAAGAAAAAAAAAGTGGCATATGATGAGAGCAATAATAGAACAGACCCCTGAAAAATTTAAAGATCGTGCAAGATTTTTAATGGAAAGTAATATGTCATGGCTTATAGGTAGCTTGGTTAGTTACACCTGGTTTGGCTACCCTATGATGCGTTATTTGTGGTCAATTAATCATTCGGAAATCACACAATGGCAAGCGGGTATCAAAACTATTTTTGTTAAAGATTATTTACTTTATCGATTGCTGGCTCTTTTTTTTAATATAGGAATATTAGGTTTTATTAGTTTTGTTATTCTAGGTTATCTTATTGAATAATAGGGCCTGTGAATAATAGGGCCTGTGAATAATAGGGCCAGCCATTGTTAAGAACTGCTAATTTGGGTGGGGGGGGGTGCTGATTATTTTTAATCAATTTATTGCCTAACACGAAAGTGAATACAACGTATTGAAGTATAGAAAGAGACATATTCAAACAATAGACATTGAAATAAAAGCGTTAACATCAAGGACGATAAAAAATGAATGAAACACTTAATATTGATAATTTAGCCGTGAAAGACAAATGGAAGCAACGTTTTAAGTTGTTTGAAGCGCTTGATGCAGGTGTTCGCAGCAGAGACGAAATTTTTAAATCAAAGGAATTTAAGGCATTAAGTTTTAGAGAAAAGCGGTTGTTTAACAGTTTTTGGGGCTTTATTGGTGCTTGGATTTATTATTTTTGCAAGGGCATGCATCTCAAAGGCGGTTGTATTTTAGCTGTGACCTTATTGTGGGGAGGAGTGCTGAGTCTGTTTGATTTTTTTTCCGGCATAGATATGCCCAACGCGGTATACTGGGGACCCATCTCGGCAATATGTATGTTGTTTGCACCATTAGATTTTTATCGAAGAACTCTCTATGGCGAGACCATGTGGCATAATTGGCCAAAAAAATTACACGATAAAAAAGGGGTCATACAATTTTTGACGACTGTGATATTGCTTCAGGTGATGCTGGCATTCTTTATTTATAACCATACTTTTTTTAGTTTGGCTGCGATGGACTCAGAAGACGCGGTGAGATTAGTGTGCGGCATCAATAATTATTATGTGACAGAGACAGAACTCATGACCTATGGCAAGGAAAGTATTTGTGCCGAGTTCAATCAATAAACTATATAAACTGACGCTAACGATCTTTTTTATTGTTAGCGTCATCTTGACTATTTCTGTTAAGGCTCAGGCAACGGATAGTTGTCGTTCGAGTAAAGCGGGTACAATTCAACAACAAAATGACAAGCTTCAAGTACCTGAAAAGTAAATAACATGGACAGGCACTGTTAAATCGGCAGATTTTTGAAAGTGGATCCCGCAGGCGTGCATTTGGTAGGTGCTAAGGTGAATCTCACTCTTTATAAAAGCTAGGGGCGGGGGCGCTACTCTTAATTTAGAGAAAGTGGGATCGGCTTGTAAAGTTAAAAAGCCTGAAGCGGCACTAACATTAGACGAAGCAACTTTTTTGAAGGAAAGGGCCCAGAAACAGGGGAAGTCATTAAGCAGACCGCGACCATGGAAGCTGTCGAAGGCGATGAAGTCGTGTTTGAATATGAAGAGGTGGTGTATTTCCGTGCCCAAAAAGACATGCAGGTGTTAATTGAAAAAAAGAAATTTCAGGGCAGGCATTGTTAAGTCGTGCATGATGGTGAGCAATCCGAATACGCGGATCTGGTGGGAAAGGAAGTGAACCTCACTCTTGTACTTAGTCTTTAAAATCAGACTAAGGGGTAGTGTTAAATACTTAATTTGCCTAGCATGGTTTGTTTTTTGATCATTGTTTTATTAATATAGCTTCATGATCTTTCTTACAATTTATTGTTTTTTTGATATTGGTTGAGTTTGTTATTTGTTAATTGTTGTTTTTTCTTTTTTATTGGTTGTATTATGAACGGAATAGAATCAAATAATTCTTATTTATCATCATATTCTTATGACTTGAACTCTTCTGAAGACAAGATGAAATATGATAAAATATCATCAGCATTTAAGCGAGCAATTGATTGTATAATTAGTAACTTAAAGTTTTTTGATGATTTTATCGGAACAGATTTTGCTAAGAGGGAGCAGGTAAGTGAGATTAAAGCTCAAGTTGTTAAATTGTTTATTTCAGATATAAGCGGTAAACAATTTGAGAGTATTTTTAAGGCTATACAACATAAAGTGAAAGACGATGATAGCTGCTTTCAATCTTCAGTTATGGGTAATTATTACTTAAGGATTGACAATGATGGTAATTCATTTCGGTTAGAGTGGGAATATAATCGTGGTCTTGGGCAGTATGAAATGTCGAAGGATAGCAGGGGTTTTATAAATGAGACATTTGGTTCTAACTATTAGAAATTGAAAATCTTTCCTGTATAAGATAAGGCGATTGAATATATCGCCTTTTATTTGCATCAGACCTTGTGAATGCTTTTTAAAAAGCTTGCTGTAGTCCAGCATTCTTAATCTTTTTCATAAATTCCGCAATAACGCCCTGATTAATGTCTAGGCTCACTTTAATCTAAGAGCGAACAATATAGGAATAACTTGGACAGGCATTGTTAAATAGGCATTGTTAAATAGGTATTGTTAAATATGAATCTACGACAAAATAAGATATTGGCGGCTACATCGGGGCTCTGTATCAATGAAGGTTTAAGTAGAAGCAGTCAACTTATAGAGCTTGATATTAATAATATCATTGCAGAGGAAACAATAATGCCAGCTATTGTTAATAGCCTATTTTTGTTGGTTTGACTAAACTTGAGTGATTAACGATGTTGGTGAAATGGAGTTGACCGTGCCACGTCCAAGAAGAACTCAGATAAGTATTGAAGATACCTCTTATTATCATTGCTGTAGTCGTGTAGTACGCCGAGCGTATTTGTGTGGTGAAGATCCTTTAACAGGTAAGAATTACAACCATCGTCGTGCTTGGGTAGAAAATCAATTGTTAAAACTTTCTTCAATCTTTGCAATAGATATTGCTGCGTATGCGGTGATGTCGAATCATTTACATGTGGTGCTTTATATTGATATAGAACAAGCTAATCAGTGGTCTGATAAAGAGGTTGTTCAACAATGGCATCAGCTTTTTAAAGGATCTGAGCTCACTCACCAATTTGTGAATGGGAAAGTTATTGAAGATTATGAGGTGAATACATTAAAAAGTTTGATTGCTGAGTATCGTAGCCGTTTAAGTGATATAAGCTGGTTTATGCGCTGTTTGAATGAACCTATTGCTCGAAAGGCTAACCATGAAGATAAATGCACAGGTCACTTTTGGGAAGGGCGGTTTAAGAGTCAAGCATTGCTTGATGAAGCGGCGTTACTTTCCTGTATGGCTTATGTAGATTTAAACCCTATACGTGGAAAGGTAGCGAAAACGCTACAAGAATCAAACTATACAAGTATTCAGCAACGTATTAATGCGGCGATAACAGGACAGCAGCCGAATTATTTAGTGCCGTTTGTTGGAAATGAGTATATGAACATGCCTAAAGGCCTAAGGTTTAATGTTCAAAATTATTTGCAGTTAGTGGATGAGACTGGACGTATTATTAGTGAAGGAAAAGGAGGTGTTATGAGTCCTTCGACGATGGATATATTAAGTTGTTTAAATATGTCAGCTGAAAATTGGTTAAAATTGACTAATGATTTTGGTCGGATTTTTCATGGTCCCGTGGGGACGTTACAAGAACTAACTCGTTATTGTGAACACCTAGAAAAACGAAGGCGACACTTCTCAGCTTGTTGTCAATATATTTGTTAATGGCGAAAAAACCTAGTCGATCATAATACTCTCTTAATGGAAGTACTTTGTTGATTACCAACATCATATGCTGATTCATTATCAATTCTGTAATCTTTATATTTAAAATGATGCGTATCGTGAAATTCAAATAGGTGTCTATTCCCTAAGTTTTCTTATACCAAAAAATTAGATACTGGCTTTAGTATTGATACTTAACAATGGGTGGCTTGATTTTTTTGTGAGTTTAACAACTGGGCAATTTTTTGCTCATTTGGGCAAGTTTTTGCCCATTTCGAGCAAGTTATTGCTCGATTTTCTATGTGGTATTTTTTTTAATTAATAAAAACAATTGCTTAAAAGTTGGCACGCTAAATGCTTTATTAAGAGCGAAATTAAGGGAAGTGATAGTCGCAGTTGAATCGACTTTAGAAAGTTAAAGAGACACTGTTATTACTTTTCATGCATTGCTTTATTTTGTAAGTCAGAAAATAAGTAAAGTAATGCACCGTTAGATCGTTCGGAGTAAGTTGGATAAAAAAGGACTTACTTTGTCATTTTGTGGGTTAACTCAATTATTGCAGTTGCCGACAAAATAACGACAATTAAAAATAAATAAGTAGTTAATTAAAAAGGAATTAAACTATGCCAACGCCATGTTATATCTCAATCGAAGGTCAAACTCAAGGTAATATTACTGCAGGTGCATTCACCTCTGATTCTGTGGGCGATATCTTCGTTGAAGGTCATGAAGATGAGATGCTAGTACAAGAGTTCAACCATGTTGTGACAGTACCAACAGATCCACAATCGGGTCAACCTTCAGGTCAACGTGTTCATAAGCCATTTATCTTCACTGTTGCGTTAAACAAAGCGGTACCGCTAATGTATAACGCACTTTCAACGGGCGAGAAATTGAATACTGTGGTACTTAACTGGTACCGTACCTCAATTGAAGGTAAGCAAGAGCATTTCTTCTCTACCTCTTTAGAAGGTGCAACCATTGTCGATATCGATTGTCACATGCCACATTGTCAAGATCCAACGCAATCCGATTTCACTCAGCTTGTAAAAGTGTCGCTTGCTTATCGTCAGATTAATTGGGATCACACTACCGCGGGTACATCAGGTTCTGATGACTGGCGTAAACCAACTGAAGCATAAGCTTCAGTATCAATAGTGTTATCTTCCTAATAAACCATTGAGTTTGCTAGGCCAATAA
Organism: uncultured Shewanella sp.; assembly: GCF_947491715.1. GTDB lineage: Bacteria > Pseudomonadota > Gammaproteobacteria > Enterobacterales > Shewanellaceae > Shewanella. Next base: position 18,839 of record NZ_CANLKR010000053.1, on the reverse strand, counting down.
AGCAATATTTAATAAAAGGCTTCAACATGAAGCCTTTTTCTTATAAAGAAAGGTGAGCTTGTATATTATTAAGCTGCTATAGAAGGTAACAGTTTAATAATATGCATGTTTTTGAATGGGGAAAAGGATTTTACTATGACGGCATCAACAACAGAGCAAGAAGTCACAGGCATACTGTCGGGCACAGGACTGCGATATCAATTTAGTGCAGAAGGGCTAGATCCCGAATGTTTTGCATTAACTGAGTTTCGTTTTAATGAGGGCTTGTCCACGCCTTTTGAAGTTAAATTGACCTTGTTGAGTCGCCAAAGTGATTTGGACCCAGTGGACATTGTTGATTTACCTGGGCTGATGCAATGGGCTGTCGATGGTGAAATTACCCGTCAAGTGCATGGTATTGTCAGTGATTTCACTAAAGGCGATACAGGCCATCACCATACCCAATATTATCTGACCTTAGTACCTGCACTGTCGCGCTTAAAGCTGCGGCAAAATAGCCGAATATTCCAAGCGACTGGCGTACTGTCTATTATTTCCATCATATTGAATGAAATGGGGATAACTGACTTTGCGTTTAATTGCGATTCCGCGTTGAATGAACGCTTGCGTGAATATTGTGTGCAATATCGAGAAACGGATTTTGATTTTATTACGCGTCTCGCGGCTGAAGAAGGACTGGTTTATCATTTTGAGCATACGGCGACGAGCCATACTTTAGTCTTCAGTGATTCCAATTTAAAGCTGAGTTTTCTGCAAGCTTATGTGCCTTATAATGCGCTAAGTGGCGGAGTGTCGAGTGCGCCTTTTGTACGGCAATTTACGTTAACTCATCAAGTTAAACCTGCCAGCGTGAGTTTAAAAGATGCTAGTTTTAAAAATCCCAATTATAGCTTTTTGCTAGAAAGTCTGGCGAATGACCTTGAACATCAAAATGATAATTACCAGCACTTTGATTTTCCGGGTCGCTTTAAAGATGACACTTCAGGGCAAGTCTTTAGTCAAGCAAGGCTGAATTATTTACGCCGTGATGCGGTGCAAGCTGCAGGGAAAGGCAATATTATGGCCATGCAAGCGGGCTATAAATTCCCTCTTACTGGGCACAGTGATGACAGCATAAACCGAGACTGGCTGCTGACGCAGGTTAGCCATGAAGGCGTGCAAGGAGCGGGCGCGGAAGAAACAAACAGTACCACTCCCACCACCTTTAATAATCAATTCACTGTGATCCCAGCCAATGGCGCTTGGCAGGCAACACCTAACCCTAAACCCTTAGTCAATGGCGTACAAAAAGCCGTGGTGGTGGGCCCTGAAGGGGAAGAGATTTATTGCGATGAATTTGGCCGTGTGAAATTACAATTTCCCTGGGACAGATACAGTAACGGCGATGATGTCTCCAGTTGTTGGGTGCGAGTGAGCCAAGGTTGGGCAGGCAGCCAATATGGCATGATGTCGGTGCCTCGTATTGGCCATGAAGTCATCGTATCTTTTATTGAAGGGGATCCGGATCAACCCATCATTACGGGGCGTACCCATAATGCGCTGAATTTACCGCCTTATCCTTTGCCTGAACACCAAAGCCGCATGGTTATGAAAACCCAAACCCATAAAGGCGAAGGCAGTAACGAGCTTTATTTTGACGATGAAGTGGATGAGGAAGAAATTTACCTGCATGGGCAAAAAGACATGCACACATTGGTGGAAAACGATCACCTGCAAGACATCAAACATGATCAACATCATCATATTGAAGGTGAACGTTTTGCCCAAGTGGGTGGCAGTGAGCATGTGAATATTGAAGGTGAAAGCCGCACATTAGTGAAGAAAAACCATCATTTGCAAGTGAGTGGCAGCTTGCATGTGAAAGCGGGCAAGTTATGGGTAGATGAAGCCAGCAGTGAAATCCATATTAAAGCGGGCCAAAAAGTCGTGATTGAGGCGGCAAAGGGTATAACGGTCAAAGCGGGGGGCAGTTTCGTCAAAGTCGACAGTGGCGGCGTGCATGTGTCAGGCTCAGCCATTAACCTCAATGCCGGAGGCGGTAAAGGCAGCGGCAGCAGCGCCAGCCCGAAAAAACCGACGTTACCCGAAAACCTTGATGATGCCATTAATCCTGAGGCGGCGGAATTGGAACTCCAAGCCGCGACCCTTGAAACCACAGCAGGCGAAGCCAACTTTGATTACACCGCCGTCGAGCTTGCGGCTAATGAGGCGCCAGCAGCGGTGGCAGTGACGCCAGCACTCAAGCATAAAATGATCATTGATCAACGTGAAGACACAGCTATTACTCAGGCTTGTCAAAAACAAGCGGACGGTTCTTGTCCACTCACTGATTGTCCTTGCAGGTAAAAGTGATGAGTATGAAAAATGGCTTAGTTTTACCCAAACAAGACAGTGATGGGATCATGTTGTCTCATTATCTAGTGGCGCACGCTCATCCAGACTTAGCACGAGAAATATATACGTATGTTGGCAATAGCGATATTGCGCCTCTTTATATAGACACACCAGTTGCAGATTTACTTGAGCAAAGCCCTTATGTGGTGAATATTTTTCAAGACGATCCGCTTTTTGAAGTGTTTCAATCAAATGTTCAACAATCACCTGCCAATCTAGAACCCTTTATTCAAGATCAAACGCCTTGGTCTGGGATCATTGTCTCCGTCAGAGCAACGGTGTCTTTTGATATGGTGTTAGCTTATCTCCGTCATCGAGTATTGATCCAATTTTCGGGTAAACGAAAAGGCGTGTTTCATTTTCAAAACCCTAATGTCGCTCGGTATTTTTTTGGAGAAGCTCAGCTCCAAGACACTCAAGAATGGATGGGGCCGTTATTGTATCTGCATTGGTATGAGCAATGGCACAACGGCGGGGAAGAGGTTCTCGGTCAATGGCGACAAGTTGAGAACCCAGCACCTAGTTATGATCTTTGTAGCGATAGGGATACATTAGGTAATCAAGCCTTGTTTCCGTTATGGCAATTGCGAGAGTCCCAACAACAGGCATTAGAGTTGCAATTTGATGACAAAAATATTGTGCGTTTCTTTAAAGAAAGCATGCAGTCGCTGCCAAATGTGGACGAACGTAATTTATACCGTACTTATATCAAACAAGTTGAGCAATTGGGCTTTTATCAAGTGCAAGAGTTAGATGCTTATTTTTATCTACGTCAACAATATCCCCAAATTAATCCAGCACGCTTGTCTGATCCTAGCTTGGACGCACTCACTGCCCATGAGAAATTACAATGTTTAGAAACCATGTTAAGAAAGGATGCTTTATATGTCTGTGAATAAAATTAGCCAAGGACCGGCCTGTGATGGTGCTGGAAAAAAACTCTTTATTGAGGTTACGGGCATTGAGCACAATGATGTACAAAGCATTAAATTATTTGATGAAACGGATCAAATAGAGCAAGAGTTTCTTGAAAAACATGTAGAAACAGAAATGCTTGATGATTCATGTATTCATAGCTGGAACTGCTGCGAACAACCCAGCCCATTGAATGCGTGGTTGGCGGTAAAAACAGGATCAGAAGATAACACTGAATCGAAAGATATCATGCTGCCTCTGTATGATGCCGTCGTGTCGTCAAAGCGGGTCGCGGATGATAGGCAAAATTATTTATTACATGCCATTATGCCGCTGACCTTAATGCCCAGCTTTGACACATCCCTTAAAGACAGAGACAGGTTAGCGCCAGTTCGAAATGGTTATTTGTATGTATTTTATCGCGGCCGTGCATGGCGAGAAATTGAAATTCGCACCCAAGATGATGGCAGTGTGCAGCTTAAAGATGTGCATCTTTATGCTTATCGTGCGGGGCGGAATAAGCCTTTTAGTAATGATCCCCGCGTGGCAACAGGTGTGCCGCTCAATGATATTTGGCTGCCCGCTAAAGATAATGAGGAGGGCACTTATTTACGGATTGCTTACTCAGAAGTGCAATGGAGTGGTGCAAGAATTAACTTTCTTGAAAAAACTGAAGAGGCGTTAGCCGAGCGCACTGTAGCGTTTTCTCAGGTCAATATTGATAGAGACAAAGACTTAGTTAAGGCTTCAACGCTAAAGCCCATGCGTGCAAGGATGATTGAGGTTGAACTGGAATTGGCTAATCCTTTGCTGTTTAATCGCGATTTATCTGGCGATTACATGAGTAGCCTGTATAAAAAAGTCAAAGCGGAGCAACAAAAGTTGCAACAAGGAGGGAGTGGTGCCCTTGAGGTATTTAAAAACAGATCGGATCTCGAGTTAGAATATGGCGCTAAATTTGCAGCGCTGGCAGAGATCACAGGCTCGGCCAATCAAGGCGTAGTGTTTGATGATGTGGGTCAGTCTTTGGATTATCTTAAAGATGCTAAAACTCGAAAACTGTATGTGCTGCCCTTTATCGATCAAAGTTTCATATTGCGTCATCACAGCGCCATGACGCTGTATTGCTTTAATTATTTACAAGATGTGCAAACTCAAGCGGGGCAAGAACCCCATGTTCAAAGTGCCGAATTAGTGCAGCGTATCATTATGCCCAAAAAAATGGGCGATAAAACCAATCCTTATCATAAATTCAGTGACGAGATAGACAATTACTTAGCAGGGGTCTTTCATCGCCGCATACGCAGCATTGAGCGCAGTCAGTTTCGCTGTGATTGTCGAACCCTACAAGCCTCTTTGGCTAAAGTGTTTAATGATGAACAAACCGCGATTTGCTTGAAAGATTTCAGCTCACTCAATGACATCAATGGCGCCACGGCACATCTATTGGCGGGCAGGGCTGTGGGGGCACTCAATATGGATCCCGATGCCATGGATACTTTGTTGCCGGATGAGGACAAAAAGCCCCATGCTCACCTAGCCACGTTAGCCTCTTTGCTAAACCCTGACGATAAACATCCGTTGCATTCGATTTTATTTGTCAGCACAGATGAAGTGCCACTGGATGGCAAGTATACGCCGCCTGAGGCGGATAATGATGGCTCAGGCTTGGCCACACCTGCCAACATCGCTCGCTGGGCAAATGACAATTTGCTCATGAGTGAAGATAAAATCGAGACCCTTGATTTATTGCTGGCCACCAAAATGGTGGATAACGGTGAAAACCAATTTGGCAACTTTAGGCGTATTTCGGGGGTGATGGGCAATATTTTCCAAGAGTTATTTGAACTTTTACTCAAATTACAAACGGAGACGATGAAGCAAAGTATTCAGATTAACTTTACCGCCTTGTATGCCCCCGCCTTGAGTACCTTAAAAGCGGTAAACTCTAAGTATTTAAGCGAAATGGTGTATGTGCCCACCACAGGTGAAGCAGTAAAAGGTTACGTGGTGGGTGTGCAAGGGGCGGGGCTGAAATATGGCGTAACAGAAGGTGACAAAGCCTACTTATATGGGAGAAGCATGGATGAAGCTAAGCGAAAAGGAAAAGTGGCCTATGGTAGCTTGCACGATGAGAGCGGCCAGTTAATCGCCTCCACTAAAAAGTCACAATTAGATCAGAATGCGGCCACCGCAGGAGCGGCCCTGAGTCGTCAAAAGGCCGCTGTGGTGGTCGTACCCGAAAATAGCGAGCTCGCCAAAGATAAAATGAAGCTGAAACAAGTACTGAATGATTTACATAAAGAAGGCCGCAGTATCAGCAACAGCTATGAAACATTACGATTGCCTTATTGGCTGGTGGCCATTGAAATTATTAATTTACAGCAGACTATTGAAGGCTTAAAAACTGAAAGTAATGCTACAAAAATAGGTGCGAATGTAATTAGTGCTTCAATGGATTTGGCTATTGCGCTTGTGAATGCCCATAAATTAATGACAAACAATGCATCGCGTTTATCTCTGGCAGTCAATGTGGAAAGCATTCGATTTTCTCCTGATGTTATTGCGCGTTTTACGTCCAAAAAATGGGGAATGAGATTAGTCTCAGGTGTGACTCGCTTGCAATTAGCAGGTTTTGCTGCGGGTATGCTCACTGCGGGCATTGCGGTGTGGGATACGGTGCGGCTTTATAGTGCAAAAGATAATGATGCGGCCATGGCCATGGGCATGGTGGCGCTGGGCACGGCCATGACCAGTATTGCGGCAACTTTCTTTACCGCTTCTAGTGCATTCTTAGGTTTTGGTCCCATAGCTTGGTTAGGGATAGGCATCGCAGTAGCGGGTGGGTTACTGTATTACTACTTTAAAGACACCCCCATAGAGACGTGGCTGAAAAATGGCCCTTTTGGGGACGAGCCTGCAATGGATGGTGATTATGCCAAGCTGCAAGAGCCTCAAGAGGCCTTTATGCAGCTGATCAATCTTGTGATGTCGCTGTCTATCAGTACTTATTCTATCGATAAAATCAAGTTCCCTGCCGATGCCATTGCCAAATTTAAGCAGCGCGGCGTGACCCACGGCATTTTAGTGCGCAGTAACTTGTTGCAGTTACTGAATGCCGACCAAGTGAAGATGCGCTTTTTTGCCCGTCAAGCCATTCAAAAGAGCACGAAGATGTTCACTCGAATGACTCGTTCAGAACCGATACCAACCATTGAGATTATTCAACAAGCCGAAGTGAATAGCCCAGTGATTGAGACCATTGATACTATCGAAGGTAAATTATATCTAATGAGTTTTAAGCTTAAGGTACCCAAGGATAATACTGAACTCAATATGGGGCTGTTTGAGCGTACTGCTGTTCGACGTGAGACATTTGCCCCCCACTTTAGTGTGCGGGCGCAATTAAGCATTGGTGATTTAGCCTTTCCCCGTTTGCCGCTGGATCAGTTGGCACAAAAAGCGGATCCTAAAGCTGCACCCCAATTTACCGATAAAGATTACTATTGGGCCGATGAGCAGCATTATCCGCTGAGATAAGCATAATACTTTTTTATGAAATAGATTTTAAGGACGAACATGAGCGCATCGTTAGAACAACTTGACTATCTCGAGACTGCCTACAGAAGTGATAAACCAATAGCAGAACGTGCTGTATATCCCATGGGCTTATGGGAAGGTTTAATGCGTCAAGGCACGCCATTACCTTTAACTCAGCCAAGTGAAAAGGTTTCGACTACAGCCATTGCCGATATGACGCCATCAGAATATCGAAAGGTCAATCAAGACCCAAAAAATAAACACAACGATTTTTTTTGGACGGAAACGAAATTATCGCAAGAAAAGTTGAGTGGTTGGACTTCCATATATTTAAACCTATCTGGCCTTGCTAAAATAATGTGTCTTTTCCTATTACCATTTTCTTATGTGGTTATTTTTTTTCTAGCATTTTCTAGTCAATATTTTTCATTTTCTGATTTGATTGACTTTTATTTAATATTAACATTTTATTTTTTATTGCCTTGTAGTGTTATTTGGGGACAATTCGAATTAATGAATCGAGGCTACTTTACCCTTTGGTTTTTAAAGGCCAAAAAGCACTATGAGCTCAATCGAAAGACGGGCATGGTGACCCTTTATAAAGGTAATGGTAAACCCAGATTTAGTCATCCGTTTCATGAGTTTGATTGTATTCTCACTTCCAGTCCCACGCCGCAAGGCCTGATGAACTATGGGCTATTCCTGGTGCATAGATATAACGGTTATTCTTTCGGTGTACCGCTGCAAAGTTTGATGCCCGGCAGTCCGTTAGTGGCGGAATATCATTATTTGTGGAATATGATACAAGCTTATATGGATGTCACTTCTCCCATGCCGGATATTCTTGTTTTGGAAGAAGCGCGGGAGCGGGATCCTACCACTCGTGAGTTTGACGCCAAAGGCTTGCGGGGCACTGCGCTTAATATGAGTGGCGAGACTGCTGCGAATAAAGGAGACTTACTGAAAAATCCTCGTGGCAGCCACTTTTGGCGCAATATGAGTGATGAGGACTTTGAGCAGATTTTAAAGACTATCGCTAAGAGCCAGTAATGTTTAGTCAACTGTGACAGTAGTAAGTACTTAATGATAAGAATAACCCCGCAAGGAAGCGACTTAGAGGCTTAGCCCTAATCAAGAGTCAAGGACGAACATGAGCGCATCGTTAGAACAACTTGGCTATCTGGAGACTGCCTACAGAAGTGATCAGCCGATAGCAGACCGTGCTGTACACCCCATGGGATTATGGGAAGGTTTAATGCGTCAAGGCACGCCATTACCTTTGACTCAACCAACGGATAAGGTTTCAACCACGGCTATTGCCGATATGACGCCATCCGAATATCGAAAGGTTGACCAAGATCCGGATAATAAACATAAAGGTTTCTTTTGGACGGAAACGAAATTATCGCAAGAAAAGTTAAGTGGTTGGACAGCAGTTTACTTATACGCCTCTGGATTGGGAAAAATTATTTGTTGGATTTTTCCACCTATTTTTTTTCTAGTACTCCTACATGCAGTTATTTTTGAAGGGGAGCCTATTATAGGTGCTATAGAGATTTTTTTATTAGCATCAATGTATGTTTTACTGCCCAGTGGTTTGCTATGGGGACAATTTGAATTAATGAATCGAGGCTATTTTACCCTTTGGTTTTTAAAGGCGAAAAAGCATTATGAGCTCAATCGCAAAACGGGCATGGTGACCCTTTATAAAGGCAATGGAAAACCCAGATTTAGTCATCCGTTTCATGAGTTTGATTGTATTCTCACTTCCAGCCCCACGCCGCAAGGTTTGATGAACTATGGGCTATTTCTAGTGCATAGATATAACGGTTATTCCTTCGGTGTACCATTGCACAGCCTGATGCCGAGCAGCCCGTTAGTGGCGGAATATCATTACCTGTGGAATATGATACAAGCTTATATGGATGTGACGTCTCCCATGCCAGATATTTTGGTATTAGAGCCTGCTCGTGAAAAAGACCCCACGACTAAAGCTTTTGATGATAAAGGCTTGCGGGGCACGGCTCTTAATATGAGTGGCGAGACTGCTGCGAATAAAACAGAGAGCAAGCAACGAGGCAGCCACTTTTGGCGCAACATGAGTGATGACGATTTTGAGCAAACCTTAAAGGCTATCGCTAAAAACCAGTAATGCAGCTTTAACATCATCATTGAGAATAAAACACGCAGGGAAGCGACTTAGAGGCTTAGCCCTAATCAAGAGTCAAGGACGGACATGAGTTTAGTTGCCGAACAACATGATAACGATAATGACAGCGTTTACGATATAGGTGCCTATCGAAGTGATAAGCCAATAGCAGACAAAGTGATCCCGCCTAAGGGATTGTGGGAACTGTCTATCCGTAAAGGGGCGCATTTACCTTTCGCAAAACCTAGCAATGTGGTGTCTACTCAGCAGGCCTCAGGCTTTAAGCCTTCAGAATATCGGGAAATAGAAGATAAGCTGGCGTCAGGGGAACGGCATTTATACTGGAATGAGACAGTTCTGAAAGAAGAAAAAATGAGTGGCTGGGGGGATTGTATTTAACTACCTCAGTGGTGGCAAAGTTTATAGCTTTATATATGATCCCTTTTAGTTGTGTAGTGACTTTTTTTCTAGCGCTGTTTAGTCAATATTTTTCTTTTAATGATTTATTAGAATATTATTATGTCGTATTTATTTATGTATTTATGCCCAGTGGGTTGCTTTGGGGGCAATTGGTGTTGATGGAAAAAGGCTACTTTACCCCTTGGTTTTTAAAGGCTAAAAAGCATTATGAGCTCAATCGAAAAACAGGTATGGTGACCCTTTACAAAGGCAATGGTAAACCTCGCTTTAGTCATCCGTTTCATGAGTTTGATTGTATTCTCACTTCCAGCCCCACGCCGCAAGGTTTGATGAACTATGGGCTATTTCTAGTGCATAGATATAACGGTTATTCCTTCGGTGTACCATTGCACAGCCTGATGCCGGGCAGCCCGTTAGTCGCCGAATATCATTATTTATGGAGCATGATACAAGCTTATATGGATGTGACGTCTCCCATGCCGGATATTCTTGTTTTGGAAGAAGCGCGCGAGCGGGATCCTACCACTAAAGCCTTTGATGATAACGGCTTGAGGTGCACGGCTCTTAATATGAGTGGCGTGTCTTCTGCGAAAAAAGGAGACTTACTGAAAAATCCTCGTGGTAGCCACTTTTGGCGCAATATGTCAGATGAGGAGTTTGAGCAAACCTTAGCGGCCATTGCTAAGAACCAATAATGTTTAGTCAACTGTGACAGTAGTAAGTACTTAATGATAAGAATAAAACACGCAGGGAAGCTAGGAAATGAAATGGACACGATCATGGAGAGCCAAGAAGGAGGTATGAGTGTGATGGCGGCGGAGATAGCGGTGGAAATAGTAGTGGGGATTGCAGCGCTTATTCTGACGTAGAATATGATGAATATCTTGGGAATAACAATTCTGGAGAAGGTGGCCAAAGCAAAAGGCGTAGTAAATGGGGAGAATGCCTCGATCGTCTATGGATTGTCTTGTTCATCGTTATCATGGTGTGGGGGATAATGGGCTTTATTTTGGCATAAATAATATAACCTATTTGGTTAGTACTGCTTTGTTTGCAGGAATAGTTTCGGAGGTATGAGAGATTGAGTGCGTTTTTGGCTAGAGCCTTTGTAAGAGAAGGCTGCTTTTGAGTCAGATCCATTCTTCATTTAATGCTTTATTTGATTTTTATCTTATTTTTGATTCAATTCTCTTAATTGAGTGACTAATTTATTGAATACGTGAAAACGTTAAGGACAACATGATGGGTAATGCAGTGAAAGTGGGTGATATTGGTTCGGCACATGATGGGTATTTTCCTACGCCAGTGGTGTCGGGATCGGGTACTGTGATAGGCGATGGTAGCCCTTTGGCGCGAGTGGGGGATCCCTTGTTGCCACACATTAAGCCCAAAAACCCGCCTCATGGGCGCTCGATTAAGGCGGGTTCCAGTAGTGTATTTATCGATGGTAAAGCCGCTGTGCGAGATGGGGATGCCATTGATTGCGGGGGGACAGTCTCTGGTGGTGGGACCATTAATATTGGCTAGATATAACATTGGCTAGATATAATATTGGCGAGTTTGTTACTTAAACGTTTTAAGTTTTATCTTGTGATGCTTTTTTTGTATCGAATATGTATAAAATGACGCAATAGCGGAGGAGGCTGTAGGCGCGTTGTTTCTTTGGCTTTAGAATGGATGCTTGAGAACGGATTGAGGGATTAAATCGGTGATGTTGAATAAAATAAAAAATAATAATGGCCATTTTTGGGGCCGCATTTTTGACCTGATTTTTGACCGCATTTTTGAAACAGTCGCTAAAGTTACTGCTTATTCTCTGAAAAGTGTGCAATTCGCTAAGGGCTTTTCTGCTCCGTCATTATCGAGTCGGATCAGCATGCCTTTAAAAAGGCAAGCTAGTGATACCGCTTCAATGGACTCTGCTTGGTCTATCAATGGCTTTAAGGCTTATATTCCATCAATTCCTCAATCATTTCGATTATCCTCCTCACCGTTCAACAGGCGCTCATTAAATAGAACATCTGCTGCGCAAGATGTGAAGCGTCCTAATCCATTTTACTTTAAAAACAGTAGTTTTAATGCTCATCTTCTTAATGTTGGGGGCGAGGATGCTAGCCTGAGGACATTCTCTTGCGAGATGGCTGACGAAATGGCTAACGAGAGAAAAGGCCAGTTCACTTCAAAGGGGCTGACGCGAGAGCCGTTTGCTCGAACGTTTTTTGCTCGAGAAGACTTCCTGAGTCCGTGTTTTGATAGTCGTTATTGTGCTTTCCCTTTTAGGGGGTTAATGGACAGGTATTGCTCCCACTATGATGGCCTTTTACATGAGCGATCTCGGCCTATGGAGCGAATGCTGACGGGGCAATCTCGTGGTTTGAGCGGCCCTCTACTCAATCATCACCCTTATCATGACTATTTATGTCGTTTAACGGGCTTCCACAGCATGGAACCCTTGTTTGATCTTATGGGTGAGGCACTGCTAGCGCCAGAGCTCGAGTTAGAGTTAGAGTTAGAGTCGAAGCCAGAACGGAAGCCAGCGGATGAGATGAGTGCCGTTTTGCTGGCAAAGATTCAAAATCAGGCTCAGACTCGGTCTGGTTCCATGTTTGCTTCAGATAGCCTTGAAGATTTTACTCAAAAGCAAGAATTACAGATTAACGCCAATGCCCGAGAGAACGTTGATAATGTCACGGGGCAGGTGCAAGCTTGCCAATTAGAATTCAGTCTTGCAGGTTTTATTCCGTTAAGTTTTAAACGTGTTTATTGCTCAGCTTGGCATCATGAGTCTGTAACTGAGCCCAAGATCCAAGGCTTATTAGGCCGAACTTGGTGGTGCAGTTGGGATCTGTGTCTTGTGATTGAGTCTGGGCAGCTTTGCTTTATAGACGAAGGAAAACAAAAAGCCCGTTTTGCCTTTCCACTTGAAGGGCAAGAAGTACGATCGGCGAGCTTACCCGCTTGGCGACTTAAACGCTTTCAAGGGCGCTATTATATGCGCCATGTGAGTGGGTTAACTTATGGCTTTCATGTCACGGGCTTTAATGTGAACGGGGCTCAGGCAAATGGCGCTAATCGTTTATTATTATCCGAAATTGTTGATGAAAATAAAAACAGCATCCACTTTATCTATGAAAAAGGATTGCTTACTTGGGTATTATTGAGTGACGACCGTTATATCAAGGTGGTAACGGAGCAAGCTTGCATCACAAAACTTGTGTTAACCGATAGCAAAAAGCGCACCATTGCGCCTTTAGTGGACTTTACCTATAACGCTGTGCAGCAATTGATCGTGAGTCATGCCCATGGGCGGCATCAGGCATATTATGACTATGACAAATGTGATCATTTGCTTAAAACCGCCAGTGGCATTGAGGCTGTAGAAGAAAAAACAGACTCGCCAGTGCCCTCGGATTTTTCATGGGTGCAATATCGCTATGATGATAAAGGGCGAGCGGTATCACGTCTTGGTGCCCAAGGGTTGGGTCGAGGGCAATGGCGCTATGATGATGACAATGCCATTATCTACCATAAAACCAGCCATAAAGGCATAGTGTGTTATCACCGCAATGCACAAAAACAGTTAGTAAAATGGATTAATGCTAAGGGTGGCGTTACCTCCTTTGAATGGCGTGGCGGGCAATTAAGCCGCCAAATCGATCCTTTGGGGCAATACACGGCTTGGGAATATGATGATTGGGGCCAAGTGTGCGCCATTAAACAGAGTGATAATCGTGTTCACCGTTACGGTTTTAATGCACAAGGTAAGCTGGTTTCTGCGCTTGATAGCGAGGGGAATACTTGGCAGTATCACTATGATAAAAAAGGGAATCGCACTCAAGCATGTTTGCCTTGTGGTGACAGGTTTTATTACCAATACAGTGGCCGAGGTCAGCTGGCTTGGATAGTAAAACAAGATGGCGAGCAACTCGGTTTTCAGTATCACATTGACAGTCAAGTGAGTGCAGTTTATTTACCCGAGCGTATAGAAAAAGTCAGCGCTCAAAGTGATCAGCGCAATCAAAATGAGCTGGGCGAACCCAATAGGCTAGATCAAGACGCTAATGCACAATATCAAAAAATAACAGACACACTCTTGTTTGAGTATGATGATTTAGGCCGACTTATTTCACAGCATTGGCAAACAGAAATGGCTTTAATGAAGACGCAATTTAAGCGTGTTCAATTAGACAGAAAAGCAGGGGGGGTGTTTGATCTTAGAGGTTTATCTGTTTCTTCCTTATTGATGCAAAAGCCATTTTTCAAGCGCAAGACACAAGATTGGACCTATGATGGTGTGTCGATGCGGCCCGCAAGGTGGACGACATTCATGGGTGACAGGACTATTGATGATCGGAGTTTTCAGTACAGCCATAATGCTCATTTGATTAAAGTCAGTATTTTTGCCGCGCCTAAGGCCGAATTAGAGTCTGAATTAGGTGCAGAGGTAGAAGCTGGATCTTCATTAGTTAATAAGGCTAAAGTTAATAAAGCTAATTTTGCGAGTAAAAACCAAGCTAATGAAGGTCAAGCACCAAGATCACAAAAGGCGTTTCCTTGCCGTATTTATCGTTTTACTTACGGCGCCTTTGGCTGTCTACGTCATTATGAAAGCACGAAAACCTCAAGTGAAAAGAGTAAAAAACGTGAAAAAGTGCAATTGGGCTATGACGGCCAAGGACAGCTTATGGGCATGAAAAGTGAAACGAGTCATTGGTGTTATCGCTTTAATGCATCGGGTGAGCGAAGCGACTTAGTGTATGGTGATGGCCTTCGAGTTCAGTATGAGTATGATGCCCTCGGCCGACTTGTTCAACGCACTGGGCTTGATGGAACGCAATTGCGATTTTATTACGATGCCCTTGGCCGTCTTATTCAAAAGCAAGCTTTGAGTGGCGCAGTGGTGATGAGTAATACCTTCTTTAACTATAATGCTCAGTCTCAACTGTTATCGGTTAACAGTGATGATGTTCGTGGGCGAAAAATGCGAGTGGAATATCGACTGGATCCCAAAGGAAAAGTCATTGGCGAAAGCATTCATGAAGGTATGAGTCAAGGCGCTAAGAAAGAGCCAAAGACAAAGGATGAACATACGTGGCGGGGAGAATATTTAAGTTCATCATTTTTTCAGCAAGCAGGCTGCGAGCATAAAGCACTCATTCGCTACTTTTCATCACTTCGTCAGCGACACTTAGCCATCAACGCCATTGTGAAGCATAAAGCACTGTGTGTCTTTGAGCGAGAGCCTATTAATTTACAGCAGAGACTGCTGCAAAATATGGAGAGTTTATTGATGAATCAATCCCCTCTTTCCATAAGCAATGAAGCCATAAGCAATAAAGCCTTAAGCTGTGAAATTATAGGCAGTGAAACCATAGGCAGTGAAACTATAAGTAATGAAGTTATTGCTCAAGAGGAACATGATTACCCGTTAATTAATAAACGTTATGCCAATAGTGTACAGAATTTAGGGCATGTCACTTATCGTTTTGATGTGTGTGGCCGTATGATCGAAAAGGTGGCTCATGATCCAAAACTCAGCGCTAAACAGACTCGGTTCATTTGGGATGAAGAAGACAAGCTAATGGCAGTATTACTTCCCACTGGGGATAGTTGGCGCTGCCATTATGATGGTTTAGCGAGATTGATTGATTTGGAACATATTAGTTCTCAAACAACATGTCGGTGCGGATAATATATTTAGTGCCTTGGGCTATTTTGTCAGAGCTGTGCAAGCAATGAAGCGGGTGCGGCCCATGAGGGAAACACAATACCCCGCCAGCTGGCGTGTGGATATTGACAAGGTTTGCTTGTTCTAAGACTCGAGTGGGCTTTGTCGGATCATTTTTGTCTACCCAAAATTGTGTGGCTCCGTCTTTGAAGTCATCATTGAGTAAAATCAAAAAGGTCATTTGGCTCCAGCGATCGGGGTAAGCGTTGCTGATCAGCTCATTATCCACAACGCGGCTTCCAGGCCATGAACCATCGATGTGGGTTTTGAAAAAATCGCCTTCTTCATAACGATAAAATCGAAAGCGGCCATTGATCCCCAGCGGTTTTTTCCCTTGATAATGCACTGCGGCTTGCTGAGCCAGTGTACTCACTCGATTCCAAATCGCCTTGTCTGTTGCCTCATCAACGACCCAAGTTACATTTTGGTTATGCCTGACATGCCGAGGTAATGAAACCGCTGCATCGGGGAGATAACCTAATGCTTCTGAGTAGTTTATGAGGCGTTCACATTCCTCTTTTGATAATACATTGAGAAGTTGAAAACCACCTGGAATACCAATATTGTCGACTAATTTAACGGACTGGGCATGTTCCTCATTTAATCGAATGGGATCAATGTCATTATTAGCCCATGTGGGTAAAGCGGGGTTTTCGGCGCCAGCTTCGTATTTAACCACAAAAGCGTGTTTTGGCTGAGTCATATTTAATGCTGTCATGTTGACCTCCTGAGATTCAATTAACGGCTAGTGAGTAATCGAGCCTGAGCGAATTGCCTATGGCCGTCGGCTGAACCATGAAATCCATATCCACTTTGCTTGGCGCCAATCCATGGCGCATCACCGCCTGCTCCGACGCCACTGTTGATGGCTACCATGCCAGCTTCTAATTGATTAGCGACATCACTGGCTCCTTGTGAACCAAAAACCACCGCCCCTAAACCAAATTCAGAATCATTAGCTCGCTCAATGGCCTGATTAATGTCAGTAAAGCTTGCCATGGCAATCACTGGGCCAAAGGTTTCATCTTGCTCAATGAGCATATCGGGCGTGATATCGGCGATAACGGTGGGCTGAATATAAGGTGCTTGCTGCTCAGTACTTCCCAATAAAAAACGTGCTCCTTTTTGCTTAGCATCAATGAGGTGAGTCATCACTTTTTGATGTTGTTTTATATTAATCAAAGGGCCAATATTGACGCCCATTTTGTCCCAAGGGCCGACGCGATAACGGGCTGCAATGTGAGTGACTTTCTCTTCAAATTGCTTTGCAACACGTTTGTCGACATAAATGCGTTCGGTTGAGGTACACATTTGTCCCGCATTTTCCACACTACTGGCAACGGCAAAGCTGGCGGCTGCATCAAGGTTGGCATCATGCATGACAATCATAGGATCGTTTCCGCCCAGCTCCATGACCAATCGTTTTAGGCTTTGAGCGCTGCGCTGCATAATATCGATGCCAGCAGCCTTTGATCCGGTAAAGGCAATTAATGCCATTGGGCTATCAACAATAGCCTGTCCTAACTTTGCACCACCAAAGACAATTTGAAGCAGATTATTAGGCAAGACTTCATTAATGTGAGCGATAAAAGCCTGAGCAATTAACGGTGTTTCTTCAGAAGGCTTGAAAATGACAGCGTTACCCGCTATGAGGGCTGGGACCAATAAGTTGCACGCCATGGCCAGAGGATAATTCCAAGGTGAGATAACAGCAGCGACGCCCAGCGCTTGATATTGAATACTGGCATTATGGCCTAATTGACGAGGTTTAAGCGCCTCAGCTGCCGCTGCCGATATGGCTTCTCCGGTATAAATTGCGCCCATGACCTCACCCGTAGCACGGCGAATATCTTTACCCATTTCTCGGCTAAGTAGCTGGGCGAGAGAATTTTGATGGGGCTCGGCTTGCGCAAAGGCTTGAGTGACGATGTCAACGCGCTCTTGTAGGGGGCGCTTTACCCATTGTTTTTGTGCTATTTGGGCCGCGCTGATATGGCTTGGAAGCGCTGCAATTGCTGTTGAAGTCACAGAGCCTAGGGGCTCTCCATTACTGGGATCATATGAAATTAATGGTGTTGTCATCTTAGTTGCCTGCTGATAGTTTGTTATCACTGATGCTCGTGATACTTGAAGGTGCATGCTTTTCTATGTTTTGCGTTTTTGATTGCGCATTTGAATGGAAAAGCTGAGTGATTTGGAATGGGGTGAGATTAACCAATAAGTGATACAATATTAAACAAGTAAATCATGTTTGAGATACAAGTATGAGTGGTATTAATCGGCTGGAACTGAAACAACTTAGATTATTGAGTGCCTTGTTGGTGCAAAAGAATGTCAGTAAAGTGGCATTGCAAATGGGGTTAACGCAGCAAGCCGTGAGCGAGCAACTTAAGAAAATGCGGGATATTTTCGATGATCCATTATTTATTCGCAGCAGTTATGGCGTGATCCCCACCGTTAAAGCTGAAGGACTTGCAGCGCCGATTGAGCAAATTTTATCGCAAGTGGAAGCCTTATTGGAGCAAGATGAATTTGACGTGAGTCAAGTCGATCAAGTGTTTACGATTAGTACCAGTGATTATGCCATGTTAGTTATTCTACCTGAGCTCTTAAGCCATATCGCCTTGCTCGCACCTAAATTGAAAATTATTGTGAGGGAGTTTGAATCTGACAATGTAGAGAGCCTAATGGCATCGGGGGAGGTTGATTTAGCACTCACGTTTCCTGAGTTTATTCCTCAAAACATCCTTTTTGAAACCTTGTTTACTGAGCATCATGTGTGTGTCTGTGCATCAAGTTCTCGATTGGCTAATAAAACCTTGTCATTGAAGCAATTGGCATTATTACCACAAATTATCGTGTCACCATCGCGGGCTAATTTAAAAGGATCCCACGATGCATGGTTTTCAAAGCGTGGACTCAAACGCAATATTGTCATGTCGTTGCCGAGTTTTTCAGCGGTGTTGGCTTGCGTCGGAGCGACGGATAGGGTGGCTTTTATTCCGGCGAGATTATTGCCCGATGCGCAAGTGAGTGTCATTCATTTAGAAGAAAATCCACCGAGTTTTGATGTGATCCAAGCATGGCATCAACGTTCTCAGCGCGACCCTTTACTTAAGTGGATGTTAGGGAAAATACGTGAAGCCATTGAGGCACATTAATCCTATTTACTCTATTTGACCTATTAACGGTAGATAAACTCATTCTTTATTTGAAGCTGTAAGCGTTAATTTTTTATCAATAAACAGGCAGAAAAAACGCTTAAGCTTGATTTATTTGTTAAACAATGATTAATTACTGTTTAATAAAGCATCTTTTGCGTTAAAATGAATAATTAAGTGCAAACAAGGAAAAAATATGTTCATGGATATGCCTCCCGTTATTGATATCAACCCCGTTGCCATCGAAGTGTCTACAGTAAGCGCTGTATCAAATGTGGCAATATCTCCTATTAATACTCAGTATTTATTAATGGACGCTGCCAATAAGCTCGATGCTATAGGCTTGAGTGCGCGTTTTTTTGTGAGGCTTAATGGGGAAAATTGGATACCACCGATGCCAATGGGAGGCGGTGGTTCGAGTAAGCCTAATAATGATGCCAATTTTGCTTTATTGAATGGTGAAGCGGGTTGGGCGTCACCCGTGCCCTTGGGTGGCGGTGGTTCGAGTAAGCCTAATAACGATGCCAATGTT
>NZ_CANLKR010000052.1 GCF_947491715.1 uncultured Shewanella sp. | reverse complement strand
TGGTTATCAACGGAATTCTGATGGTAGTTATGCCGTCGGCGGAGCCTACGATGGTTATCAACGGAACCCTGACGGTAGTTATGCAGTAGGTGGAGCCTATGATGGTTACAAGCAAAACTCCGACGGTAGTTATGCCGTTGGCGGAGCCTACGATGGTTATCAACGGAATTCTGATGGTAGTTATGCCGTCGGCGGAGCCTACGATGGTTATCAACGGAACCCTGACGGTAACTATGTTGTTGGATGGGGAAAATGCACTAACAGGAGATAAAATATGAGGAAAAGGAGGGCTAATTTTTTTTAGCGAGCTGCTTTTTTATAAAATCCCCCAACTTTCGTGAAAACGTTTAGTCATGTTAACTCCTGATATCATAATCAGGGGTTAACATAAGGGATCGATGAACACGGTTAAAGATATACTTGCTCGGATGGTTACATTGTTTCCCCGTCATCCCTTTAGTACATTTTTCCAACACAACTAAGTTCTGTTTAGACGCACCATACATTGGGGGAATA
Source organism: uncultured Shewanella sp. (assembly GCF_947491715.1). Lineage (GTDB taxonomy): Bacteria > Pseudomonadota > Gammaproteobacteria > Enterobacterales > Shewanellaceae > Shewanella. The sequence continues at coordinate 28,778 of NZ_CANLKR010000052.1, read as the reverse complement.
AGCATTCCATCAATAACGCCTTGGGAATAAATGTTTTTACTTACGATATCTAATGCTATGAAGATATTGCTACTATCGAAACCATTAGTGATTGAAACTACTTTATTCTGCAGGAATAAATGCTTCTATTCCTTGCCTCTTCAACTCTTCGTAATCCATTTTTCACTGCTTGTTCAACACTTGGCTCTCGATTACAACAGGGTCGCGACTGCGCGCGGCCTATCTTTATCTGTTATGTGATTTTCTTATCACATACGGAAACGCCCAAAGTTATTGGCTTTGGGCGTTTATTCTAGCAAACTTGGTTACGACAAACCGAGCATTAAAGTGTCATATGCAGAATTGGAAATGGTTTCCCCATATCATCAAACGGTGAACGTGAAACGACTTTAAACCCCATATGCTTATAAAAACCTACAGCCTGTGGATTCTGTTCATTTACGTCTACTTTGGTTGCGCCTAACTGCTCAATTGCATATTGCAGTAGCACTTTACCAATCCCCTGTCCTCTCGCTTCATTTAAGATGAAAAGCATTTCAACCTTTGAGTCATGAATACCCACAAAACCTAGCATTGAACCATTTTCATTTTTCACATATCTTAACTGAGCAACAGGAAAAGCCTGCTCAATAATGATTGGTTTAAAAAACTCAATATCTTCTTCTGTAATGAAATCATGAGTTGCTCGGACTGAATTTTCCCAAACACTAAGCATCTCTGCGTAATTTTCAGGAAGCACATTTTCTACAATCATTGTATTTTCTCTAAAGTTGACTGAAATTCATGTGCAGCCGCGGCCTGCATTGTAGACGTTTTAAGTCAGAGTTGTCCACATACCACATACCACATAACAACTTATTGATTGACCAAGACCAATATCCCTACCAATGATAAAGAGGTGTTATCAATAGTAAGGTTATGTCTTAGCCTTCATTGTTGACCCCACTTCCCATTAAACTCATGATAATAAAAATAATAAATGGCTAAAATAACTCAATAGGTGTAGCTAAAGCTTAAAACGGCGAACACTGCATGGCGTTGCTTTTTTGGTTTTCTATTTTTCAAATAGAAGACATGGGAGCCATTTTACTCGATGATAGGGATTATCATGGCAAGCAAATCAAAGCGAAATGATAAAAAATAATTCCATACAAAGTATAAATGTAGTGACTTTATAGGACAAAAAACATGAAACGCAGACCGACACACCCAGGTAAATTATTTAAACGTAATTTCCTAGAAAGACGGGCAATCAGCGTAACAAAAGCAGCTGAATATCTTGGCATAACAAGAAAAGCACTCAGTGAGTTTATTAATGAAAACTCGAAATGCTCACAAAGTATGGCAAGACGATTGGCTGAAGCGACTGGAACAGGTGTCGCAGTTTGGATTAATTTACAAGCCAAACTTGACACTTGGGAAGCTGAACATATGGAAAGACCCAATGTGACTAAATTACCCGATGAAGTAGCAGCTTAGACTTACCCACACACAGCCATATTGTCGCTATAACCAACGTATGGGTTCAGCGACAAGTTTCAAGCAAAGTATAGATTCAACAACAAGTTTTGCTATTTCATCGCGGCTTTAACATACACATCGAAGCGATTTTTTTTCGTCTTGATAACGGTGCTGGGTTTAACGCCGTTAAGATCCTCGGCGTAATCAGGGCGCTTAACGACCACACGCTTATTGGCGATTGCCATTGCAGGCGTTAATAAATCATCGGCATCGAGATCGCTCCCCACTAACGATTGGAACACACGCATCTCTTTTTTCACCAGCGCTGATTTATCTCTATGGGGATACATGGGATCGAGATACACCACATCGATATTCGAGACACTCTTTTCAAGTTCAGTTAAGCTCGAGCCCGGCAGCAAGCGCATTCTCGCCTGCATCCAGTTGCCTATTTCCGCGTCCTCATAAGCTCGGCGCAAACCATCTTCAAGTAATGCCCCCACGACAGGATTGCGCTCTATCATAGTCACATTGCAGCCTAAACTCGCCAACACAAACGCATCTCGACCTAATCCGGCTGTGCCGTCAACAACGCTGGGCGTGACACCACTTTTCAGTCCAACGGCTTTAGCAATTGACTGGCCGCGACCGCCGCCAAATTTACGCCTATGAGCGACACTTCCAGAAATAAAATCAACACTAATGCCTTTCAGTTTAGGCTCATCCCGCTTCAATAAAATCAGCATATTTTGCTCGAAAATAAGTTCAAATTGAGCATTTTTATCGAAATGCAGTGACCAACGTATGCATATGGCCTCAAGGGTCGGAAAATGTCGATTAAAAAAAATAGGAGTCGATTGGGCCGATGAAATCACAATATCTCTAATACTTATAATGAAGTTAGCCTTATTATGCCAAAAAAGGGACTCACTTAGTATCCCAGTCGCGTCTGGCTAGGTATAATTATCAACATATTCCAGACACTTTCTCATTTCAGGGAACCCCCATGCTCAGTTATCGTCACGGTTATCATGCCGGAAATTATGCCGACGTATTAAAGCATAGTATGTTACTACAAGTGCTTAGCTTACTTCACAAGAAAGATAAGCCATTAGCTTATATCGACACTCATGCTGGCGCAGGGGGATATTCACTAACGGATCCATTCGCTCAAAAGACAGGGGAATACTTGAATGGCGTGGCAAAATTATGGAATAAAACGGATTTACCTAGCTCCCTTGCGCAATACATAGCCGATATCAAACATTTTAATCCTGATCCTAATACATTAGCGTTTTATCCTGGTTCGCCTGCTTTCGTTGACATGAACATGCGACCCAAAGATCGCATGGTACTACATGAAATACACACAAGCGATCATCAAGTATTAGCCGAGCAATTTGCAGGCAATAAGCAAATTCGCGTGGTCAAAAAAGACGGTCTCAAGGGGTTAATGGCCGCCGTGCCACCCATTGAACGTCGAGGAGTCATTTTGATCGATCCTAGCTATGAAATAAAAGACGACTACTTCAATGTCGCTCATGCCATCATTAAAGCCCATAAACGTTTTTCAACGGGTGTTTATATGCTGTGGTATCCCGTAGTCAATCGAGCACAAACAGAAGCAATGCTGCAAATATTAACTGACTCTGGGATCAAGAATCAACTTCGTATTGAGCAAGCAATCAAATCAGATAGTGATGAATTTGGTATGACAGCGGCAGGATTATGGGTCATTAATCCCCCGTGGAAGTTAGATGCTTTAGCCAACGAAACATTAGCTTATCTCGCCCCGCTATTAGGTGGGAGCAATGGCAAAACCCTTGTAAAACTCGAGGTCGATGAATAAAAGTCATTGAGCGTGTTAAAACACGCTCTTTTATCTCTTAGAATTATCAAGTTTGATGGGATATAAAGGCAGACTTTTCACTCTTAATAGATAAGCAATCACCATACCTGGAAAAATATTCACTGCGGTATTAAACTCGCTCACAGAAACATTATAGTATTGATAAGCATCTTTAACGGACTCAGCAAGATCATGATAAATTTGTACCTCTTGCAATAAATCCGTTTTTTGAACCAAGGCGCTATTTTGTACTATTTCTTCTAAAATAGACTGTACTAATTGCTCAAACCTCTCCCTATCTAAAAAATGTTGCTCGACCGACTCAAAGTTCAGTTTATCGTAATCCGCTTGCAAGCCACTCGATAATTTAATTATTGCAGCCTTATCATCTTCATTTATCGATAATAGTCTCATTTCTTGGCATTTCTGGATCAGGTTTATCTGAGCCATAACAAATGAATCGATAGCGTCTAACGCTTCAAGCGTCGCGTCTCGCTTTTTAAATAAGCTCATCACCCATAAATAAGTGATCACCAATATTAAGCCAAACACCAGTATTATGCCTTCCATCGCTGTAACCTTACCTTTCTAAGCCAAGTATTCTCATATCACTTTTACTCTCCATCATTTCTATGCAAAAATCCACTTTTGGCCAAATCCATTTCACTCACGAGCCTTGAATGAACAATATTCTGTTCTTTACGCCAAAGGTAATCACCATAATAATCAATAAACCAAACAAGTTCGTTTTCATCGCCTTGAAAATATTTAGTTACAATTAAAGTGACAATATTTTTGTTAAAACCGTTTATTAAATAACTTTACTTAAAAAAGCTCTTTCACCTAAATTAAACCAAATTGTTGTTTTTATTACTAAAAATATAAATTAACAACATGAGAGGATATTATACCTTCACGGTATCTTTATTTTTTTCGGCGTTAGACGTAATAATAACCCATTAAAAAACAGACACAAACAAAAGAATAAGACAAAAATAAATAAGTCAATACTCCATTAATCTAAGATACGTCGAGTCATCAATCGAGTAAATTATATGCATTAGCTCTAACCGACTAATAATGCCTTATTTGACCCAGAAACTCTGGGTCTTTTTTATGCCCACAGTTTACTCTTAACTATTCATTCCTAGTTCTCGATATTCACATCTGCAATTGACGCATCAACACAATACTTATCTTCCTCTATGTTTACTGTCAATATAGTCAGCACCAATACAGCTTAATACGTATATACTAGCCCCATATTGTGAAGTTGAATACTAACATCCTGTTTAATGCAGAATGTTCATGTCGAGTCATTAAGTAAACCGATCCCCTTGACCCATTCTTATGGGTCTTTTTTTTTCTGTTTTCTCTATCTTAGCATCTGTTATAAACACTTTATCTTTGATGCTTCGCCTTAATTGAAATTAAACTCTAACATTCAGCTGGCATACAGAAGAAAACGTTTATACTAATACTATATTGTGAAGCCTAGCGTTTAATCGAATAGATAAATTTATCTATCTTCCTCAACGTTGAGTCAGTTAACACTATCCCCTTGACCCATTCATATGGGTCTTTTTTTTGCTTGTCGCACTCTCATTTTTAAATCAAATCGCTCTAATACAAAAACGGTTCATCTCGAAAAATAGACTCAGTACGAATTAATAATAATATTATGAGATTACTTTTTATTTTCCGTCAAAATAGACTCTACAACATAAAATGTAACAAATTCAAAAACCAATATTCAGAATTTATTAAGCAATGATTAATTATTGTTCTCTTAATAACTTCAGTCCATTTGAGTCAGAAGCCCATTTAATAAGCAGTAAAACTCACTATAAGACTCGATGCCTAAATGAGCTTTATATGGGATTAAAGAAGTAATAGTGACTCTTAATCGAATAATGATTAACACTAAGGATTAATATAATGTTGATAGAAACCTATAACACAAGAAAAATGACCAGACAGTTAATGTCTAAATTCACTGCCATTGCAATACTTACTTGTGTCACTCAATTCTCACAAGCTCGACCGGATACGTTCATCAACCCACAAGAAACTGTGATCGCAATAGGCGATCTACACGGTGACTTAAATGCAATGTTAACAATACTGAGATCCGCTCAACTCATTGACGATAACAATAACTGGATTGGTAATACACAAACACTCGTGCAAGTCGGCGATATACTCGATCGTGGTGATGATGAAAAAGAAATGATAAATATCTTTGAAACACTCATCGATCAGGCTAAAGCCGTTGGTGGTGACGTTATTGTCTTAAATGGTAATCATGAAACCATGAACGTGGATTTAGATTTCAGGTATGTCACTGATAAAGGTTTCTCTAATTTTCAGTCCTTGTACGAAGACCATAAAGACGAGATCACCGATCCTGATGTTCTTAACAAAAAAGAATCTGAACGAGGGCGAGCTGTCGCCTTTAAACCTGCTGGTGACTATGCTCAAATACTCGCCACTCATAATTCTGTTGTCGTCATAGGTAAAACCGTTTACGTCCATGGTGGGATCACACCAGAACATGCGGACTATGGTTTAGATGCGATTAATAACGAGGTAAGTGCATGGATGCAAGGTATAGAAAATAAGCCAAGTTCAGTGTCAGGAAGCGGCCCTTTATGGAACCGTGATTATGGCTATGACGTATCAGCAGAAATATGTGAACAGCTTGAAACGACACTTGAGAAATTGAATGCCACAAGGATGGTTATAGCCCATACAAGGCAAGATAATATTAATCAAGTCTGTAATGGTAAAGTATGGCGCATCGATACTAGTATGTCGAGTTACTACAGCAACGGAAAATTACAAGCATTAAAAATCACTAATGATGATCACATTGAGATTATTGAAGAAGATGGTTCGATTACTGACACTGGGTTTGGAGGAATTAGCAATTAATTCTAATATAATACCAATCTGCATTAGAAGTTGGTCACTTTTGCCCAGCTTCTTGAGCACATGCTTTTAATCCTGTTAGTACATTCAATAAATGTGTTCCATGCACGACAGCATTGTTCAACAATATCGTCATAATTTTTGAAGCATCGGTTAGCTAAACAGTGTTGCCTTAGCCATTGCCATACTTGTTCAATGGGATTTAATTCTGGAGAATAAGGCGGGAGTTTCAATATTGATAAGTTATCGAATGCTTCTGTCGTTTCATTTGTATGCCAAGGTGCGCCATCTGTAATAACAAGTGCATATCGGTCTGATTCTGTCGCCTCTGAAATTTGCCTTAAGTGCTGTGTCATTACATCTTTATTCACAAATGGCGCGACGAGTGCTTCGGTTTTTCCAGTCGCTGGACACACCGCACCAAAAAGATAAGCGTACTCAAATTGCTGTTGTTGAATACTGCGAGGTCTTGTGCCTGTTGCTGCCCAGAGCCTTGTTGTCGTATTTTGTTGGCCAAAGCGAGCTTCATCCTGAAACCAAATATCGACGCGATCTAACGGAAGGTGCCCTGGGATCTTATCGATCGTTTTTATTAGGAGTTTTTTTAAATTCTTCCTGAATTTTTTCTGATTGTTTAGGGTGTTTTGAACGACTCGTGATCCAACTAAGTCCAATGCCTTTCAATATTTTGTATACATGATCCAAGTGATATTCAATACCAAACTCAGCTTGGATATAACGTTGAATATCCTTGCCTATAAGTCGCCCGCCTTCTTGTGATCGACTGACAACATCGATATAGGTATATAACTTTTGCTTTTGTGCATAGGTCATTTTACTCGCATTTTGATTAGACATATCACTTTTTAATGCATCGATACCTTTTGCGAGGTAGGTTTTAACCCAAGCATTAACGCTGGTTCGACTGAGCTTTAGTTGGCGAGCCACTAAAGCACGATTATGTGTTTCCAAAAAGCGTGCAATGGCCAATAAGCGAATTCTCATTCGTGCGTCTTTTTCAGACTTAGATAAGGCAACAAGTTGTTCAGCAGAATAATTTGACATGTTTTAAAGCGAAATGAAATCGTACTATATTAGATCATATTTGAGTGCAGATTGGTATAAACCATATCCAAGCCACCATTTAATCGGCTTGGATATGTAAAAAAGTGCCATAGAATTATTCAGGATCTCGTTTGTTCATCCCTAACTGCTTTTCTTTCGAGCTAAAGAGTCGCTCCACAATCACAAAGAAAATAGGAATAAAGAAAATACCTAAGAAAGTCCCACTGAGCATACCACCGACAACCCCTGTACCTATCGCATTCTGGCTTCCAGCCCCTACGCCTGTACTTAACGCTAATGGCAATACTCCGAGTCCAAAAGCAAGTGATGTCATTAAAATGGGTCTCAATCGCACTCGAATAGCATGTAAGGTGGCCTCAATTAAACTGTCCCCTTTATCATAGTAACTCTTAGCAAATTCAATAATTAAAATGGCATTCTTTGTTGCTAATCCAATCGTGGTAAGTAAACCAACTTGAAAGAAAATATCATTCGCTAGCCCTCGACTGCTCATGGCTAACTGTGCCCCGATCACCCCTAAAGGTACCACAAGAATGACGGCTAATGGCACAGACCAACTTTCATATAAAGCTGCTAATACTAAGAAAACAAAAGCAATCGATAGCACATACAGCATGGGAGCTTGTCCCCCCGATAATTGCTCTTCATACGACAGCCCATTCCATTCAATACCGTATCCTGAAGGTAATTGATCCACAAGCTTTTGCATTTCCTGCATCGCTTCTCCGGAGCTAATGCCTGGCGCACTTGCTCCTTGAATATTTACTGCGGATAAGCCATTAAAACGTTGTAAACCCGGTGCGCTAAATTCCCAACTTCCTGTGGTAAAAGCCGAAAAAGGAACAAGTTGATTTTGAGCATTTTTTACATACCAGTCATTCAAGTTATCAGGTTGCATACGATAAGGTGCATCGCCTTGTACGTACACTTTTTTCACCCTACCTCGATCGATAAAATCATCCACATAGTCACTCGCCCACCCCGTCGTTAATACGCTTGTGGCATCACTAATACTCACACCTAAAGCACTTAATTTAGCGTAATCTATATGCAGTTGATAAGTTGGCGCGTCTTCTAATCCATTCATACGCACTCCCACCAATTTAGGATCTTTGGCAGCTAATTGCAGCAGCTGATCTTTAGCTTGCATCAATTTATCGTGGCCTTGACCATTTTTATCTTGCAAGTAAAAGTCAAACCCATTTGAAGTGCCTAACTGTATTACTGCTGGGGGCGCAAAAGCAAATACCAGCGCTTCTTTAAATTGAGAGAAAGCCGCCATAGCACGATTAGCGATAGATTGTACATCTTGTCCCAGCCCCTTACGCTCAGACCAATCTTTTAAGCCCACAAAGGCCATTCCCATATTTTGACCGCTACCTGAAAAATTAAAACCCGCCACAGCAAAAACAGAGCGTACATTTTTTGATTCTTCATTCAAATAATAGTCAGTGGCTTTGTGCATCACTTTTTCAGTCTGCTCCAACGAAGCATTAACGGGTAAAGAAACTTGAGTAAACAATACCCCTTGATCTTCTTCTGGAAAAAAAGCCGTCGGCATACGCATAAACATCCAAGCGACAATACCTATCAAAGCTAAATAAACCAGCATCACTCTGCCTGTGCGCTTAATCATGCTAGAAACATTGCGCTGATATCGACCCAATAAGCTCGCCAAACTGCGATTAAACCAACCAAAAAAGCCCCTTTTCTCATGTTTCTGGCCTTTAGGGATCGGCTTGAGTAAAGTCGCACAAAGAGCTGGCGTCAAAATCAGTGCCACCAAGACAGACAATGCCATTGCAGAGACAATAGTGATTGAGAATTGCCGATAAATGACACCTGTTGACCCAGACATAAAGGCCATTGGCACAAACACAGCTGATAAAGTCAGGCCAATTCCCACTAAAGCCCCTGTTATCTGTCCCATAGATTTTCGTGTTGCTTCTAAAGGACTTAACCCTTCTTCCTCCATTATTCGTTCAACATTTTCAACCACCACAATCGCATCATCGACCAATAATCCAATGGCCAATACCATAGCGAACATGGTCAGAGTATTAATAGAGAAGCCCGCAAAAGACAAGACTGCAAACGTCCCTAAAAGAACAACAGGAACCGCAATTGTCGGAATTAATGTTGCTCTGAAATTTTGCAAAAACAGATACATGATAAGAAAAACAAGCACAATTGCTTCCAACAAGGTTTGCACAACATTTTCTATCGATTTTTCAATAAAGGGAGTCGTATCAAACGGGTACACAACCTCCATCCCTTCTGGAAAGTAAGGTTTCATTTCCTTAATTTTCGCTTTCACAGCATCAGCAGTGGCTAATGCATTAGCGCCAGTGGCCAATACCACCGCCATACCAGAAGCAGGTTTACCATTATAAAAAGAGTTAACAGAATAATCCTCAGAGCCCAATTCAACTCGAGCCACATCAGATAAATGCACTAAACTGCCAGCCGAATCAGATTTGATGATAATATCTTTAAATTGCTGCGCGGTTTGTAAGCGACTTTGCGCCGTAATAGTCGCATTTAACTCTTGTCCAGCCTTTGCGGGCAATCCCCCTAACTGACCCGTAGTCACTTGAGCATTTTGGGCTGTAATAGCCGATTCCACATCGATACTGGTAAGATCATACTTAGCCAGTTTGAGTGGATTTAACCAAATTCTCATGGCATATTCTGCACCGAAAACTCTCACCTGCCCAACACCTGAAATACGATTAATCGGCTCCTGCAGGTGCGAACCTACATAATCGGCAATGTCGGCTTTTGACATAGAGCCATCTTCAGACACAAACCCCATAACCATTAAAAAACCTGAACTGGATTTGTTAACGCTCACGCCTTGACTTTGCACTTCTTGAGGCAACAAAGGCGTCGCCAATTGTAATTTATTTTGTACTTGTACTTGAGCAATATCAGGATCGGCTGCCGCATCAAACGTTAGAGTAATTGTGGCAGAGCCTGAACTATCACTACTTGAGGACATATATCGCAAATGATCTAAACCTATCATCTGCTGCTCAATCACTTGCGTGACACTATTTTGCATTGTTTCTGCTGAAGCACCTGAATAATTTGCCGTGATTGAAATTGTCGGCGGCGCAATATCAGGGTATTGTGAAACAGGTAAACGTGCTATTCCTAAAATACCAAACAACATAATGATGATGGCAATAACCCAAGCAAATATCGGACGATCAATAAAAAAACGTGCCATCTGAATACTCTAATTTTCTGTTGACGTTAATACAGGCGTCGGATTCACCAAGCTACCCACTTGTATTTTCTGTAACCCACTGACAACAATAGTATCCCCAGCTTTCAATCCATCAACGATACGCCATTGGTTATCAATGGCTTCTGCAGTCGTGACCACCCTAGACACTATCTTATTTTCACTGTTAACAAGCATGACAACCGCTTGACCTTTAACATTATGAGTAACCGCTTTTTGAGGGACTAAGATAGCATTCCCATCAATACCAATATTCAGTAAGGCTCGCACATACATACCCGGTAATAATGCATGTTCAGGGTTAGGAAATTGCGCTCTTAAGGTCACACTTCCCGTTCCTTCGTCCACATTAATGTCAGAAAATTTAATACTACCAAGGGAAGAATAGAACGAATCATCATTCAAAATAAGCTGCACATTACTCTGCTGCGTTGCTTTAAGCTTGCCATTTTTAATTTGATTTCTAAAATAAGTCAGTTGATTGCTCGATTGAGGTATATCGATATAAATAGGATCAATTTGCTGTAAGTAAGCGAGCACATCTGTTTGATTTCCTGTGACTAAAGCCCCTTCAGTGACACTCGACTTTCCAATTTTCCCAGAAATCGGCGCTGTCACTTCTGTATATTTAAGGTTTATTTGTGCAGTATGAACGTTGGCTTCATTCACCGCAATTTGCGCTTGTGCTTCTTTATATAAAGCTTGAGCATCATCAAAATCTTGTTGGCTAATAGCATTCGTTTTAAGAAGAACTTTATAACGTTTCGCTTTAGATTTGGCGGAGGATAATGTCGCTTTTGCGCTTTGTAACTCGGCCTTTGCATTCATCAAAGCAGCCTTATATTGAGAAGGATCGATTTGATATAAAGACTGACCTTTAGTCACATAGCCACCTTCGGTAAAACTCCGTTTAATGACAATACCGCCCACTTGCGGTCTCACTTCAGATTCCAAATAAGCAACAGCTCTTCCAGGGAGCTCGACCTTAATAGCCTGCGCTTTCGTTGACACCGTCATTACACCCACATTGATAGCCGGAACAGTATCTGATGTAAGACTTTGTTCATTGGGATCACAAGCTGAAATAAGAAATAGTGTACTTAACACTACGGCAAAATATGTCATTTGCCTCATAAACACTCCTAAAAAATAAAAAACAAGAGTTAAGATAATTCACTGTTAAGCAAAATATTACATACCATTATTAAATAGGCTCAAAAATTTTTCCGTCTAAAATTATAGATATATAGAATAAAAAACAGTTAATACCTAACTCAATACTAGTGCATGTTTCAAGTGAGACACAATCTCTTTTAAAAGGTTTAAATAAATTTAACTAATTAACTTTATTTAATTAATGCTTGTATTATTTAAAACTCTAATAAAACAGATAGTTCATATAATTATATTTCAGGTATTCTTTAGAAGAACAAAGTCAGCCACCCACAAAAAATCATTATTTTAAATAATTAACAACAATAATGTTACTTTAATAGTCTATATAAATAGTCAATCTCACAGCCCATGCCTTACACGACATCACTTTCAAAAAAACAATTAACGTCATTAGACAGCATCTTCCATACAATCTACACTCGATTATCCCCCACACTCATGGCTAAAATACGACTTAACGTCGACAAATCCCGTCCACTTTCTTGTTGCCAAGTATTAAATACTCCTTGAACTTGCTTAAGACCACTTTGACTGGTGAAACCATAATCGATTAATTTCTGACTCTTAAAGTAATCTTTAATATCATTTGTCAGTAAAAAAGTCGGCTTACCAATAGAACGTAAAAAGTAAGGACCCGTGTTCCCACCTAATCGTGTCCCTTTTGCTTTCAACAATGCCCATAAGCCAATAATATTATCTTCAGGCCAATCACTTATTAATTGAGATAAGCCGCCTTGATCAAGCCTAAAATGATTCATCATAAGTGCATTATCATAAATCGCTTGTGTCTTTTTTTGATGGCGAATAAGCGCAGGATCATTGGCTCTTACTTGCAATTGTTCAGGAGACAACATCAGCACTTTCATCGGTTCAAAATTGAAAAAAGCTTGCTCATAAGCAGGCCATTTTAATTCAACGATCCTCCATATGAACCCGCTTTGAAAAACTTTTTTACTCAACTCAGAAAGTAGCCTATGTTCTGGTATCTGCACTAGCTGTTCTACTGTGCAAACAGGGGAAAGCAAGCTTTCAAGCGAAATTTCACCGCCTTTTCTTTCACAGGCTCGCTGATAAATAGTAGAGAATGATTCTAAATGCTTCATGAAAATATTATTGGATGTCTAATATTCAGTAGTTTACGCCTTACAAATCCCATTTGTCTATAATATCCCTATGATAATTCATTGCATTAAGCATGCTCTATAAATGAACAATGAAAGTCATTATAAAAAGATTCCGACTATACTTATAGTCAATAAACACTAGGCTGGAACCCTATTCCATGAAGTTGTATTATCATCCCTTATGCCGATATTCACAGAAGGTATTGATCGCCTTATATGAAAAGCAGGCGTATTTTCATCCACAGATTGTTGATCTCAATCAAGCACAATCTCGCCATGATTTTAAAAGCTTATCCCCGCTAACTCGCCTACCTCTACTCTTACTTCATGATGATACTAAGTTGCCGGAATCCAGTATCATTATTGAATTGATAGATAGTATTTTAGAAACGGGGACACAATTACTACCTCAAAACATGAAGCACTCACTTGAAATTCGGCTTTATGATCGATTAATCGAGCATGATCTACACCAAGTCATCACAGCATTTGAAAAGGAAAAAAACAATCACCAAATCGATCAAATTAAATTAAAGGGGCTCAAAAATAATATAAAAACATTCCTAGGTGAAATAGATGATAAATTAAAGGCAAGTTACTGGCTTTGTAGTGATCACTTTAGTCTCGCTGACTGTGGACTCATTCCTTGTTTACTGAGCTTACAGAATGAATTTCGATTACTGGATTATGAAAACTTAGGTCGATATTGGATGCAAGCTCAATTGCGTGGATCTTATCTGCAAGTCAAGCAAGAAGTGGAACTCGCCGAGATAGAAAGCACCACTGTATCGGAATAATTAACGATTATTTTGTTTTTTTAACTGCAAAAAATCTTTCCATTTTAATACTTCATCAGGCAGCTCAGGCGTATTCTGCTCAAACCCAACCTCTTTAAGCATTAACGCTATAGGCACTTGTTTACCTTTACAAACAAAAACCCCGCGAACATGAACAATGCAGTGTAGGCCTTTATCGCTGACAAAACGTTGTTCAATATAAAAATATTTCTCATCCCAACCCACTAGTTTTGTTTCTATCTCAAACTTAGCAAGTGGCTTAATATCACGTATATAAGTAAATTCAACCGCATTAACAATGGGCATCCAACCCAGTTTTATAAAACGAGACAGCAAACCCATTTCAGCCAACATATAGGTTCTCGCCAAATCCATAAAAGCCGAATAACGTGAATTGGTCAAATGGAAATTAATATCACAATCAGAGGGTAAAGCACGGTAGCTAATACGGCTGGTATCTAAAAAATTAATGGCATTGCAACGACGGCTACGCCACACTAATAACCAAAACAACCTAAAATACAGGTTCATTAAAAACAACTACCTAATAGCAAAAATAAAACAGTATGCTAACAAAGGTCTGACCAGATGGCAAGTCGACACCTAAATGCAAAAAAGCGACATGTTAAAAATAACATAAGGGCACAAAAACGTACCCTTATAATGATGACGTTATGCGACTTTGATTCCACTGTGACGTAATAATGCATCAATTTTAGGTTCACGCCCTCGAAAACGCGTAAATAAGGCCATAGGTTCTTCTGAGCCGCCCATTTCCAGAATATTTTCTAAGAAACGCTGGCCCGTCTCTTGATTAAAAATACCTTGCTCTTCAAATAACGAAAAGGCATCGGCAGATAATACTTCAGCCCATTTATAACTGTAATAGCCTGCGGCATAGCCACCAGCAAAAATATGCGCAAACCCATGCTGAAAACGATTAAAATCTGTCGCTTTAACAACGGCAACTTGCTCACGAACTTCATTTAATTTTTCTTGTATATTCGCACCTTTACTCGCATCAAATTCCAAATGCAGTCTAAAGTCGAATAACGAGAATTCGAGCTGTCTTAACATCATCATGCCAGACTGAAAGTTTTTAGCGGCCAACATCTTGTCGAGTAAAGTCTGAGGTAAAGGCTCACCCGTTTCATAATGACCTGAGATCTCGGCCAATGCCTCGGTTTCATAACACCAGTTTTCCATAAATTGACTTGGTAATTCAACGGCATCCCAAGGTACACCATTAATACCCGATACATCAGCAACATCTATTTGGGTCAACATATGATGTATTCCATGACCAAATTCATGAAATAACGTTGTGACTTCATCATGAGTAAATAAAGCAGGCTTGCCATCAACAGGTCCATTAAAGTTACACGTTAGAAAAGCAACGGGAAGCTGTAAGCCAGTATCAGTCATACGCCGAACCTTACAATCAGCCATCCAAGCTCCACCACGCTTACCTTCACGGGCATAGAGATCAAGATAAAAGCGTCCCCTAACGGTTCCTCGCACGTCTTTGATCTCAAACATACGCACATCTTGATGCCAAGTTTCAAAATCAAACAGCTCTGTAATCGTCAATCCAAACAAGCGAGAAACGGTATAAAATAAGCCTGACAAGACTTTATCCTCGGGGAAATAAGGCCTTAATATCTCTTGTGATATATCATATTTATGTTGCTTTAATTTCTCGCCATAGAAGCCTAAATCCCAAGGTTCTAAATCACTCACTTGATAATGCGCTTGGGCAAAAGCAGTCAATTCTTCCAATTCAGCTTGACCTTGATCTTTGGAGCGCTCAGCCAGTTCACCTAAAAAGCTCAATACTTGCTCTGGAGAATCAGCCATCTTAGTGGCTAATGATTTATGCGCAAAACTCTCAAATCCTAATAATTGAGCCAATTCATGCCGTAATGAGACGATTTCGTCCATTAATGGGCCATTGTCAAATTGATCCGCAAAAGGACCTTGATCCGATGCTCGAGTAACGAATGCCCGATAACACTCTTCTCTCAGCGCTCTGTTATTGCTGTAAGACATGACAGGTAAATAGGATGGAATATCTAACGTAAACAGCCATCCAACTTGCTCTTTTGCCTCAGCCATCGCCTTTGCTGCTGCAATAGCCGAATCAGGCAAACCAGCGAGATCTTCTTCTTTCGTGAGTAATTTACTCCAAGCTTGTGTCGCATCTAATAATTGATTGGAAAATTGACTCGTCAACTCTGATAGGCGCTTCAC
Source organism: uncultured Shewanella sp. (assembly GCF_947491715.1). Taxonomy (GTDB): domain Bacteria; phylum Pseudomonadota; class Gammaproteobacteria; order Enterobacterales; family Shewanellaceae; genus Shewanella. The sequence continues at coordinate 12,854 of NZ_CANLKR010000052.1, read as the reverse complement.
CAACTCACCATAACGCACTTTATCAGTATCATTTAAACCGATACCTGACAATTCAAAGTCTCTTAGGCTGTTTTCAATCGCCTTTTTCTTAGCCTGACTCATTGCATCAAACTTAGTTGATCCTCTCAAGGACTTATAAGCTTGATATAAACCTTGATGCTGACCGATAAATGTCCCGTAATCTGATAATAAAGGTAAACATGCATCATGAGCGGAACGTAATTCATCACTACTCACCACCGCATTCATATGCGAAACAGGTGACCAAATTTGATTTAACTCATCATCCGCTTGCTCTAAAGGAGCCACAAGGCTATTCCAAGTGAAGTCGGTGTTGTTCGCTAAAATAGTCTCTACAGTACGACGACACTTTTTAATGGCTTGCTCAACAGCAACTTGTATATGATCGGGTTTTATTTGAGAAAACAAGGGTAACTCTGAACCCATTAACAAGGGATTATTCATGGCTGTCCTCAGCAATTGCAATTTTCATTATCTATATAAGGTGAAATATGGGCATAAAGCAGACTATTCAATGATCTTATCCATAAAAAATAATCAAATTCACGTGTTCCTGATACTGAAGTAACGACATGGCCATTAACACACTATCATTTTATCAATAGGACTCGCCATATTACTCACCCCCTTACTTTGCTCTATGTCGTCTATCTGCTCGTCCCGCTTCTACCCAGATAACATCCTCACTGGCTTTAAGCTCAGACATTAATGCAAAAAAGTATTTTACATCAGTAAGCTGAGTTAAATTTAAATGAGCGACAGGTTTAACATCGACAAGATTAAACGGACTCCGCCACTGAATAACAACAGGGTAATCTTGAATAAAGCTATCAAGATCAACCTGAGATTTGAGTTGAAAACTAATAATACCAGTGAGTTTTGGCTTCAAAATCGCTTGAGAAGATGACAATGATGACATTTTAGTCCTAGCCACTATATCATTCTGAACAAAAACACGAGGATCGGTGCCGTTATAATTATCTTGAGAAGAAGGAGAAAAGGATCCATCTCTCTCCACCTTTAACCTAGTTTGAGCCTCAGCACATAAAATAACACTCACAAAAAGTAAAAAGCACAAGGTCATTTTTCTCATCATCTTTCCTTAATCAATCTGATGCCCATGAATGCGAATAGACCAAGAAAGCAGTTCGCCATAAGCCTCATTCACAATAGAGGCTTGATAATCGATATTTCTAAAGTAGGTACCATAATAAAAATCACCACTATTCACATCTGTTACCTTAAGCTGCCACTCTCCTTTACTCTTTTCCCCATAGAACGCATTCGATAACATCACGGTATTGTTAAACCCACTCTTTTTTGACGCCACATAACCGTTATAGGGGGTCAATAACACACTGCGAGTACCCGATGGTGAAATGAGCTCCACGGCCAAATCCGGTAAACGACCATGATTAATCGTCAGTGCAATTTGCACCCCTTCTACAATCCAATCTTCAGCAAAAGTTACACTATCGCTAACACCTTCAATACTGCCATCGGGAATGGTCTTATTAATGTCATTCGACTCAATCCATGGAGAAACCCCATACTCTCCTAAATCCGTGTTGTAACTTAATGCCATTTCAACGGCATCACTGACATTAACGCCTCCAAAACCATAAAAATCATGAAAATGAAATCCTGCGGCATTTATCGTCCAACTCGGTATAGCCACATACTCCTCTTGTTCAACAGCAGAATTAATCGCGACCGTTTTATCAAGAATATTCTCATCCACTTTCGTTGCCGTACTGGCTAAAATATGGCGAATATCACGCCAAGTCAGACTCGGATTTGCCCCCCAAATAACGGCAATCGCACCACTAATATTGGGCGCTGCAGCAGAGGTGCCGCTCATTCTAGCGGTATAGTGACACTCAAGGTTTAAAGGATGGCTACCATCATCAAATACTGTTAAAAGATCCATTAGCGACATTTTATGTGAGAAACCGGTATAACAATCTTGCCTATCTGTGGTGATAATCCCTGGTGAAAGGCTGCCGTCTTCACCACCAGGCGCACTAATGAATATATTAGCCCCAATGGTACTCCCATGATTTAGCTTGCCATTCGCATTTAGCGCGCTCACCACTAGCTGATAAAAACTGGCTTGATCTGCCGACATATTGGCATGATAAACAGGTAAACTCTCAACGCCCTTAGCAGTATTATTTCCTCTAAAATACTTATCAGAGCCACTTTGAAATTGATGATATTCGTTTCCAGATGATTTAATGAACAGTCGCCCTTTACTCTCGGTCGCCGCATGGAATAATAACGCTTCTTCCCGTAAGCTCATGTTATTGGGGTACGGATATTCCCAGCCATAACTTTGATTAAAAATATGAGCAAATTGACTGTCACCCTCAATGCCATGAGTGAGCCTAAAACTCTCTTCTGAATAACCATAAACACTTTGCTCTTCCAGATAGTTAAATCCTATTAACCTCGCTTTAGGCGCCACACCACGGTTGCCTATATTATTCCAACCTTCTGCGGCGATGATCCCTGCAATCGCAGTGCCATGAGCCTTACTCGCATCAACTGGCGTGGGATCATTCGATCCCGTTAAAAAATTATAAGATTGATCGACTGCTACATTATTTTTAAGATTAGGATGACTGATTTCGACACCATCATCTATCACAGCCACAATCATATTCTCGCCATGGTGTCCTTGTGCGATAGCCTCCTTTACATTCATGTCTTGTCCATGTTGACCGCCATATTGTGCAAATGCCGTTTGTCCACTATTTTGTAAATGCCACTGCATTTGATACAAAGGATCCCCTGCGTCAATAGTAATGATAATTTTCCCCACCACAGATTGGCTCGCGCTTTGTAATTGATATTCAATTATCTCTTCCCCTTTTGCTGCATCAGCCAAATAGGTAAAGGCCCCTATTTCTGCATTGGTAAAATCAAATTTACCCAATGTCACTTTCGCAGGATCGAGCACCGAAAAACTGACATCCCCTTCACAACCCTCACACAGTAATTGATCGGTCAAATACACAGACTGCTTCGCCGTATAATAATGCACTCGATCCGCCTTCAGTTCGGGTTGCGGCTGAGGTTCTGGTGTTGGTTCTGGTGTTGGTGTTGGTGTTGGTGTTGGTTCGGGATTAGGTCTAGGTTCTGGCTTGGGCAAAGGCACTGGAATAGGCTCGACTTCTGTGATCGATGTGTCGGCCTCACTCAATGCGTGCTGATTATCTGTGTCATTGCAACCCACTAACAACAAAATAAAGCAAAACCTGCCACTATAGAATAATAACGTACGTAAAGAGAACAAGAACATGGACAATAAAATAACCTAGAAAATAAAAGAAACCGTAATAGGAAAGTAGCCTCTCAGGCTAAAAAACAATCATAGCAAATGACAATGCCCACAGAACTAAGACCTTGGTCAAAAAAATAGATAACCATTAAATAATACCAGGCCAAGAAAGGCGTTAAACTTTCTCAGTCTTTATGAATTTTCAACAGGTAAACGTGTGTCGCTTATTTCTGAGATCTAGTAACAAAGTCATCTTTAAAATCTTTCTGTATTCACTCCAATAGCCATTTAACAATACAAACAAAAGAATCAATAATACGCCTAATATTTTGCCATTCGCATCTTGCTAACACATGAGGCACAATAGGGCTTTGCCCTATTTTAACTATTTTCGGAGATCCCGATGGCTCAACAATTTGATTATATTTGCTTAGGTGCTGGCAGTGGTGGCATCGCATCAGCCAATCGCGCGGCAATGCGAGGCGCAAAAGTATTACTCATAGAAGCAAAAGAGCTTGGAGGGACTTGTGTCAACGTAGGCTGCGTCCCTAAAAAAGTCATGTGGTATGGCGCACAAGTTGCCGAAGCTATGCACCTTTATGCAAAAGATTACGGCTTTGATGTGAGTGTTAATCAATTTGATTGGAAAACACTTGTGGCCAGCCGTGAAGCTTATATTGATCGTATTCATGGCGCTTATGATAGAGGTTTAGACAATAATGGTGTGACCGTCGTAAAAGGCTATGGCCGCTTCATTGATAGTAAAACAATTGAAGTCAATGGCGAGCAATACACAGCTGATCATATTCTTATTGCAACGGGCGGCGCCCCCAGCTATCCCGATATTCCGGGTAGTGAATTAGGCATAGATTCCGATGGTTTTTTTGCGTTAAACGAGCAACCTAAACGTGTTGCCGTCATTGGTGCCGGTTATATCGCCGTTGAAATAGCGGGCGTATTACATGCATTAGGCACACAAACCCACTTATTTGTGCGTAAACATGCTCCACTGCGTAACTTTGATCCTATGCTCAGCGAAGCCTTAGTGGAGTCAATGCAGAGCGATGGGTTAACATTACACACGCATAGTGCATCCAAATCCATTACCAAAAACGCTGATGGCAGCTTAACCTATGAATTAGAAAGCGGTGAAAAATTTGAAGTTGACTGCGTGATCTGGGCCATTGGCCGTCACCCATCAACCGACAATATTGGCCTAGAAAATACTCAAGTGACGAGAAATGACCAAGGCTATATCATCACAGACGATCAGCAAAATACTACTCATGACGGCATTTATTGTGTGGGTGATATTATGGCAAATGGTGTGGAATTAACGCCTGTAGCCGTCAAATCTGGGCGTCTATTATCTGAGCGACTCTTTAATGGCATGACAGATGCAAAAATGGATTATAAGAATATTCCTACAGTTGTATTTAGTCACCCTGCAATCGGCACCATGGGACTAACAGAGCCTGAAGCTGAAATGGAGTATGGAAAAGACAATATCACCGTATACACATCAGGTTTTACTTCCATGTATACTGCGGTCACCGCTCACCGCCAAGCCTGCAAAATGAAACTAGTGTGCGCAGGTAAGGAACAAACCGTCGTCGGTATTCATGGCATAGGCTATGGTATGGATGAAATACTGCAAGGATTTGGTGTCGCTATGAAAATGGGCGCCACTAAAGCCGACTTTGATGCAGTGGTGGCTATTCACCCCACAGGGGCCGAAGAGTTTGTTACTATGAGATAATCTGCCTAACGCAAAATGCACTTCTTTTTTCAATGCGTTCTCATTGAGAAAAGAAGTACTCCAAAGACAATGGATGAATACCGACCACTGTACCATCATGATTGAAAAAATGTATTTCATTAGTCATATCACACACCACACGCATTCCCGATTGACACGAATTCCACTTTGAATTTTCATGCCTAGTAGAACAAATCTATTTCACCTTAACACTCAATCAACTCCACCCTTAACATTAAATCGACTCTACCTTACCACTATAGATTAAGTAAAATTGAATATATTAGTAAAATATATTTAGTTTATCTAAACATTCCTGAGGGTTATACTCTGATTTTAGCCGTAAACATTGAGACTGACATGTTATCAACGATATGTAATAAATATAAAAATTATATTTTCACACTCCTGATCTTGTTGTGTCTTTCACCCATGATCAGTTCACCCATTGCCCTAATATTAGGATTTAGCGCAGCGACTTTAGGCATTGCGCCCGATGGCAACACATTATCACCTTGGATAAAGAAATTACTCGCAACGTCGATAGTAGGCTTAGGTTTTGGTATTCAGCTACAAACCGCCATATCGGCCAGCTTGAATAACCTACCGCTTATCGTCGGCTCTATTTTTTTCACCCTATTCTTGGGTTATTGGGTAACAAGACAACTCAAACTCGGCACTAAAACGGGTTATTTAATTTCAGCAGGAACAGCCATATGTGGCGGCAGTGCCATTGCCGCAATGACGCCTGCCATTAATGCTAACAGTGATGAGTCAGGCATAGCATTAGCCACTATTTTTATTCTCAATGCCGTCGCTTTATTTCTATTTCCAACTATTGGCCACTTATTATCAATGAGCCAACATGATTTTGGCGTATGGAGCGCCATTGCCATTCACGACACCTCATCGGTGATAGGCGCAGCTTCAGCTTACGGAAATGAAGCCCTTGTGACTGCTACCACAATCAAATTAGCGCGCGCCCTCTGGATTATCCCTTTAGCTTTTATGAGCGCGGTCATCTTTAAAGGCAACAGCCGTCGCATTCCTGTTCCTTATTTTATTTTCTTATATTGTATTGCGATAGCAACAGCTTATTACTTTCCCCAAGGCCATATGATTTATCAATTTTTATTTGATGGGGCAAAAAGGTTACTCGTCGTTTGTCTTTTTTTAATTGGAGCGGGGATCACGTTACAAAAAATGAAACAAGCGGGACTCAAACCATTAATCCTGGGCATATCACTATGGTTCGCCATAGCCAGTACGTCATTGGTTTACATTTTACAATTTAACCAATAACAACTTATCATTATTTATTTTGAGAAGGCTTCGCATAAATGACATACCACATGATCCCAGAAAAAATCCCCAAATGGAGTAAGGACTGAACTAAGCCATTTGTCCACATTGATAACATTGTCAGGCTCAATAATAAACTAAATACCAACCACCTTTTCACCACCGTTCTCCTACTATTTCAATAAGTGATCTTCATCTATCACGGGTATCGTCATTATTATTGAGTTACGAATAAAAAAATAAGAATATTTACCTCTACTAAATAGCCATATCAACTAAGTAGATGTTGAATAAACAGCTATCCCCATTATTCCCGTTTCAATGACATCAAACAGTGGCTCAATAATGAAAACAAACAATACCCTAAGAAATAATAAAATCCCACTTCAAACTGCGCAGTCGTTTTTAACAAATTTCCCATTCCTGCAGACGCATTCCCTGCCATATAGCTAACAATAATTGCCACAATGAAGACATCCGCCATGGACCACTTGCCGATCACTCCAATAAATCGGCTGAGCGATGCCGAAAATGTCTCTTTTATCGGTAATGACATGAGCAACATTAATATTAATTTTATAACGGGGATCAATACACTAAATAAGACAATCAATAGGGCAACGAGCACATTCCCAGACTGATATAACTCCTCACTCGTCCCCCAAATACTGCGGGTTTTCTGAAAAACCTCAACCTCACCTTTAACATCATTTAAGCCCAACATGCCTGTGACCATTGACAACATCCCTCTGGCACTACTTTGCGATCCCTCCCCCATTTGCTGCGCAACCATATCAAGGCCTGCATCCCTTAATGCCGTTTTTTCTATTGTTCCTTGGATACTTAAAATAGGTTGAGTTACACCAGGAATGAGTAACGCCAGTGACAGAACAATCACTATCATTGATACTGCTTGCTTCATTATATTCTGCTCAATTAATTCATGATTAATCCAGTCTAAAGACTTTAATGACAGAATCCAATGTGCTTTTAATAAAAGGGCGTCGGATCTATTTCTAAACAAGCAGCGACTAAGCCACGCTCAATAGAAAGATCACATTGAGATAAATCGACCATCTTAACATTCACATACTGCCTGTTTATGACTGAATAAAAACATTTCACAATAGGGTGTAACACATCATTTTTATTCGCTGTCCAAACAATTCCCACCAGCCCATTAGACAACTCAACTAATGATCCTACAGGATAAATCCCCACACAGCGAATAAAGTCATACACAAGGGCTTTATCCAAATGAAATGACGTGAGACTTAGCAAGATTTTAAACGCTGCGGCGGGGCTCATTGCTTCTTTATAAGAACGATTCGCCGTTAATGCATCATAGATATCGACAATACAACTCATCCTGCCATATAACGTAATATCGTCACCTGCTAAGCCAAGTGGGTAACCTTTACCGTCTAATTTCTCATGATGCATTAAACACACATCTTTACTCACTTGTGATAACCCTTTAATACCACTCAAAATATCTATCGCGTAGTTTTGATGACATTTAATATGTTCAAATTCTGCTTGAGTGAGTTTACCCGGTTTATTCAATACACCAATATCAATCTTAATTTTACCAATATCATGCAAAATCCCACCTATCACTAAATCTTTTAAGATCGATTGTTCTAATTTTAAAAAGCGGCCAAAGGTGAGTAATAGAAAAGCCACATTAACTGAATGCTCAAGTAAATAAGCATCTTTATTACGTAACGCAGACATGCAGCTCAACGCATCAAGATCTTGCCACATCATGTTTATCATATTGTCTGCTAAGTGCTCAAAAGGCGCAATTTCCACCGCTTTACCTTCAAAGGTTTCAAATAACACTTTTTGAATTAATCGTTTTGACTCAGATAAAAGCTCACCCGCCTTCACTTGAGCCGCCTCTCTGCTCATCCATTTTTTTCGAATAAAGGGAACTCTTGCTGATACAGAAGTAGATTGAAGAGACTGATTGGCCTTCTTTGTAGAATTAGAACGAGTTAAATCAACCCAAACATATTCCACACCGTGACGGATTAAAGTATTGATATCAGATTGGTTTCTCAATAATCCCGAGTTTCCTATACTGATTAGCTGATTTTTACGATCAAGCGATTCAATAAACATCCCCACAGTCAACTTTGCAACAGGGATTTTGAGACATTTTTCAGCTAGAGTCACATTCCTCACTGACACACCATCCTTAGAATCAAAACCAAGCAATCATCTAGTTAATATTACGATACTTGAGGATCATTTTATACTCAACCTAAGTGAAGTCTTTATGTCGGAATTGCCATTAAGCTATCAATGACATTTAAATTAACTTGCACTCATATTGTCGGCCTTTATAATGTGCCGCCCTTTATATACCCGTGACACTTGAAGCTGTTTATTTTAAAAACCATAAAAATACAACATTCAAATTATATAACTAGAGCAATTAACCCTGCGGGTTCCCTTACCCCGCCAATGATAAAAAGGTAATACCATGTTCACTCAGCCACAAATGAAGCGTGCGCTATTCGTCTTAGTAAGTTTTCATATACTCATTATTTGTGCGAGTAATTATCTCGTCCAGCTCCCTATTCAGTTATTTGGTTTTCATACGACTTGGGGCGCTTTTAGCTTTCCTTTCGTGTATTTAGCAACGGATCTAACGGTGAGGATATTTGGTCGCATCCAAGCAAGAAAAATTATTTTTATCAGTATGCTACCCGCTCTCATTCTGACTTACCTTATCGGCGTATTATTTCAACAGGGAGAATTTCAGCATTACTCAAGTCTATTTCACCTTAATAGCTTTATATTAAGAATTGCTTTTGCCAGTTTTGCTGCCTACTGTATCGGTCAATTAATGGATATTGTTGTTTTTGCCAAATTAAGGCAACATAACACTTGGTGGCTGGCTCCCACAGCATCGAGTATTATCGGAAACTGTGTCGATACTCTAGTCTTTTTCAGCATTGCTTTTTATGCCTCATCGGATCCTTTTATGCGTCAAAATTGGCCAGAAATCGCCTCAATAGACTATGCATTTAAGCTGCTCATCAGCCTAGGCTTATTCATTCCCGCCTATGGTGTGTTATTGACGTATCTTCAGAGAAGACTTGCCCAATAAAAGAATATCAAAAAAGAAAATTAATTATTTAATATCAATAGTTTAATATTTTTGTGCAAAAAATACTGTTTTTATCTTCATAAAGGCTTGCAAACGCAAATGAGAATGATTACTATTAACTTGCGTTCTGAAACTCGCTTCTAATATAGAAATAGTAAAATAGTCTTTATTTTTACATTAGTCTTTGAGTTTATATGCACAACATTGCTCACACTCTTTTATAGCCGTAGATTATCCTTCGGCTTTTTTTTTATCTTAAATTTATTCAATACGAAATCACCTTTTTTGCTCATCTTGCATTTAAGGCATCATTAGGTATAGCATCCCTCTATCTCACCAGACTAGCATTGAAACAATTTCATGGGCCTTTCTCGACAATACTCTCGAAAAAAGTGGAACAACATCATCATCATCGCTTGTCTTATTATGGTATCAGTACTGAGCGTGATCTATGATAAAACGGCGGATCCTCAACTGGCCTCCACTCAACAAACTATTCCATTATTTGATGATACTCTGGCATTAAAACAGCTTGAAGTAGAAGCAGCCCTATTCACCAAAAAAAAACAGGGCTGGCATTGCAGTGCCAATATCAGCAACTGTAAGGCATGGAGTAACACATGGCAAAACTTAAGCGTAACGCCTTTATCTTCACCACCAAAATTAACCGAGAAAGCCCAAGAAATAGTTTTCTATATTGAAGGTTTTCAAGCGCCACAAGTGTGGCAATTATTTGCAAAACAACACATACTAAAATCCCCTCAAAATAATTGGTATCAAGTGCCCAGCTCCCCCAATATGCAATTGTTACCAAAAATTGATAAATCAATATTGTGATCGACCAAAATGAGAGCGCTTTTCTATGCCTGAATTACCTGAAGTTGAAGTAACCCGTCAAGGCATTTCACCTTATTTGATTGATAATAAAGTGACAAGCTTAACGGTTCGCAATGGGAAATTACGCTGGCCAGTACCTGATATCGCACAGCAGATTGTTGGACAAGTGATCCGCGATGTCAGACGTCGAGCAAAATACCTACTGATTGATACCGACGCTGGCACCACCATTATCCATCTGGGTATGTCAGGCAGCTTACGGCTCGTTTCTGTCGATACCCCTGTTGAAAAACATGATCATATCGATTTAGCTTTGGCCAGTGGCCGTGTATTAAGATTAAATGATCCCCGCCGATTCGGTGCTTGGCTTTGGTGTGAGCTACCAGAACAAGCTCACCCCTTATTATCAAAATTAGGCCCAGAGCCGCTGCATAGCAGCTTTAATGCCGATTATTTATTCGATGCGCTAAAAAATAAAAAAAAGGCAATTAAACTGTGTTTAATGGATAATCACATTGTCGTTGGTGTTGGTAACATTTATGCTAATGAAGCATTATTCTCTGCGGGGATCCATCCTCAATCCCCAGCAGGCCGTATTGATATTGAACGCCTAACGATACTGGTTGCTAACGTTAAAGAAATTCTTAAAAATGCGATTACACAAGGCGGTACCACATTAAAAGATTTCACCAATGCCGAAGGAAAGCCCGGTTATTTTGCTCAGAAATTAAATGTTTACGGCAGAGGTGGACAAACATGCACTCACTGTGGCCATTTACTCAGTGAAATACGCTTGGGACAACGAGCAACCGTTTTTTGTCCTGTTTGCCAAACGTTATAATCTCTCATAAGGGGCCATCCATGCATAATGATACTGTCAGTTCACACCAAGGTCTGGGTGATCAAACAACAGAAAAAACAGCAGAAAAAATAATTCAGCAACTGCAAGAGCAAGATATTAGTGCTGTTTGCTTATCTTATATTGATAATAGTGGTATCAATAGAATGAAAGGGATCCCAACCTCACGCCTCGTTAATGCAGCAATGTGGGGAGTGGGTATGTCTCCCGTTTTTGATACTTTCTTACTCAATGATGGCGCAACATCCAGTGCCAGTGCTGGCGGCCCCGTAGGCGATCTTAGACTGCTTCCCGATCTGACAAAAATAACGCCATTAGCAGGGGAACCTGGATGGGCTTGGGCGCCGGTTGATAGATTCAAACAAACCGGACAGCCGCATGAACAGTGTCAGCGTCAATTTTTAAAAAAAATGATCCAAGAAGCTAACACTCAAGGTTATGAGCTGAATATGGCCTTTGAAATAGAATGGATGTTAAGCCGAGAACAAGGCGATGAATTTAAACCTCTGAGTACGAGTCCTGCATATAGCCATCAACGCATCACCGAAGTGTCTCGTTACAGTGTCGATTTACTCAATGCATTAGCAAAACAGGGCATTGACGTCGAGCAACTGCACCCTGAATACTCTCCGGGTCAATTTGAACTGTCTATTCGTCACAGCGATCCGCTCACTGCAGCCGATTTAAATATTCTTGTTCGTCAAACCATCAGAGCCGTTGGTCACCAACATCAAATGCACACAACATTTTCCCCCTGTGTTGTCGATGGTGGAGTCGGTAACGGTTGCCACTTACATCTCAGTCTCAATAAAAAGAGCCATACACAAAAAAGCATCAACTTATTTCAAGCAGGCACAGGCCCTGAAGAGATAACGCAAGAAGGCGAAAATTTCATTGCAGGAATTTTACATGCCTTACCTTCATTGCTCACCATCACCGCGCCCAGTGTCGCCAGTTATTTGCGCCTCATACCTCAACATTGGTCAGGCAATCACCAATGTTGGGGCGTCGAAAACAGAGAAGCCGCTATTCGCTTCATTAAAGGCTCACCGGCCAATAGCCATAATACCGCCAATATAGAAATCAAAACTATTGATGCCACTGCCAATCCTTATTTGGTGATAGGTTGCATCATCGCCCATGGATTAGCGGGGCTAAAGAAAAAAACAGCATTACCCGCCCCCGTTAATATCGATCCCGCCACATTGACAGCCACACAAAATAAAGCATTGGGCGGAATTAAGCCGCTCCCCACTCAATTGCAAGATAGCCTAGCGGCGTTTAAACAAGATAGCATTTTACAAGCCGCATTGGGTCAGCCCTTATTTGAAACCCTTATGGCTATTCGAATAGCCGAAATCGCCTTATTTAAAGACTCAACCCCCGCCGAGATCATTGCTGCTACCTGTTGGCGTCATTAAAGAGGAAGCTACTGACTATTGAGAAGCCGCATTGAGTCAGCCTAATTTTAAACACTGATTTTGAAACCCTTATGGCTATTCGAATAGCCGAAATCGCCTTATTCAAAAACTCAATGCCCCGCCGAGGTTATTACTGAAACCTAGGCTGCTGCTACCTGCTGACGTCATTAAAGGGGAAGCTACTGACTATTGAGAAGCCGCATTGGGTCAGCCTAATTTTAAACACTGATTTTGAAACCCTTATGGCTATT
>NZ_CANLKR010000051.1 GCF_947491715.1 uncultured Shewanella sp. | reverse complement strand
GCGGTAGTTCAGTTGGTTAGAATACCGGCCTGTCACGCCGGGGGTCGCGAGTTCGAGTCTCGTCCGTTCCGCCAATACAAAGACGAAAGCCTCATCGAAAGATGAGGCTTTTTTCGTATTTGTCCTTGTATAAAGGATGATGAAAATGAGAATACCATTACTTTAGCCATTTGCTAAAGGAGCGGTAGTTCAGTTGGTTAGGGCTTTTTATTAGAGATAGTCGGCCTGTCTCACGTGCCGAAGGCACATTTCGAGTCTCGTCCGTTCCGCCAATATGTTGAGAAGCCCTAACAGCAATGTTAGGGCTTTTTCGTGTCTGTCATTTTTATAAGTGATGATGAAAATCAAGCGGTAGTTCAGTCGGGCTGATAATGTTCCATACATTATTCAGCATTCACCCCATCCCTGAGGATTTTAAGGCTTTTCATTAGAGAGAGTCGGCCTGTCACGCCGGGGGTCGCGAGTTCGACTGTTAACAAGAGCAAGTCCGTTCCGCCAATACAAAGACGAAAGCCTCATCGAAAGATGAGGCTTTTTTCGTATTTGTCCTTTTATAAAGGATGATGAAAATGAGAATACCATTATTTCAGCAATTTGCTAAAGAAGCGGTAGTTCAGTTGGGCTGATAATACCAAACTGGAAAATTAACTGATCAACTTTGCCCAGTCTCTTGAACACATGCTTTTAATCCTGTTAGTACATTCAATAAATGTGTTCCATGCACGACAGCATTGTTCAACAATATCGTCATAATTTTTGAAGCATCGGTTAGCTAAACAGTGTTGCCTTAGCCTTAGCCATTGCCATATTTGTTCAATGGGATTTAGTTTCTGTAAATAGAGAATGGATAATAAGGCGGGAGTTTCAATATTGATAAGTTATCGAATGCTTCTGTCGTTTCATTTGTATGCCAAGGTGCGCCATCTGTAATAACCAGTGCATATCGGTCTGGTTTTGTCGCCTCTGAAATTTGCCTTAAGTGCTGTGTCATTACATCTTTATTCACAAATGGCGCGACGAGTGCTTCGGTTTTTCCAGTGGCTGGACACACAGCACCAAAAAGATAAGCCCTATGGTTCATAAAATGTAAATTGCTGTTGTTGAACACTGCGAGGTCTTGTACCCGTTGCTGCCCAGAGCCTTGTTGTTGTATTTTGCCGATCTTCTTTTAAATAAAAATGCGGGTTTCGCCCTGAAACCACCTAGGTTGTAGCAATAGGCGACGCGATCTAAAGGAAGGTGTCCGGGGATCTTATCGATCGTTTTTATTAAGAATTTTTTTAAACGCTTCCTGAATTTTTTCTGATTGTTTAGAGTGTTTTGAACGACTCGTGCTCCAACTCAGTCCAATGCCTTTCAATATTTTGTATACATGATCCAAGTGATATTCAATACCAAACTCAGCTTGGATATAACCTTGAATATCCTTGCCTATAAGTCGCCCACCTTCTTCTGATCGACTGACAACATCGATATAGGTATATAACTTTTGCTTTTGTGCATAGGTCATTTTACTCGCATTTTGATTAGACATATCACTTTTTAATGCATCGATACCTTTTGTGAGGTAGGTTTTAACCCAAGCATTAACACTGGTTCGACTGAGCTTTAGTTGGCGAGCCACTAAAGCACGATTATGTGTTTCCAAAAAGCGTGCAATGGCCAATAAGCGAATTCTCATTCGTGCGTCTTTTTCAGACTTAGATAAGGCAACAAGTTGTTCAGCAGAATAATTTGACATGTTTAAAAGCGAAATGAAATCGTACTATATTAGATCATATTTGAGTGCAGATTGGTATAAGCCTTCTTCTAAAAAAACCTTTACCCATTTGTTAACACTCGTTCTGCTCACCTTTAAAGAGAGTGCAATTTGAGTTCGAGACTTGCCATCTTGAAAATGAGCAAGTGCAAGGAGTCGCATCTTCATTTGAATCGATTTTTGCTTACGTGCGAGTGAATTAAAGTCGATATTTTTAAGGTTATCCATAACAATTCACAAAGAGGATGTGATAAATGTAATTAGATCATATTTTTACTTAGATTGGTATTATTGTGATATTTATTTTATAAGAAAAAATCACTTAATCGTTTTTATATCAGCTAGTTGTATTATAGAAAAGGGCTCTAGAATAAACATTTCATATTCTGTTACATCTTTTAGATATGAATACTTTCTAAACTAAGGTTAAAATATATTTGTTTTTAGGTTATGGTGCTGATATTCATTTGTCAGTATCATGAATGTGAATATATGATTTTGTTATTTAAAGTCGATTTCTATCATTGTATTCAAGCTTATTAGCCTATTAAAATCATCTTTGTCAGTAGCTCTCAATATCTGAAGATATGTGGGAGCTTTTTTTTATATTAATCATAAGGTAGAGCATTAGGGTCGACATTAATATAATCGGGTGGAATGTTGTTTGTGAATTGTTTTGCTTTGATTGTGGTATGTCCAGACATCAATGCTTTACAGACTCGGTGCATGCCATCAATTACTTTTCCGTTTTGGCAGAGTAAAATAGGGTAATTAAGATCGGCTTCGTTAACGAGTTGCATGTGTTCCACGATATTTCTACATGTAGGAATCGATTCATTTGATTCATACCAGTAGCATCGATCGAGTTCTGTGATTTCTGATAAATTGACATGAACCGTTGGGAGTTTATTCGATTGAACAATGAGCTTGTTTACATCCCATATAAAAGTATTGGTAACATTACCAGGTGTTGGTATTTTTCTAAAATGATATTGTTGGCGCATGGCTTATGATTGCCCTGAATTTAAATTTTAACTGATGAGTGTCAATTTTTGCTTTCGAGTCAATTTTTTTATGGCGATCTCTTTTTTTAAGGCCTGGCTGTGAGAGCCAATTGTTTCTTGATATATCAATTGCAAAGGGCCTTTACCTTTTAAGAACTTTGCAGCTTTTTTTCCGCCTAATTGATGTTCATGAAAACGACGATTAACATCAGTTGTGATCCCTGTATAAAAATGGCCGTTTGCACATTTAATCATATATAAATACCAAATCGTGCTCACTATGATCCTCTATAGTTGTCAATATTAATGGCTTTATTTTATGCCAAACCAATAGAAGGTGATTTGGCATAAATAAACGGGCAAGAGATTATTTGTCGAAACCTAATAAGCCTAAGAAGAATGCATATTCTTTTGCTGTGTCTTGGTAACGGCGATAGCGTCCACTTTTCCCACCATGTCCAGCTTCCATATCGGTTTCAAATAACAGCAAGTTATCATCAGTTTTATATTCTCTGAGCTTAGCTACCCATTTAGCAGGCTCAAAATATTGTACCTGCGAATCGTGTAAACCTGTTGTAACAAGCAAGTGAGGGTAGTCTTGTGCTTTTATTTGATCGTAAGGTGAATAGCTTAACATGTAGTCATAGTAAATTTTATTGTTAGGGTTGCCCCATTCATCGTATTCGTTAGTGGTGAGTGGAATGCTTTCATCTAACATGGTTGTGACGACATCGACGAAGGGAACATGAGATGCTACAGCGAAATATTGTTCTGGTGACTGATTGATAATTGCCCCCATTAATAAGCCACCTGCACTGCCGCCGGATGCGACGACTTTATTCTTATCGGCATAACCACGTGCTGTTAATGATTGAGTGACGTCAATAAAATCATTAAAGCTATTTTTTTTGTTTAGTATTCGGCCATCATCGTACCAATGGCGGCCTAGCATATCACTGCCTCGTATATGAGCCGTTGCATAAACAAAGCCTCTATCTAGTAAGCTGATGATGGAAGAGCTAAAGTGTGGTTCAATGGTGTAGCCATAAGAGCCGTAACCATATTGATATAAAGGATTTTTTCCATCTTTATTGAATAAATTCTTACGATAAACGAGTGTGACTGGGACTTGAGCACCATCTCTTGCAGTGATAAATAATCGTTCCGTTTGATAAGCATCACTTTTAAACCCACCAAGCACATTATCTTGTTTTAATAAGCGTCTTGTCTGGGTCAGTGACTCTGAAGCGGGTGTCCCTAATGAATATTCAAAAATAGATTCGGGGGTTGTAGGGCTGGAATAAGCAATCCGTAATTTTTCTGTATTTTGGAGTGTATTAATCTCTAAACTCGCCACATAAGCTGCATCATCAAAGGGTAATTCAAATTCTTGAGAATCATCAAGTGGGCGAACTTTGATATGATTTAGGCCATTTTCTCTCGTTTGATAAACTAAATAATCTTTTAAAATTAAATAATCTTCAATCAGAACGTTGTCATCATGGGGGATGACTTCTTTCCAAGATTGTTGATTATTGGCTTGGTTAGCAGCTACTTTCATTAGACGATAGTTTTTTGCCTGCCAATTAGTGAGAATGTAGAAGTCATCTCCTTCTTTTTCAAAGGTATATTCATGGCCTTCTGTTCTCGGCAAGATAGGCGAAAATGATGAAAGAGGCTGATTAGCATCAAGAATGGAGACTTCTGAGGTAATAGTGCTGTTATGGGAGAGTGTGATCAATGATTGATCAAGTGTTTTACCTAGTTCAAGATAGTAGGTGTCATCTTTTTCTTCAAATACTAATACATCCTCAGATTGCTGTGTACCGAGTTTGTGTCTGAACACTTGAAATCCGAGTAATGTTTGGGGATCTTTTGCAATATAGAAGATATGCTGATTGTCGTTGGCCCAGATAATGTTTCCTTCTACGCCTTCAATTTTATCTTTAAGATACTTACTGTTTTTAAGGTCTTTGAAAAAAATAGTATAAATTCTTCTACTCAGTGTATCTTCAGTAAAGGCGAGCAATTGGCTGTTTGGACTCACTGAGGTATCGCCTAGGCCGTAGAATTCATTACCTTGTGCGCGTTCATTGACATTTAGAATGATTTCTTCAGTTGAATCTAAGTTTTTTTTGCGAGCAAGGATCGGATACTCTTCTCCTGATTGATACCGGCTGTAATACCAGTGATCATTCCAAAAATAAGGCGCGCTAGATTCATTTTGATCTAATCGGCTTGTTAGCTCTTGAAATAAAATTTTTTGCAAAGCGTTGTAGGCGTCAAATTGAGCCTCTTTATAATGATTTTCTGCAGTTAAATAATCGATTACATCTTTGTTCTGGCGTTGATCGTCACGCATCCAATAATAGTTATCAATGCGTAGATGGCCGTGTTCCTCCATTGTAAAAGGTTTTTTTTCAGCATGTGGGGGCTGTATTGATGAGGTTTTAGTCATATTTGAGCATCCAAATAACAAGACAGCACATGCTGTAAGGGGTAAGAAGAACTTCATGTCACGTTTCCTTGTGTCAATTCTTATTCATAAATTGAGTGAGTATTTTTTATGTAAGTTATTTTATGCCGCTGAGCAATAAAGGTCGATAATTTTTTATTGTATTAAGCGAGTTTCGCTGTATTTATTTTTCTAAGTAGACAATCTCACAGGTAAAAACTGAGTGATTGGTTTTATCTGTTGTTATTTTTATTTTTACCAGTTAAAAAATACGAATATTACTTGAGTTTTTAGTGTGTTAAGCGCAAAATGATCCTGTTGATGAATACCGTTTATCAACGCTAATTCTCAGGGTAGGGTGAGACTCCCCACCGGTGGTAAGTGATAATGCACGATAATTTTTAAGTGCTATCTAAGCCCACGAGCGTCTGGTTTTCTAGGGGCAGGCAGATCTGGTGTTTTATGTGAAGTCACTAATATAGACGGAATGATGGCGCGATTAGTTGATATAGTCCACTTTAGTGAGGTACATGCTTTACCAGTAGTGACTATTGAAGATTTTGTTTCTTATCGGCAACGAGCACTTCAACACATCGGTTAAGCCATTATTTATTTCATTAGTGAAAAGCTCATATTGAGTTTTTCACTATGGTATGTCTTCATTTTGTATGCTTATTACTCATTTTTTCGTGCCAAATATGTTGTTAGTAATTAAATAAAATGTTTTTTTATGTTTTATCTTAGGTTTTTAATCGGCAAAATTAGCGAGTGTACAAATTAATATGAACTCAATGATATCCTATGTTGCTTAGCTGAAACCGATATGGTTATTTCTTTGCTTAAAATTAACGGATTACTTTTTAATGCCCATCGTTTTTGCTCGTTTTAATCTTAAGTGCAAATTAATTTTGTTTGCTGCTTTTCCATTAGTCATTATTTTAGCAGTAGGATATATTGCAGTATTGTTACTCATTGAAGATTATAGATTGGCTAATGAGACTATGTTGACCAGTGAAGTTAGCATAGATATCGAGAATTTATTGTATGAGTTACAAAAAGAGAGAGGAGTATCGGCGGGGGTTCTTGGCAAGAGAGAGGCGATATTTTTCAATCGACTTGAGTTGCAAAGAAAGTTGACTGATGAAGCGTTGACTCAACTTATCAATAGCCAGTCTCTTAAAAAGATATTGGAAACGGAAGATAAAAATTCTAATAAAACACTATCTGAAAAATTAATTAAAATAACACAACTGCCCGAAATATTGGCGGAAATTCGAGCTGAAGTCACACAGTTTAATGGAATAAACTTCTTTGATATCTATGCTGAAATTGACCGTTTTCTAATCGATGTTATTTCTCAAATGCATTTTAGTTCAAATAATGTTGAGCAACTTCGACGGCAAACAGACTTGTTGAATATGCTTTATATTCAAGATCTTGCTGATGAACAACGTGGATTAATGGTGCAATTATTATCAGCACCAACACTTTCAATGAATATTTTTATTTCAATTCAATCACTTGAAACGACTTTGCATGAACGTATTGTGCATATTTTATCTTATGCCAGCATCAACAATCAGTGGTTACTAAATGCAATGTTATCAAGTCCTGAACATGCTGAATTGTTGCGAATACAAAATCAGTTGTCTTCACAGCTACACTTGGCTGAACAATCTCAAAAAATTTCACGTTTAATGGGGTTTGGTGGACTTATACATGACTTTAAAAATTACTTATTACGTAACGAATCAAGTGATCTAATTAAGTTTAATATGCATTTTGTTGAGTTATCTCGAATATTAGAGAGCATGAAAAGTGATCTTGAGTTGTCTAGTGTTCAATATGATTTGATTAATAAATTAGAGGAGACGATTTTTGCTTATCAATCGAATATGTTTAGGTTGTTACAACTTAAAAATCAGGGATTGAGAATTGAAGATATTGACGACAGGATACGTATTTATGATGAACCAATGCTAACGGCATTAGCGCATTTGCAAGCGCCATCGGCCAGTATTTCACTGCTTGAATGGTGGGAAGCATCCAGTCAAAGAATTAGTTGGTTACATCAAATTAACGGTGATATGACACAAGCTATTGCATTGAGTAGTAGAGCTGAACAGCAGCAAGCGCTTACGTATTTGATTTTAAGTTTATTGGGGATTTTAGTCATCATTTGTGTGCTGATTTTTCTGGGGAAAAGCATTACTGAGCATATAGTAGGGAGTATTAGGAGCATTGCAAATGATATGCAAAAAATGGCTGTGGATCCGAATTTAGAAATTGAAGTTGAAGTGAAAGGCGGGGATGAAATTGCCAAGATGGCGTCTGCCTTGAATCAAATGCTGCTTGAACGTCAAAAGGTTAAACGAGAATTGAGCCGTGCTTCTGCTGTTTTTAAACATTCTTCAGAAGGTATTATTGTTACTGATGCACAAAACCGTATTGAACTCGTCAATCCTGCTTTTACAAAAATAACCGGATACACGTTAGATGATGTGAAAGGAAAAGATCCTTCTATTTTGAGTTCTCAACATCAGCCTGATGATTTTTATAAAGAAGTATGGCGAACCCTAAAAGCGAAAGGTCATTGGGGAGGGGAAATATGGAACAAACGTAAAGATGGACATATTTTTCCTGAATATCTCGCTATTACTTTGGTGAAGAATGAGCGTGGTGAAGTAACTCAACATATTGGCTTATTTATTGATATTAGTAACAGGAAAAAATATGAACAGGAAATTTGGTATCAGACGCATTTTGATACATTAACAGGTTTACCTAATAAGCAGCTTTTAATGGGGCATCTTCAACATCAAATTTCTTATGCTAGAACCTATTCTCAATCAGTTGCGATCGCTTTTATTAACTTAGATAGATTTAAGTTTATTAATGATCTTCATGGTACGGAGGCGGGTGATGAAATATTAAAGCAAGTGGCTTCTCGATTTAGCTCGATTTTAACGAAGGATGACTTTATCGCTCGAGTCGGTAGCGATGAATTTGTTATGATTATGCCAAACTTATCTCAAGGGGTGTCTATTGAAAAGAGAGCGAGGGAGATCAATCATTTACTGTCTGAGAAATGTATTGTTAATGATGTGGTTATTAGTATTTCTTCGAGTTTTGGATTAAGTTTGTACCCCGATAATGGCAAAGATCCTGAATGCCTGATCAGGCATGCTGAAACGGCGATGTATCAAGCAAAAAACGATGGCCGTGCACATTATAAATTGTTTTCAAAGGGAATGGATCACACTATTTTTGAGCAAATAAAATTGGAACAGCGGCTGAGAAAAGCGGTTTTGCATTCTGATTTTTATATGAATTACCAACCTATTATTGATATGTCAACAGGAAAGGTTACCAGTGTTGAAGCCTTAGTTCGCTGGAAAGATCCTGAGTTAGGGGTGATTTCTCCTGATAAATTTATTCCTATTGCTGAAGAAACGGGCTTAATTGATGCTTTGGGTCGATGGGTATTGGAGCAAGCATTGGCTAATTTAGCTTGTTGGCATAACCAAGGTTATGAGATTAGCTTGGCCATTAATGTTTCAGGTCGGCAGTTTATCAATCATGGAGGTGGATCTTTTAGTAAAATCCTTAATAATGCGCTCATAAGACACGGTATTGCGCCACGATATTTACACATAGAAATTACCGAAACCATGTTGATTGAAGATGAAATTCAATGCTTGAAAACGTTAGAAGAAGTGAGTGGACTCGGTATCGACATTTATTTAGATGATTTTGGTACGGGTTATTCATCACTGGCTTATTTGAAAGGATTTCCTATTTCTGTACTTAAGATTGATAAAAGTTTCATTGATTGTGCTCTAGAGTCACATAAAGACGCTAATTTATTGAAAGCAATTATTATTATGGGCCAAAGCCTGCAGTTGAAGTTAGTTTCAGAAGGAGTGGAAACTCAGCAACAGTGGGATTTATTACAGGGGTTAGGCTGTGATTTTGCGCAAGGCTATTTCATGTCGAGACCGTTAAATGGAAGTGAGATGTTTACTTATTTACAGAGTCAAGCTGCATCGGTAGCATAAGTATCACGGTTATATTTGAAAGCGAGATAAGATTATCAATCCTTATCTCGCTGGGTGCAGAGCGCCGTTAATAAGTTTAGGCCGCTGTCATTATGCTATCACTATCCTCTGCAGCCATTTTGGCAAGATCTTTATCAACAAAAAATAGTGCCTTACCATCTTCACCAATTAACCGAATTTTATCGACAATTGATTTGAATAATTTTTCTTCTTCGTGTTGCTCTGACACATACCACTGTAAAAAATTAAACGTCGAGTAATCTTGATTGCTAAAAGCAGTATGCGCTAGTGCATTGATTTTACTAGTTATTAATTGCTCGTGTTCATAAGTATATTCAAACAGTGCCAGTAGAGAGTCAAACTCGGCTTTAGGGGCTGCAATTGAGCCAAGTAATGGCATACCACCTGTTTCACTGACATAGGTAAATAAGCGATGCATATGGCCCATTTCTTCATCGGCATGAGTACGCATGAATTTTGCAGCGCCTTCAAAGCCTTTATCTTCACACCAAGCACTCATTTGTAAGTACAAGTTTGAAGAGAAAAATTCCATATTGATCTGCTCATTAAGCTGTTCGATCATCAAAGGTGTAAGCACGACTTTTATTCTCCATGGATAGTAATTAAGTACTATTGTCATTAATTTTGTACAAAATATCAAGAAAATTTTACTGTAACTTATTGTTTTAAAAATACAAATCGTTATCATTTGTGTATCTTTCTTTATATCACTTTTGTGTAGACTGTCTTATTCATTTTTAAGCGCTTGAATTATATATAGCTTATTTAATTAAGTCGTTTATCCTTCAGTCTACATTTTGAATGTCATGAATGAAGGCTTCGAATTAACAATGTGATTATTTTTCATTGAATTCGAAATGTTCGATATATTTGACTAAAAAAGACTTTAAATATCAGTAGTTGAATTAAAATTCATACTCTAATTGATACAAGTGTTGAAATTTGCCGTGATATTGGATAGCTTGAACTTATTATTGTTGAGCCTCAATTAAACGTAAGGAAGAACTATGAAAGGTTTTAAAAGGGCATTGATTTCTTCTGCGCTTTTTATTGCCGTCATTATTTGCTACCACTATGCGAATGCGTTGGGAGTCTTATTTTTTTTGGTTGCAGGAATAGGTTTTGAATTATTTGCTTGGAATATGAGTTTAAAGAAAAGGCACTAGAGCCTTTTCTTTAATGGGAAAGGTAAGAATGATTAGGGTTTTAATACGAATTAAAGCCAGTGGAAAAGGTGTTATTGAGTTTGATGAGCGTATAGCTTCCAAGCGATGAACCACATTATGCAGCCAATGCTAATATCGATGACTCTTTGTACTTTTTCTTTTCCCAACCAAGGGGCTAATTTTGATGCGCCTAGCGCTAGACTGTAAAACCATAATATAGATGCCAGCATAGTGCCGAGTGCAAAAGCTAATTTTTCATGGGCAACAAATTGGCTGCCTACGCTACCTAAAATCATAACAGTATCAAGATAAACATGTGGATTGAGTAACGTGACTGCCAATGTTGTTATAATTACAGCTATTTTTGTTTTATTTGAATGGTTTTGCTTTCCTATTTGGTATTGATTATTCAATGCGGCTTTAAAGGCAAGAGCGCCATATCCCAGTAAAAAAAAGATCCCGCCATAGGTGATAAGTGTGGCAACCTGACTATTGCTTGTGAGTAATTGATGGCCACCAAATACGCCTATTGTGATGAGTAAAACATCACAAAAGGTGCAAATACTGGCTGCGAGTAAGTGATGATTACGTTTAATGCCATGGCCTAAAATGTGAGAGTTCTGTGCTCCTATAGGAATAATCATACTGCCGCCTAAAATGAACCCTTGAATTAATGCTGTCACTGTCATTTAAAATATCACCTATATTACTTACGTGCCTTGCTGAGTATTTATCTGTAATTTTTGCATAAAAATTTATTTTTGTCTTTCTTTTCGATCTTGTTTCTCTCTGAGTATCACGAGTATCAGCTGTAGGGATACTCGTGTCATTGAATTGGAGATAATTGAGGCTGATCAAAGTCTATTGATATTGTTGCTCTGTCTGCATTGGGCTTTCTCGCATTTTGGATATGCTTGGGTATAATACTTTTCCATATAGTTCTTATTTCAAGGATGACACATGTCCATCACTTATGACCCTTGTGCTCAATCAAATTTAATGCACCCTGATCACGCTATTTTACAGCTATTGGATCAAGTTTCAGTGGTTACTCAAACAGAGACAATAGCGCTTCCTACTGCTTTTGGGCGTGTGTTGGCAAACGATGTTCAGTCCAGTATTGATTTACCTCCTTTCGATAATTCAGCAATGGATGGGTATGCTTTTAATTTTAATGATTTAATTGATTTTGAAGCATTAACCGTTGCGGGAGAGGCGTTGGCGGGAAAACCTTATGCTGGTGAGTGTTTACCTGGCACTTGCATACGGATCATGACAGGTGCTTTGGTGCCAAAGGGGTTTGATACCGTTCAAATGCAAGAGAAAGTCACCATTAAAGACAGTAAAGCGGTTATCGATCCCCCCAAACAGAAAGGGGCCTGTATTCGAAAGCAGGGAGAAGAACTGCTCTGTGGTGCTCAAGTGTTACCCGCTGGAACCTTGATAAGAGCGGCAGAATTGGGTGTGCTGGCGACAATTGGAACCGATGTTGTTGAAGTTTATAGGAAAGTGAGAGTGGCTTTTTTTTCAACAGGTGACGAGTTGCAAGCTGTTGGCAATCGATTGGAAAAGGGGCAAATTTATGACTCTAATCGATATAGCATTCAAGGGTTATTAAACCGAGCAAATATTGAGTGGACAGATTTAGGGGTGATTGCAGATGATCCTCAGGCGATTAGGGAGGCGTTTCTAGAGGCGGCTAAAATGGCTGATATGGTACTCACTTCCGGTGGCGTATCGGTAGGAGATGCTGATTATATTAAACAGGTTTTGGAAGAAGAAGGAAAAATCACTTTTTGGAAATTAGCCATCAAACCGGGTAAACCCTTTGCATTTGGACAGCTAAATGATGCTGTTTTTTGTGGATTGCCGGGAAACCCTGTTTCATCCATGGTGACTTTTTATAAATTGGTTTGGCCATTAATTGTTAAAATGCAAGGTCGCCCACAACGTCAATTATTGACTCTGCAAGCGAGATTAAAAGGATCGTTAAAGAAAGCACCGGGTCGAGTTGAATACCAGCGCGGTATTCTAAGCTATAACGAGCAAGGAGAAGCCGAAGTTCGAATGAGTGGGGCACAAGGCTCGGGTATGTTAACTTCGATGACCTTAGCGAATTGTTTTGTGATTTTATCTCAACAGGAAGGTGATCTTCCCAGTGAAACAATGGTCACTGTTGAACCTTTTAATACAGTATTGGATTAAATTTAATGCCTAGACGCCATGCCGATGGAACCCTTATGTCAGGTAAAAGTAATATGACTTTATCTGATGCTGAGTTATTGCGTTATGACCGCCAGATAGCCATTAAAGCGGTAGATATAGAAGGGCAAGAGAAGCTTAAATCAGCCAGAGTCTTGGTGATTGGTGTTGGTGGTTTAGGCTGTGCGGCAAGTCAGTATCTTGCCGTTGCTGGCATTGGGCAGTTAACATTAGTTGATTTTGATGTTGTTAGTGAGTCGAATTTACAACGTCAAGTTTTGCATGATGATAGTAAGATTAATGCGCTAAAAGTGATGTCTGCGAAACAAGCTTTAGAAAAGCTTAATCCTCATATTCAGATTGCAATATTCGCGACGAAATTGGATGATCACAATATGTCAGCTTTGATAGCTGAGCATGATCTTGTGATTGATTGTACCGATAATGTGTGGGTAAGAGAGCAAGTCAATCAGGCTTGTTTTACGCATAAAACACCTTTAGTGTCGGGGGCTGCAATTAGAATGGAAGGCATGGTGACGGTTTTTAATTATCAAGATAATATGCCTTGTTATCATTGTTTTAGTCAATTATTTGGTGAGCAAATGTTAAGTTGTGTTGAATCAGGGATCCTTGCACCTGTGGTGGGGATCATAGGTTCAATACAAGCACTTGAAGCCATTAAATTGCTGCTTGATATTGGAGATACTTTAACTGGAAGATTGTTATTCTTTGATGCTATGACGATGGAATATAGAGAGATGAAACTCTTAAAGCAAGCTAGCTGCCGAGTGTGCGGTGATGGGGATTAGTGATATAAATTAGCGTTAGCCTTTAAATGTCATAAAAAATCCTTTAAATTAGGCGTGCGCATCAGTTTAACCCATTTAGTCCATGAGTCAGGCCATGTGACAGGTTCGTTATTTTTATCTAAATACCAACTTTGACAACCGCTTACCCAAACGGTGTTGGTTTTTTTTTCGTTTAACATAGTGGACCATTCTTCCATTGCTTCAGGTTTGACTTCAACCTTGTGCAAAATGTTTCTCTGCCAAGCTTTAATGAGCTGGAGTGCCCAGTCTGCTTGTTTTTCACTGATATCTATCATCGAGTAATTTGCTATAGGTGAGTGAGGTCCAAGCATGAGAAAGAAGTTAGGGAACTGCGGTATGCATAAGGAATGATAGGCTTGTATTTTTTTCTTCCAGACTTCTTCTATTGTGACATTATTCCGGCCGATAAGGTGCATGGGGCGCATATATGACAGGGGGTGAAATCCTGTTGCATAAATGATGATATCTAAAGGATGGAACTTTCCATTTTGAGTGTGGATCCCTTTACTTGCAATGCTTTCAATTGCTGCATCTTCTAAGGTTACATTAGCGTCATTCAATGCCTTATAAAATGTTGAATTAATTACTATGCGTTTACAGCCAAGCTTATAATTTGGAATAAGTTTTTTTTGTAATTGTTTATTGTGTATTGTCTTTTTTATAAAGGCAGTGGACTGATAAGTAAGAAATTGGATTATTTTTTGATGGATAAATGTATTTTTTGTGAGCGCTGTGGTTAACTTTGCGAATAAATACAATAATGCTTTATTTATCCATTTTATTTGGTTGGGGTGAGATCGAATATGATGTTTCTTTTTCTCGCTATACGTTTTATTTTTTATGCCGAACATCCAAGCTGGTGTACGCTGAAAAACCGTGATCTGAGTATGTGGTAATTTGATAAGTTCTGGAGCGAGTTGCACGGCACTTGAACCTGTTCCTATGATCCCTATTCTTTTTCCAGATAATGAAATACTGTGATCCCATTGAGATGTGTGCATGGATTTTCCAGCGAAGTTTTCTTTGTTCGGTATATCAGGAAATTTAGGGTGATGTAAGATCCCTGTTGAACAGAAGATAAAATCGGCGGTGAAATTATTTTTTTTGCTGGTGGTTATGTGCCATTTATCATATTTAAAAATGCATTGAATGACTGTCTCATTGAAATGGGTATATTTTTCTAAATCGTAGCCTTTGAAAATATGCTTGAAGTAGTCGAGAATTTCCTTTCCTGGTGCAAATAAATGACTCCAATTTGGATTTGGAGCGAAGGAATAACAGTACATGTGTGAGGGGACATCACAGGCTACACCTGGATAAGTATTATCACGCCATGTTCCACCTATCATGGCTTTTTTTTCGATAATCGTTACTTGAGTTATACCTTGTTTGCGAAGTTTTATCGCTAACATTATTCCGGTCATTCCTGCCCCAATGATGACAACTGAAGGTATTTTGGTATTGGTGGACATTTTATTTCCGTTCTCATTATTTTCCTATTTATCAATTTGAGCTTAGCTGTTATTTATTGATTTGTACCGAATGATGTGTCTTGACTATTGTTGTCTTCTACACTGATAAAGTGAAATTAAGAGTGATTACGCATTATCAGTGTTATGGAGGAGTGATGGAAAGGATGACTCAAGAAAAGATTTGTTCACGTTTGCTATTTTTTATTAGTTTAATTTTATTATTGGGAGGAACAGCTTGCTCTAAAAAACCTAATACCCCCGCTCAAGTACCAGAGCATAAGAAAGAGATATTTTGGGGGTATGTTGGCCAAAACTCTCCAGAACATTGGGGTGAAGATTTTCCTCAATGCGAACTCGGAGGCGATCAATCTCCTATTAATATTGATTCAAAAAAGGTTAAGGTGGAAGTGTTACCTGAATTGCGTTTCACTTTTACCCGAGAACCGGTAGATATTGAAGATAATGGACATACTATAGAAGTGGTCTTTGGTGACGATGCCAAACAAGAGTCTGGTCAAAGTATTAGGTTAAATTACAGTGAGAGAGGGAAAGCGCTTAATAGTCGAGCAGTCGAGATTGAGTATAGCGAAAAGCAAGATACCTTTTCTGTAGCGAATAAAAAGTTTCAACTCGCTCAATTCCATTTTCACAGCCCGAGTGAAAATGTTATTAATAATCAAAACTTCCCAATGGAATTGCATTTGGTTTATGAAGGAAAGAATAGTCAGTTTGCGGTAGTGGCTGTCTTTTTAAGCATCGGGAATGAAAATCCGATTATTCGCACATTGTGGGAACATATGCCAGTTTATCGTGGGCAGAAAAATGATATACGGTCACTCAATCCAGATTTTTCGGGATTATTACCCAATAAGCGTGGGTATTACACTTTTCAAGGCTCCTTTACTACCCCACCTTGTACGCGAGATATTACATGGTATGTTTTACATGAAACTGTCGCGGTTTCTAAGGAGCAAGTTGAGGCTTTTCAAAAAGTCATGACCGATAATAACCGGCCACTGCAAGCTTTGAATAATCGAGTTATATTGTCGAGTCAATAGGAAAGGCTATTCTGTCGATTTAATGTGTGATTTCATTGCGGGATCACACGGCCTGATTTTACGACTTGCAAGCATGGATTGACACCATAGGTATAAGCGAGCTGTGCTGGGGTCGTAATGTCCCATAGACAAAAATCAGCTTGTTTTCCTATTGCTAAACTGCCAATTTTGTTATCCATATCCAGCGCTTTTGCTGCATTGAGTGTCATACCTTTCAAGGCTTCTTCTGGTGTCAATTTAAATAAAATGCAGCTCATGTTGAGCATGAGTAAACTGGAGCAAAGCGGCGATGAGCCGGGATTGTAATCACTGGCAACCACCATAGGGATTTTGTATTCGCGTAGTAATTGAATCGGCGGCAATTGTGTTTCTCGTAGATTATAAAAAGCACCGGGTAGTAAGGTGGCACAGGTTCCATGTTGGCTTAATAGTTTAATACTTTCTTCATCAATAAACTCGATATGATCAACGGATAATGCACCATGTTTGGCCGCCATTGACGAGCCACCTAAATTAGAGAGTTGCTCGGCATGTAATTTTATGCCTAAGCCTGCTTTTTTAGCCGCTAGTAGCACTTTTTCAGTTTGTTTTAGGTTATATGCAATTTTTTCACAAAAAACATCGACGGCATCAGCTAAATTGTTTTCAATGATTTTGGGTAGCATGTCATTAATGACAAGTTCGATATAATCGTCGGCTTTGTCTTTATATTCAGGGGGGATCGCGTGAGCGCCGAGAAAGGTTGTTTTGACATCAATATGGTGATATTCACCTAATTCTCTTGCGACGCGGAGAAGTTTTAATTCTGTTTCTGTATCGAGACCATAGCCTGATTTAATTTCAACGGTAGTGACACCTTCTTTAGCTAATGCATTGAGACGTTGTCGACCCAATTCAAATAATTCTGCTTCACTGGCTTCTCTGCAGGCTTTTACTGTGGAGAGTATTCCTCCTCCTGCAAGGGCGATTTCTTCATAACTGGCCCCATTGAGTCTTTGTTCAAACTCTTGGGCTCGATTACCTGCAAAGACCAAATGGGTATGGGCGTCGATAATACCAGGGGTTATCCAGCCGCCTTTACCTCGGTAAATTGGCGTGGCTAAGCTGTCAAACTTAGGTAAATCTTTCTGTTTTCCAATCCAAGCTATTTTACCCGCTTGAATAGCTATTGCGCCTTGAGTAATAGCACCATAAGGCGTATTTGATGTTGGATCCATCGTTGCAATATTGATATCAATCCAGACTTGATCCCAAGACATGGCCATTCCTTAATTATTTTTATGTTTTTAAACAGCTGGTTATATAATTTACTGGGTAAGCTGTTCTGAATTATATACAGTGTATTTTATCAAAATTGGCTTGTCTAGCTTGCACTAGCTTGTATATACAAGTTAGTGTGTTGAGGTGACTTTTTGAGCATGTAGATGATTTTAAAATATGGCGCAGGCTAAATTTTTAGAGATTAAACATTATATTCTGACTAAAGTGGATTCTGGAGATTGGCAGGAAGGGGATAAATTGCCTTCAGAAAATCAATTGGCGACTGTTTTTTCTTGTAGCAGGATGACGGCAAGGCGAGCCTTAACGGAGTTGACTGAGCAAGGGATTTTAACGCGTTCTCAAGGCATTGGTTCTTTTGTGGCCAGTAATAAAGCGCAATCTTCGGTTTTGCTTATTCGAGATATTCGACAAGAAATTGAGCTGCGGGGGCATATTTATAGCGTGAAGCAGTTAATGCTGGCGAAGCAGTATGTCGATCGGCCTTTGGCAGAACAGTTAAGCCTCAATGAAGGTGAGCCTGCTTTTTATTCTAAACTCGTTCATTTAGAAGAGGGTATGCCTTTACAGATTGAGGAGCGTTATGTTTTACCTAATAGGGTTCCGCATTATTTAGCACAAAATTTTAATGAAATTACACCACATGTGTACCTCTCTCAAGTGGCTCCTTTAGCTCAAGCTGAGCAAACCATTGAAGCTGTTTTAGCGACTGACTGTCAATGCACATTATTACAGATCCCCAAAACAGAGCCTTGTTTACAGATCAGCCGATTGACTGCTTCCAGCCAAGGTGTGGTGAGTTTTGCAAAATTACTTTATCCGGGTACGCGTTTTAAATTAGGTGGGCAGTTAGTTTTCGACAATTAAATGTATTAAGAGGAATAGAACATTGAATAATCGACATGATACGACAAGGCATATCATTGCCCCTCATGGCACAACGTTGAGTTGTAAGTCTTGGTTAACGGAAGCGCCAATGCGTATGCTTATGAATAATTTACATCCTGATGTGGCTGAACGGCCAGAGGATCTTGTTGTTTACGGTGGAATTGGTCGAGCCGCTCGTGATTGGCCCTGTTATGACAAGATTATTCAAGTTTTAAAGCGTTTGGAAGATGATGAAACCTTATTGGTTCAATCTGGAAAACCTGTGGGTGTTTTTCAGACTCATACTAATGCTCCTCGCGTTATTATTGCTAATTCTAATTTAGTGCCAAATTGGGCTAATTGGGAACACTTCAATGAGCTGGACAAACAAGGTCTAGCCATGTACGGGCAAATGACGGCGGGTTCATGGATTTATATAGGCTCTCAAGGCATTGTACAAGGCACCTATGAAACCTTCGTTGCGATGGCAAAACAGCATTTTGATGGCGAGTCTCAAGGTCGATGGATTTTGACGGGCGGGTTAGGCGGTATGGGAGGTGCGCAACCATTGGCCGGTACCATGGCTGGATACTCAGTACTTACGTGTGAAGTGGATGAAACCCGTATTGATTTTCGACTTCGTACTGGTTATGTCGATAAAAAAGCACATTCATTAGATGAAGCGTTGGCCATGATAGCGTCAGCGAATGAAAGTGGTCAGCCCGTGTCCGTTGGGCTACTTGCTAATGCCGCGGATGTTTTTAGTGAACTGGTGGCAAGAAAGATCACCCCCGATGTTGTGACTGATCAAACGTCTGCACACGATCCTTTAAATGGTTATTTACCTCAAGGATGGACATTGGAACATGCAGCTTCAATGAGAAAAACCGATGAAGCCGCAGTCGTTAAGGCGGCAAAACAATCGATGGCGGTACAAGTTAAGGCTATGCTTGCGTTGCAGTCTGCAGGCGCCGCGACAACCGATTACGGTAATAATATTAGGCAGATGGCCTTTGAAGAAGGTGTGAAAAATGCCTTTGATTTCCCTGGTTTTGTCCCAGCTTATGTCAGGCCGCTGTTTTGTGAAGGTATTGGACCTTTTCGTTGGGTGGCATTGTCGGGTGATCCTGAAGATATTTATAAAACCGATCAAAAAGTCAAAGAACTGATCCCAGATAATCCTCATTTGCACCAATGGCTTGATATGGCGCGTGAGCGTATTGCTTTTCAAGGGTTGCCTGCACGCATCTGCTGGGTAGGTTTAAAAGATCGCGCTCGCTTGGCATTAGCCTTTAATGAAATGGTTAAAAGTGGTGAGTTATCGGCGCCAATAGTGATTGGCCGCGATCATCTTGATTCCGGTTCCGTTGCTAGCCCCAATCGTGAAACTGAAGCGATGCTTGATGGTTCGGATGCGGTTTCTGATTGGCCATTGATGAATGCGTTATTGAATACGGCCAGTGGTGCCACTTGGGTGTCTTTACACCATGGTGGAGGAGTCGGTATGGGATTCAGTCAACACTCAGGTGTCGTCATAGTGTGTGACGGAACGGATGATGCGGCTAAACGATTAGGGCGCGTGTTATGGAATGATCCTGCTACGGGAGTGATGCGTCATGCCGATGCGGGGTATGAATTAGCCAAAAACTGCGCGAAAGAGCAAGGGTTAGATCTCCCTATGCTGGAGGAAGATGTATGAATCCCTTTACGTTAACACCCGGTACCTTATCGTTACACCAGTTGCGTGACATGAGTCGAACAGAAGTAAAGATTTCTATATGTGAAGATGCACTGGAGAATATTAATACCAGTGCAGGGTTGGTGCAAAAAGTATTAGATGAAGGAAGAACCGTTTACGGGATTAACACGGGCTTTGGTTTATTGGCGAATACTAAAATAGCCGCTGAAGATTTACAGTTACTGCAAAAATCGATAGTACTATCTCACGCTGCGGGCGTGGGGGAATTGATGTCAGATGATACAGTGCGTTTGATGATGATATTAAAAATTAATTCCTTGAGCCGAGGATTTTCTGGGATCCGCTTAGTGGTGATCCGTTTTTTGATCGAATTAGTGAATGCACGAGTCTACCCTTGTATTCCAGAGAAAGGCTCTGTTGGCGCCTCGGGAGATTTAGCGCCCTTGGCTCACATGTGCTTACCTTTATTAGGAGAAGGACAAGTCCGCTATCAAGGTCAACTTATTCCTGCAATTGAAGGGCTGCGTATTGCCGGCCTTGAGCCTATTGCTTTAGCAGCAAAAGAAGGCTTGGCGTTACTGAATGGCACACAGGCATCAACTGCGCTAGCATTGGAGGGATTATTTAATGCCGAAGATTTATTTGCTGATTGTTCTGTTGTCGGTGCAATGAGCGTTGAAGCCGCTTTAGGAGGACGAAGTCCTTTCGATGCGCGTATTCATGAGGCACGTGGCCAACAAGGGCAAATGGATTCAGCGGCTATTTTTCGCCATTTGTTAGGAGATGAGTCTGAAATTGGTTTATCACACTTAGATTGTGAGAAGGTGCAAGATCCTTATTCTCTGCGCTGTCAACCACAAGTGCTCGGAGCGTGTTTAAGTCAGATCCGCTTTGCCGCTTCAGTATTAGTGACAGAGGCTAATGGCGTGACAGATAATCCATTGGTTTTTCAAAACCCGAATGACATTATTTCAGGTGGAAATTTTCATGCTGAACCTGTTGCCATGGCGGCAGATAATTTAGCGATTGCGATTGCTGAGTTAGGCGCTTTTTCGGAGAGACGAATTGCACTACTCATTGATGCAAGTCTCTCTAAATTACCGCCTTTTTTAGTTGAAAATGGAGGGGTTAATTCAGGCTTCATGATTGCTCAAGTGACTGCTGCAGCCTTGGCGTCAGAAAATAAAACCTATGCCCATCCTGCTTCTGTTGACAGTTTACCGACGTCGGCTAACCAAGAAGATCATGTTTCCATGGCGACGTTTGCAGCCAGACGATTACGAGAGATGGCTAATAATACGCGCGGTGTGATAGCGATTGAATGGTTGTCGGCAGCTCAAGGACTCGATTTTCGCTTACCTTTAAAGCCCAGTCCGCTGGTTGAAAAGGCAAAAGGCTATTTACGAGAAAAAGTGGATTATTATGATAAAGATCGTTTTTTTAATCCTGATATTGAAGCGGCAATTGGTTTGCTTAAGGCGGGGATCTTTAATCAATTCATGCCTGATTTAATGTTACCGAGTATGAAAGATTAATGCGGTTTTAATGACTCATGAAAAAGAATTAGGGGATAGGCTTTAATTCTTTTTCAAGGCTGGTGGCAGTGTTTGGTTATTATGCCAAGGCTCTATAAAGTATTTGTCTTGTAAAATCTAAGGTTGATAAGTTGGATAGCCTTGGTTCATTGTATTTAAGTTTCGTTCTAACACGCTGGCATGGATCGTGGGTTTTTCACCAATTTTTTTATTCCAGTATCGTATTTTATTTTGCAACCATGTTCCCCAACCTCTGCTGACTTCATTATGCATAACATCTTGAATATTTTGTTTAATGGGTAGATTAGGCTTTACCATTAATCCATGATGAATGGCTTGTTCTAGCATCCAAAATAGTGGAATATTTGAAAGTCCATCATTTTCATAGCCGCCACCTATATCACTATGGACGCCACTGAACCAAACTTGTTTTAATGTTTGCGTTGGATGAGCTTTCTGTCGCCATAACAGTGGACTAAAAATGCCCCTTGTCTCACCTATTGCGAGTGCATGATAAGCATGTTTGACATTAGCACTGATTTTAAAGTCGTGAAATTGATGTTTACAAGCGGGAATGCTGGAGAGAAATTGAAC
The DNA here is from genome assembly GCF_947491715.1 of uncultured Shewanella sp. Classification (GTDB taxonomy): domain Bacteria; phylum Pseudomonadota; class Gammaproteobacteria; order Enterobacterales; family Shewanellaceae; genus Shewanella. The sequence continues at coordinate 8,436 of NZ_CANLKR010000051.1, read as the reverse complement.
CAAAATACGATTAGGTAAACCTAACGCAGCGACGGTATCCCATACACCAATAAAGTGGATGTCACAGGCTTTACTTTGGTGTTGTTTGATAAATTTGTTAGCTTCTTGCTGTCTTAACTGTGCATTATTTAATTTATAAATGTTAAGTGCAATATCGATGAGTTCGGGTTGCTCTTTTGGTAGGAGGCCAAAAAATAACATGAAGAGTGATAAGCTTCTTACGGTTGCCGCTCCGCGGCTAAAACCGAATAAATAAATATGGTCACCCTGATGATAATGGTTAACAATGAAACGATAGCAATCAAGCATATTGTTTGTGATCCCAAGTCCAAGCAATGTGCCTGGGATCCGCCACCAGTGTCGACTTATCCCTTGACTATAATGGGCTATTTGTGTGTTGGGATCTTGCTCGATAAAAGTATAGCTTTTATACACATTACTTCTATATTGAGTATGTCCACCTTGTCCCGTCCCATCTGAAATAGTGGCGATATTTTTTGGCATATCCTACTTCAATTAGTGAAATGGAAAGTTTGGTTCAATGTTATGGAATAATGTGTCTGGGTTGTTTATAAAAGCAATACTATATATGCCTATGCCGCTTTTCTGGGAAGGTAAATATTTTTATTCCAAGGTTCTAAGTAATATTCATTCTTTAATATCCAAGGCGTATATTCAGGACGTGCTTCGTTATGTTGATTGAGTTGTCTGGCAAGTACACTGGCATGAACTGTGGGTTTATCTTCAATATCAGTATTCCATACTCGCTCTTTTTGTGTAAAGAAGCGGCCCGATAACCCAATGGATTCATTATGCATTTTTGCGCTAATATCTTGAATGATCTCTATATTATTGTGAATGATGAGCCCGTGTTCTAACGCTCTGTCTAGCATCCAAACCAGTGGAATATTGGACAGTCCTTCGCTTTCATAACCACCGCCTACATCAGTATGCACACCACTAAACCAAACTTGTTTCACCGTTTGTTGGGCATGGGCTTTCTTTTTCCACAGCATGGGATGGAAAATGGCCCGTGTATCGTCAATGGATAAAGCATGGTAAGCATGTTGTATATTGTGGCTGATAGTAAAGTCATGAAATTTATGTTTAAAAGGGGGGACTTTGGAGAGCATGCTATCAAAGAAACGGTTGGGTAAGCCCATGGCGGCAACTGTATCCCAAACGCCCATGAAGGTGATCGGACATTCAACATTTTTATTGTTATCAATAAACAAAGCAGCTTGCTGTTGTCTTTTATGAGGGTTTTTTATTTTGTATATTTTTAGTGCCTGTTTGATGAGTTCGGGTCTCGATTTAGGCAATATGCCAAACAGCTCGATAAAGCGTGATAAGCTGCGGACAGTCGCAGCACCGCGACTGAAACCAAATAAGTAAATTTTGTCGCCAACGTGAAAGTGGTCAAATAAAAACTGATAGCATTCAATCATATTATCAGTCATGCCTACACCCAATAAACTGCCTGTGATTTGACGCCAATCGGTGCCTATCCCTTTGCTATAATGGGCAATTTGTTTACCTGAACGTTCTTCAATGAGATTAAATGTTTTATAGACATTGGTGTTGAATTTTATGCCGCCTTCTTGTCCCGTTCCATCCGAGAAAATGACGATATTTTTTGACATTTCACTCTCCATTACAGTTTGTCAATTTCTTGCTTTACTGCTTTAAAAGCAAAATGTATGCCGTTTATAATTGGTTAGTAAAAGTCATCGAGCATAAATGTATTTATCTAACCAATTGATATTTAAATATTACCTTGACTCGAGTTCTGTGATTTTTAGGCTCATGAGTTCTTTTTTCCAGTGAGCCTTGTTTATCCCGTCAATCCAAAAAATACGGCTTTTTCGAATTTCATTTTTACGTAAATAGGTGTCGGGTAATCGAAACGTGGCTTGCCAAACATTTAAATTGTCTGATTTTATTTGTAGTCCATCGTCATTGTAAAACAGTGTTTCTAATTTGACTAAAACATAGTGTTTGTTGCTGTTACTGGTTAATTCAAATTGAAGTCCTAACTTGTCATCATCCCATTTAGTATCGAGGATACTGACTTTTACGCCATCTTTAGCCGTTGATTTTAATAATTCAGATTGTTTTATAAATTGCGGGTTTAGCTTTGGGGCTGGAAGTGCTGAGGGGGGGGCAGTCTTCACAGGCTTAGCGGTTATTGCTTGTGCTGGTTTTTGCACAGTTTCGTTGGGATTATCTAGAATAACGTATTCCCAAGTGAAATCATCGTTGAGTTTGACTTTAGCGCCATTGTCTAAGGTGACTTCAGCTATTTGAGCGGCAAAGGCGCTTGTTAACGTTAAGAGGTAAGCGGTGGCAATAATAATGAGGGTACGCGTTATTTGTTGTGGTTTGTGCATAGTTAAGCCGTCGTTAAAGAAATGGTTTTATAACCCTTAGGATATAACTAAATAATACTCAATGGCGAGAAAATAGCGTGAAAAAATATTGGATTGGGGAATGTTAACTCATGGGCTATTGTTAGTTTATTGAATTGTTTTTGTTTGTAAGGCGTAACGGTCTTTGTGGAATGCTAGGGCTTTTTTCTTGCTGAGTAAAAAAGTGATACAGTGTGGTCATTAGGTGTTTGTTTTAAATTAATACGAGGAATGTAAGCAGTGAATTATGATTTTCGCTCTCAAATCAGTCATTGGGTATCCGGCTGGGGATTGGATGAGTTTACCTCTCAAAATTTGGTGATGGGTATTTCACTTATCGGCTGTTTGCTGTTTGCCTTAGTGGTCTACTTGGTGGTACGCAGGGTTATTGTTCGTACGGTTAATTTAGTGATTAAGCATTCTAAAGTGAGCTGGGATGATACTTTTATGCGTCATCAAGTACTAGAGAAAATGGCATGGTTGGCGCCATTATTTGTACTGAGTTTATTGGTGCCTCTCGCTTTATCAAACATGCCCTTATTGAGTACATTGACTGAGCGTTTACTTGAATTCACCATTGTAATTTTAGTGATTAGAGTGGTGTACAGTGCTTTGGATGCTGCAAATGAAGTTGCCGATCTGAATCTTGTTAGTCGTCGGTTGCCGATAAAAAGCTTTGTGCAGCTATTAAAACTATTCTTGTTTTTCGTTGCCATTATCATTTGTGTGTCCATTTTATCGGATCAATCGCCCGTTTATTTCCTCAGTGGCTTAGGTGTTGCGACAGGTTTAGTGATGTTGGTATTTAAAGATACCATTTTAGGCTTTGTTGCGGGCATTCAACTTGCTGCCAATCGTATGGTGAGTCCGGGTGATTGGATTCAAATGGATAAATATGGTGCTGATGGTTCAGTCGAAGAGGTCTCTTTAACCACGGTAAAGGTGCGTAATTGGGATAAGACGATAACGATGATCCCTGCTTATGCCCTAGTATCTGATGCGTTTAAAAATTGGCGAGGCATGTCTGAGTCTGGTGGGCGTAGGATTAAAAGAGCATTAATTATTGATACTCAGACAATTCAGTTTATTACTGATGAAGACAAGAAGAGATTTTCTAAAATTAATCACTTAAAGGAGTATCTTACGAGTAAAGCGGTGGAAATGGATGCTTATAATGCCAAGGTGAGTGATGCAGAAATGCGGGTCAATAGTCGTCATTTGACGAATATTGGTACCTTTAGAGCTTATATGGTGTACTTTTTACGGAATCATCCCAATATACATCAAGAGATGACGTTACTTGTGCGTCAGTTGGCGCCAGTCAGCGAAGGGATCCCTATTGAAATTTATGTCTTTACCAATGATACTCGTTGGGATGTCTATGAAGATATTCAAGCGGATATCTTTGATCATATTTATGCCATATTACCCGAGTTTGGCTTGCGTGCTTTCCAGCCGCCTTCAGGTGCAGATTTGCGAAGTTTAAAAGCCATGTCATGATATTGATGTGAATTAAAAAGCCAACAAGATGATTGTTGGCTTTTTAATGTATCTTGTTCCGTTCTAGGATAAGTTGACATTTTGGAAGCTTATTGATGAATATCTAAAGGTAATGGAAGGGGATTATTCATTGCTTCGAGTGACCAATAAGCCCGCTAAGCTGATAAACATGGCACCACTGAAACGATCAAACCAGTGCAATTTTTGACTTTCTGTGAGTTTAGGAGCTAAAACGTTCGCTAAGCTGGCATAAATCATCACAAAGCTAAAATCAATTATGGCCCATGTGAGTGCTAAAATGAGTAGCTGTGGGACTTGAGGTAAAGACATATCGATAAATTGTGGAAATAATGCACTGAAAAAAAGTAAGTCTTTAGGGTTACTTATTCCTACTGTAAAGGCTTGTTTGAACATGTTTTTTGAGCTAGCTTGTTGTTTGGTCTGTGCCAACAGCAAGCCTTGTTGTTTATTTTTACTGAGAAGTAATTTTATTCCCAGAAAAAGTAGGTAAGCTCCACCACACCACTTCAAAATGACAAACCCATACTCGGCATTACTTAAAATAGCGCCTAAACCTAATGCGGAAGCAAGCATGAGTAACATTGCGGCACTTACACTGCCAAGTCCTGTAATAAGTGAACGTTTTTTGCCATAATGAATGCCATGATTCATCGATAAGACGGCCATGGTACCAGGGCTAATAGCAATCATGAGTACGGCAAAAGAAAAGAGTAACCAAGTATCAAAGTGCATTTGATAACATCCTTAATCACTGTATCAGTGTTGTTGAATTTATGGGTAAGTAATATGGCGTAATTAAGCGCTGAATGCTAGTTTTTAAAGTCAGGAATTTCCTTGGGATATAAGCCTTTTATCGAACGGTGAAAACGGATAATTTTTTCCATATCGGCTGCCATGTCATCACTGGGGGTAATGCTTTGGCCAATAATGATTTTTTTGATATTAAAATCAAAGCCTACTGTAACAATTGGAATTCCAGCTTGGTGTGCAATGTGATAAAAGCCCATTTTCCAACGTTTGACTTGGCTTCTTGTGCCTTCAGGCGTGAGAGCGAGTTTAAAATGGGGGTTATGTTTAAATAAAAGTGACGCGCCTTCAACAAGGTTGTTGCATTGACTTCTATCCACAGGGGTTCCGCCAAGTGCACGGAAAAGCCACCCCCAAGGGGGAATAAATAATTGATGTTTTCCTAAGAAATGAATTTTTTCCCCTAATGCATAACAGCCTATTAGTCCTACCAGAAAGTCCCAGTTGGAAGTATGTGGCGCGACAATGATGATGTATTGAGGTGATGCTGGTAATTCACCTTCAAAGTCCCAACCTATTAATTTTAATAAACGATACCAAAATGCTTGTCGCATGACATATACCTTAGTTAGATGTTACACACCTCTATGTGTTAGTTTTGGTTAAGGGTTCTTATTCATTATATTCGAATGTGGCTTTTATTGGCGTATAATGCAATATCTTTTATTAGCATGGGCTAATGCTATGATAAAAAAAATTGTAGGTTTATGTTTGTTTTTCTTTTCGTTTTTGACATATGCGGTTCCAACTGATGAAATTTTATCGGTTTTAGAAAAGCAGGAAACAGCTTGGAATAAAGGCGATATTACAGCTTATATGGAGGGGTATTGGCACAATGAGCAGCTAAGGTTTGTGTCAGAGGGAGAATTTCAATTCGGTTGGCAAAATATGTTGAATGCTTATCAAGCCAATGATGTTGATAAGAGTGCATTAGGGCAACTGAGTTTTGTCGTCGATGAGATAAAGATGTTGAATAATGATGCTGCGGTGGTGACTGGGAATTGGTCTATTATTCGAACTAAAGATAACCCCAAAGGGGTGTTTACTTTATTAATGGAGAGAAAAAATGATGTGTGGGTTATCACTCAAGATCACTCTTCAAGTGGAAAAAGTTAACATGGCAGTGATTAAGATTTTGTATTGAAATAAAAAGTTTGTTGATCTATTTGGTGGCCTTGATTATTAAAGCGCACTTCAGTGAAAGACACTTGTTTTTGTCGGTTTATGAGGATAATGCTAGATGAACGTGTCCCGTATTTAGGGTGTTTGATGAAGATAGAAGAAAGTAAGCGTTCCCAATCTAGGCTAATACCTGTGTGTGGTAAATATTTATCTTCAGCTTGTTGGGTATCGGTTAATAAAGCCAGGAGTTCAGTGATGATTGGCGTTGAATGTGTGTTTAGGTATTGTTCAAGCGCATTGTTTCCTTTTGCCATTTTAGGCCATATATCATCTAATGTACCATTGCTGACAGCATGAAACCCTGGTGCTAAGGTGCTGTTTGTCTGAGTTTGGCTGTTATAGCAGTGAAGTGAGTGCTCATTGCCGTACAGTAAATTAAAGGGGTGGTACTTAATATCATTTTCTTTTAACCAAGAAAAAAATATTGGTGAGTTCGATTGCGCTAGCGCTAATAAGGGGAGTTCTCCTCGTGTTTTTGGGTTGTGTGTTTTTTGTTCAGGTGTTCGAATGTTGGTGATTGCGGCAATGTTGCCTTGTTTGTTTATACCTAACCACGTTCCTCCTGCTATAAGGTCTTTTCCTGCTAATAAGGTGTTTTCTGGTGGCCAAAAATGGGCTGCTTGTGTGAGCCTATTATGGGATTCGTCTCTATTTGCACAAATAATCAGAGGGTAGTCTGGCAGCACTTTTAGAGCAATAAAGAGGATACACATAAGCTTAAGGTTAGTCATTTACTATCTACTAACCTTAGCGCTTTTATACATTAATGTGTAGCTAATGATGGTGCTCTTTATGTGTATGAGGTTTAGGCGTAAAACTCACTAAGCTGAGTAAAAATTGTCGAGGACCTAATCTGAGCAAACTGGCAGAAAATAATAGGCATAACAGTATCATTGAAAAGATATTGATCCACTCAGGTAAATTAAACATTGCGTGCCATTGAGGGTTAATCCATTGAACAATTATCACTGATAATAAGAGTAACCCAATGAGGGGGAGTATATGATTAAGTTTGATGTTTTTTAATGAAATGGCATTAAATAATGGGGCAACAAGTAAAGGCAATAAGACAGCGCTGATCGACCAACCACTATAAGCTAAACTTAATGAAAGGACTGCAGCGCCAATGGAGCAAAAGCGCATAGGGATAAGAAACGCAGCAATAATGATAACTTGCCATATAGGATGAATGAGTAACAAACTTGGATAGCTTATTAGGTTAACGAGCACTAAACTTAGCAAGACCCAAGGTGCGCTTTTATCAACTTGATGACTTAGCCCAAATTTTAAAAATGACTTTCCTGCAAAGGGAGTTGAGTGGGTAGGAGTGATGCCTGCATAGGTTAGGTAACTTGATAGACATAAAATACCAACTGCTTGAAATAATGCCAGCCAAGGCCCTAATAAGAATGCTGTTACTAAAAGGGTTTCAGGCCCAATGAGTGTTTGAAGCCATTTTAATTGGGTATTTTTTGTATTGGGAGTTAAGCCTAATGCATACCTTATACAAGCTGCGATATAACAAAGGAGAAGAATAGGGGCAATAGTGAGCATCCATTGTAGTAATTGTGGTACAAAACTCTCATGATGGTTATGTTCATGGCCATCGGTGCCCATTAACATTAAACCAAAAAGTAATCCTATGCCCAATAAGCTACCAATGCCTGCTTGATACTCATATTGACCTAAATGATCTGGGCTTGAATGTCCATGGGGTTGATGTATGACAACATGGAGAATGGAGCCTGTAACAAAAGCCTGTAAATAAACAGTATTATCTAAACTGAGGTGGGTTAATAGTTGTTCTCCAGCAAAGTACCCCACTCCAGTTAATAACATCATGACTGCGATGACGGCAAAAGCCCAACGAATACCAACTTGAGGTTTGAGTAGCCACCAAATTGCTAACCCTATAGGTAATCGGTGCAGAATAACGCCTAAAGCCAACAAGCTTGAATTGCCCTCTTGTTGAGCGAGTATGATGGCGCCTCCATCGGTGATGGTATGTAAAAGTAGCCCTGTAACGCCTAAAAATAAGGCAATATTATGGGTCACATCAGAGTATTTATGAAATAACCGTTCACTGGCACTTGGCCCCCACATGCCAATGAATAAAAATAATATTGATAACAGGCCGCCATGTTCAAGTAGCTCTGGTAAAATATGGATGAGAACTAGCCCTCCTAAGGAAACAAAGATAAAACCATCTAAGCCTTTTTGTAGACCAGTACCTGTTGTAAAAAAACGATAAAAAACAGGGCCCAATAATAGGGCTATGCAGCTAGCAGCAAGATACAGCATGATATCCAAATAATAAAAAGGGGCAAAATATTATTGTTAGTATACCAGCCTTATTCAGAGGTGTTTATCTTTCATTTCTCTTCTTTTTCTAGGGTTTCTTGCGTGATGTTGTACTGTCTCTTTATGTATTGCGTGGGTGGGTATATACCCAAACCACTTGAAGATGCAGGATTCAGCTGGAATTAAAACGCGTTTAGGCAAGGCATTGAGTTGAGGG
>NZ_CANLKR010000050.1 GCF_947491715.1 uncultured Shewanella sp. | reverse complement strand
TGTTTGTGTTTTACTGTTTGTGTTTTACTGTTTGTGTTTTACTGTTTGTGTTTTACTGTTTGTGTTTTACTGTTTGTTTTTAAGGATGAGTTTTATACTATTCTCCCCGCACATAATAAAAAAGGTGGCGCGAGGAGTGTATGTTTGTGGTGTAAGGTCGTTTATTGCAATAATTCTTTAGCATTTGCTAAGGTGTTATTGGTGATCATGTCCCCGCCGAGTAAACGTGCCAATTCTTCGATACGTTTAGGTTTATTTAAGGGCACCATACTGGTTTCGGTATGTCCAGATTTAGTATGTTTATCTACGAACATATGTTGATGCCCATTTCCTGCCACTTGAGGTAAATGGGTGACACAAAATACTTGGGTGGAGTCGCCTAATGTGCGGAGCATACGTCCAACAACAGCGGCTGTTGGGCCTGAAATACCGACATCGACTTCATCAAAAATTAATGTAGGTGTAGACACTTTTTTGGCAGTGATCACTTGGATCCCAAGTCCTATACGGGACAGTTCACCGCCAGAAGCGACTTTTGCCAAAGGCTGAAGGTCTTGTCCTGGATTGGTGGAAACAAGGAACTCAATATGATCGCAGCCATGGGGGGACAGGTTGTTTTCATTAAATTGGATATCAATGGTAAATTTGCCTTTAGGCATGTTGAGATCATGTATAGATTGAGTGACTTTTTTATCCAGTTCTTTTCCATAGCGGCACCGACTCTGGTGTAGCTTTTTCGCATTATCGAGGTAATGGGTTTTGGACTGTACTAGCTGTTTTTGAATGTCTTCAAGTTTATCTTCATCTGAGTCGAGATCATTGAGTTCAATCAATAAACTCTGATGATGAGCATAAAGCTCATTGGGTTGTACTTGGTGCTTTCTTGACAGTTGCATGATTTTAGACAGACGTTGCTCTAAATAAGCAAAGTGCTCAGGATCTAGCTCTAAACCATTGAGGTAATGTGTTAATTCACTACTGCTCTCTTGGACTTGAATAAATGCTTCATTGAGCATATTAGAGATATTTTCAAGTTGAGGATCGAAACCTTCGAGTGTTTGAGCTTGTGTTATTGCATTATTTAATAAAGATTCGATACTGGCTTGGTCGTTATCTTGTAATAAAAATAACTGATTTTGGCAGGCTTGAACTAATTCTGTACCATTAGCGAGTTTTTTATGTTCAGCTTCAACTTGCTCAAATTCATTTTCCTCTACTGCAAATTCATTGAGTTCTTCAACTTGATATTGCAATAGTTGTTTTCGAGCGAGCCTTTGTTGTTGTGATGTTTCAAGTTGCTTGAGTTCTTTTTCTACCGTTTTACAGCGTAAGTAGCTTTGATTAACACTTTCAAGCAACAACTTATGGTTTGCATAATTATCTAATAATGTCAGTTGGTGTTCACTCTTTAGCATGGCATGATGGGCATGTTGGCCATGGATCCCAACAAGTAGCTGCCCCAGAGATTTCAACTGTGTTAATGGGACTGGGTTGCCGTTGATATAGGCGCGAGATCGGCCATCACTTCCTATAGTGCGTCTGAGAATACATTCATTTTCGAGTTCAAGATCATTATCTTCTAACCAGCGCTTGGCTAGTGGGACATCATTGAGAGCAAAACGTGCACTGACTTCTGTTTTATTGGCACCACTTCTAACGGTATTGGGATCAGAACGATTACCCAAACAGAGTCCAAGCGCATCGATAGCAATAGACTTTCCTGCCCCTGTTTCACCGGTAATGCTGGTCATTCCCGCTTTGAAATCTAACTCAAGAAAACGCACAATAGCAAAATTATTGATACTCAGTTGGCAAAGCATAACGATGTCCCTTTCTCTAAATACTGTATTGATAGACAGTGGACTGTTTTTTTATACAGTATAGACTGTTTTTTTATACAGTAAATAGTGTGTCTGTATCAAGTGCTGTTTTTTCACCCTATTGCAGCCAACTAAGTGTTGTTTCTTTTCTTAAACAGTCAAGCCTATTTTAAAGAGGCTTTGGTTAAAAAGTTAACCAGCGTTCAATTAACGGTAAACTGATAAAACTCATCAATGTGCCAATTAATACCACAAAAGCACTGCTTATTGTTTTGACTTGATAACGCTGTGCGAGTAAGTAAACACTGGCAGCAGTCGGTAATGCCGCTAAAATAACGCCCATAGTAAGTAGTTGATGATTAACCTCAAAAAAGCGTAGAAAGCAGTAAGCTAATAAGGGTTGCAGGATAAGTTTTACGGTATTGATTGCGCACAACTCTGATAGTTTTATTTTTTCAGTATTTGCTGTGTCAGCTTGTCTTGTCGCTTTGGCAAGGACCATACCAATGGCAAATAGTGCACAGGGACTGGACGTGGATCCAATTTGATTTAGCATTAACTCTACAGGAGAGAAAAGAGTAAACGATAAGCTTGATAAGGTGATGCCTAAGGCGCCTGCAATAACAATAGGGTTGGTGCCTAAGGCGCGAGTGATAATTGCAATTGCCGAGTGATGTTTTTTGCTCTGCTGAAGTTCAATGGTGACTAATGCAATGGCGAATAATAAAATTGAAATTAAACTGGCTACAGCGGCAGCGGTGAGAGCATTGTGTTGTTGTGGAAAGAGTAACATCATAATGGGAATACCAATAAAGGCCGTATTGCCAAAGGTGGCGTTCAGTGCTCTGATGGCCGCGAGGGCATGCTGTTTGGGGTGGAACATTAAAGAGATGAAGACGCATAAACCGTAAGAGAGTAACATCGCTAAGGTGAGACTGATGATAAAGCCCCACTGTAAGATTTCATTAAGGGGAGTATTAGCGAGTGCAGCGACAATGATGGCTGGAAGCGCTACATAATACACATATAAATTAAGACTTTGATCGGTGTTATTCGGTAATACTCTGATTTTTTGAATGAAAGCGCCAAGGATCATGATAAAAAAAATGGCAATAAGAGGGGTTAAAATAAGCGGCATGTCTATAACCTAAAGGGGGTGAATAAGATGATGTTTAAGCTGAATCTTCACTGATATATTATGAATTTATTCAACGTGTTGTATGTAATAACGTGTACGCTTCTACTTGGGTTGACGAATCTAAAGTGTGACTTGTAAGTATCCACCACCTTGAACTTGATAGCCGTAGCTCTCTTGCATTGATTGGTATAATTCTTTTAATGGTGCCCAGTACCAAGGGGTTTTGTGTGCAGCAACATCCAGAACTAATACGCTGTCACTGGCTTGGTGATAAGCACAGATAGGGGAAATATGCCCGCTAGGGAGCCCTCCTAAATAATCGCACCGAAAATGAATGATGATATAGTGATTTTGCTTAGCTAAGGTGGATAGTAGAGTTGAACGAAACAGCTTTAGTTCATTTTCTTGCTTCGCAAATGTCGTCTTTACTTTTGCTTTGTAATGATGAAGTAAGTCTGCGAGCTTATCGAGTGATAATCCTGGTTGATATTCACCAGAGGGAGTTTTCTTGACAAATTCAATCACTTCTTTTTCTTTAATATAATCAGTTTTTTTACCCAGAAAAGTTGTTTGTAAAAAAGCATATAGATATAAATTGACACATTTCTTGTTTCTTATTTTCTGGATATGGCATGCCGTTGGGGCTTGATTTAGTGGTTGGAATAGTGCGTTGAGCACTATGACGGCGGAAGCAATACCACAATATGTTGGATGTATTTGTGGCTGAAAGAAATTAGATAAAATATAAAAATCATCGTTTGGTTGCGCTGTTAAAAGGCGATTTCTCCCCTCTGATGAGTGCCAGGAAACAAGTATCGTTTTTTTATTAGCATATGGACTCGCACTAAACTGTCCATAAGTATAATTTTGCTTTAAAGGGGGCATTATGAAATTTCCTGCTTTCATGGACATCATATACTTACCACTATAGTTACTTTTTTAAAGTTTATACGGGTAAAATTGTGATGCAGTAAATTTGCAATTATTTAAGTATAGACAAGAATGATTAAGAGTGTAATGCTATGATTAAATTGTAAAAATCAAGTGATAGTGTTTCGGGAAATCACTATCACAGGAATAGACTATAAAGCGTAATTATTTTTCTCTTGGGATACTTATTCCAATATTAGAAATTCCTACAGCCACAATATCGCGGCGTAAATCCTTAATGAAGTTAGGTGTTATTTTTACCTGTGCTTCAATGATATCTAAGAGGGTATTTTGCATTTCTTTTTCTTCTTGCATCACTTCATGGGCAAAAATGTAATCATCTAATGCGGATGCTTTATCAAAGTCAATATCGCAAGTGGCTTCAATGTAATTAGCCACGGTACTGGATGACAATTTACTGACATTAACAATATCGTCTTCCACTTTGCTTTGCATTGCGCTTAGCAGTGAAGTCAGTGCAACAGCCGCATCCATAGCAGGGTATACGCCATACATATCAAAGTCTTCAGGCTCTGGGGTATTGACTTCAAGCTTTTCTAACTGAAGGTCAATATTCAGTTTTAATTTGGTGTCGTACATGGACTGCCAAAGGAGATTAAGCAAAGTATCGAGCACTTGAGGATCGCCAAACTTGCTAATATCTGAGAATAATTGGTAATTAGGAAACATGCGTTGGCATAATGCAATTGCAAATAATTTTTTTTGTGGTAATTCTAACGCTTTGAGACGTTTGAAAAATCCCATTTTTTCTGTCATTTTATAGGTCCGAAGATAGCTGTGAGATTAGTTGAGCGACTGCTGATTCTACCTTAGTTAGCTCATCAAGTAACTCTAGGATTTCAGGTTCTATGTCATCGAGCGGTGTTTCTTTTTTTAATGCCGATTCTATTTCATGGCATAGCTTCTGTGTTCTAGGGACGCCACAATAACAACTAGCACCGTGTAGCTTATGGACATGGGTGAGCATTGAAGGACTGTCTGCACTATCGAGCGCATCTTGGATCTTACCTTGAGTCTCGGGTAATGAATCGATAAGCATTTTTAGCATATCTAAGGCTAAATCAGGTTTATTATTGGCTTGTGATAGGCAGAGTTCCCAATTGAGGGTATTGGGATCAAAATGGGTAAAAGTGGGCCGTGTTTTCCATTTTTGGATGATATCTTTAAGCGCTGTTTCATCAATGGGTTTAGGCAGGTAATCGTTCATACCACAGGCATTGATATGCTCTCTTTCTTCGGCGAGAGCGTGAGCCGTTACCGCAATAATTGGGGTATTTCGGTTTAGAGAATCTTGCCTGATCTGTTTAGTTGCGCTGAGCCCATCTGTTCCTGGCATTTGAATATCCATAAAAATCAGATCAAAACTGCGCTGTTTTGCTATCATCACTGCTTTTTCACCGCTGTCAGTGACTGTGACATGCGTAACCAGCTCTTTTAATAAGGTATCGATTAATTTTAAGTTAGCAGGGTTATCATCCACCGCGAAGACGTTGAGCTTTTCTTGGCGAAGGGGTTGTGGTGTTTGAATTTGAGTGGGCAAATATTCTTGTGAGTGGTTGTGGGGGTGAAGCAAGTTTTTGGCTAAGCTTCTTTCGCTTAATGGCGCAGGAAGCAGTTTGTCAATTGATGGATAAAATTGCGATAAGCTTTCTTGCTGATCGAGCCCATGAGCGATGACTAAGACATAATCACATTTTTGATTCACTTGTTTGAGTTGCTCTGGTGACAGTTGGGGAGTGAATAATCCTATACTACTGAGCAAAGCAAAATCAAAATGTCTATCAGTATGTTCAAGTAAGCTGCCTAACTCTGCCTGAGTTCGTACGTGACGGACTTGCAATCCCCATAGTTGTAATAACCTATCTGTGGCTGAATGGGATAAGGCTCTGGGTTCAAATAAGAGCAAGCTTTTGTTTTTTAATTCTTTAATATTATAAGGGATGTTAATTGGGTATTGGCTTTGTTGTAGGTTGAAGGTAAACCAAAAAGTCGAGCCTGAATGCACAGAAGATTCACAGCCAATTTCGCCTCCCATACGATTGACCAATCGCTTTGTGATCACAAGCCCCAAGCCTGTGCCACCAAATCGGCGTGAGATAGATGAATCGGCTTGACCAAAAGCTTGAAAAAGATCGGCTTGCTGTTCGGGATTGATACCAATACCTGTGTCACTGATTTCGCATTTTAAACAAATTTGGTTATCGATGAGGGTTGTGAGTTGAATTTTGAGTAAAATGCTGCCCTTATCGGTAAATTTAATGGCATTGCCGATTAAATTGGTAATGATCTGCCCAAAACGCATGGCATCCCCAGAGACATCTTCGGGAATGTTAGGGTCAATATCGATCACCAATTCAAGGTTTTTTTCATAGGCACTATTGGCCAATAGGATGATGGTTTCATCAATGGTTTCACGAAAAGAAAAGGGCATGTTTTCTAATGTCATTTTGCCTGCTTCTAATTTAGAGAAGTCCAGAATATCGTTAATGATCCCCAGTAAGTTGGTGGCACTGCGTTCTATTGTGGTGATGTAGTCTTGCTGGCTGGAATGTAAGGGGGTTTTCAGGAGCTGCTTAGCGAAACCAATGACGCCATTGAGAGGGGTGCGCAGTTCATGAGACATGTTGGCTAAGAATTCTGACTTTATTCGGCTGGCTTCTTGAGCGCGTTTTTTGGCTAAATCTAATTCCACATTTTGGATTTCAATTTGCTCTAAGGTTTCACGTAAATCCAGTGTAGCCTGATCGATATTTTGCTGCATTTCTTCATGGTATTCAGATAATGAACCTGCCATGGCATTAATGCCCCGTTTGAGTAAATCTAATTCGCCGATTAAGTTACCCGTTAGTCTCGTATCGAGTTTTCCTTCTCGAATTTTAGCGACCACTCTGACCATTTCGGTGATCGGTTGGGTGACATTTTTCACGAGTCTAAAAGTAAACAATAAATTGAGCTGTACACCGATGAGCACAATAATGAAGGCGGCAACGGCAGCACGGTGCTGTTCTAAGAGTGCATTTTCCTTATTTATGAGAATGGCAATATAACCGAGTTTTTTCTCATTATATTGTGATTGTGCTGATTGCGAATTGTAAGATTGAATTAAGTGATTTTTAGTAGAGAAAATGGGGCTACGCAGGATTAAACTGTCTCCCAAGTGTTCAATTTCTGTTTCTTTTAGGCTATCAGCGGCTTGTTCAAAGCGCATGAACTCATGATTTTTATAATGATGAGAGGTGACGATGACGCGATTATCATTATCAAAAATGGCAATAAATTGAACTAAAGAAGGTTTATTCAGTTGCGCAGAAGTGATCAGGCGTTTTGTGGTTTCAAAGTCATTACTTTCCAATCCGGCTTCTGCAGCAATGGCCAAAGGCTCAATAATATTGCTCGCTTGTTCTGTGAGCGTTTCTTCAAGCTCATAGAATCGATTTATGGTAAAATAGCTTCCTAATAGTATACCGACTAAAATAGTCGGCGCTAATGCCAGTACCAGAACCCAAGAGCGCAGGCTGTATTTGGCCATGTTATTGGCATTGTTCATTGAGTCGTCATTGACCGTAACTTAGTGAAATTATTTCATATATTGCCAGAAGTTGGGCCATGTTGGCCAGTTTTTTATCTATTTAGAGGCCTAAATGGCACAGTTTTATAAAGCGACAACGAATAAAAAGAAACAATTATCGAGTAAGCTTTCACTTGATGTGAGCCAGCTGGATCACTTAGGGGCGGGTATTGCTCATCATCAAGGTAAGATAGTCTTTGTGCCTGAAAGCCTGCCGGGTGAAAAAGTGTCGGTACAATTAACGGAGCAAAAAAAGACCTTTTCTCGAGCTAAGTTACTGGATATTGAGCAAGCCTCACCTCAACGTGTTGTGCCCTCATGTGAGCATTATCAGCAGTGTGGCGGCTGTGATTTACAACATTTATCCAGTGATGATCAAAGACGTCATAAAGAACAGACTTTGTTGGATTTGCTTCGGCGTTTTTCGATGAAAGGCAAAGGTGAGGTACTTGATGATGTGCTCGCGGCATCATTACTTGATACCCATTGGCACTACAGGCGTAGAGCTCGATTAGCGACCTTGTATCATGCAAAAACCAAGCACGTCAGTTTAGGATTTCGGGCTAAAAATAGCAGTCAAGTCGTTGAAATCCAGTCGTGCTCTGTGTTGTCTAAAGACTTATCGATTTTAATTCCTTTATTTGCTAAATTGCTTAATCAATTAAATGCAAAAAAATCCTTAGGTCATCTTGAATTAACCCAAGCCGATAATGGTATTTTTGCGGTTATTCGTATCACTGCTCAGCTAACGGATAAAGATAAGCAAAAGCTGATTAATTTTGGACAGGCACAGGTCCTCAATCTCTTGTTACTGAATAATGAAGGGAAAAGTGAGTCTTTAACGGGACAGTTACAGCCTTTTTATGCCTTAAATGAGGATAAACTCTATTTTTCAGCCGGTAACTTTATTCAAGTCAATGGTGCTGTTAATCAAATGATGGTGTCTCAGGCGATTGATTGGTTGGCACCTAAAAAAGATGAGCGGGTACTGGATTTGTTTTGTGGTGTCGGTAATTTTAGTGTGCCACTGGCTCGAATGGCCAAAGAGGTCATTGGCGTTGAAGGTGTGCCTAACATGGTGAAGCAAGCACAAGTGAATGCTAAGCAAAATAATGTCAATAATGTGTCTTTTTATCATGCCGATTTAAGCAGTGATTTATCGAAAGAGCCTTGGCTTGGAAAGGTGGATAAAATATTATTAGATCCTGCTAGAGCGGGTGCCTATGAAACACTTAAATGGCTTAAAAAGTTGAAACCCAGCGCATTAGTCTATGTTTCCTGTAATCCTGCAAGTTTAGCAAGAGATGCGGAATTGATTTTACAGCAAGGTTATCAGCTGACAAAAATGGGGATGATTGATATGTTTCCCCAAACGCATCATCTTGAGTCTATGGCGTTATTTGAATTGAAGAAATGATACTTGTTTACTTGATAACCATTGAGGGCAATGAGTATCTGTTAACGATTAACGGTGGCCGAGCAATAACGCCTTGTCGCCACAACAATTTCTGTAATTTTTCTCAGTACAACAAAGGAATCTCTGATGGTATCTGTTCGTGAAGCACATTTTAGCGATCCTCAATTTCAACTTGAAGAATGGGTGGAACGGTATATTAGTGATAGCGATGAAGCGCAAGTCTTGCTGACTTTACTGAATAAAGTAGAGCAACTTCTTTTGCAGCATAAAACGCCTACGGGTGATGTGCTCAAACGTAGCCGAGAAATGATAGAGATCCTAGCGCCACTGAACATGGATATAGAGACTTTGCAAGCGGCTGTTATTTTTGTGGCTTTTGATGAAAAGTTAATTGAAAAATCGGATTTAGAGGACGTTTTTGGCGCACCTCTAGCCAAGTTGGTTAGCAGTGTGGAAATCATGAACGCTATTGGCGCTTTGAAAGTATCCGAGCAGTCTCGTGGTAATGCACCTCAAATTGACAATATTCGTCGTATGTTACTGGCAATGGTCGAAGATGTCCGCGCGGTCGTGATAAAGCTTGCTGAACGCATTTGTTTGTTAAGAGAAGTAAAAACAGCCGATGAAGAAACACGGGTACTGATCGCGCGCGAAATTGCTGATATCTATGCGCCTCTGGCTAACCGTTTGGGTATAGGGCAATTAAAGTGGGAATTGGAAGATATTTCATTTCGATATTTACATCCTCAGACCTACAAAGATATTGCTAAGCAACTAGACGGAAAACGTTTAGACAGAGAGACCTTCATTGATGATTTTGTGCGTCAGTTACAAGAGAGACTCGATAAGGATCATATTCGAGCGAAAGTGTACGGTCGACCTAAGCATATCTACAGTATTTGGAAGAAAATGAAGGGTAAGCAACTCAAATTTGATGAGTTGTTTGATGTACGAGCGGTGCGTATTGTGACCGACAGGTTGCAAGACTGCTATGCGGCCTTAGGTGTGGTACACACCTTATGGCACCATATTCCAAAAGAATTTGATGACTATGTGGCTAACCCTAAACCTAACGGTTATCAATCGATTCATACTATTGTTGTGGGTCCTGAAGGCAAAACCGTTGAAATACAAATTCGTACGGAGCAAATGCATGAAGATGCTGAGTTAGGTGTAGCGGCTCACTGGAAATATAAAGAGGGCGCGAACACTAGCAAACAAAGCGGCTATGAGCAAAAAATTAATTGGCTACGTAAGATTTTGCAATGGCAAGAAGATGTGGCTGAAAGTGGTAATCTTGTTGAAGAAGTCCGCAGTCAGGTGTTTGAAGACAGAGTGTATGTTTTCACACCAAGTGGTGAAGTCATTGACTTGCCTCAAGGGGCAACAGTGTTAGATTTTGCTTATTATATTCATTCTCAAGTGGGGCATAAGTGTATTGGTGCCAAGGTAGATGGACGTATTGTGCCTTTTACTTACCAAGTGGAAACAGGGCAACGGATTGAAATTATTACCTCCAATCAGCCTAATCCGAAACGCGATTGGCTCAATCCTAATTTAGGGTATATACGCACATCTCGAACACGTTCGAAAATTCAGCATTGGTTTAAACAGCAAGATAGAGATAAAAATATTGTTGCGGGTAGAGAAATCCTTGAGACTGAGCTTGCTCGTATTAATTTAAAGGTGAAAGATGCTCAGCCAGCTGTTGAGCGTTTTAATATGGTGGGTATGGATGACTTACTGGCTGGGATAGGCGGAGGCGATGTTCGTCTAAACCAAGTGGTGAATTTTGTACAAAGTCAGTTAAAGCCACAAGCTATATCCGATGAAGCCGTGGTGGAAGAGCTGGTTAAAAAGAGTCAACATAAGCCCAGCGCTAAGGGAAAAGGTCAAGTTGAAGTCAATGGTGTCGGTAATTTAATGAGTCATATTGCAGGTTGTTGTCAACCTGTGCCAGGGGATGAAATTTTCGGTTTTATTACCAAAGGTCGTGGTATTTCAGTACACCGCTTGGATTGTGAGCAACTTAAAGAGTTAATGAAAGAGCAGCCTGAACGCGGTGTGGATGTGATCTGGGGAGAAAATTATTCCGGCGGGTATAAGATCAGCTTAAAAGTCATAGCTAATGACAGATCAGGTTTGCTTAGAGATTTAACCTCGGTATTGGCGGCTGAGAAATCCAATGTCCTCTCTATGAGCTCGTCATCGGATGTGAAAACACAAACTGCCTTGATAGAACTGCAATTAGAGCTTTATAACTTAGATGCGTTATCACGGGTGATAGCAAAATTAAGTCAAGTGGAAGGCGTGAGTGAAGCTAAACGAGCATGATGCAACAAAATTTGAGCGAGGAAAGTGTGAAGTGAGCACGAAAACTGAAGAGGGTATGACAAGTGAATTTACAGTCCAATCTTTACTCGAGATCATGACAAAGTTGAGGGATCCCAATACGGGTTGCCCATGGGATCTTGCTCAGCAATTTGATTCTATCGTGCCTTTTACCTTAGAAGAAGCCTATGAAGTGGCTGATACCATTGAGCGAGTCGCCTTAGATGAATTGCCCAGTGAATTAGGCGACTTATTATTTCAAGTCATATTCTATTGCCAGTTGGGTCAAGAACAAGGCTTGTTCGACTTTGGTGTGGTGGTTGATAAAATCTGTAATAAGCTCATTACTCGACATCCCCATGTGTTTGCTGAGCAAGATTTTCACAGCAGCCAAGTGATAAAGCAAAATTGGGAATTGTTAAAGGAGAAAGAGCGGCAAGCTCGGCAATTACACTCGACGTTGGATGATATACCTCTTGCCTTACCGGCACTGACTCGCTCGATGAAGATACAGAAAAGAGTTGCTCGGGTTGGGTTTGATTGGGATACGCTTGAACCGGTTGTGGCAAAAGTGCATGAAGAAATCACCGAAGTCCTTGATGAGGTCAATCAGGCTCCCCTTTCCCAAGATAAGGTCATTGATGAAATGGGCGATTTACTTTTTGCTGTGGTGAATATGGCCAGGCATTTACAGGTGGATCCTGAGCAAGCATTAAGACAGGCTAATCGTAAATTTGAAAGGCGCTTTAGAGGGGTTGAGGATAAAGTGGCCGCTTCTGGCAGTGTGATGAGTGAGCAAACTTTGTCGCAACTGGATGCACATTGGGATGCGGTAAAAAAAGAAGAAAACGACACTTAATCGTCTTTATGTGGCATAAAAGTGTAAACTTCTTCGTTTTTAAGTGAATTCTCATTTGTCGAGTCGGGGTAACTTTGCTACAATGTCGTCCCGTCCTAGTGCTTTTTTACAAGCACCTACTATTCCAACTTTTTAACTCTCAGGTTCAGCATGACTACAAGGTATATCTTCGTTACTGGTGGCGTGGTTTCATCGCTAGGTAAAGGCATTGCGGCAGCATCGTTAGCGGCAATTTTAGAGGCCAGAGGCCTAAATGTAACCATTATGAAGCTGGATCCTTACATTAATGTCGATCCAGGCACCATGAGCCCTACACAACATGGTGAAGTTTTTGTCACAGAGGATGGTGCTGAAACCGATTTAGATTTAGGTCATTATGAGCGCTTTATTCGCACTAAAATGAACCGTCGTAATAACTTCACTACAGGGCGTATTTATGAAGAAGTATTACGAAAAGAGCGTCGTGGTGATTATTTAGGGGCGACCATTCAGGTCATTCCTCATATAACCAATGCAATAAAAGAAAAAGTGCTTGCAGGCGGTGAAGGTCATGATGTGGCCATCGTCGAAATTGGTGGTACGGTTGGCGATATTGAATCTCTGCCGTTCTTAGAGTCTATTCGTCAGCTCGGCGTTGAGTTAGGCCGTGAGCGTACATTGTTTATGCACTTAACCTTAGTGCCTTTCTTAGGGGCTGCTGGTGAAGTCAAGACCAAACCTACTCAGCATTCAGTGAAAGAATTACGGTCAATTGGTATTGCGCCAGATGTGCTTGTCTGTCGTGGTGACAGGGCAATTCCGGCAAATGAGAAAGCGAAAATCTCGCTGTTTTGTAATGTTGAAGAGCGCGCGGTTATTTCGTTAAAAGATGTTGATAGTATTTATAAAATACCTGCATTATTGCGCTCGCAAGGCCTTGATGAGTTAGTGATTAAGCGCTTCCATCTTGAATGTGGTGAGGCGGATTTGCATGAATGGGAAAATGTGATTTACCAAGAAGCGAATCCCAATGGTGAAGTCACTATTGGGATGGTGGGTAAATATATCGAATTACCTGATGCTTATAAATCGGTGAATGAGGCATTAAAGCATGCGGGGCTGAAACAGCGCGTGTCGGTGAATATCAAGTATATTGATTCGCAAACCGTTGAAGCAAAAGGTGATGAAGTCTTTGAAGGCTTAGATGGTATTTTGGTGCCAGGTGGTTTTGGTGAGCGAGGTGTTGAAGGTAAAATACAAGCGGCTAAATATGCCCGTGAGAATCACTTACCTTATTTTGGTATTTGTTTAGGCATGCAAGTGGCGCTGATTGACTTTGCACGTCATGTGGCTGGCTTAAATGATGCGCATTCGACGGAGTTTAATCCCAAAACACCTCACCCAGTAGTTGGTTTAATCACAGAGTGGATTAATGAAGAAGGTGGTGTAGAACTGCGTGATACCGCATCAGATTTAGGTGGTACTATGCGTTTGGGAGCGCAATTGTGTCATTTATTGGAAGGCACAAAAGCGGCGGAAGCGTATAAAGGCTTAACCTGTGTTGAACGTCATCGCCACCGTTATGAAGTGAATAATCACTATCGTGAACGTTTAGAAAAAGCCGGTCTAATTTTCAGTGGCTTGTCATCGGATCGCCAATTGGTTGAAATGATTGAGCTACCAAACCACCCTTGGTTTGTTGCGGGTCAATTTCATCCTGAATTTACATCGACACCACGTGATGGTCAGCCATTATTTGAAGGCTTTATTGCTGCTGCTGATCAGCATCAAAAACGTGATTTAGCATAAAAATATGATAAAAGGTCAGCCCTTATTATGAGGACTGGCCTTTATTTTTTTATAAAGCAATGCCACTTTAAGCGGGATCACTGGGTGACAGTTTAGCGTGTCAAACTATTTTTATTTTAGAAATTAAATTTTAAACTTAAATCGAGGATGTTATGGCTAAGATTATTAATGTGATTGGTCGCGAGATCATGGACTCTCGTGGTAATCCAACGGTAGAAGCTGAAGTGCATTTAGAAGGTGGCTTCATAGGAATGGCCGCTGCGCCTTCTGGTGCATCGACGGGTAGCCGTGAAGCACTTGAGTTGCGTGATGGCGATAAAGCGCGTTACATGGGAAAAGGTGTATTAACCGCGGTTGAAAATATCAACGGTCTTATTCGTAATGCGCTAGTGGATCAAGATGCGAGCTTACAATCTAAACTCGATCAAATTATGATCGATTTGGATGGCACAGCGAATAAAGATAAGTTAGGTGCCAATGCCATTCTTGCTGTGTCATTAGCAGCGGCCAAAGCGGCGGCAGCGTCTAAAGCCATGCCTTTGTATGCTCATATTGCAGAATTAAATGGCACGCCGGGTGTTTATTCTATGCCAGTGCCAATGATGAATATCATTAATGGTGGTGAGCATGCTGATAATAATGTAGATATTCAAGAGTTTATGGTGCAACCTGTTGGTGCTAAGAGTTTCCGTGAAGCTTTACGTATGGGCGCTGAAATCTTTCATAATTTGAAAAAAGTGCTGCAGGATAAAGGGTTAAATACAGCTGTGGGTGATGAAGGGGGCTTTGCACCTGATTTAGCCTCTAACGCCGATGCCCTTGCCGTGATTAAAGTGGCCGTAGAGAAAGCGGGTTATACCTTAGGCACTGATGTGACCTTGGCACTGGACTGCGCTGCATCAGAATTTTATAAAGAAGGTCAATATAATTTGGCTGGTGAAGGTCAAGTGTTCAATTCTAATGGCTTTTCTGATTATTTGAAGTCATTGACTGAGCAATATCCTATTGCGTCTATTGAAGATGGATTAGATGAGTCTGATTGGGATGGCTGGGCTTATCAAACTCAAATTTTGGGTGATAAAATTCAATTAGTTGGTGATGATTTATTTGTGACCAATACTGAAATTTTAAAGCGTGGTATTGATAATAATATTGCGAACTCAATTTTGATTAAGTTTAACCAAATTGGGTCATTGACTGAGACACTGGCTGCTATTCGCATGGCAAAAGAAGCGGGTTACACTGTGGTAATTTCACACCGTAGTGGCGAAACTGAAGATGCGACAATCGCCGATTTAGCCGTAGCGACAGCAGCGGGTCAAATTAAAACGGGGTCTTTATGCCGTTCAGACCGTGTGGCTAAGTACAATCAATTATTGCGTATTGAAGAGCAATTGGGTGAGAATGCCCCTTATAATGGTTTGAGTGAAATCAAAGGACAAGGTTAATTTCACAAAACTGTTAAAAGGCCGCCACTAGGTGGCCTTTTTTGTTGTACTATCTCATTACCCTTAGGCTCAGTTCTGTTTAAACTATCATGAAACGCTTATGTTTTGTTTTAACACTATTATTGCTTATTCTCCAGTATCGTCTTTGGTTTGGAGGGAACAGTTTATCTGAATCATATCAATTGCAAGATCAA
Organism: uncultured Shewanella sp.; assembly: GCF_947491715.1. Classification (GTDB taxonomy): domain Bacteria; phylum Pseudomonadota; class Gammaproteobacteria; order Enterobacterales; family Shewanellaceae; genus Shewanella. Next base: position 15,082 of record NZ_CANLKR010000050.1, on the reverse strand, counting down.
ATTCAGATGCAACAGGCAAGTAATGCAAAATTAATCGCCCGTAATCAAATTTTGAGAGAAGAAATTAATGATTTACGAAGTGGCACTGAAGCAATAGAAGAACGTGCCCGTAATGAGTTAGGTATGGTCAAGGAAGGTGAAACTTTTTACCGCGTGGTAGAAGGTGAGTAGGCAATATGAACGTCAAGGTTAAAGGTGAGCTTAGGTATGCGAGATGAAACAGTCATTGCTGTGGTACCTGCAGCGGGTATAGGACGTCGAATGGGCGCGCAAATACCAAAGCAATATTTAATGTTAAATGAGCAAAGTATTTTAGGGCATACATTAGATTGCTTATTATCCCACCCTCGAATTGATCAAGTGGTGGTGGCCTTGCACCCAGAGGATCAGCATTTTCGCCTTTTACCTCAATCTCGACATGCTAAATTGTGTAGCGTGATGGGAGGAGGTGAGCGAGCGGATTCGGTATTGGCGGCGCTGGAAGCAGTGGATGATGCTTCATGGGTATTAGTTCATGATGCCGCAAGACCCTGTTTGAGTCATGGCGATATTGATACACTATTACAATCAAGGGAGAGATTTCCTCAAGGCGTGATTTTAGGCTCGCCGGTGAGAGATACTATGAAGCGGGCGAATGACGAGCAATTGATTAGCGAAACGGTTTCTCGTGACAACCTCTGGCATGCATTGACGCCTCAGTGCTTTAATGCACAAGTATTGAGAAACAATATTGCACTCGCGTTATCCAAAGGTATTGCCATTACCGATGAAGCCTCTGCTATGGAATGGGCAGGGATTTCTCCTGGCATAATTGAGGGCCGAGCAGACAATATTAAAGTGACTCATCCGAATGATTTGGCTCTAGCATCATTATTTTTGAACAATTTGCGTCAATGATGTATTTGGAATCGTTTTTCAACAGTGTCGTTAACTATTGCATTTAATTGAAGGTGAATAAGAAGTGAATATAAGGATTGGGCACGGTTTTGATGTGCATAAATTTGGTGGCGCGTCACCTCTGATGCTTTGTGGTGTTAATGTACCCTATGAAACAGGCTTAATTGCGCATTCTGATGGGGATGTTGTCCTACATGCGATTACGGATGCGATTTTAGGCGCAATGGCGATGGGGGATATTGGTCAACACTTCCCTGATACTGATGCTGAATTTGAAGGAGCCGATAGTCGTGTTTTATTGAAACATTGTTATGGACTGGCCCTTGCTAAAGGCTATGAAATCGGTAACTTGGATGTCACCATTATTGCTCAAACACCTAAAATGTTGCCTTATATTGATGCCATGCGAAAAGTGTTAGCCAAAGATTTAGAGACGGCACTGGGCAATATTAATGTCAAAGCAACGACAACGGAAAAATTGGGCTTTACAGGACGAAAAGAAGGTATTGCGGTTGAAGCTGTGGTATTGATGAGCCAAAACAAGAGACAAGATTAATTTCATGAGTGAATTACATTATTTATACGGTAAACCCATATCTCAAGCCGATCTGAGAACCCACAATAGTGACTTTATTGTACAAGAGATTTTACCTTTTGTGCCGACTGGTGAAGGCGAGCACCATTTATTACATATTCGTAAAAATGGCTTGAATACTGCGGATGTAGCCAGAATATTATCTGGTTTTGCTCACGTACATCCTAAAGAGGTCACTTACGCTGGTCAAAAAGATAAGCACGCGATAACAGAGCAATGGTTCGGTGTCCGCATTCCTGGGAAAGAAACCCCTGATTGGTCAAGTCTTGATAATGAACAATTAACGGTACTGTCTTCTAGCCGCCATAGTAAGAAATTAAGAGTTGGGGCATTAGCAGGTAATCGTTTTACTTTGACGTTGCGTAATGTAACGGATATGGATGATGTGCTATCTCGTTTGGATAAAATTAAAGAAACAGGGGTTCCTAATTATTTTGGTGAGCAACGTTTTGGTCACGATGGAAAAAATCTCATTTTTGGCCGACAAATGTTTACAGGCCGTAAAGTGAAAGATCGTAATAAACGCGGCATGTACCTTTCAGCGGTCCGTTCAAATTTATTTAATCTTGTTGTATCGACACGTTTAGCCGAATATGGGTTAACCCCTTTTACGGGCGATTGCGTCATGCTTTCCGGCAGTAAGAGTTATTTCGTCGCTGAGGTGTGGGATCCCAGTTTGCAGCAACGTTTAGCTCAGAAAGATATCCAGTTATCTGCGCCCTTATGGGGGAGGGGAACACCTTTATCTCAGCAGGATGCAGAAATGTTTGAGCAGAGCGTATTGGCCCCTTTGAAAGCGGATTGTGATGGGTTAGAGCAGGCTGGATTAACACAAGAAAGGCGCATGTTGTTACTGGAACCTCAACATATCAGTCATGAAGTCAATGACGATATTTTAGTCTTAAAGTTTGCGTTACCTGCAGGCTGCTTTGCCACATCTGTGCTTAGAGAGTTGTTTGATTATGAGGACGTGATGGAAAAACAACGACGAGCACATTTTGCTGAGCAGAAAAATTCAGCATCAGTTTCAGGGCAGTAATGAGATGAAAATTTTAGTCAGCAATGATGACGGTGTGTATGCTCCAGGCATTGAAGCCTTAACGGCTTCTTTATCACGTTTAGCCAAAGTAATGACAGTGGGACCTGACAGAAATTGTTCTGGTGCGAGTAATTCGTTGACATTAACGAACCCACTTCGTATTCAAACTTTAGAAAATGGCTATATATCCGTTAATGGTACGCCAACAGATTGCGTTCATTTAGCCATCAGAGAGCTGTATGATGATGAACCTGATATGGTTGTTGCGGGGATCAATGCGGGTGAAAATATGGGGGATGATACCTTATATTCCGGTACGGTCGCTGCTGCAATGGAAGGGCGTTTTCTAGGTTTCCCTGCGATTGCGATTTCTTTAGTGGGATCGTCGCTGACTCATTATGACACAGCTGCAGAGTTTGCTTATCGTATTGTGACTGCACTTAAAGCGCACCCTATTGCACAAAATCAAATTTTAAATATTAATGTTCCGGATCTGCCCATTGAATTGATTAAAGGGGTTAAAGTCACTCGGTTGGGGGCAAGGCATAGAGCTGAAGGTATGGTTAAAACCCGTGATCCTGCTGGCCGAGATATTTATTGGCTGGGACCTCAAGGTGAAGAGTTAGATGCTACAGATGGAACCGATTTTGATGCTATAGAGCAAGGTTATGTTTCTGTTACGCCTCTGACTGTTGACTTAACTGCATTTTCACAATTAGCTGAATTGGAACAATGGATAACACGAGTATGAATAGGGTGGGTCCTAAATTGGCACAAAACCTCGCAAAAGGCTTGTTTGAGGCAGGGATCCGAGATGAAAAGGTACTTATAGCCGTTGCAAACACGCCAAGAGAGCGTTTCCTTGATCCCGCGTTAGGCCATAAGGCATATGAAAATACGGCGTTGCCAATAGGACAAGGTCAAACCATTTCACAACCTTATATCGTAGCAAGAATGACGGAGCTGTTAATAAGCCATTCGCCTGAAAAGGTCTTGGAAATTGGTACGGGCTCAGGGTATCAGGCAGCCATTTTAGCGCAACTTGTTCCTACTTTGTATACTGTGGAGCGAATAAAAAGTTTACAGATCCAAGCAAGACAGAGATTAAAGCGCTTAGATTTACATAATGTGTCATTTAAGTACGGTGACGGCTGGTTAGGCTGGGAAAATAGAGGTCCTTTTGATGCAATTATGGTGACAGCTGCAGCAAGCAGTGTACCTGAAGCCTTATTAAAGCAACTTGCTAACGGTGGAGTGCTAGTGCTGCCCGTTGGGGAGCAATCACAGCAATTATTAAAGGTCGTGAGAGTGGGGGATAAGTTTACTTCAGAGGCAATTGAATTGGTGAAGTTTGTTCCTTTGGTACATGGCGAATTGGCTTGATTAATCAAATTTTTTTTGGGTGAAAGTACAGGGATGTACTCACATCAAGTGCCTGCTTGATGTTGTTTGATTAAGGAAAATGTAATTAAATGCCATGTTTTTGTTACATAAGTGATTTTTTTAGTCGCTTTCAAACTGTGTCTTCTATGCTATAAAAGGAATAATCCCGTATTAACCCTTTGTTTCAGCTTAGGTTCAATGTTTATTGTTAAAATTAATCCTTTCATTTTTGATATTCATACTAATTGAAAGCTTTTAAAATACAATAAATTAGATAGCTTCACTATAATTGCTTTTAATGCCCGTATTGATTTTCCTAGTGGGAGTTGTTTTGATTAATATATTGAGGACATATAGCAAGGTCAGTTTTCTTTTTAGTCTTCTTGCTTTATTAACTGCTTGTAGTTTTCAGGCTCAACGCCCAGCTCCTGTGATCAGCTTGTCCAATGATAGCCTTCCAAATTACGCTAAAGGATCTATCAAGACGCCTTATTATCGTGTGAAAAAAGGCGATACACTGTATTCTATTGCTTGGGGAGCTAACCGTGACTTTAAGGATGTTGCTCAGTACAATTCTTTAAGCCAACCTTACCTCATTTACCCTGGGCAGATCCTAAAACTGATAAAAACAGAAAAAAAACCTAGTGGTCATACCAGAGTTATGTCAGTAACTACTACGGCTAAAAAACCGATTAATACTAGTGTTAGCAAAAAAAATCAAGTAGTTAGTGGAAAAGTGGAGGTTAAAAAACAGCCTGTTGAGGTGGTCAAAAAATCACTTGATCAACAGAGCAAGTCGGCGTACCCTTTAACAGGTAGTCAACAAACTATCAACGAGGTTATCCACAAACCTAAAAAGTCTTTACCGAGTAAAGTGAGTTTGTGGCAATGGCCAGTAAAAGGCAAGTTAATAGGGACATTTTCTGCTAATGAGCAAGGCAACAAAGGAATAAAAATTGCTGGCGTTAGAGGTCAGTTAATTAAAGCTGCTGCAGCGGGTCGAGTGGTTTATGCTGGTAATGCGTTACGTGGTTATGGCAATTTAGTGATTATTAAACATAGTGATAACTATCTAAGTGCTTACGCTCATACTGAAAAAATATTAGTCAAAGAAAAACAATACGTTAAAGCTGGTCAAGCGGTTGCTAAGATGGGCAGTACAGGTACTGATAGGGTCATGTTACATTTTGAGATCCGTTATCTTGGCAAGTCAGTTAACCCGCTTAAATATTTACCTAAATACTAGTGATTTGGGTGCCATTTTGGCAACGGGAGGATAGCACATTGAAGTAGTTTAAAATCGTGAAATCATGGGAGATCCATTATGGGCCGAACTAGAACCGCAGCACAGACGCAGCCACTCGTCGATTTGTCGAAAGATGAATCTGATTTAGCACTAAGTCATAAGGATGATGAAACAAAAGATGTTGATCTTGATCAACAAGTTCAAGATGATATTCAAAAAAACTTAGATGCCACTCAACTTTATCTAGGTGAAATAGGCTTTTCTCCTCTACTGAGTGCAGAAGAAGAAGTGTATTTTTCTAGAAAATCACTTAAAGGCTGTGAAAAGTCTCGCAATCGCATGATAGAAAGTAATCTGAGACTCGTCGTCAAAATTGCCCGCCGTTACAATAATAGAGGTTTAGCTTTACTTGACTTGATCGAGGAAGGTAATCTTGGGCTGATCCGTGCTGTTGAAAAGTTTGATCCTGAGAGAGGGTTTCGTTTCTCGACTTATGCGACTTGGTGGATAAGGCAAACTATTGAACGTGCTATTATGAATCAAACACGGACAATTCGACTACCTATCCATGTTGTAAAAGAATTAAATGTTTATCTTAGAACGGCTAGAGAATTGGCTCACAAGCTCGATCATGAACCCACAGCGGAAGAAATTGCTGAGAAATTGGATTTATCCAGTAGTGATGTTAGCCGCATGTTGAAGTTGAATGAGAGGATAACCTCCGTTGATACTCCCCTTGGCGGTGAGAGTGATAAAGCCTTATTAGATGTATTAGCTGATGATGATAATGTTGGACCCGATTATAAAGTCCAAGATGAAGACATGTCTAAATCCGTTGTAAAATGGTTGAATGAGCTTAATACCAAGCAAAGAGAAGTCCTTGCGAGACGTTTTGGGTTATTAGGCTATGAGCCTTCTACATTGGAAAATGTAGGCAAAGAAATCGGCTTGACAAGAGAGCGAGTGAGACAAATTCAAGTTGAAGCATTAAAGCGTTTAAAGGATTTGTTAGGTGCTCAAGGTCTTTCTGTAGAGGCCATTTTTAAAGTCTAATTTTTTTATTATAAAGATTAATCAATTAAGCCCGTTTATTCGGGCTTAATTGATCTTAACGCTCTATGAATGTTGCAGTTGTTTAAGTTGGTACAAGCATTCTAAAGCTTGTTTTGGACTAAAATCATCTGGGTTTATCTGACTTAATGTTTCAGATAGCATGGATGGCGCAACCTCGGGTAATGGTGCTAGAGGGGCTTGATGAGCTGAGCTTCCAGTTTGTTCGCGACTTTCTAATTGGTGTAGTTTGCTTTTGGCTGTATGGATGACACTGGCGGGAACGCCTGCGAGTGCGGCGACTTGTAAACCATAACTGCGACTGGCAGGACCTTCTTGTACAGCATGCATGAAAGCGATGGTATCACCGTGTTCTATAGCATCTAGATGGACATTTTCTACGTTATTGAGTTGTTCAGGTAGCTGGGTCAATTCAAAATAATGGGTTGCAAAAAGACTCATTGCTTGAAGTGTTTTCGCCAAATACTCTGCAGCAGACCATGCCAATGACAGCCCATCATATGTCGAGGTACCTCTGCCTATCTCGTCCATTAACACTAAGCTTTGCGGTGTTGCATTATGCAATATATTAGCCGTTTCGGTCATTTCAACCATAAAGGTGGAGCGTCCGGAGGCTAAATCGTCTGATGCACCAATACGGGTGAAAATACGATCGATGGGGCCTATTTGTGCGGCTTGTGCTGGTACATAAGAGCCAATATGAGCCAGTAACGTGATAAGTGCGACTTGACGCATATAAGTGGACTTACCGCCCATGTTTGGGCCTGTCACAATTAACATTTTTCGCTGATGATTGAGCGTGACAGGGTTGGCTATGAACGGATTTTGACTCACTTGTTCGACTACTGGATGACGACCTGCTTCAATGTGAATACCTGTGTCTTCAATTAACTCTGGGCAGGCATAATCGAGAGTTTGTGCTCGCTCGGCAAAATTGTTTAATACATCAAGTTCTGCCGCCGCTGTTGCAAATGCTTGTAGTTCATGAATTTTGGGTTGCAGTTGGTCGAATAAGCCTTCCCATAACTGCTTTTCTATGGCTAAGGCTTTACCTTGGCTAGAAAGGACTTTATCTTCATGCTCTTTCAATTCAGGAATAATATATCGCTCAGTGTTTTTTAGCGTTTGTCTACGTTGATAATTAAGCGGGACTAAATCAGATTCTCTGCGGCTAACTTCAATATAGTAACCGTGCACGCGGTTGTAGCCGACTTTGAGTGTCGTGCAACCTGTTTGTTCTTTTTCTCTGGCTTCGAGTTGCGCTAAGTAGTCAGTGGCGCCTTCACTTAAGTTTCGCCATTCATCTAAATCGGCATTATAGCCTGTACGTATCACGCCACCATCGCGAATGAGCATAGGAGGATTATCAACAATGGCTTTTTCAAGTAATGCTAACTCTTCGGGGAACTCTCCAATAGTACAGCTTAAATATTGCAGGTGAGAGGCGTTCACTTGATTAAGAATCCTTTGAATGTCAGGCAATAACCTTAAGGCATCTCTTAAACGTGCAAAATCTCGAGGTCTGGCATTACGCAGTGCTAAACGCGCCGTGATGCGCTCGATATCGCCCAATGTTTTTAATTGCGTGAATAAATCATTCGAGACTTGTACTTCAATGAGTTCTGCGACGGCATTGAGTCTGGATTTTATCGCACTGTGATGGCGCAGGGGTTGATGGATCCATCGTTGCAACATACGGCTGCCCATGGCTGTTGCCGTATTATCGATGATAGAAGCTAAGGTATTGTCCTGGCCACCTTGTAAATTTTGAGTGAGTTCTAAATTTCGGCGTGTTGCGGCATCAAGTATAATACTGTCATCTTGATTGAAACGAATAATGGCATTGATATGGGGCATGGCAGTACGTTGAGTATCTTTGACGTATTGCATTAAGCAGCCCGCAGCCTGTAATGATAGTTTAGCATCGTCTAAACCAAAACCATGCAGATCTTTGGTTTTAAATTGTTCAAGCAATAATCGGTAACTGGTATCAAAATCAAATTCCCATTCGGGTCGTCTGCGAGCACCTTTATAATTTTCGATGAGATAGAGCTCATGAAAATCTTCACTGTAGAGAATTTCTGCAGGATGCGTGCGTTGCAGCTCAGTTTCAAGCGCGGCTTTATCGGCTAACTCTGCAATGACGAAGCGCCCTGATGCAATATCGAGTGTGGCGTAACCGTAGCCGGTCTTACCTTGGTACAGCGCGGCAAGTAAATTATCTTGCTTTTCTTGCAGTAAGGCTTCATCAGTGAGTGTGCCTGGCGTGACAATACGCACGACTTTTCTTTCAACTGGGCCTTTTGATGTAGCAGGATCGCCCACTTGTTCACAAATTGCTACGGATGTGCCTTGTTGGACGAGTTTGGCAAGATAGCCCTCGACGGCATGATAGGGAATGCCCGCCATAGGGATGGGATCGCCGCCACTTTTTCCTCTGGCCGTTAATGATATGCCTAATTGTTGTGATGCATTTTTAGCATCATCATAAAAAAGTTCATAAAAATCACCCATTCGATAGAAAAGTAGCATGTCAGGGTGTTGCGCCTTTAAGGTAAGGTATTGGCGCATCATTGGCGTGTGTTTTTCTAAGTTTTGAAGGTTTATAGCAGTCATTTTAATCACTTATGAATTTACTGAAAGGGTGCTATTGAATCATTTTTACAAATTAAAACATGATGTGGAGGCAAGGTGAACACTTAAGCCTATTAAAAAATAAGAATGAAAAATGGTCATGTTATTACTTTGTTTTATTGAATGACATTGGGTCTAGGAAAGCTGTTGCTTTGCCTTGACGGTTATATTACCAATATTTTTATGCTTTGCGATGGATTTATTTACGGAAATGATCAAATGCGCTAAGTGATTTTCCTTAGTGGCTCTTGTGAAAGCGATTTTTAAAATGAAATGGAAAAAATAATCAACAGGACTTGATACTGTATGATTGTACAGTATACTAGATCACATATTGAGACTCACATTATACTAATGGGGTACTCATGAATGAATTTAACCCGTAAAGCTAGATGGTAAGGATGATAAGCATGAAGATAGATCCGAATAAAGAAAAAGCACTCAATGCCGTATTAGGACAGATAGAAAAGCAGTTCGGTAAAGGTTCTATCATGAAACTGGGAGAAGATCGTTCAATGGATGTTGAAACGATTTCTACAGGCTCATTGTCATTGGATGTTGCTTTAGGCGCTGGCGGTTTACCTATGGGGCGTATTGTTGAAATTTATGGCCCTGAGTCTTCTGGTAAAACGACGTTAACACTTGAAGTTATCGCTTCTGCTCAAAAAATGGGTAAAACTTGTGCTTTTATTGATGCTGAGCATGCTCTTGATCCCGTTTATGCTCAAAAGTTGGGTGTCGATATTGATAACTTGCTGTGTTCACAACCTGATACGGGTGAGCAAGCGCTAGAAATTTGTGATGCATTAACGCGTTCTGGTGCCGTTGATGTGATCATTGTTGATTCGGTTGCTGCTTTAACACCAAAAGCAGAAATTGAAGGTGAGATTGGTGATTCGCATATGGGGCTTGCTGCTCGTATGATGAGCCAAGCGATGAGAAAATTGGCAGGTAATTTAAAACAGTCAAATACACTACTTATTTTTATTAATCAAATTCGTATGAAAATTGGTGTGATGTTTGGTAATCCAGAAACGACCACGGGTGGTAATGCGCTTAAGTTTTATGCGTCTGTTCGTCTTGATATTCGCCGCACCGGGGCGATTAAAGATAGAGATGAAGTTGTCGGTAATGAAACACGTGTGAAAGTGGTTAAAAATAAAATTGCGGCTCCTTTTAAGCAGGCTGAATTTCAAATTTTATATGGTGAAGGGATCAACAGTACTGGAGAGTTAGTTGATTTAGGTGTGGCGCACAAACTAGTTGAAAAATCAGGGGCTTGGTACAGCTACAAAGGCAGTAAAATTGGTCAGGGTCGTGCTAACGCCGGTAAGCATTTAATTGAAAACCCTACTGTTGCGGCTGAAATCGAAGCCAGTTTACGAGAAATGTTATTGAGTAAAGCTGAACCTGTCGATGCGGCTAAAGCAGCCGAAACTGCGGGTGATAATGTTGATCTAGAAACGGGTGAAGTCTTCTGAACCAAAGTGCAAAACAGATTGCGGTCGCGTTATTAGCGCGCCGCGATCATTCTCAATTAGAAGTCAGAACGAAATTAGCACAAAAGGACTTTCCTAGTGATGAAATTGAAATATGTATTCAATTTTGTCTCGAAAAGGGGTATTTGAACGATGAGCGCTATGCCCTTCTTGTCGTAAAAAGCCAAGTGAGTAAAGGACATGGTATTAATCGTATCCAACAAGTCTTAACGCAAAAAGGAATTACAAAGACGATTTGTCAGCAGGTATTATTTGATACTGAATATGACTGGTTTGCCATTGCTAAGCGTAAAGCGTTTAAAAAATACCATGGACGTCCAGCGGCTGATTACAAAGAAAAAGCCAAACGTATTCGTTACCTATTGGCTCAAGGCTTCCGTTATGATGAAGTGCAATATGCTTTGAGTGAAAGTGAATAAACTGACTAATGGTGACTCAGTGGGTTGAGTGACTTTAACGACCTAAAACCTTGTTCAATATTAATCGGCTGAAAATTGTTCTATTTTCCAGCTAAAAAGAGAAAAGATCCTCGTTATTTTTTCTCTTCAAAGACTGCCTTAATATCATACGCTAAACCGATTTTCTTTCCCGTAGAGTATTGTTTGGTTGCGCTTTAGAAACTGGCATAATGACTCGGCTTGGGTATATAATGCACCACAAAATTATACCTTGCGGCATTGATTATAGCCGCTGTGAGCCTTATTCAATTCAGGACGATGTCATGTATCAAACCACTAAAGAGTTAAGAAATGCTTTCCTGGAGTATTTCGGCACTCACGGCCACGAAGTTGTCGATAGCAGTTCTCTTGTTCCAGTTAATGATCCGACCTTACTTTTCACCAATGCAGGTATGAATCAGTTTAAAGATGTATTTTTAGGTGCTGATAAGCGTAGCTATAGTCGCGCAACGAGCTCACAGCGTTGTGTGCGTGCAGGCGGTAAACATAATGATTTAGACAATGTAGGCTATACGGCTCGTCATCATACCTTTTTTGAAATGTTAGGGAATTTTAGCTTTGGTGATTATTTTAAAGAAGAGGCAATTCGCTTTGCTTGGTCTTTTTTGACTGAAACATTAAAGCTGCCAAAGGAAAAGTTATGCGTCACTATCTATGAGACCGATGATGAAGCTTTTGACATTTGGAATAAAAAAATTGGAGTGGCAGAAGAGAACTTGATCCGTATTGGCGACAATAAAGGATCGGCTTACGCCTCTGATAATTTTTGGCAAATGGGCGATACTGGTCCTTGTGGCCCTTGTACCGAAATTTTCTATGATCACGGAGAGCATATTTGGGGTGGGCGTCCAGGTACACCAGAAGAAGATGGTGATCGCTTTATTGAAATTTGGAACATTGTCTTTATGCAGTATAATCGCCAAGCCAATGGTGAGATGCACCCTTTGCCTAAGCCTTCAGTTGATACTGGAATGGGTATTGAGCGCATTGCTGCGATTATGCAAGGTGTACATTCTAACTATGAGATCGACATCTTTAAGCAACTTATTGCCAAGGCGGCCGATATTATCGGTGTGACAGATTTAGAGAATAAATCATTGAGAGTGATTGCCGATCATATTCGCTCTTGTTCTTTCCTTATTGCTGATGGTGTGATGCCATCAAATGAAGGTCGAGGTTATGTATTAAGGCGTATTATTCGCCGAGCAGTACGTCATGGTAATAAGTTAGGTGCGACTGATGCATTTTTCTATAAGTTGGTACCGACGTTAATAGATGTTATGGGTGATGCAGCGAAAGGCTTAGCGCAAACGCAAGCCATTGTCGAGAAATCATTAAAAGCAGAAGAAGAGCAGTTTGCACGCACGTTAGAGCGGGGATTAGGAATTTTAGATACCGCACTTAATAAGCTTGAAGGTGATGTTTTAGACGGTGAAACAGCCTTTAAACTGTATGATACTTATGGTTTTCCTGTCGATTTGACGGCGGATGTGTGTCGTGAGCGTGAGATAAGTGTTGATGAGTCTGGTTTTGAAGTTGCTATGGCGAAACAACGTAGTCGTGCTCAAGCGGCTGGTCAGTTTAATACTGATTATAATGATGCTTTAGTGATTGAAGAAAAAACCGATTTTTGTGGTTATACCGATTTATCTTTAGCGTCTGAAGTGATGGCGATTTATCAAGACGGACAAGAAGTTGATCGTGTCCATGTTGGTGATGATGCGGTTGTTATTTTGAAGCAAACTCCCTTCTATGCTGAATCGGGTGGACAGTGTGGTGATAAAGGCACATTGCGTACACAAGACTGTACATTTACAGTGTCTGATACTCAAAAATACGGCCAAGCCATTGGTCATGTTGGAAAAGTGACTCAGGGAACTATCACTAAAGCTCAAGAGTTAAATGCCTGTGTTGATCACGATAACCGTCAACGTACTGAGTTGAATCATTCAGTAACACATTTACTGCATGCGGCATTACGACAAATTCTAGGTTCTCATGTATCGCAAAAAGGGTCGTTAGTAGAGCCTGACAAACTTCGCTTTGATTTTTCACATTTTGAAGCTGTGAGTGCGACAGAATTGAGACAAGTGGAGCAAGTTGTGAATGAGCAGATCCGTCTCAATCACCCTTTACACTCTGAAGTGATGAATATCGATGAGGCAAAAGAGAAAGGTGCAATGGCTCTTTTTGGTGAAAAGTATGATGCCGAAGTTCGAGTGGTCACTATGGGGGACTTTTCGATTGAATTGTGTGGTGGAACCCATGTGGGCAGAACGGGTGATATCGGCTTATTTAAAATCACTTCAGAAGGAGGCATTGCAGCTGGTATTCGCCGTATTGAAGCTGTAACTGGTGAAGCCGCAATGTGTTATATTGCTAAGCAGCAAGGTGAGTTAGCCGCCACTGCTGAGCTTTTAAAAGCGGATCCCTTGTCGGTTGTGAGTAAGCTGAAAATACAACTTGATCGTAGTAAATCTCTTGAAAAAGAGTTAGCGCAGCTAAAGGATAAATTAGCTGCAGCAACGAGTGCTGATTTAGTGGGTGAAGCGCAAGAAATTAATGGCATTAAAGTACTTATCAAGAAACTTGATAATGTTGAACCAGGCGCATTGCGTGGCCTGCAAGATGAGCTGAAGCAAAAATTAAAGTCAGGTATTGTGGTATTGGCTATTGCGGGTGACAAGAAGGTTAGCCTTATTGTGGGCGTGACAAAAGATTTAACGAGTAAAGTCAAAGCGGGTGAACTCGTGTCTTCAATAGCAGCTCAAGTGGGTGGTAAAGGCGGAGGACGCCCAGATATGGCACAAGCTGGAGGCAGTCAACCTGAGAACCTTGATAACGCATTGTCACAAGTTAATGCTTGGCTTGAAGAACGATTAGCGTAAGTGATTCACACTTGATATGATAAATTGCTATTGTATCGAATTGTTAATTTGGTAATTGAGTGCGTGTAAATGTGACGCACTTTTTACATCTTAACCTTTGGTTGTTGTGTTGAGTGTTGTTATTATTGAATTAAAGCGACACTTAACTGATAAACTGATTTTATATCTTCAAAGGTAATTATATTCATTAGGGCTTAAACTTATCGAATATTAAAATCAATAAAATTTACACTTTATGTTTTAACTGTTTGTTTATTAAGTTTTAAATTTTATTTTGTTATAATCGTTGATTGGAAATGTGTGCTTTATCGAGAACTTTAATTTGCAATTTAGCTGGGAGTGTTTAGGGTTAAGTTATAATTAAATGACGCTTTTCGAATAGAGTACTATTAATTTGTACTAAGCTAACCTTATAATAAGCACATAATAGCGGAAATAATGCCGTACGAAACTGAATTAGGAATTAAAGGAGCAAGATAATGCTGATATTGACTCGTCGTGTTGGTGAAACACTGATGATTGGTGACGAAGTAACAGTTACTGTATTAGGCGTTAAAGGTAATCAAGTACGCATCGGTGTGAATGCACCGAAAGAAGTTTCTGTGCATCGTGAAGAAATTTATCAACGTATTCAGTCAGAGAAAGCGGGTACGCCGTCAGAAGGTGGGAATTTCTGAGAGCATTCGGCCTAATTCTTTCATTGTGACCGTTTTAAAAGAACCAGCATTTGTGCTGGTTTTTTTATGGCAAAACTGAATAGGATGAAAGCTCTCTAACAGTCTGACGCCAACGTTTGCTGTTAGAAAGAAAGTTTGTGTTGGATCTTGCCTTTAGAAACTTAGAAAGTGATCCGGGGTTAAGTGTTCCACTTTGAAGGGGTGACTTGGCTGTTTATGACACCGGAGACCTTGAGTGAGGAGAGTGAGCTTAATTTGAAATAGGTGTATTCTTATACCAACCTAAGTAAATAAACGATCAATTCAGGGTCGCTCACTCGGTGCGGGTTGAAAAATACGCTATACTAGGTTATCTGTTTTTGATATAGAGTAACTATTAGCTTCAAACAGCTGCCTTGCCTACCGTATTTTTCATTCCCGCTGAATGAACACTTATTTTCTTAGATTTGTATTAGTCTTGCTTTGACATTTTTTAACGTATAGAAAATTCGAAGATAGGACAATATTAAATAGACTCGCTTTATATAACATCAATATGATTAAAAACAGTTCAAACAGCAAAGGTTTATTAAAAAGGGTTTGACTTATTTTCGGCAAACAGTAATATGTGCGCCAAGAAACGGAGAGGTGGCCGAGTGGCCGAAGGCGCTCCCCTGCTAAGGGAGTATGGGCTTTAACTCCCATCGAGGGTTCGA
>NZ_CANLKR010000049.1 GCF_947491715.1 uncultured Shewanella sp. | reverse complement strand
GGAGAAGGATTCGAACCTTCGAAGGCTGAGCCGTCAGATTTACAGTCTGATCCCTTTGGCCACTCGGGAACCCCTCCTCAATTGCGGCGGCAATAGTAGTCAGATTTTTTTATGATGTAAAGCGCTATTTTAAATAATCACTAAAGTATTGGTTCAAGTGGTCGATTAACTATCAACAGCTTGTTTTGGTGGTTTTTTTTTATGCAAAATGCAATTTCGTTAGTGAATGAGTTAACTTTAGGTTCTCGTCTTAATTTGGCTGTTGGGAATAATCGAAGAGGAGAGTTTGGATTATTGTTAGCACTTTTGTCAGCAGAACAACAAGATATGGCTCAATTTCACATTAAGCCATCTGCCACAGAGCAAGATGATAGAGCGGAGTTTAATTTGCCTCCTAAGCAATTATTAGTGGCTGATCTCAATATGGCTGGGCCGATAGTGAACAATAGCGGCTCTTTTCATGTCTCGGGAACAACGGGATTTCGATTACAAGATGGATTAATGCAAGAAGCTTTAGTGATCCGAAGAGGCCAAGGTGCTGCACTATATAGTGTAATGAATAATTGTGATTATCATACTCAAGCGCGAGTTCAAGGAGAAGATAACAACATTGAGCCTAAGGCGACGACATTCATTGAACAATTAACGACCCAGCGTCAAATGAGTCAAGTATTATTGCAGGCTTAATTTGAAGCCTGCTTTGTATTATTTTGAGTGCAATAATTTTTAGATTGTTCAGGGCATACAACAATGTTTAAACTTTTTGCCACTTTGACAAACACAACTTTCATTACGCTTGGGTAATGTACATTGCATCTGCTTACCATCAGTATAGTACCAAAGGTTGTTTTCTAATATAAAGTTAGAACATTCGTAAATGACATCAATTTTTTTATCTTGTTTGTACCAAGCTTTAAACGTCACAGTGCCTTTTAAGGCTTGTTGCTCACAGCTTAAGACTGCTAAACCTAACCATTGTGATTGGGGCTCCTTGGCAAGCTGTTCTACTGTTAAATGGCGTCTAAAATCAGGATGCTGAGTCGCAATGATATAATTGAAATGTTTGAGTGAGTAAGCACTATATCGAGAGCGCATTAGTTGTTCTGGTGAGCGAGCTTGACTGTGATCTTGATGAGAAAGATAGCAGCACTGCAAATAGGTTTTTTTTGAGCCACAAGGACATAAAAGGGAATGCTCGTAAGAAGCCGATTCATTCATAGGTAGTGGTAGGTTCCGAGTTTATTGGAGTAAATTGGCGACCATAATACAAGTTGGGTTGAGGTTTGGCATTATAATAAAAGGCGGTATCAGCTTTATTATTGGTTTCTACGACAAGATACCAATGCCCGTTGGGGTATTTTTTAGAAACGCCGACAAATTTGCCAGCAAATTCGCTGATAGGTTCTTCGTCACCGCTGTCAGGGTAATATCGAATGAGATAATAGCCTATATCGGTAGCACTTTTGCCTTCTACATGTCTTTGTATAATCCTAAAATCAACGTCGATATTGGCTTTTTTATCGTTAATTTTTTTAAAAAATGCACGATATTGCTCGAGAATTTCTTTACGGCCTAACAATATTTTCTTATTTTGATTATTTGAAATATAAGAGGCATCTTGAGTATAAATAAAAAGCATTTCTTGAGGGTCGAGCGTGTTGAATGCTTTGTTAAAGTGATGGTAAATATGGTTAAGCATGGCATTATCATCATCAATAGCGAAGCTTGAAGAAGTGCAAGTCAATGTGAATGATAGTAAAAAGGTGCTTAATATATGTGATGATTTCATAATATTCATTTAGGCTCTTATCATGCCAAATCTAACTATAATACTTACCCAGTAGTAATGACAGCAATTGATCTTTACAAAATATGTAAGAAGGTGATTAAGCGAATAAAACGCCTTATAAAAAAGGCGTTTTTATATGTTCCATCACCTTAATAGATGAAAGAGCTTTTGCCTACGGCGTTACCAGCCACATTGACGATTGGCTTGCTTATTTTGTTCATTTAACCAAACCTGTAAAGGAGCAAAATAGTCTAATACAGCATTGGCATCCATTTTTTGACTGCCAGTCACAACGGCAAGCGCTTTCGGCCAAGGTTGACTTTGCCCCATTTCTAACATGGTATTTAATTTTGCGCCTGCTTCTTTATTGCCATAAATACTGCAACGGTGGATTGGGCCCGTATTTTGTGTCATTTCACAAAGTGCTTGATGAAACTGGAATTGTAAAATATGGGCTAAAAAATAGCGAGTATAAGGTACATTTGCGGGTACATGGTATTTAGCTCCTGGGTCAAAGTCGGTTTCATTACGCTCAACAGGTGCTTTAACGCCTTGGTATTTTTCTCTTAATTCCCACCAAGATTGGTTATATTCCTCAGGGGGAATTTCACCACTAAAGACTTTCCAGCGCCATTGATCAATCATTAACCCAAAAGGAAGAAAAGCGACTTTATCTAACGCTTGTTTTAGAAGTAAGCCAATATCTTTAGACGCATCTGGTACGGTATCTAATAACCCTATTTGTTGTAAGTAACTGGGAGTAATTGATAAGGCGACAGTATCACCAATGGCTTCATGGAAACCGTCATTAGCACTGTTTTTGAAGATAAAAGGCTGTTCTTTATAGGCACGTTGGTAATAGTTATGGCCTAACTCATGATGAATAGTGATGAAGTCGTCAGCATCTTTTTGAATACACATTTTGATGCGGATATCGTCAAGATCGTCAAGATCCCAAGCCGATGCATGACAAACCACATCTCTGTCTTCTGGCTGAGTGAAAAGAGAGCGTTCCCAAAAAGTGTCTGGTAGCGGAGCAAAACCAAGGGAAGAGAAAAAGTTTTCTGCTTGTTCAACCATTTGTATTTCAGTGTAATTTTGGTTGCGTAATAGCTGAGTGATGTCATAACCGGGATCGGCGTCAGCGGGTGCAACAGTGTCATAAATATTCCCCCAACTTTGTGCCCACATATTTCCTAATAAGTGAGCAGGAATAGGCCCATTTGCTGGAGCAATGGTATCACCATACTCTTCATTTAATTCCCCTCTGACATAACAATGCAATGAATCATATAACGGTTTGACTTGTGTCCAGAGGTTATCGAGTTCTTTGGAGAAATCTTCAGGTTTCATATCATATTGACTACGCCAAAGTTCAGAAAGATCTTTATAGCCGAGATCATTTGCTCCTTCATTTGCTAATGCGACTTCTTTTTCAAATAAGGGCCGCATGGGTTTGGCAATTTCACGCCAACCTTGCCACACTTCAAGCAATAAAGCGGGATCTTTTGATTCGGCCATGATGACCGATAGTTCAGGTTGCGTCAGACATTGGCCATCTTTTAAACAGTATTTCCCTTTTCCATATAAACCATTCAACTCGGCATTAAGTTGAGCAAGTTCGGCATTTTTACTCGGATCCAATGGTGCGGGAAGCACTAAAGAACTACGTAGTATATTGAGCTTTCTTTTATCTTTATCACTTAAAGAGGTTTGATCATATTGCGCCGCTTGCGTGGCTAACCTGACTGATGTAGCCGTTCTTTCTTCACCGACTTTGGCGGCAAGTTGGGCGGTGTCATAGGTAATAAAATTATTGTATATCCATTCAGCGCGGTTTTGCTCAATCGATAATTGACTTAATCGGTTTTCTGCATCATTGATAAAGGCTTCTGCTGTTATGTTTGATTTTTGTTTATTTTCTTGTGTATTTTCTTGATTGTTCTTTTGGGGATCACTACAGGCAGATAATCCCAGTATCATTGCTATAGTAGCCGGTAGACATGATTGTCTTGATAGAAATAGATTCATCAATTTCATCCTTTTGTTATTTTTGTGTTTGCATTTTACCTATTTTGTTTCAATAAAACAGCTGAAGAAAAAAAATCCTTGTTATTTAAGTTTGAAACAATGGAAAAGTGGCGCTATTGAAGTGAAATCTATTTGACAAAAAGTGAACGAGTGTTTAATTTAAACGAGTGTTTAAATCATTAACTTAAGAATTAGGATCACGGAATGGCAAACCAATCCGATACTAAAACAAAAATTCTGGATTCAGCTGAGAAGCTATTTGCAGAAAGAGGGTTTTCTGAAACCTCATTACGACTGATCACCAGTAAGGCTGAGGTTAATTTAGCATCAGTGAATTATCATTTTGGCTCCAAAAAAGAGTTGATTCGAGCGGTTCTCGCGCGTTATATGGATGTGTTTATGCCTGCTGCAGCGACCGCGATTATACAGGTAAAAGAGCAGAAAGAATGCGCGAGTTTAGATGATATTTTTTCAAGTTTAGTGTCGCCTTTATTAGATCTGGATCATGTTCGTGCAGAGGGTACTCTTATCTTTTTGCAACTATTGGGTCGGGGGTATATTGAAAGCCAAGGGCATCTTCGTTGGTTTATTACGACCCATTATGGGCAATATTTAAAGCAGTTTGTCCATGCAGTGGCAAACAGTGCGCCGGAAATTCCTGCCGCTGAAATGTTTTGGCGATTACACTTTACACTCGGGACAGTGGTTTTCACTATGGCATCAGCTGACGCGTTAACAGAAATAGCCGCGGCAGATTTTGATGAGCATAATGATATTGAAGCGGTGATCCGCAAAGTGATCCCGTATCTTTCTGCTGGCGTGTCAGCACCGGTGGGTTAATTTAACAAGGTATTGTATTGATGGCATTTTTTATATTATTTTTACTTGTGGTGGTGGTCGTGCTTTTTAGTGTAAAAAGCACGCGTATGGCACTGTTAACTAAGCCGGCATTTTCATTTTTTAAAAAGGTGTTACCGCCTTTGTCAAATACTGAAAAAGAGGCCATGGAAGCGGGCGATGTGTGGTGGGAAGGGGAGCTATTTCAGGGGAAACCTGATTGGAATACTCTCCATGGCTACGGTAAACCCAGTTTAACCAGTGAAGAGCAAGCCTTCATTGATAATCAAGTGACGACAGCTTTAGGAATGATAGATGATCATGATATCGTTCAAAATAGAAAGGATTTACCGCCAGAGCTTTGGGACTATTTTAAAAAAGAAGGTTTTTTTGCGTTAATCATTCCTAAACAATATGGGGGGAAAGCATTTTCGGCTTATGCCAATTCGACCATTGTGAGTAAGATTGCCAGTCGCAGTGTCAGTGCTGCAGTGACGGTGATGGTACCAAATTCATTAGGTCCAGGTGAATTGTTGACTCATTATGGTACAACAGAGCAAAAAGATCAGTGGTTACCCGATTTAGCCAGTGGTAAAGCGATCCCTTGTTTTGCGTTAACAGGTCCTGAAGCGGGTTCTGATGCGGGGGCTATTCCTGATGAAGGCATTGTTTGCCGTCAGCAATGGAATGGGGAAGAAGTCATCGGGTTAAAGTTAACTTGGAATAAACGGTATATTACGCTAGCCCCCGTTGCTACTGTGTTGGGACTGGCTTTTCAAATGCGTGATCCTGATGGGCTATTAGGTGATGTTGACAGTATTGGGATCACCTGTGCACTTATTCCAACTGACCATTCAGGTGTCAATATTGGTCGTCGCCATAATCCATTAAACACCGCATTCATGAATGGCACGACTTCAGGCGAAGATGTTTTTATTCCGCTGGATTGGATTATTGGTGGACCGTTATATGCCGGTCGTGGCTGGCGTATGTTGGTTGAATGCCTATCGGCAGGTCGTGGCATTTCTTTACCTGCATTGTCTAGTGCATCGGGGCATATGGCGACGAAAACGACAACAGCATACAGCTACGTACGTCAACAGTTTGGTTTATCTATTGGTCAATTTGAAGGTGTACAAGAAGCGTTAGCACGGATCATTGCCAATACTTATCAACTGGAAGCTGCACGGCGTTTAACTACAACAGGTATCGATTTAAAGGTGAAGCCTTCCGTTGTTACCGCAATGGCTAAATACCACATGACAGAGCTGGGCCGTCAAGTGGTTGATGATGCAATGGATATTCAGTCGGGAAAAGGGATCCAACTTGGCCCTAAAAACTATCTAGGGCAAGGCTATATGTCAATACCCATTTCGATTACCGTTGAAGGTGCGAATATTTTAACGCGAAGCTTGATGATTTTTGGTCAGGGTGCAACACGATGCCACCCTTATGTGCTGGCCGAAATGGAAGCGGCGTCCATGGAAAATGAAAAAGATGGACTAGCTCGTTTTGATGCACTTTTACTTGGGCACATGGGGTATGCTGCTCGCAATGCATTGAGTGCCTTTGGTCATGCATTAACAGGTAGCCGTCTAGCGGCAGCACCTGTTAGTGGAGAAACTAAGCAATATTATAAAGACATGACACGTTTATCATCTGCTTTAGCGTTTATGACGGATTTATCCATGTTGGTTATGGGGGGAGACTTGAAACGCAGAGAAATGTTATCGGCGCGTTTGGGCGATGTCCTTAGTCAACTTTATTTAGCATCAGCAACTCTGAAGATGTTTGAAGATAATGGCCGACAGTTTGATGACTTACCCGCTGTTAGGCATGTAATGGCGACACGTTTACAGCTTGCTTCAAACGCTTTACATGAAGCTATTCGTAACTTCCCCAATAAAGCTGTAGCGATATTATTGCGCGTTGTTATTTTTCCTCTGGGTAATCGTTTTAAGGCGCCCAGTGATAAATTGTCTGTTGATCTTGCACAAAGCATGAGTAAACCAGGTCCTGCAAGAGATAGGTTAACATTTTTATGTCCCGATCTAGAAGGTGATTCAGGGGGCATTGCCGATGTTGAACAAGCGTTTTTAGCTCAATATGCTTGTAAAGGTTTATACAAAAAATTGAAACAGGCACAAAGAGCGGGTCAATTACAGCCAAAAATGGCGCCTGTACCTTTATTTACTGCAGCCTTGGATGCAGGAATTATTTCTGCTGATGAATATAACACCTTGGTGGAGGCTGATAAGTTAAGGCTAATCGCGATTTCGGTTGATGATTTTGAGTCGTTATAGGGTTTATTAAGTACGATAAAAAAGGGACGCTAGCGCGTCCCTTTTTTAGTTTGTGGGAAATGAGTTAAGCCACGATTAAGATCTTACAAGTATTCGTGCCGCCAATGGTTTCCATGGCATCACCTTTAGTCATTAATACCATGTCACCACTTTGTAAATAGCCAGCCTGTGATAATGCGGCTAAGGCTTCTTGTGGTAAACTTTCAGCAGAATATTGTGTTGAATCAAAATAGAAAGGTTGTACACCACGGTATAAAGCCATTTTGGCTAGCGTGCTTTGATGACGCGATAAAGAATAAATCGGGAGCGAAGAGCTGATCCGTGACATCAATTGTGGTGTTGCGCCAGATTCGGTTAGTGCAATAATGGCCTTAACACTGTCCAAATGGTTGGCTGCATACATAGTGGATAGGGCAATGGTTTCTTCAACTGTACTAAACTGTTGATCAATTCTATGCTTAGAAACTTGTACACTGGGGTGTGACTCAGCGCCTAAACAGACATCTGACATAGCCTTAACGGTTTCCTCTGGGAAATCCCCTGCAGCAGTTTCAGCTGATAACATGACCGCATCTGTGCCATCAAGGACAGCGTTGGCGACATCCATGACTTCTGCACGTGTTGGCATTGGACTGCTTATCATGGACTCCATCATCTGCGTCGCAGTGATAACCGGTTTATTTAATTGACGAGAGCGACTGATGAGTCTTTTTTGTACAGCCACTAATGCTGGATCGCCGATTTCTACGCCTAAATCACCTCGAGCGACCATAACAGCATCAGATGCTTTAATGACATCGTCCATTGCTTCATCGGTTGCTACGGCTTCAGCGCGTTCGACTTTAGAAACGATAAGTGCCTTGCTTCCAGCCTCAAGAGCTAAAGAGCGAGCATAGTTCAGATCGGCGCCACTGCGTGGAAATGAAACGGCCAGATAATCGACATTAATGGCTGCAGCAGTAATAATGTCTTGCTTGTCTTTTTCTGTGAGGGCTTCAGCGGATAAGCCACCGCCTTGTTTATTAATCCCTTTATTATTTGACAAAGGACCTGCAACGGTGACGCTGGTATGGACTTTGTTACCTTCAACACGTTCAACCTTTAATTGTACGCGACCATCATCGAGCATTAAAATATCATTGATGCTGACATCTTTTGGTAAGGCTTTGTAGTCGATACCAACTTGATGTTCATCTCCTTCACCTTTACCTAAGTCGGCATCAAGAATATAAGCTTGTCCAAGTTTCAACTGTACTTTTTTGTTGTCTTTAAAGGTTGAAACACGAATTTTAGGCCCTTGTAAATCGCCTAAGATCGCCACATGAACACCTAACTCGTTAGCAATTGCTCTTGCATCATTAGCCCGTTTCAAGTGATCTTCTGCTGAGCCGTGAGAAAAGTTAAGACGAACAACATTGGCGCCTGCTGCGATGATGCGACGTAAGTTATCGTCACGATCAGTTGCTGGGCCTAATGTGGTGACGATTTTTGTTCTGCGGAACATATCATACTCCGTTAAAGGTTAAATTCTGGAACGCTATTACTATACTATAATACCAGACATTGACGTTTTTTGTAGGAAAATTACAAGATTTTGCTAGATAAAAGATAATGCTTTTAAGACAGAATTGGGGTAATTATCTTATTTAAGCCGCTTCATAACATGAGGACGGCTAAAATAATTAAGAAAGTCAGTTACAGAATGGGATCTTTATCGATGCGAGATTCTTTTAAAACGGCTTTAACGCGCTTTAAGTTTTCACGAAAACGAGGACCACGACGTAAAGTGAATCCAGTGGCTAACACATCAATAATGACAAGCTGTGCGAGCCTAGAAGCCATTGGAAGATACATATCGGTGTCTTCAGGCACTTCCATGGTCACTGGCAGTGTGCAAACATTGGATAAAGGAGAATGTCTTGCGGTGATACCTATCACTGCCGCGCCATTTTCTCTAGCTAACTTTGCAATATCTATCAATGATTTAGTTCTTCCTGTGTGGGAGATTAATACCACAACATCACCATCATTACTATTGATACAGCTCATGCGTTGCATGAGCACATCATCAAAACAAATAACGGGAACGTTAAAGCGAAAGAATTTATTTTGTGCATCATGGGCGACAGAAGCGGAGGCGCCTAAACCGAAAAAAGAAATTTTCTTGGCTTGGGTGAGAATATCAACAGCCTTGTTGATTGCGGCAGTGTCGATACTTTGCCTTGCTGTATCTAATGAGGCCATTGATGATTCAAATATCTTAGTGGTATAGGAATCAGGGCTGTCATCTTCTTCAACATGTCGACTGACATAAGGCGTCCCGTTAGCAAGACTTTGGGCTAAATGTAATTTGAAATCAGGAAAGCCTTTGGTATCCAATCGGCGACAAAAACGGTTAACGGTGGGCTCGCTGACATCGGCCATTTTTGCGAGTGTGGCGATACTTGAGTGGATAGCCGTTTGAGGTGAAGCGAGGATCACTTCGGCGACTTTACGTTCAGATTTACTAAAGTGTGTCAGACTTTTTTGTACCTTTTCTAGGGTATTCATATTGATATGTCCACTCAGAAGGAATGTAGTTTTATTTATACTTTCTATGATGGTTATTTTTTGTTCTATAACACAGCGTAGAGCGTTACAATAAATTATACTAGTGAAAGTATAAAAGTATCTAGTAAATATAGTAATTTTATCACGAAAGCATAACAGATATTGTAGACGTCTGACTAGTGAGTGTAAAAGGCGATAATTTACAAAATTTAGATGCAATTATTGAGTTCTGTTGTTATATTACAACAAATGTGTGAATTCTTGTCTTTCTTAGGCGGGACACTGTAATGATAGGAGATGACGTCTCGATGGGTATAACAACAGAAGCCAAAGCCTGCGATTTTGTTCTTTTTGGAACAAAAGGGGATTTAGCAAAGCGAAAATTATTGCCTTCTTTATATCAATTAGATAAAGCTCAATTGCTTAATGAAGACACTAAGATTCTCGGTGTCGCTAAAGATAATTTCACTTTAGAAGAATACCGTGCCTTAGTTGAAACGGCATTAATCACTTTTGTTAAAGAAGAAATCTGTTCTGATACATTAAATCGCTTTCTTGAACGTTGTCATTATATTGGGACCAATTTTACTGAGTCGAAAGGCTATAAGGCTTTTCATACGGTACTTGAACCTAAAAAACGGGCAACAGTGTGCTATTTTGCTACCCCTCCGGCTATTTTTGGTGATATCTGCCGTTGTTTGAACGAACAAAAGCTTATTTATCCTGATACTCGTGTTGTCCTTGAAAAGCCTATTGGTTCAGATCTTGCTTCTTCTAAAATCATTAATGATCAAGTTTCGGCTCATTTTAATGAAGAACAAATTTATCGCATTGACCACTATTTAGGTAAAGAAACGGTGCAAAACTTGATTGCGCTGCGATTTGCCAACTCTTTATTTGCGTCAAAATGGGATAATCGTACAATCGATCATGTGCAGATTTCTGTCGCCGAAGAAGTGGGCATTGAAGGGCGTTGGGGTTACTTTGATAAAGCGGGTCAAATGCGCGATATGATCCAAAATCATTTATTACAAGTATTGACCTTGGTGGCGATGGATCCGCCAGTGAATTTAGACGCGGACAGTATTCGTGATGAAAAAGTGAAAGTTCTGAAGTCATTGCGGCCCATCAATGAAGACAATATTTTTGAAAATACGGTTCGGGGCCAGTATTCATCAGGCTTTTTGAAAGGCTCGCCTGCACCGGGTTATTTAGAAGAAGAAGGGGCAAATGTTAATTCTAACACCGAAACCTTTGTCGCATTAAGAGTCGATATTGATAATTGGCGTTGGGCTGGGGTCCCCTTTTACTTGAGAAGTGGTAAGCGGATGCCATTTAAAAGCTCTGAAATTGTCGTCTATTTTAAGAACCCACCTCATAATTTATATCGCTCAAATTATCGTAATTTGCCGCCCAATAAATTAACTATTCGTTTGCAGCCCCATGAAGGGGTTGAAATTCAGATGATGAATAAAGTACCTGGATTGGAGCAAAAGCAACGTTTGCAAACGGCTAAGCTAGATTTAAGTTTTTCAGATACGTTTAAAACAGAGCGTATTGCCGATGCTTATGAGCGTTTATTGTTAGAAGCCATGTTGGGGAATCAAGCATTATTTGTTCGTCGTGATGAAGTAGAGCAGGCATGGAG
This sequence comes from uncultured Shewanella sp., assembly GCF_947491715.1. GTDB lineage: Bacteria > Pseudomonadota > Gammaproteobacteria > Enterobacterales > Shewanellaceae > Shewanella. Next base: position 21,139 of record NZ_CANLKR010000049.1, on the reverse strand, counting down.
CTGGGTCGATGGCATTATCAATGCTTGGGAAAGTAGTAGTGAAAAACCTAAACCCTATCCTGCAGGGACATGGGGGCCTGTCGCATCTGTTGCGTTAATAGCAAAAGACGGCCGTTCTTGGGATGAATAGAGAAAAAAGTAACATGATTAAAGAAACAGTATTTAAAGCCTTTGATAATAAAGCCGCGTTAGAGCAGCAGCTTGCTGAGCGTATTGGCGATCAACTACAAGAAGCTGTTGATAGTCGAGGGCAGGCGAGTCTTGTGGTATCGGGAGGCTCAACTCCCTTGGCTTTGTTTGAACAACTGAGTCATCGCGGTATTGATTGGAATAAGGTTCAAATTACCTTGGCTGATGAGCGTTGGGTGAATAATGAACATGCTGATTCAAATGAAAAGTTGGTCAGAGAACATTTACTCACCAATAAAGCCGCCAGTGCAAAATTTCAGGGGTTAAAGAATATGTTTTCGACTCCAGAAGAAGGCGCTGCAATGGCTACGGAGCAGCTGGCTCATTTTTCTCGCCCTTTTGATGTGGTTATTTTGGGCATGGGTAATGATGGGCATACTTGTTCTTGGTTCCCTTGTTCTGCTGAGTTAGCGCAAGCCTTGGCAACAGACGATCTTTGTGTAGCGGTTAATCCCACAACAGCACCTAATGCAAGGATCACTTTATCTAAATCTGCGATTTTGGCGAGTCGCCAAATTTATTTGCACATCGTCGGTGAACAGAAATTGTCTGTTTACCGCCAAGCATTAACAAGTAAAGCGGTGGATGAAATGCCTATTCGCGCTGTTTTGGGTCAAAATAGTACCCCTGTTGATGTTTATTGGAGTGCTTAAGGAGTTATTATGCAAGCCGTTATAGAAGCTGTGACTCAGCGTATTATTAAGCGTAGTGAAGTCTCCAGAGCCCAGTATTTATCTGCATTAGAAGATGCAAAAACAAAAGGTGTACACCGTAGTGCGCTGAGCTGTGGGAATTTAGCCCATGGATTTGCTGCGTGCAATCCTGATGATAAGTCATCTATTAAACAGCTGAATAAAGCCAATATTGGTATTGTGACAGCTTTTAATGACATGTTATCTGCTCATCAACCATATGAAGTCTACCCCGATTTGTTGAAGAAGGCATGCCAGGAGATTGGCAGTGTTGCACAAGTGGCTGGCGGTGTACCAGCAATGTGTGATGGGGTCACTCAAGGTCAGCCTGGCATGGAACTGAGTCTATTGAGCCGAGAAGTCATTGCTATGGCAACGGCTGTGGGCCTTTCTCATAACATGTTTGATGGTGCGTTGCTATTAGGGATCTGTGATAAAATTGTGCCGGGATTATTGATCGGTGCACTGAGCTTTGGGCATTTACCTATGTTGTTTGTGCCTGCTGGTCCAATGAAATCAGGGATCCCCAATAAAGAAAAAGCACGCATAAGACAGCAATTTGCCCAAGGTAAAGTGGATCGCGCTGCGTTACTTGAGGCTGAATCTGCTTCTTATCATAGTGCGGGAACCTGTACTTTTTATGGTACAGCCAATAGTAATCAGTTGATGTTAGAAGTGATGGGGCTTCAACTACCAGGCTCTTCTTTTGTTAATCCAGACGATCCGTTAAGAGAAGCTTTGAGTAAAACGGCGGCGAAACAAGTGTGTCGTTTAAATGAAATGGGCTCTCAATATACACCTATCGGACACATAGTTTCTGAAAAATCAATTGTTAATGGGATTGTCGCACTATTAGCGACGGGTGGTTCAACCAATTTGACCATGCATATCGTCGCTATTGCCCGTGCTGCAGGGATCATTATTAATTGGGATGATTTTTCAGAGCTTTCTGATGCGGTGCCGTTACTGGCTCGTGTTTATCCTAATGGACATGCAGATATTAATCATTTCCATGCTGCAGGCGGTATGGCGCTATTAATTAAAGAGTTACTCGAGGCCGGTTTATTACATGATGATGTACAAACAGTAGCAGGTCCTGGTCTTAAACGTTATACCCAAGAGCCTAAATTGATTGACGGTGAGTTACGTTGGGTCGAAGGGCCTAAAGAGAGCTTTGATAAGGCCGTATTGACCAGCGTCAATGAACCTTTTCAAGTCAATGGTGGGTTAAAACTCATGAAGGGGAACTTGGGGCGTGCGGTGATAAAGGTCTCGGCGGTCCAAGAAGAAAACAGGATCGTCGAAGCGCCAGCTGTAGTGATTGATGATCAAAACAAGTTAGACGCGTTATTTAAAGCGGGTGAACTGGACAAAGATTGTGTGGTGGTGGTTAAAGGACAAGGGCCTAAAGCCATTGGTATGCCTGAGCTGCATAAATTGACGCCTATTTTAGGCAGTTTGCAAGATAAAGGGTTTAAAGTTGCACTGTTAACGGATGGTCGAATGTCCGGTGCATCGGGTAAGGTGCCTGCGGCTATTCACTTGACGCCAGAAGCATTAGATGGTGGTTTGATTGCGAAAGTGCAACAAGGGGATATGATCCGCTTAAATGCATTAACCGGTGAACTGAGTTTATTGGTCGATGAGACAGTGTTAAATGCTCGAGTGGCTGAAGCGGTTAATTTACAACCTTCAAGCTACGGTATGGGGCGTGAATTATTTGGTGCGCTACGGTCGAATTTAAGTAGCCCCGAAACGGGTGCTCGCTGTACCCAAGCCATTGATGAAAAATATTAAAATTAGGAAGAATAACTCCATGCTTGAGAATAATTGGTCTATTCAGTCACAAGATATTTTTAAATGCAGTCCTATTGTTCCTGTGATGGTGATCAATAAGATTGAAGATGCCGTGCCTTTAGCAAAAGCGCTCGTGGCGGGGGGAATTAAGGTCCTAGAAGTGACTTTACGAACCGCTTGTGCACTTGAAGCAATAGCAAAAATTGCCAAAGAAGTACCAGAAGCTTATGTTGGTGCGGGTACAGTATTAAATGAAGAGCAGTTAAATCAAGCGGTAGAAGCTGGTGCTCAGTTTGTGATCACCCCTGGTGCGACTCCTGAATTATTAAAAGCGGCGATGTCGGGGACGGTGCCATTAATTCCTGGTGTGGCCAGTATTTCGGAAGTGATGGCAGGAATGGAATTGGGTTATACTCATTTTAAATTTTTTCCAGCAGAAGCATCAGGTGGCGTTAATGCATTGAAAGCATTTTCTGGCCCTTTGGCGAATATTCGTTTTTGTCCTACGGGGGGAATATCACCAGACTCTTACAAGAAATACTTGGCTTTGCCCAATGTGGATTGTATTGGAGGGAGTTGGATTGCGCCAACTGATGCCATGGCTGCTGGAGATTGGAATAAGATCACCTTGCTTTGCAAAGAAGCATTAGCAGGATTGTAATCCCATAACGGATCAAAAAAAGGAAGCTATGCTTCCTTTTTTTGATTTATACCCGTGATACTTGAAGATGCATGTTTTCAGAGCCTGTAAAAGTGCCTAATTCAAGGCGTATTATTGCCAAAATGCTTATTGCCTTTTAAGGTGATACAACTTCGATGTAGGTGCTTTTACAGACTCCCAAAGGGCTGTTTTAAAAGCCTTTTATACTGCGTTATTGAACATTAGCTTAGAATGACTAGGCACGCTGTTCAAAGCCTTGCCTAAAAGGCTTTTAATTCCAGCTGAATCCTGCATCTTCAAGTATCACGGGTATATTCATTGTCATTAACACTATTTTGTCATTTGAAAAGGACTTTGTGCTTCCCAGACTCGATAGCGTAATTCTGCTTTTTCAGGTAAATAAAATACAAAAGGAACACGGCTATTATAGCGCAACATTAAATCGCTAGGTAGGCGTACAAATGCCTCTTTTTTATCAAATTTCATACAAGCTCTCATTGTGCTGGGTCCTGGTGCTATTGAGTCGACTTGATAATAGTTATAGCCCCAGCCTTTGACTGAATGTTGATTAATCTTTCCTATCAAGCTGTGTTTATTACAATCAATAACTTTAGTTTGTCCTATTTCAAATTCAATTCTATAATTGGCTTCATCTTGTTTTTTCGGCAAATAAAGAATGTGTTGGGTCATCCCTTTCATCGGAGCAGGGAACATTTTACTTGCTTCTTCCACTTGATAATTTGTATTGTTATAACGGTGCCCAATGATGTTGTCATTGTCTGCGTGGGCCGAGGAGAAAGAAAGTAAGGCCAGTGTACTGATTGCGACACTGAAAAAACGGTTTAATGTAAAAGGCTGAAAGGGGGATGTTAATATTTTCATTACGGCTCCAAAAGGCTTCCTGTTACCTTATTATATCAATGTCATCACTATTGAGTGATTAAAAAACATATTGATCGTGACTTTATCATTTTTATATCGACAGCCAACATTTCATGTTAATGCTCGCTGATTTTAGTCAATCTTAAGATACGATATATTTCTATAAGTCACAAGAATATTACATCATGCTTAGAAAGGTTTATGGTTAAGTTTTTTTAATCAATCACATGATTTTTAAATAAAAAAATATTTTTTATGAGATATTGCAGTGTGTATTGCTGCTTTTTACATTTTCTTTGTGTGTATCTGTGTTGTTTTCATTTTAAAGTGGCAATATATTCTGATCCATTATTACTGCAAAGGTAAGCTGTGAATAAATGAAAAAGCCCACTAGGATTGATATTTTTCAGCATTAATTGAAGTATTAAGGATGTCGATCTGGGATTTATTTTACCTCTCATCATTGATTGCTTAAACAGCGATGATGAGAGGCGGAAATAGTCATTAAGGAATTATTTTTTTTGGCCTTTTTCTATTATTGTGATAGGTTTTCCTTTTATCCCTGCATAAAAAACGATGATTTCGGCAGGGACCTTGCCCTCATTTTTACCGTAATGCCAGGTATTAACAAGCTCTGTGATACTATCGCCAGCTTTGAGGTGGAGCGTTTTACCGTTGTCTTTTCTGACAACGGTTAGCTCGCCTGTCATGAGTATGCCTGCATTAATATAGGGATGTTCATGTATAGGTAAAGTGGCACCAGGTTGAACGGTAATTTTTAAAATCGTGATTTCAGGTTGACCTGTTGCATAATGAGGTAAAAGTGTACCGTCCCAACTGGTGTCTGATTTTGTGATGACATCAACAGCAATACCTTGTTGCTTACCATGAACGTCATGGGCATAGGCATAAGTACTGCAAAAGAAGTAGAATATGATTAAAAAGGGCGTCATTGATATTTTCATGATTTTTCCTCTAATGATCTTAGATAATCGGCAGTGTTCATCGTTTATGGTTCATTGGCTACATTGTCGAGACCTGCAAGTTTGACAATATGGGTTTCCATATCATCGATACTGTATTGATTACGGTTTTTCCAATATTGATGGATCCCATCCTCTCCTTTAGCATCTGCCCAACGTGTTAAATGTTCACGGTCTTCTTTATAGTCAAAGAAAGGCACTGACATACCACAAGAGGTTTGCACCATATCGATATCAAGGAGATAGAATTGTCTTGTGCCTGTATTGCTTGGAAATAAAGTACAGTAATCTTGCCACTGCTCGTCATTTTTATGTATGACAATGGCTTTACCATACAGTCTCAGAATGATTGGATTACCTTCAAAGGCACAAAACATGATGGTCATGCGTGGATCTTGGTGTAAATGTGCGGCGGTTTCATTACCACTGCCCGTGTAGTTTTGCCATATGACCTGATTTTCATGAATGATGCGGAAACTATCACCGCCTTTAGGGGAGAGATTAACGCGACCTGAAGCAGCGGCAGTACCCGTAAAAAATATTTTTTGTTGTTTAATAAAATCAATATGCTGTATATGTAATTTTTTAAATTGTTTACCCATAGTAATCACTTGATTTATTATTAACTAATCTCATTATATAGAGTGTTATGAGATTAATAAAATGAATTCATTGATTGGAAAACAGTTGGGTGTTTTTATATCGACTTAAGGTTTGTCATTATATTTGTTAATTGTTAAAGGGGTGCTTTCAGTACCAATAAAAACGATGAGTATTTCTGCGGGGTCATCGCTATAATTGATGCCATAATGCCAAGTGTTAATGACTTCTATATCCACATCACCCGCTTTAAGGTCAATTTTTTTGCTGTTATCTTCAAGGATGGCGGTAAATTCCCCTTTGAGTATATAGGCAACAGTGATTGACGGATGTTGATGGACAGGGAGTTGAGATTTTGGCGGGACAGTGAGTTTGATAACGGATATTTCAGGTGTTTGTGCCGAATAATCGGGTAATAAAGCTCCGTTCCAGCTTTCATTGGTTTTGATTAATAATTTAGCATAATCATTAGCATCAATGAGCTGTATATGTTGATCATGCTTCTTTTGAGTGGAAGAGGAAGGGTTTTTCTTTGTTTCAGCTAACGTAAGGTGACTATGTAGAATGAATATGAGGCTTGGTAGTATAATCGATAGCGTACGCATATTGGTCTCCTATGTAACCGTGTAATTAGCTCTCATGAGTAAATCATTTTATTCAAAATGGCACTTTCTTTACTGACAAGTTGATCAAGATATTCTATTTTTGATGCGCTTTGTTTAGCAAAACCTGATAATTAGCATACCCCTGTTTATCTATATCTTTTTTGATCATTTTGATTGTTTGATTGTCGCTAATGAAGTGCTCAGCAGCTAACGTATTTTGCGTTTGAAAACGAATGTCTAAAGGGACTTGGCTTTTAATGGGGCTGAGATGCCAGTTATGGGTAGGAGTAATATTGATATAGCCCATTTCTTGGGTTTGTTGGCTGATATAGTTGGCGAGCAGTGTTTGAATATCATTGGGGAAGCTCACCACGACATGTTTAGGCCCAGTCCCTGGAAATTGACCGGAAAAAGCGCGGTAGTTATTTGTGATCACGATGAAGTTGCTATTGTAAAAATTGTTACCAGATATTGTATTGCCATTTTCATCAGTATAGCTCAGTGCTGTGATCCTATTTGCTGGCTGAGAAGTGATGGGTATACAGTGTTCGTTATAACCACTGGGCTGAGTCACATCAATTTGATATTGAATATTTTTGATAATATCAAAATTATAGCTGTGGTGATGTGCCCAATTAATCAGATTTTGAGGCGCTTTGTTATAGAGAGAAATTTGATTAAATTGATTGGCACTGCATTCTAGCCATTCTTTAATGAGTTTACCTGTGACTTTAACAGCTGCAAGGGTATTTGAATAAGGATAAAGCGCGACAATATCTTGATAAGTTACATCACCAGTATTAATGTCAACGAACTGGTTTGCATCTTTTTTTGTATGATTTCCGCCAGCTCTTGCAGGGGAAACTGCTGACAAAATGGGCATGTTCTGAAAAGCAGGATCGGCTTTTATTGTGGTTTTTGCTGCGTGTATTTGTAGATCGGACAGAAGCTGTATAATAGCTGAGTCTTGAATTAAAGCGAGTGCACTGTATAGAGGCTTTTTGGTTATACCTCTATTGTGATCAGAGTGATGCAAAATAGCTTTATGAACGTCGCTCAAAGAATCTTCTATTCGTTTCTCGGGTAAAACTAAGGCTTTTTGGCCAAATATTGGTTGGGCTTGCGAATGTGAATCAATAACGGACCATTTTCCCTCGACACGATTTAAGGTTAAATCAATCATGCCTAGATGGTTCCCCCAATAGCCAGGTGCAACAGCTGGTATGCCATTAATGGTGCCTTTTTCAATGTCACTATTCCATAAATTTGAATAATGTGTTGAAGGAAAGGGAATGTGGCTTTGGCCAAATAAAATGGCATCGATACCATCAATATTGGCTAAATTGACGGCAGCATTGTTGGCACCAAATACCAGTTGACCACGCTTAAAAGCAATACCTGAGTGGGGAATGGCGAAAATTAAATCGACTCCTTTGCTCTGCATTTCAGGAATAAACTTCTCTGCGGTTTCTATAATGTCCTTGATAGCGATTTTATCAATTAAGTGATCCACTGCCCATGTATTAACCTGAGGATCGACAAAGCCGATATAGCCAATATTAATACTTTGCTCATTGCCTTGATTATCCATTAGGGTTGTCGGTTGGATGATGTAAGGGGTAAAGAGGTTTTCATCTTGTAGACTGCCATTACTGCACTGGCTGACTTTACAATAAACATTAGCGTTAATGAATGGAAAGTTAGCACTGTTTATTGCCCATTCTAAAAAAGGGATCCCTCTCATAAAATCTTGGTGACCTAAGTTGGAGAGGGTGTAATTGAGTAAGTTCATGGCTAAAAAAACGGGATGGGGCTGATCTTTTTGGGGACCCAAGGCGTTAGCATAGTCGCCTAAGGGACTGCCTTGTAATAAATTGCCATTATTAATGAGAATACTATTAGGGTTTTCTTGACGTGCTTTGTTAATTAAGCTGGCTGTTCGAGCAAGACCAAATCTGGGATCATCTTGGCCTGTATAGTAATTAAAATCTTTCATATTGGCTTGAAGATCACTGGTTTCAAGCAGGCGTAAGTTAACATGAGTTTGCTGGCTTTTGATTATGGAGGCTTTTTCGTCAATTTGTTCTTGAACAACGTCATCAGAGCTACAAGCAAAAAGTGAACAAAGGATAATGAAAATAAGCCCAATATGATGTTTATTCATACTTTTAATGTCTCATTCCTTTGAATAAAGCAGTGGTTTTTTTTCAAACTTACACACTGCTGCAAAAGTGAAAACCAAAGGCCAACAGCCAACAGGCCCTATAGGTCGTCAACAAGGTAAGCTTAACCTGTCAAAAGTCGCCGCTCAGTATTATTTATAGGATAGTGGATGGCAGGTCTTTTTGCTATTGATGAAGAAAGGAAACAAAAAAGCACAATGACAATTCACTGTGCTTGTTGACATAAAGATGATTGACTACGAGAGAAAATTATTCCTTTAATAACCCACGGCTGCGCAGCAAGGGCTCTATGCCTGCTTCTTTACCTCTAAACTGTTTATACAGCGCCATAGGATCTTGACTGCCCCCTTGGGAGAGTACCGTACTTTTGAAAGCCTTTGATGTCGCCTGGTCGAAAATACCATTTTCTTTAAAGGCCTCATAAGCATCGGCGCCCAAAATATCTGACCATAAATAGCTATAGTAACCTGCTGAATAACCGCCAGCGAAAATGTGTGAGAAGTAAGTACTATGATAACGTGGGGAGATTTCATCAATTAATCCCATGTTATTCAGTGAATCCGCTTCAAACTTGGCTGCATCTTTTGGTTTAAAATCAGTAATAGTATGCCAGTCTAAATCCAATTTGGTTGCTGCCATATATTCAACTGTCGCGAAGCCTTGGTTAAACTTACTGGCTGCTTGTATTTTATTCACCAGTGATTGAGGGATCACTTCGCCTGTTTGGTAGTGAGTCGCAAATTGAGCCAACACTTCAGGCTCTGTCATCCAGTTTTCCATGACTTGTGATGGAAATTCCACATAATCTCGAGGGACTGATGTCCCTGCTTGTGAGCGATATTGTACCTGAGATAAAATACCGTGTAGGGCATGTCCAAATTCGTGGAATAGGGTACTGGCTTCATCAAAAGTTAATAATGCAGGATCATCTCCAGCAGGACGTGGGTAGTTCAATACATTGGAAATAATGGGTTTAGAGTTGACGCCATTCATATTGTATTGCTGGCGATAAGCATTCATCCAAGCGCCGCCACGTTTACTGTCACGGACATAATAATCGCCCATGAAGATGGCAATGCTTTCTCCTTTTTCGTTAAACACTTCCCATGTACGTACTTCTTCATGGTATTTAGGTAGATCGTTACGTTCTTTAACGGTAATGCCATACAAACGATTAGCCGTATAAAAAACCCCTTTTAGGGTGTTTTCAAGTGAAAAATAGGGGCGAGTCTGTTGCTCGTTAAAGCTGTATTTCGCCACGCGGATCTTGTCTGAATAATACCACCAGTCCCAAGCTTGTAATTGGAATTTTTCCCCGTTTTTATCAATAAGCTTTTGCATTTCTGCTACTTCAGCCTCAGCTTGAGCTAATGCAGCTGGCCAGACTTTATCTAATAACCCATAAACATTTTCAGGAGTTTTAGCGGTGCGTTCTTGAAGCACTAAGTGGGCATGAGTAGGGTAACCCATGAGTTGAGCTCGCTGCGCTCTTAACGCGGCAATCTTAGCGATAATTTTCTTATTATCATTGGCATTATCATTATTGGCACGTTTTATATAGCCATTGTAAATTTGCGCTCTTAATTCCCTGTCATCGGCATAAGTTAAAAAGGGCGTAATGGAAGGGCGCTGAGTGGTAAATACCCATTTGCCGGGATGTCCTCTTTTAATCGCCGTTTGCGCGGCTGTATCGATAACATCTTTTGGTAAGCCTGAAAGCCGGGCCTGATCATCGATAACCAATTCAAATGCATTGGTTTCAGCTAATAAGTTATCGCCAAAAGATAAACTTAGCTTACTGATCTGCTCATTGAGTCCGCGTAATGTATCTTTGTCTTTTTCATCGAGATTGGCGCCGCCTCGAGCAAAGGCTTGGTAGGTATCTTCAAGTAGTTTAGCTTGTTCGGTGGATAAATTAAGGCTATTTTTTTGCAAGTATACGGTTTTAACTCTTTGAAATAATTTATCATTGAGATAAATGTCATCTTCAGATGCCGCTAGCATGGGGGTCACGACTTTTGACACGGCCTGTAATTCTTCATTGGTGTCTGCACCTGTTAAATTAAAGAATACATTGGCAACTTTTATGGTCAAATCCCCTGAAAATTCAAGTGCTTCAATAGTATTTTCAAAAGTGGCAGGCTTTGGATTATCGGTAATCGCGTTAATTTCTGCTTGATGTTGCGCAATACCTGCTTCAAATGCGGGTTGGAAGTGTGCAGTTTGGATTTTATCGAAGTCAGGGATGTTGTAATACGTGTCGTAGGGCTTAAAGAATGGATTATCTGCATTATTGTTAATGATGTTTTGCGCAACAACATTAGGCGCAGTATTCTCTTGTGTACTAATGTTGGCTGTATTGCACCCACTGAGCGCTAGCGTTAATGCAATAGCAGATACGAGTGGTTTTAGGGTTAATCCCTTCATTGTCATCTCCCCGAAGAAAAACTTGTTTTTATTTGTTTCGAATTTGTATGATTAATTTCACCCCCTTTAAATACCACGTATTAATGATGCAGATCCATTAAACTTGTATTTAATTTGTAACTATTCTTGTAAGCGATTTTTTTTTACGCAATTTTAATTGATTTAAGGTAAAAAACGTAGCTAAGTGTGGCGTGGTATTGAGGCTAGATGCATGGTGGCAATCGTGCTACTCAGTTGAATGGCATCTTTATTGATACCTTGTTCGATGCGAATTTCATCGTGGATTTATGGATGATGAAATTGGTGGTGAATATAAGTGGGCGATGGCGTGATGTTAAGAAGGGATGCAGGATTGAAAAAATGCCATTCAATGGAATGGCATTTTACAGACAATTAATGGGTAGATTTAATACCCTAATGTTTCACTGCCTGAGCGGCGTAAGTCTGAAAAACCAGTGAAGCCTTTTTCGGTCATGATGATAGATTGCGTTGAGCCCATGGCATTTTTAATGGAGACTTCATGTCCTTTATTTTCAAGGAGGTTAATGGTGTCTTTATTGATACCTTGTTCGACGCGAATTTCATCTGGTAACCATTGGTGGTGAACACGCGGCGCTATGGTGGCTTCTGCAATATTGAGATGGTGATCAATGACATTTAAGATAATTTGCAGTGTCGTGGTGATAATGCGAGACCCACCTGGGCTGCCTGTGACGATATAAGGCTCACCATCTTGCATGACTATGGTGGGGCTCATTGAACTTAAAGGACGTTTTTTAGGCTCTACCGCATTAGCATGGCCACCAATGAGACCAAAACCATTGGGTGTGCCGGCTTTCGCTGAAAAATCATCCATTTCATTATTGAGCAAGACGCCCGTTCCCTTGGCAACGAGCCCTGAGCCATAGCTAAAGTTTAATGTGTAGGTATTGGAGACCGCATTGCCCCATTTATCAACCACAGAATAATGAGTGGTTTGGTCGCTTTCATAAGGCGCGAGATCACCCGGTTTTATGTCAGTACTTGGGGTCACTTTTTCGAGACTAATGTCAGAAGCCAATTTTTTAGCATAGGCTTTACTGGTTAAGGTTTCAACGGGCACATTATAAAAATCAGGATCGCCTAAATATTCACTGCGATCAGCATAGGCGCGTTTCATGGCTTCGCTCATCAAATGAATACTGCTGGCGGTATTCAGCCCTAATTTATCCATGGGAAACTGTTCAAGAATGTTGAGCATTTGAATAATATGGACGCCGCCGGAGGAAGGCGGCGGCATTGAAATGACTTGATAACCTCGATAGCTGCCTTCAACGGGTGTGCGCTTGACGGCTTGATAGTCTTTTAAGTCGGCTAAGGTCATGACGCCGCCCGCTTGTGTGACAGCATCGACGATTTTTTTTGCCGTTTCGCCTTCATAAAACCCTTTACTGCCTTTTTGAGCAATTACGCTTAGAGTATGAGCAAGCTCGGGTTGTTTAAAGCGTGTGCCAATGGGGTAGGTTGTGCCATCTTTTTTGTAAAAAATGGCTTGCGTGCTGGGCCATTGGCTTAGCCGTTGTTGAGCGCTATTGAGTGAATGGGCGAGATCAGGCGTCATGATGATCCCGTTAAGGGCCATTTCAATTGCCGGTTGAATCACTTGTTGTAGACTCATTGTGCCGTATTCTTTTAAGGCTAACTCCATGCCCTTGACGGTGCCAGGCACACCAACGGACAAGCCATGTTCACGGCTGAGTGTAGGGTTGGGATCGCCATTTTCATCAAGAAAAATATCTTTATGAGTATGAGCAGGGGCCATTTCACGATAGTCGATGGCAATATTTTTATTCTCTTTGGCTAAATGGACCAACATGAAGCCTCCCCCTCCTAAGTTTCCTGCTCTGGGAAGGGTAACGGCGAGACTGAAAGCGACTGCAACAGCGGCATCGATGGCATTGCCGCCTTGTTTTAAAATTTCTACTCCCGATTGTGTTGCTAAGGCTTCTTGACTCGATACCATGCCATTTTTTGCCCATACGGGTTGAGCGGTGGCTAAGTGGGTGTATAACGGGGCAGAGACGGAAGAGGGGGGTGTGATGTCAGCTAAGGCTAAGAAGGGCAACATCATGAAAAATGTGAAAAAGGCGGTCTTGAGCGATCGCATTACAGCTCCTTGTTGTTTATGGTTTTTTTGCTTTCGTAATGTGACGTTTATGCTATTTAAATGCAAGCGTTAACGTCACCCAAGGTTATATTATTGTTTTTTAATGGAGAATAATGATAAAAGGTATGCGATTTGTATGTTAATAGATAATGACATGATAAATAAAGGTTTTAGTTTATTGTTAGGGACGGTTGCTCTTTAGTAGTTAATGATGTTTAGATAAACGTGTTTTAATCACTGCGTAGAGAATGTGTCTTAATCCAGTGCTAACCAAATACCGACTGCAATCATGAGTGAACCTGCGATACGGTTCATCCATTTTACGTTATTACCGCGACTTAAAAATAGTCTGAGGCTTTTTCCACCGGAAGCATAGGCCGTCATACTGATAAACTCTGTGATCATAATGATCCCCACTAATGTTATCAGTTGGGGGGCAACGGGGCTGGCTTCATGAATAAAAGGGGGCAGTAGAGAGATCATAAATGCCCAGCCTTTAGGGTTGGCGATTGCAGTGATAAAGCCTTGTGATACGAGCGCCTTGTTGCTTACATGAGCCACTTGATTATGGGGGATTAAGGCGGTTTTTCCTTTCGCTCGCCACATGTTAATCCCAATGTATATTAGGTAAAGACCTCCTATCCATTTTAGGGCGACAAAAAGGTGGGGGTAATTTAACATGATACTGGCTGCGCCTAATACCGCTGCGATTGCGACTAATGCAATACCTACAAGTTCACCTAACATCATCCAAAATGTTCGACGCAGACCGATACTCATGCCTAAGGTCATGGCGAGTGTCATGCACATGCCTGGTGTAATGGAGACGAAAAAAAAAGTCGGTATAAAAAGAGCAAGTAGTGTGAGATCGGGCATGAGTAACAGACGGCTTTTGTTAGTTCATATTCAGCGTCTAGTGTAGCCAAATGGGGGATAGCATTGCAAGAAGTGTTACTGTGGTGAGTAGACAGTGTCTATTTTGGGAGCGATCCCTTTTCTGAAATAGGATATAAAGCCTGTTGCTTTACACAATCAACAGGCTGTTATAAAGTGAGTGAATAGGTGATTATAAAACACCACGCTTCATTTGATCGCGCTCAATGGATTCAAACAATGCCGTAAAATTACCCTCTCCAAATCCAAGATTATTGCGCCTTTGAATAATTTCAATGAAAATGGGGCCAAACAAATTTTTAGTGAAAATTTGCAATAAGTAACCTTTCTCATCCCCATCAATGAGTATTTGATGGTCTTTGATTTTTTGCCTATCCTCAGTGACTTGAGGAAGCTTTTCAAAAATCGTGTCGTAATATTCAGGAATAATATCCAAGGTTTGAATGGCGGAACCTTTCATTGCATCCAAAGAGGCAACGATATCTCTGCTGCTAAAGGCCAAGTGCTGAACACCAGGGCCATCATAATCTCTTAGATATTCATCAATTTGATTTTTATCATTGCCTTTACCTTCATTGATCGGAATGCAAAAACTACCATCCGGTGAGCGAAGTGCATAAGAGATCAATGCTGTTTGGCTGCCTTTAATGTCGAAATAACGGACTTCGGTAAAACCAAAAATGTCTTTATAGAAATTAGACCAATATTCCATTGTTCCCTTGTAGACATTATTGGTGAGGTGATCCACGGCAAGAAAGCCTTTTTCTTGTGTATGAATAGGGGCTTGAAGATCCTCAAAATCCGTTTGATAAATATTATTCGCTTCACCAAAAGTATCAATGAAATAAATTAAACTGTCACCAATTCCATAGATTGCAGGATAAGGAAGATCAGTTTGTTTCGGATCAGCCCCTTTAGCGCCGCGTTGGATGGCAGTATCAAAGGCGAAACGCGCATCTTCGACACGCCAGCCCATAGAACAAATTGCGGGACCATGAGATTTAGCGAACTCAGCAGAAAAGCCTTTGTGTTCAGTATTTAATAAAAAATTGATGTCGTTTTGCTGATAATAGAGAATATCTTTATTTTTGGCTTTTTTAAGTAAAGAAAAGCCAAAATCAATAAAGATATCGTGCATGTAATTATGATCTGGCGTGGCAAACTCAGTAAATTCAATACCAAGTAGACCTAATGGATTCTGTTCGCTTGCCATGTGAATATCCTCTTTCAATGTGCTAATGCTGTGGTTGCTTCGTTGTTATTTTTCTAACCACGAGCGGTTATAATCATCTTGCATGCAGTTTTTGACATGCGTTGTTAGGTGTAATGGATTGAAGGTGTCGATCATGACCGCATATTCCACCGTTTCAGTTTTACCTATTGAAGCTTCCGTACGACCAGGTTGAGGACCATGAGGTACCCCTTTTTGGTGTAAGGTCATGTACCCAGCTTTAATCCCTGTTCGACTCATAAAGTCACCGTCGACGTAATAAATCACTTCATCACTGTCAATATTGTTATGGTAATAAGGGGCTGGAATCGATAATGGATGAAAATCATAAGGTCTAGGAACAAAGTTGCAGATCACAAAATTGTGACCACTGAACACTAAATGCTCGGAAGGAGGTAAGTGAATTTGTCCGACTTTGGGGGCATAATCTTTGATATTAAAAGCCCATGGGTAAACAAACCCATCCCAGCCTACTAAATCAAATGGGTGCCATTCTAGTGATATGTGTTGATACCGATCGCCGAACTTACTGATTAACGTAAAGTCACCTTGTTCCACAATGGCATCGTCTAACACTGGTGTACGGATATCTCGTTCACAATAGGGGGCAGATTCAAGTAGTTGGCCGTACTCATTACGAAAATGTTTAGGTATTTCAATCATTGAGAATGATTCAATAACCAGTAACCGCACATTATGATAGTCACTAAATTTGAGCTGGTAAGTAGTGCCTCTTGGAATGACTAAATAATCCCATTTGTTAACTTTAATGGTGCCATATTCGCTGTAAAGTATCCCATCGCCTTCATGAATGAAAATGACTTCATCGGCATAAGCATTGCGATAGAATGTCTCTGTTTCTTCAGTGACATGAGCCGTGTAGAAAGCAACATCTTGATTATGAAATATTTTATTTCTTGCACTATAGAAATGGCCTGGCTTATCTGATTGAATAGTATCGAGTTTATAATTTTGTATTAATGCATCTTGCCAAGACTCACCATGAGAAAGTGTGTGCGATGTCACATTAAGGGCTTTGGTAGGCATATTATGATGGTATTTATTAGAATAAATATTGGCAAAGCCATGGGTAGAGAACAACTCTTCACGGTAAAGTTCGCCATTTTCTTTTTTAAATTGAATGTGGCGTTTATTAGGGATTTGGCCTTGTTTAATATAAAACGGCATGTTTCTCTTCCTTAATGCGCATAACGCAATTTTTTACACATCATCGAATCCTCGAAACCAATTTAGTTGCTAAAACAAACAAAAAAAAGAATAATAATTTTATTAAAACCATCAGTTTTTTAGATGGTAAAGATAATTTTACACTGGGAGTGGTGTTATGCGAGTCGATATTGATGTATTCAAAATGCTTGAAGTCTTAGTTGAAGAAGGAAGCTTTACTAAAGCGGCAGAGCGACTGCATAAGGCCCAATCTGCGATCAGTTATCAAGTTAAAAAGTTAGAGCAGCACTTAGGGATCACACTTTTTAGCCGAGATCAATACCGAGCTGAATTAACGCCAGAAGGCGAAATCATTCTCGCTGAAGGGAGAAAATTATTACATAATTTAGCCAATATTGAGCATCTGGCGACTCGATTTAATCAGGGGTGGGAGCCAAAGTTGGAGTTGGTGATTGATGGTGCGCTGCCTATGGAGCCGATTATGCGCGCATTGAAGCGATTATCAAGTTACCAGATCCCGACAAAAATTCAGCTTAATATGGAATTTTTAGGGGGGGTGCAGCATAGATTTGAGTCTAATAAAGCCGATCTCATGTTAGTGAAAGATTACCGAACAGGGCCTCATTATCAGTCGACACCCTTACCTGAAATTACCAGCATACTTGTAGCGAGTCGTGAACACCCATTAGCCACTAAAAGACAGTTAAGTCTCTATGAATTACAGCATCATGTTGAACTGACCATTGAAGACTCATCTCCAGACAAAAGCCGGCAGGATGAATTGCAATTTGGTGGGGATAAAGTGTTTTATCTGTCAGGCTTTATGATGAAAAAGAATGCTCTTTTAATGGGGGTTGGATTTGGGTGGATGCCCGATTTTTTGATTGAGCAGGAGCTTAAAGATGGGGCGCTGGTGGAAATTGATTTTATGGGAGGCAGCCGTTTTTGTTTTACGCCTCAATTGGTTTCGACTTTAGAGCGATCATTAGGAAGAGGTGGGCAATTACTTACCGAGTTAATATTGGATGAATTCGAACAGGAAGACAATGTGTGATGCTAACTGACATGTGTATTTTCAATGGAGTGGCGTTGTGGCGGTATGACCAATCCCTGATATGAGTGGTGGTATATTTTAATAGGAAGGATCTGTTTTATCGTTTTTTTGAATGAATTTTGAGGCTTATTCAACAAGATCCTGTAAGCTTTTCCTAAAAAGGAAAGTGGCAATAAGCACGAAATTAGCTAAAATTTTTGTGTGATAATGGATCATTATCAATAAGGAGTTTGATTGTAATGCTGAGGCTTTTAAGGTTGTATTTTACTATTATGTGTTGTCGATTCATCCGTGTTATGGATAAGTTTATTCATATTCAGTGTTTTCGTCGGTTACTATTATTATTGTCTTTATCGTTATTTTTGACACCATTAAAAGCTGATACCTTGTATTTAACTTCGCTGAATTGGGCACCTTATTCTAGCGAACAACTCGATAATAAAGGGGCGGTAATTGCAGTGACTCGTGCTGCATTGAAAGCAATGGGGCACGAACTTGTTGTTGATTTTTATCCTTGGAATCGTGCAGTCAGATTAGCCACACGTAGCCACACAAAATATTTAGGTTACATCCCTGAATATATTTTTCCTGCAGAACATTTAGTGTTTTCAGTCGCAATCGGTTCAAGTTTATTGGTTATCGTTGAAAATAAAGATAATCCTATTTATTGGGAAAAGTTATCTGATCTCAATCAATATACCATAGGCGTAGTGAAAGGTTATGTGAATACGCATGAATTCGATGGCATGATTGCTGCGGGTGAGCAGCGAGTGGAGACAGTGACGTCAGACGATCAAAATATTCGTAAAGTCGTGTCTGGTAGAGTCAACGGTGCGGTCATTGATTTGCATGTATTAAAATATTTATTAGCGAGAGAAGGCATGGAGCCTTTAAAAGAAAAAATACAAGTTAATGATCGTTCTCTTGTTGAAAAGGAGTTGTTTGTCGCGTTTAGAAATACGCCTGAAGGGAGAAAATGGCGAGACATATTCAATCAAGGTTTGGCTAAAATTGATGTTGATGCGCTAATGGAAGCGAGTATGCCTAAAACGAATCCGCATTGAGTCATGCGGATTTTTTTTACTGATGTGTTGAAATAATGGTTTGTCCTATTGGAATGATAGTGAGCTTGGCTAGTTTTAAATGTTGAAAAGCAAAAGGGATCCCGATAATGGTGATGGCACTCGCAATTGCACAGATAATATGACCGATAGCGAGCCAGAAACCCACTAAGATAAACCAAATGATGTTACCTAACATGCCAAAAGTGCCTGTACCGATATCACTATGGCCCGTTATATTTTGTCTGTTGATAGCATCTTGACCAAATGGCCAAAATGTCATTTCGCCTATGATAAAACAGGACTTGGCAAAAGGGATCCCAATGATACTAATGATGCAAATAAGTCCTGCTAGCCACCATGCTAATCCCATGATGAATCCGCCCATGATAAACCAAGCAATGTTAAATGCTAATCTTAACACACCCATTTAGTGCTCCTTGTAAAGTGGTTTTTTGGTATTATTGCCATTCATTGGTTGTGAATAGTCATAATAATCCAATTTCAATAATCTAAGAAATAAGCGAATTTCATGCCAACTCTTAACTAATTGTTTTTATTTGTTATTTCATCTATCCCTGTCACCATTATCTCTTTTTATGCTATTTTTTAATAATATTAGCTATTTTATTTTAATTTTGACTATTGGCAGCGTAAAATGATGGCACTGATGGAAATTGTGGATGATATAATTCGTGAAGTTAGCCGATACCCCCGTGGAGCGGATTGATTTTTTTGGCCATGATGTTTTTGTTAAGCGAGATGATTTATTGCATCCTGAGTTTTCGGGTAATAAAGCCCGTAAATTTCGCTATTTTTTAGATCATGACTTTCCTGATGTGAAACGGCTCATCAGCTTTGGTAGCCCTCAATCCAATTCTATGTATTCAATGTCGGTGCTGGCCAAGATAAAAGGTTGGCAATTTGATTATTATGTGGATCATATCGCCAAACATACTCTTGATACCGCTGAAGGTAACTTTAAGCAAGCTCGGCTTAATGGCGCGAATATGATAGACCTTAGTGCCGCGGCAGATAGGCTGGGACGCAGCTGCGAGACTTATATAGAGGATTTGTGTTTACAGAATGATAAAGCAACTTTGTTTATTCCTGAGGGAGGCCATTGCGGTTTTGCACAATATGGCGTGTCGTTATTAGCGGAAGAAATTGTTGTTTGGATGAAAGCTCAGCAACTGGAGCAATTAGTGGTGTTTTTACCCTCCGGAACTGGTACAACTTCATTGTATTTATCGGCATTTTTTAAAGCCAACCTTTATCCTATTGAAGTGATGACCTGCGCTGCTGTCGGTGACAGCGATTACCTTAAACAGCAATTTTTAGCGTTAGTAAGTGATCCCGCTTGCTTTCCCACTGTGTTAGAAAGTGACAAGAAATATCATTTTGGCAAGTTGTATACTGCTTTTTATGAGATGTGGCAGCACCTCAATGAAACGGGTATTGAATTTGATTTACTTTACGATCCGTTAGGCTGGATAGTATTGCAGTCATTTTTAACTCGTAATGACGCCAGGCCTGTATTATATCTTCATCAAGGCGGCTTATTGGGGAATGCAAGTATGTTACCTCGATATCAGAGGAAATTTAATTTATCGTTGAAGTGAGCGGCATTTTTGTGTGGTGTTATTGACCATTTGGTCAGGTGATGTATCTGTGAAAAGGATACCACCTGAACCAAATGAGTTGACTTTGAAAGCTGTACAATAACAGTCCTAACTGTTTGCTTTAGTAACAAACATTCGATACGAATGAGAGGAAAGAGTATCGAAAAGTCGTTTTTACTTTTTACGCTTTATTTATTACTTGTGAGAAGCCATTTCATAAACTTGATTGCTTCAGTACGTTTTGAAAAGGTCTCTCTATTTTTGCCTCTACTATCCGTGAAAGCGATAGAAGATTTATTGACTGAAATTGAGTTAACGGGAAAGTCGACTGTTATTTCATGTCCATTTACTTGGTATGACATAGGCCACACTCCTTTTTTAGTCTAACTGCCATTAGCTTGGCAGTGGGGTTTTTAATAATAAAAATATCCTTAGCGAATCGCAAAAGATGAACATTAAGTGTTTTGATACACCCATTTTAAATAGCATATAGAAATCAGTCTGTCCAAATATTACCGATTAATAATTTATATACTGAGTTTTATCAAAATACTGCCAATCAGTGAAACACACTGTTATGACAGTACAATGACGATATTGTCGGATGGAGTTTTTTACGTTAGCTGTGAAGAAAATCAAACCTATTAACGGGGGGATTTGCAGCAGTATAAACATATCAGGGAACACCAAAAACGCGTCTAGGTTATTAGATGAACAAGCACTTGTCAAGTTTTGTACAAATTATGCTTGAAGGAAAGCTGATAGGAGGGGGAAATGGATAAGTGCATGTCGCTTCATGCACTTATACCCAAACCACTTGAAAGTGCATGTTTTCAGAGCCCGTAAAAAGGCTTAATTCAAGGCGTATTATTGAAAGAATGCTTATTGCCTTTTGAGGTGATGCAACGTAGAAGTTAGTCTTTT
>NZ_CANLKR010000048.1 GCF_947491715.1 uncultured Shewanella sp. | reverse complement strand
AAAGGTATCTGCTTTAATTTGAGTGGCCTTTACTTGTGTACCGGTAACCATATCCCCTTGGGTTAAATCTATTTGTGACGGTAACCTGGCATTATCTAAAGTCCCAGCGGTGATATTATCGGCACTTAAATCAAACCTTTGTTTCCAGTAATTGGCCTGAGTTTCATTATCCTGCTGATAAATAAACCATAAAGCCTGAGTCCCTTCACCCAGTTTCACTTCTTTCAGCGCGTAGCCTAGGTAATAAGGGATTTGTTTATCAACAAAAGCGCCATTACAGCGGTAGAGCCCATTTTCTACTGGGTTGCTCTGGCCCTGTAAAAGGACCCATGAGCCACTGCTCAGTGCAAACTCGCTTACTTGTGCAGAGATGATTTGACTTAAATCGGCAATATTTTCAGTAACCTCTGTATAAACAAGCTTAATCAGGCTATTACTAATAAATTGATAAAGGCCATTGGCTTCACTTGCTGTTTGCGCCGTTAGCTGATAATAGCCGTTATCGGTTAAGCTTAAGCGGTCGACAGTTTCTGTCGGGATATCCGTGAGTTCTGTAATATTTTCATTCACTTTAATAAAAACTGTTTTTGTTATCAGCTCGAGAGCATAGCGATAAATGCCATTTTCAGCATCGTTACTTTGTGCATTAAGGCGAACCAATGTCCCACTCATTAATTGCAAGCGACTGATCTGTTCGGCAGCTAGCGTACCTAGGTTGGCAATATTCTCATTAACCGTAGTGGTATATAAGGTTGTACAAGCACTACCATCGAAAAGGTAAATCCCATTTTCCACTGCATTTTGTTGCGCCGCCAGCAAAATTGTCTGTCCGTCTAGCAGTGCATATTTTTCTATGATTGCACTGGTTAGCTGATCTAGGTTTGCAATATTATCTTCAAGCACGACATCCACAGTACGGATAACCTGAGTATCGACCATGCTTTTATTGACACTCAAGTCGAGTGCGGCATCAATTAGCTGGCCAAATTGTGCTTCTGTGGGGACATCTCCCGATTGAAAGTATTTTGCCAGCTTGTCATTTATGTGTGTGTTATTCATGTGAAAACCTAATTAACAATAGGATGGAGGTATTTGGACAATCAAGTCGTTCGATTAAGCCACAGAGCAATCGCGGCTTGCTCTGCTTTCCCCTTAAAGGGCATTATTTCTTACTCAGCGCCCGATCAATTTCCCTGATCACAGGTAAATGCGTGGGTTCATGCACGGCAACAGGGACCGACAGGGACAACATCAAACTGGGTTTGGGGGTTGAGCCCATGGCTTGCCAAACTTGACCGCTGATTTTGTCACTGTATTCACTGCCAAATAGCGTAAAGCGTATGCCATAGGGATTGGGATCGAACTGATGCAACGCAAGCATGTCTTCTGGCATAAAATCGAACATGCCTAGGCCGCAAATCAGGTATCCCATGAGTAAGTGTTCAATCTCGGCGCTGCCGCGTTTGTCTTTACACCAGACGGTGAGCATATAACTGATGTCCACATACCGAGGTTCTTTATGTAATGTGCGCCGGGTTTTTGTTTCATCTAAGCGCGTGCGCATGGGCTCACTGCGCCTGCGGCTTTTATCTTCATTAATCGCAATGAGATAACAATTAATCACAGGGCTGTTACCCAGCTCTGCGACAAACTCACTGTTGGGCGCAATAAAACTTAATTCAAGCTCTTCGGCGCTGGGGTTTAAACTAAAGACTTTTTCTCGAATGAGGGAATCTAGTGCCTTTTGTGTTTTTTGGAGCACAAGCGGATCCATAGTTTTTCCTTATTATTGAAACACTTTTATGTAACCTCACCTGACTTATACCCAAACCACTTGAAAGTGCATGTTTTCAGAGCCCGTAAAAAGGCTTAGTTCAAGGTGCATTATTGAAAGAATGCTTATTGCCTTTTGAGGTGATGCAACGTAGAAATTAGTCTTTTTACAGGCTCCCAACGGGCTGGCCTCTTTATATGTAAAAGCAAGGCCTTTTATTCTGCGTTATTGAATATCAACTTAGAATAACTAAGCCCTCAACTCAATGCCTTGCCTAAACGCGTTTTAATTCCAGCTGAATCCTGCATCTTCAAGTGGTTTGGGTATAGATGCATTTTATTAGCCTACTCGTCACAGGCTTTGTCATGCCAACCAGAGGCTGAGTTTTTGTTCGGCGAGGAAGCCCGCATTTTGCTTCTCGAGTTCACGGGTAATGGCCTTACCTAGCAGGGCTTTACTGATGGTTTGTTGTTGCGCTTTAAAAGCGTAAAGTAGCGCTCTTTCGGCAATATTGTTGATTTGTGAGGGGGTAAATTCAAATTGCTGTGCTAAGGCCTGCAAGTTAATGCCTGATGCAATCGAAATGCTGCGACTCCACGCCCGTTGCCACAATTGAAAACGCAAATGCTCATCAGGCATGGTAAACTCCACCACACCATGAAAACGGCGCAAAAAGGCATCATCTAGATTACTTTTAAAGTTGGTGCTGAGTAACAACAATCCGGTATAGGTTTCCATGCGCTGCAATAAAAAACTCACCCCCATGTTGGCATTTTTATCATGACTGGACTCCACCTCACTGCGCTTAGCAAAAATGGCGTCTGCCTCATCAAATAACAGTACCGCATTTTGTTTTTGTGCATCATCAAACAACTTGGCTAAATGCTTTTCAGACTCCCCTATCCATTTACTGGCCACATTGGCTAAATTAACTTTATATAAGGGCAATTTTAGCTGCCCCGCAATGGCCTCTGCTGCCATGGATTTACCTGTGCCGGGTTTCCCCCAAAAGAGGGCTTGGACACCGGGGACAAAATGCGGCAAGGCTTGAGTTAATTGAGAACGGTAAACCAGTCTGTCTATCAAGTCTTGTAATTGCGCTTGGGTATTATCATTTAAGATCATGTCACTGAGTTGATATCGAGGCTGACTCAATTTGGCCAATTGCCCCTGACTGGTACTGTTTGCTTGCAGGCAGGCTTGCTGCAATAGGCTAAGCAAAGGATCGCTGTCATGACACCTATCGAGCAGCGCGATCACATGGGCGTTAACTTGGCTCATCACGGCAGGCGTCAACGGATATAAATTCGCCAGATAAGCGGCGTCACTCGGCGTCAGCGGCCTCAGTGTTCCGCTAAAGGTTTTCACTAACACCTCAGATATCGCCAGCCAAGCTTGGGTTAATTGTTTTGGCTCAGGTGCGGTTAATCGCAGCGAAATCACCTGATTTTGGTTGAGGTATTGCCTAAGACGGTGACTATCGAACCAATTTAATTCGCTGTTAACACCACCGCTTTGCTCAATCACCTGATCCGTATGCTCGTTAATAGGATCACAAAAAAACACCCAACGCCGATTGGATAGTAACAAGGATAATATCCCTTCAGTCTCCCCAGCGCTCAGCACATAATCGAGTAAGTCAGGCCAATAGATATAGCAGGTTTGCCTATTCGCCATCAATCTCATTTGCCGAAAAGCCAAGATCATGTCATGTCGGTCAGTATCTTGTGATGCATTAAAACTGACGTGGTGCCAAGGTCGCTGGTTTTGATGAGCAAATTGTGCCACTAACCCACAACGATCGTCATGGGCTAACCCACTGACAATATTCACCTGTGCTAATGAATGTTTGAGCAAGTCGGCAAAGCCTATTTTAATCGCCACATCCTCATTTGATCTCAGCAACTGAACCTTTGTCGATTGCATCTCAACACTCACCTGCTCCCCCAATAAATGCCTAAAGACATCGGGAGCCAGCAGCAATGAATGGATAAGCGGCTGTGTTTGCTCTGGACTTGACAGTATTCCCCACTGAAATGCCTGCATAGAAGTCAACATCTCTTCTAAGCAGGTTATTTTGCTCTGTTGCTGGTTTTTACTCAGTAATAATACCCGCTCTAATGACAAACTCGGCCCTTGTTCAAACCAACTCAAGCCTAAAAAATGGGTCAAGGTATCAGGCTCCAGTGTCGTGATAAAAACGAGACCTATAAGCCTCAACTCAAGTTCAGTCAGTCCAAACCCCACTTGTAGCGATTGCATCGCAGGAGAATGAATATAAGTATCCATACTGTCATGAAAAGCTTGCAGTAAAAGAGATAACTTAGGTTGATCTTCTCCTTGTTTAATGGCTTGCCCTAAGGTGTAAAGCTGTTGGCTCAATGTATTGACTAATGCTTGTTCTAAATATTGATTTTGCTCTGGATTAACAAGATCAGCGGCGTGTGCCATGCTCCCTCCTTTATGTCCCTTTTCAAACCTCACCTGGTTTTATTCAATATCAGTAGACTCAGAAATATTATATTGATCTTGCTGAATAAACTTATTCATTGCTTTGTTAACATTGACCTTTACTATACCCGTGATACTTCAAGATGCAGGATTCAGTTGGAATTAAAAGCCTTTTAGACAAGGTCATTAATTGCTCCTGCATAAATGACATTTCCATCATCCTTGATGGTCAGCTGAACAGCGGGCTTAGTGATTCTAAGTCGGTGTTCAGTAACGCAGTATAAAAGGCCTTGCTTTTACATATAAAGAGGCCAACCCGTTGGGAGTGGGTAAAAGCAGCTACTTCTGTGTTGCATAACTTGAAAAGGCAATAAGCATTTCTGCAATCATGCGCCTTGAATTAGGCACTTTTACGCACTCTGAAAACAGGCATCTTGAAGTATCACGGGTATAACTTGATTACGCTGTATTATTGATACTGTCCATATTGTCCAGGACTAATAAGTCTGATGGCGGCACCTGCACCAGTAAACTCCGGCCTAGGTTTTCGATTTCTAATGCCACTTTTTTGCCTTTGGGTGAGTCCATTAACACGCCTGTACGGCCGGCCAGCACCCCCGTTGTGATCCGCACTCGCATTCCTTTAACAAGATATGAGTCCACTGAATTGACCCCATTAAAGTGCGCTTCGACTTGGTGCATTAACTCAATATCTCGAGCACGTATTTTACTGGGCATACCGCCAAAGCGCACATAGCACTTAACTCCGGTTTGATAATTCAGTTGATGAAAACCGTTCTCGTCGTGACAGACAAACAAGTAACCTTTAAACATGGGCAGGGTTTTTGCCCCTTGTTTGAGAGTGGGTAAGTAACAGTGAATATTCCAAATGTCCACCTCAGTATTGGAATTGATCAATTCACTTAAGCTGATTTCTGTATTGGGTTTAGTTTGCAGCACATACCATTGTGACTGCAGCTTTTCATTGTCTGACATGGGTGCACGCTCCGCCCTTTTTTGCTTTTGGCTATTGTTTTGCTATCAATTCAGTCGCGCTGCGCTAACTCTTTCACTTTCACTTTCACTTTCACTCAATCAATCAATCAAGCACTCAGTAGGACATTGATTGAGTAAAGCATTCAATAAACCTTGTGGCACGCTCCGCCCTTTTTGCTATTGGCTATTGGAATGCTTGTCTCACTCATTCAATCACTTTCACTTATTCAATCAATGGCCGCTCATCAGGTTTTTATTTCCCCCTTGCTTCAGGAAAAAGAATAGGGCATTCCCCCTTAGGCCCGCCTTCGAAAAATGCACAAGCATCTTGACTTTATGCACTAAATCGCCCCCCAAAAAGAATGAGTATTGACAGGTCATTTCACGTGCCAACTCAGCAATAGCATCAGTATGTGAAAATGAGCAAAACCAAATGTAACAGGATGTAATAGACCTTTTGATTCAAAAATGTTAACAATGTTAACAGCCAATAACGGCTTAATATTAAAAGGAAATCATCATGAGTTTAAAAAAAAATCTTCGCTATTAATGTCAACTCTGCCGCCTTAACTCTGCTCAATCAGTCACTCTGCCAAGAAAGCTATGATCTGCATACTTTAGAAAGGGATAACCTGCAAAATTATGTTCATATACAAGTGGATCTCATTATCATGGATCTCACGCAAACGGCCTCGGAACACGTCACCGATATTCTCAACGCACTCACGAATGACTTAAGACAAACCTACGCCACTCTTCCCCCTATTCTGGCCTTAACGGACTTGGATAACACTAAAAGGACATTACTATTCGCCGCAAACATTAGCGACTTATGTTACGCCCCCCTCATCGAAGCAGAACTGCAACTCCGTGTGCAGCAGCTTTGCTTGACAAGCCGTAAAAAAAAATAATCTGTAAAGCTTGTATTGAAAAAGAAAAAGAACACCACAGTGTCAATCAAGAAGCGCCTATACTGGCCAATCCACTGCTGACTCTGGCCGAGAAGGCAGCCCACTACTTATTGTCTGAAATGAGCAATGACGTCAATCTCAGTCAAGTTGTGAGCAAAATGGCCACTAACCGCAATAAGCTGTCTTTAGCCTTTAAAACCTATTACGGTGCAACACCGCTCAATTGGCTCAAAAAGCAACGCATGGAAAAAGCATCGCAATTACTCATCCACACCCAGCAATCCATTGCTGACATCACCTACACAGTGGGTTATAAGGACTCCAACCATTTTTCCACCGCATTTAAACAATACTCAGGGCTATCACCCAAGCAATATCGAACGCAATATGCCGTTTATCAGAAAGAAGAAGATGGTTTAAAACAAGACTAAAAGTGGCGCATCACCTAAACAATATCGAGTGTGATATGCCTTTTATCAGAAAGAAGAAGATGGTTTAAAACAAGACTAAAAGTGGCGTATCACCTCAACAATATCGAGTGCAATATGTTTTTTTATGAGGGAGAAGAAGATGGTTTAAAGCAAGACTAAAAAGTCACACTCTTTATGGCGGCGTGAATGAAGTGCATTCATGCCGCCACAGC
Organism: uncultured Shewanella sp.; assembly: GCF_947491715.1. Classification (GTDB taxonomy): domain Bacteria; phylum Pseudomonadota; class Gammaproteobacteria; order Enterobacterales; family Shewanellaceae; genus Shewanella. The sequence goes on along the minus strand of NZ_CANLKR010000048.1, from coordinate 27,312 downwards.
CCTTGCCCGCCCAACCTTTGTTGAGTGGGCAAGAGTTGAGTGGGCAAGTTTTTCTTATCTCAGGCAATAGAAACACATATAGAATGTAGGTAGCGATAATAAAAAATAGAAATGTTCACAATAAAGTTCATCCCACACTAGAGATAAAAATACCGCCATGATTCAATTGCAAATGTTCTACAAACTGTCGGGAATCTTCATTTTAAGCCAAGAGTAAAAATGGGGTTAAAAGGCGTTTTAATCTCTTCCTATTAAGAAAAATCAAGGCAATGCGTTCATTCGCCCTTTGGCGAGTTCACTGAGTTTTAGAACACTTGTTTCGGCTGTAACATTTTTTATCGTTGGGTAAGCGACCGTTGTACCATCCATAAGTAGTTGGCCTGTTTTCATCTGAAATTCAAAGGCAGGTAAAGTTCCCCCTCGAAGAATGTTCCAAAAACGCTCTGTGCTCTTTTTGGTAAGTTTCAATTTAAAATGTTTAGCCAATTCATTACTACCAATAAAGGTGGTCATATCCTGAGTAAATTGAGCCTTCATGGCTGCTTTGTGCTTGTTATTCAGAGCAACCTTGAGATACCCTGCCAATGTACCTGTCGCTATTGGCACTACTCTAAAACTGTCTACCCCACGAAGATGCTTTCGCCATTTTTTTAAAAGACTTGGTTTTCTTGTTTTGATCAAATGACTCATTGCTGTCTTGCCAGCATTAAACTGATGATTATTTATTCGCTGCTGTTGACCATTTACATATAAAGCAGATGGAGTGTTAAATTCATTTGCCGCATTTACTTTTCCAGGTCCCATACCAGATTCAATTCCTGTTGTATCAGGATAAGAACCGGCTACCTCAGAATCGATTGGAACAGGGCCTGAGGCTCCAAATAGAATATTTTCTGCATGTAAATCTGAAACACCAAACACATGCGAAACAAGCTCTAGCCTTCCTAGTTTCTCAAAATGTTCGGCATGTTTTGCATTGGTATATGTTGCATCTCCTTGATGACCTACTCTTGTTACAAATTCTTCAGTATGGGCATTCGGGTTGATATCCATAACAGGCAAGTAGTCTTGCTGTTGTGCACTTTTATTGAGGTCACTAATAATTCCGTTTTTCCCTACAAAAGCGTTTTCAAACATTAAACTATGTGGTTTGTAGAGCTGCTTGTGATTATTCACCTTATTCACTAAAAACAGTGCATGGTGGCCACCTGCATGCGGATCAGAGCCAGTGCTTTGAATCCAATAAACATTCTTTACTTTTTGTGGGCCTTTCCCGATTTTTTGCTCCCCTACACTTTGAATATAATTCACCATTAAGCGGAAACGTTTTAGGAAAATAACTTTTCCTCGGGCATCATTAGCATTTTGCTGTGTGGGACTAAACAAGGCCCCTGAACGTACATTTGTTAAGGCTCCCTCTATCACTTTCGTTTTATCTACATCACGGCAATAGGTTCCTAAAGTACTATATGCTGCATCAAAACTAGCTTTCTGCTGGTTACTCAGGGAGTTAATGACAGAGGCTACACTGTAAACCTCTGTAACTAACGCTTGTGGGACCACACCTGTGGTTCGAGCTTGATCTAAGGTAGTATCAGTTTCTGTGGTTGGATAACTTCGACTATCAAGCAGCTTGTGTTTATATATTGGGTAAGTACTAAAAAAACTTCTCTTCGTTTCTGTTGTATCTTCATACATAGTGGGATCTGGTGCGTGATTCATCCAAGTTGTTGTCCCATTTGCTCCCTGCAGATAGAATTGACCTTGAATAAGTGCTGTTTTGTTTTCTTTCTTTTGAATGGGCTGTATTTGAGCTATATCATTCTGCGCCACAGCCTGTAACTGTACCGTTTGTTTGGCTTGCAAACTATTGTTAGTCAACTCTCGCAGCTTACGTTGTGCAATAGCTGCAGGACGTTTATCCACAAACTCAACATCTTGCATTATACTATCTTGGATCTGAGCAGTAGAACGAGCAACCTGCCCACTTTGATGGGCTTTTGGTGTTACCTGCAATTGATTTTTCTGAAAATGATTTTTCTGAAACTGGGCAATACTGTGGCCAGGGCCTTTCGTCGTTTTTTTGCAGGGGTCTTGAGATGATTTTTGCTTGGTTAACAGTTTGAAATTAACGCTTTGATGAAGCGATTTATTGATCTTTTTAGTTTGATAAACGGGCATCACATCCCCTTTACAGTTATCTCATTCGCGCCGTTAATAGATGATTATTTCGTGATTAACGAGTGTTTTGCTTCATATTAAGTAAAGATAGCAGCTAGGTATGCTCCCTGCTGCTAAACCTTGTTCACTTAATCACATTGAAGTGTCACGGGTATAGGCGTGTTCTTTTAAAAGGCTATTAGGAAGAATTTCCCATGGACACCTTCACCTACTCAAATAAAAAAGCGCAATAATAGCGCTTTTTACTTTCTTATCTCATTAAGTTTATCATCCATGCTCTGCGGCAAAAGCGGTCATAAATTCAACGAGTGCCTGAACCCCTTCAAGTGGCATGGCATTATAAATACTGGCTCGCATTCCGCCCACCATGCGATGGCCTTTTAAGGCCACTAATCCCGCTTGCTTAGCCTGAGCTAAGAACTGGCTATTGAGCTCTTCATCGGTTAAATAAAAGGTCACATTCATGTTCGAGCGGTGTTCAACACTCACCTTATTGACATAAAAATCAGAGCCATCGATGCATTCATAAAGCAAGGCCGCTTTTTGTTTATTCACCGCAGCAATCGCACTCACGCCACCGATGTCTTTTAACCATTCAAACACTTTCGCTGCCAGATACCAAGCAAATGTGGGTGGTGTATTGTACATAGAGCCATGCTTCACCGCGAGACGATAATCCATAATCGATGATTGAGGTAAACTAGGCAGGCTTAATAAATCTTGATGCACAATGACAATACTTAACCCCGATGGACCAATATTTTTCTGCGCACCCGCATAAATAAGACCATAGCGACTCACATCGATTTCACGAGACATGATAGTAGAGGACATATCCGCGACCACAGGCCAAGGGCTATCCAGCTCATCAAAGATTTCAATGCCGTCTACCGTTTCATTAGGGCAGTAATGTACATAACGATAATCTTTTTTGATCCCGTGTAAATTAGGTAATTCAACCTGGCTGTTATCGGCCGTTTTATTGACAATATTGAGTCTATCAATATGCGTCTTGCCAACTAATTTTTCCGCTTCGTCGGCAGCGATTGAAGACCAACTGCCATCCACTAAATAGAGCGCTTCTCCCTCATCACCAAGAAAGTTATTCACCACAGCAGCGAATTGCGCGCGCCCACCACCATGCATAAACAACACATGGTAATTATCAGGAATGGCCATTAAATCACGTAAGTCTTGTTCCGCTTTCTCAGCTAACGCAATATAGGATGGATCGCGATGACTGAGCTCCATGACCGATACTCCCTGATTGTTCCAATCAAGTAATTCACTTTGCGCTCTTTGCATTACCGCTTGAGGCAACATGGCAGGCCCTGCACAGAAATTATAAGTAATGCTCACTGATCTCTTCCTCTCATATTGACTAAAATACTCACTCTTAACCATAAAAATATAAGCTAAAAAAAACGAGCGTCCAATTGGACGCCCGTTATGCTCATTTACGCTTTATTCTTCATCCGCTTTTGGATCAGGCTTAGGCGCATCATTATCTGTCACCTCAGTCTCACTGATCTCAGCATTCTCCCCAACCGCTTCTTGTGCGCCTTCATCAAGGCACTCATCATCATCGGTTTGAATTTCATCGATCCGCTGCAAGCCGACCACTTTTTCTTCAACAGCCGTTTTAATAATGGTCACACCTTGTGTATTACGGCCAATAGTCGATACACCAGTGGCTGGCGTACGCACTAAGGTGCCTTTATCACTGATAAGCATAATTTCATCATTTTCACACACTTGAACAGCACCGACGACAGCGCCATTACGCTCGCTTATTTTGATAGACACCACACCTTTGGTCGCACGACTCTTAGCCGGGTACTCTTCTAATAAAGTCCGCTTACCAAAACCATTTTCTGTTACCGTCAAAATATCGCCATCATTTTTAGGCACAATGAGCGACACGACTTGCTGACCTTCTTCTAAGCGTATACCACGGACACCCGTAGCGGTTCGGCCCATAGGTCTAAGTGCCAGCACTTCTTCACCGGTTTCAGGATCGCGCTTCACTTCACCGGTTTCAGAGTCTTTGACTTTTTCATTAAAGCGCACCACTTTACCCGCATCAGAGAACAACATGATCTCGTCATTACCATCAGTGATATCCACACCAATCAACTGATCGCCATCCTTAAGATTAACAGCAATAATACCGTTCGCTCTTGGATTACTGTACGCCGTTAATGGTGTTTTCTTCACAGTGCCATGTGAGGTTGCCATGATGATGTATTTATCATCTTCGTATTCTCGCACAGGTAAAATCGCCGTAATGCGTTCACCTTCTGAGAGCGGCAACAAGTTGACAATAGGTCGACCACGCGCCTGACGGCTAGCCAGCGGTAATTGGTACACTTTTAACCAATACATTTTACCGAAGTCGGAGAAACACAAAATGGTATCATGGGTATTCGCTACCAGCAGTTTCTCAACAAAATCTTCATCTTTGACTTTAGTGGCCGCTTTTCCTTTTCCGCCACGGCGCTGCGCTTGATAATCACTCAAGACTTGATATTTCGCGTAGCCTAAATGAGACAAGGTCACAACCACATCTTCTTCATTGATGAGATCTTCAAGGCTCATATCCACTTCGTTGGCATTGATCACCGTACGACGTGCATCACCATACACTTCAAGGATTTCTTCTAACTCTTCCTTAATGACTTCCATTAAACGCTCTGGGCTGCTTAAAATGAACAGTAACCCCGCAATAATGGTTAATAACTCATCATATTCTTGAAGAATTTTTTCATGCTCAAGCCCTGTCAAACGGTGCAAACGTAGCTCAAGGATCGCTTGTGCTTGTTGCTCTGTCAGATAATAGAGACCATCACGAATACCAAATTCAGGCGCTAACCATTCTGGACGCGCGGCATCGTCACCGGCTTTTTCCAGCATGGCTTTAACATTACCCAGCTCCCAACCTTGTGAGGTTAATTTTACCTTTGCTTCCGCAGAGGTGGGAGAAGACTTAATGAGCGCAATAATAGGATCAATATTGGCTAAAGCAACGGCTAAAGACTCTAGAATATGGGCACGATCACGTGCTTTACGTAATTCAAACACAGTACGGCGAGTGACCACTTCACGTCGATGAAGAATAAAACACTCTAGCATTTCTTTTAAATTAAACAGTTTAGGTTGACCATTGGTCAATGCCACCATGTTAATACCAAAAGAACACTGCATTTGTGTTTGAGCATAAAGGTTATTCAGTACGACCTCGCCCACTTCACCGCGTTTAATTTCAATGACAATACGCATGCCGTCTTTATCAGACTCATCACGAAGTCCTGAAATGCCTTCAATTTTTTTATCTTTAACTAACTCAGCAATTTTCTCAATCAAGCGAGCTTTATTCACCTGATAAGGGATTTCATGAACGATAATACGCTCACGGCCATTATCTTCGGTTTCAATCTCGGCTTTAGCACGCATAATCGCACGGCCTTTGCCCGTGTGATACGCATCAACAATCCCTTTACGACCATTGATCATTGCCGCCGTTGGAAAATCAGGGCCTGGAATATACTCCATCAACTGATTAATGCTCAATTCGGGATCGGCAATAAGCGCCAAGCAACCTGCCACCACTTCATTGAGATTATGGGGCGGAATATTGGTTGCCATGCCCACAGCAATACCTGAAGAGCCATTAATCAATAAATTCGGTACGCGCGTTGGCAACACCTCAGGAATAAATTCTGTGCCATCATAGTTAGGAATAAAATCGACCGTTTCTTTGTCAAGATCTGCCAACAATTGATGGGCCAACTTCTCCATACGAATTTCGGTATAACGCATGGCCGCTGCTGAATCACCATCGACCGAGCCGAAATTACCTTGACCATCAATAAGCGTGTAGCGCAAAGAAAATGGCTGCGCTAAACGTACAATGGTGTCATAGACAGCAGTATCGCCATGGGGGTGATATTTACCAATTACATCACCAACGACACGAGCCGACTTTTTATAAGGCTTATTCCAATCGTTTTTTAGTTCGTTCATAGCAAATAGCACACGACGATGCACAGGCTTTAAGCCATCTCGCACGTCGGGCAATGCTCGACCCACAATTACGCTCATGGCGTAATCTAAGTATGAATTTTTTAATTCGTCTTCAATATTAATGGGTGTTATAGATGAAGCCAGATCAGTCATAAACTGCTCGATCTCCTGATAAATAGCTGACAACTTTGTCCCTAAAATGAGAGCTTAAGTCATTGCCGAGCCTGAAAACGTGATTTGCCATTCTAACACAGATATTGATTGTCGCTAGGCCTAATTAGTGTTCATTTTAAATAAGTGAAAGCCGTGTATTTTGATCGTTTAATTTAGACACAATAAAGCCTCTTCAACAGTACTTCCTCTGCTATCCTAACCAGAGGAAATGCTCACTCCTGCATTTTGCCTATCTCTATTCACCCAGCTCGTTCTCATCACTCAATAACATCAAAAACCTTCCCCTGAACAAGCATCAATATCCATTCTACGATTCTCTGTCCATTACCTTTGTTAATTATCTCTAATAACGATAAACTAATCGAAAACATTGGTAATAAAGGTGTAAAACGTGCAGCACAACACAAATGTCGATCCTGAAGAAATTGCAAAATTTGAAAAAATGGCGTCAACCTGGTGGGATCCACAAGGAGAGTTCAAACCGCTTCATAAACTCAACCCCCTTAGACTCAACTATATCGATCAAACTGCTGGGGGAATTTTTGGCAAGCAGGTACTCGATGTCGGCTGCGGCGGTGGTATCTTATCTGAAAGTATGGCCAAATTGGGCGCAAAGGTTGATGGACTCGATATGGGAGAAGAGCCTTTAGAAGTCGCTCGCCTTCATGCGTTAGCGGCAAACGTCAATATCAACTATATTAAAAGCACGGCAGAAGCCCATAGAGACAATCATCAGGGAAGGTATGATGTGGTGACGTGTATGGAAATGTTAGAGCATGTTCCTGATCCCAGCTCAGTGATTCAAGCGTGTTCCGATATGGTTAAACCCGGTGGTTATGTTTTCTTTTCAACCATTAACCGCAATATAATGGCTTATCTACAAACCATTATTGGTGCCGAATACCTATTAAAAATGCTGCCTGTTGGTACCCATGATCATAAAAAATTTATCAAACCCTCAGAATTAATATCACTCGCTGAACACGCACAGCTTCAATGCACTGATGCAACAGGCATCACTTATAACCCGTTAACGGATATATTTAAATATACTGAAAAACTTGATGTCAATTACATGATAGCGACGGTCAAAAATGACTAGCCCCTCAATCGCTTCGACAGTAACAACGCATGTAACAGGAGTCAGTTCAAGCGCATCGCCGATTAAAGGTGTCCTCTTTGATCTTGATGGTACGCTCGCCGACACTGCTCCTGATTTAATCACAGCGCTTAACCTCAGCCTAAAAGAGTTTGGTTATCCACAGCACAGTATAGAGAGCATGCGCTCCGTGGCTTCTCATGGCAGTTTAGCCTTAGTCAGCGCAGCCGAACCTAGCTTAACTGACGACAAAAAAATACAAATACAACAAAGGCTATTGCACCATTATCACCATATTAATGGCGACAATACAGCAATATTTGATGGTATTGATGCTGTGCTTTCATTGTTAGACAGTAAGCATATCCCTTATGGCGTTGTCACCAATAAAGCTGCACGATTTGCCAGACCATTACTGGATTCACTTAAACTCACTCAACGCATGCGCACGATTGTCAGTGGTGATAGCACCCTTAAGTCTAAGCCTCACACAGCTCCGATGTGGCTCGCGGCTCAACAAATGGGCTGCGCCCCCCATACTATTTTATATTTAGGCGATGCCGAGCGTGATCTTATTGCCGCTAAAAATGCCAATATGATCGGTGCTGTCGCACTTTGGGGATATATCAGTCAAGATGATTTCCCCAATAACTGGCCTGCTAAGCACTATTTTGAAGCCGGAAAATCATTTGAAAAATGGTTAAACGAACAACTTTAAAACAAAGTGCAATTCAAATTAAAAGCGTCTTGAATAAGGATCCGTCAGTCACGATTCGATCTTTACATTTGATCTAGGCAGCTCAAATTTTAGCCGTTAAAATTTTACTCATATAAAAACAAGCCTCAATGGGTTAGCTATTACTAACTGAGGCTATTATCCTCAAGATATCCACAACTTGTGCCCAAAATTCTCACTTGCAAAATGGCCAAAACCGCACTATCTTGTATTTAAGAAATGACAAAGCACCATATATTGTGTGTAGGTAACAATTGCAGACACGATAAGGACCCCAGTGTCAAGTTAAAGAAACTGACCTCTATTTTATCAGTCATTATTTGATTTTGATATGGACACCTATTGCGATCTTAACCCGATCGCTAACATGAATATAAAGAACCAAGGCCCCACTATTAATGAATAGCAATTTGACAGTCACCAAGCGTAGCGGTGAGCGTGAGACGATCGATCTCGACAAAATCCACCGTGTGATCACTTGGGCAGCGAAAGGACTCAACAATGTCTCTGTTTCTGAAGTAGAACTGAGATCGCATTTACAATTTTTTGATGGCATTCCCACTGAAGCAATTCATGAAACTATCATCAAAGCCGCCGCCGATTTGATTTCGCCTGAATCTCCGGATTATCAGTTCTTAGCCGCTCGACTTGCTATTTTTCATCTGCGCAAAAAAGCCTTTGGTCAATTTGAACCCCCCTCACTTGAAATCCATATTAATAAGCTGGTCGATATCGGCAAGTATGACGCCCATTTACTGGAAGATTATTCAAGTGAAGAGCTGACTTTACTCGATAGCTTCATCGATCATTGGCGTGACATGGACTTTTCTTATGCCGCCGTTAAGCAGCTTGAAGGTAAATATTTAGTTCAAAACCGCGTGACCAATGAAGTCTATGAAAGTGCACAATTTTTATATATTTTAGTGGCCGCAAGTTTATTTGCTAAATACCCAAAAGAGACTCGCCTCAATTACATCAAAGACTTCTATGATGCGACGTCCACCTTTAAAATTTCATTACCCACGCCTATTATGGCGGGTGTACGTACCCCTACGCGTCAATTTAGCTCTTGTGTACTCATTGAATGTGATGACAGTCTAGACTCCATTAATGCGACATCCTCTTCGATTGTCAAGTATGTCAGCCAACGTGCGGGCATTGGAATAAATGCTGGCCGTATTCGTGCACTAGGCAGTCCAATTCGAGGAGGAGAGGCATTCCATACAGGCTGCATTCCTTTTTATAAGCACTTCCAAACCGCCGTTAAATCTTGCTCCCAAGGCGGTGTACGCGGTGGCGCAGCCACGCTTTTCTACCCTATTTGGCATTTGGAAGTCGAATCGCTATTGGTCCTTAAAAATAACCGTGGTGTGGAAGATAACCGTATCCGCCATTTAGACTACGGTGTACAAATTAACAAACTCATGTATCAGCGCATGATTAAAGGTGGCGTGATCAGTTTATTCAGCCCATCTGATGTCCCTGGTTTATATGATGCTTTTTTTGAAAACCAAGATGAGTTCGAACGTTTATATCTGCAATATGAGCAAGATGATACAATTCGAAAAACACAAATAAACGCCATTGAACTCTTTTCTTTAATGATGCAGGAACGTGCTTCAACAGGCCGTATTTATATTCAGAATGTTGATCACTGTAATACTCACAGCCCATTTGATGCACAAGTGGCCCCCATCAGACAATCTAATTTATGTCTTGAGATTGCGCTGCCCACTAAGCCACTGGATAACATTAACGATCCCGAAGGTGAAATTGCACTTTGTACCCTCTCAGCAATTAACTTAGGCGCCATTCATTCCCTTGATGAAATTGAACCTTTAGCCGAGCTAGCCGTACGTGCTCTGGATAACTTGCTCGATTATCAAGATTATCCCATTGAAGCTGCCCGTTCGGCCTCAATGAATCGCCGTACCTTAGGCATAGGCGTCATCAACTTTGCTAATTATTTAGCTAAAAATGGAGTAAAATATTCCGATGGCTCAGCCAACGGGCTGACTCACAGAACCTTTGAGGCGATTCAATATTATTTATTAAAAGCTTCTATGACGCTGGCCAAAGAGCAAGGCGCCTGTCCCTTGTTCCATGAAACCACGTACTCACAAGGTATTTTACCTATTGATACCTACAAACGTGATCTTGATAACATCTGTGATGAGCCACTGCACCTTGATTGGGAGGCATTGCGTCAAGACATCAAAACACATGGACTGCGCAATTCGACATTATCAGCATTAATGCCATCAGAAACCTCTTCTCAGATCTCCAATGCCACAAATGGCATTGAACCCCCACGAGGACTTATCAGCGTTAAAGCCAGTAAAGATGGTCAATTAAAGCAAGTCGTCCCTGATCTCGATACCCTAAAAGATAACTATGAATTACTATGGCAAATGCCCAATAACCAAGGTTATTTGCAGCTTGTGGGTCTAATGCAAAAATTTGTGGATCAAGCCATTTCAGCCAATACTAATTATGATCCATTACGATTTGACGATAATAAAGTCCCCATGCAAGTACTGTTAAAAGATTTATTGTCGGCTTACAAGTTGGGCCTTAAGACCTTGTACTACCATAACACTCGTGATGGCGCTTCAGATCAACATGATGATATCGTCAGTGTTGAAGAGGAAGATGATGGCTGTGCTGGCGGCGCATGTAAGATATAATCAATTTATCGCTGCATTACTCAGTTAACTATATAATAGGGGCATAACGCCCCTATCTTTTGGAAATCGAAAATCATGGCCTATTCAACTTTTTGTCAAACCCCTAACGATGCTAGCCGCGAACCTATGTTTATGGGGCAATCGGTCAACGTTGCACGTTACGATCAACAAAAATATGAAGTCTTTGAAAAACTCATAGAAAAACAATTATCTTTTTTCTGGCGCCCAGAAGAAGTCGATGTCAGTAAAGACAAAATTGACTATGCCGCATTGCCAGAACATGAAAAACACATTTTTATTTCCAACTTAAAATACCAAACGCTACTGGACTCTATTCAAGGTCGCTCACCCAATGTGGCCTTTTTACCCTTAGTATCATTGCCAGAGCTTGAAACTTGGATTGAAACCTGGTCATTTTCAGAGACCATTCATTCGCGTTCTTATACGCATATCATACGTAATATTGTGAATGATCCATCAAGTGTCTTTGATGACATTGTCGTCAATGATGAAATTTTAAAGCGTGCATCCGATATTGCGCATTACTATGATGACCTTATCGTTCTTACTCAAGCCTATAATCTACTGGGAGAAGGCACACATACTATTCAAGGCAATACACGTATTGTTAACCAAAGAGCAATCAAAAAAGCCCTATACTTATGTATGGTCTCAGTGAATGTCCTTGAAGCCATTCGTTTCTATGTGAGCTTTGCTTGCTCTTTTGCCTTTGCTGAACGCAATGTCATGGAAGGTAATGCCAAGATCATTCGCCTTATTGCCCGTGATGAAGCCTTGCACCTCAATAGCACTCAGCATATTTTAAAACTGATGGCAGCAGGTAAAGATGATCCTGAAATGGGCGAAATCGCCAGTGAATGCGAACAGCAAGCTTATGATATTTTCCTGAAAGCCGCTGAGCAAGAAAAGGATTGGGCAGAATACTTATTTAAAGATGGGTCTATGATTGGCCTTAATGAACAAATACTGTGTCAATATGTTGAATACATTACCAATGAACGTATGAAAGCCGTTAACCTCACCCCCGCTTATGAAGAACGCTCAAACCCACTGCCTTGGATGAAAAGTTGGTTAGAAAGTGATTCTGTACAAGTCGCCCCACAAGAAGTTGAAGTTTCATCTTACCTTGTCGGACAAATAGATGCGTCGGTTGATGGCTCTGAGTTCCTCGACTTTGACCTATAAACACCGTTATCAGAAGGCTGCTATCGTCAGCCTTCAAGGTGAACCTAGCTTGCTATATGCTCATCAAGAGTCTAATAGCTTGCTAGAAGCCTTAGAGCAAAAAAAAGTCGCAATATTTTCAGAATGCCGCAGTGGATTTTGTGGTGCCTGTAAAACCAACATCATCAATGGAAAAGTCTATTATATAACCGAGCCTTTAGCGCACCTTGAAAAAGGTGAATGTTTACCTTGCTGCTGCGTACCCGATGGTGATCTTGATTTAGATTTACCTAAAAATGCCTGTTAAACAACTTCTACCTTAATTTTTTATACCGACAATTAAAGCACATCAAGTGAAATATTATTTTTCACTCTGATCACATCCGCCATAATCGCAATGGCAATTTCAATGGGCGTTTTACTGCCAATATTTAATCCAATGGGCGCATGTAAACGTGTCAAATCAGAAAAAGACAAATCACACACTCGTTTAAGTCTTTCTTCTCTGGCAATACTGGTCTTTTTCGACCCCATGGCACCAAGATAAAAAGCCTTAGACTCAAAGGCACTCATGAGCCCCAAATCATCAATGCGAGGATCGTGGGCTAACGCTAATACTGCCGTTCGATTGTCGGCAAGCTTATCCACTAGAATATCAGGAGAAATCCAAGTGACATCCACCCCACCCGTTTCAGCAGTATACGTCCAACTTGACTCAAATTGTTTTCGCATATCACATACATGCACCTCATAACCCGCCATAATGGCTAACTGTGCAACACTCATTCCCACCTGACTTATTCCAAGTATGATGAACTTCCACACTTGTTCATAATACACCTCAATCAAATCAGAGGTTTCAACCACTGACAAAGAAGGCTGATCTGAGGTTAATTCAATATGAATATCATCACTTTGAAGCTTCACATGACGCACGTAGCCTGTATGGGATTGAGCCAACTGTAACCACAGTTCTAAGTGGGCCAAAACATTATCGCTAGGTTGTAAGCATTCCACTAATAAGCGGATCGTACCGCCACATGGCAGCTCTGTCGCAATCGCTTCTCCTTGCATATGATCGCCGTATGAAAATACAGAGGCAGAACCATTAAAGTCGCCATTATTTAACATTTCAATAAAAGCATCTTCTAAGCATCCACCTGAAATAGAGCCTCGCCTTAAATGACCATCAGTCGCAAACAATGCCCCCACAGGACGCGGCGCTGAACCATAAGTCTTCAAAATGGTACACAACCAAAAGGTTTTACCTTGATATAACCAATCTAATGCGGTTTTTAATACGGTAATATCCGTCAATTGCATTCAACTTACCTTTATTATTATCATTTTTTAACACTTTATTATAGTCAATATTTTATAAATAACTTTTAATATCAACAATATAAATAACTCTGATTTATCACCAGAAAAAACAAGACTTATGAGTGAAATGTAACGGCATTCAAATTTGAAAAATAGATGAAAAACATTTAATTCAACACCAAATTAGTTATTACAGCAATGAATACACAGACATGAGCAATAATGCGAATAATATTTCTCACAAGAAGCGATCATCTCAATCAATGAAAAGTCAATCTATTGTATCACCTATTCAGCTTCAAGATCACAAATTCAACATTAAAAAATGGTCTTTAATGTATCAACAAACTCCGCGCTATTAAAGGCAAAATAAGGCTTTCGCTACTTTATGATAGATATTCTAAAAATTGCTGATCATCTCTTCATTTACATTGATTGCTTTAAATGTTAAAAAATAGACACTCATGTAAAAACTGACGATAACAGTAAGCGCATTTTATCGCAGTTAAGAAGGATTCTGTAAAGGGTTAGTATTCCAATGCGGTTGGTGTACTTCAACATGATGAGTAACTCGCCATAAAGAGACATGACACATCTACAACGAGTTACTCCCCCATACTATGATTCACTTAAAAAATACATTTTAATCACGGTATTCAAGTGTTAATACTTACCGTGTAAAACTCGTCAAACAAGGAAGAGCAATGAATCGTAACCTTATGTTAGCTGCCGCCGCATTATTAACAGCAACATCCGCAATAGCAGCTGAACCCGCGACACCAGCTGCTCCAGCGACACCAGCAGCCCCAGCGACACCAGCAGCCCCAGCGACACCAGCAACCCCAGCGACACCAGCAACCCCAGCCAAACCAGGCGCCCCTGATATTGAAGCAGGTAAAGCCAAAGCCACCACTATTTGTGTCGCCTGCCATGGAGCTACAGGTAAGGCCATCATGCCAATTTATCCCAATCTCAGTGGGCAAAACGAAGCTTATTTAATTTCTTCATTAAAAGCGTATAAAGCAGGAGAGCGTAAGGGCGGGCAAGCTGCTGCAATGGAGCCTATGGCAAAAATGCTAAGCGAGCAAGATATTATTAATGTAGCGGCCTATTACGCTTCACAGAAGTAATGAACCTCCCCCCTCTTCTTTCAGCCATTATCATAATGTTGAGGGGGCTTTAACCTGTTCCACTGAAAACGCCATGATAAAAACATTAAACGGTTATGGCTCATGACTAATTTTAGCAAGATCATACGGGGTTAATTGATAAACGTAATAATTTAACCAATTACTGATCAGCAAATTGCCATGACCATACCACCTGGCGATCGGCTTATTATTAGGATCATTATTAAGGTAATAATTTTGAGGTTGAGCGGGGTCAATGCCTTCTTGCACATCACGTTTATACTCTTCATCTAAGGTAAATTTCTGATATTCAGGATGCCCCATCACAAATAAATTACGATTGTCCTGACTCAATACCATGTAGGCTCCCGCTTCGCTCGACTCTGTTAATACATTTAAATCTGGGTGCGCCCTAAGATCAGCCACGTCCATTTCAGCATAACGAGAATGCGGTGCAAAAAATTCATCATCGAACCCTCGCAATAAAGGATAATGCTGTCTGGTTCTTTGATGTAGATAGACACCTGAACGTTTTTTATCGAGCACCCGCCGATGCAAACCATATAAATGATAAAGAGCTGCATGTGCAGCCCAACATAAAAATAATACCGATGTGACATGTTGCTGAGACCAATCGATAATGTCACAAATATGATCCCAATAACTCACTTCTTCAAAAGGTAATAACCCTAAAGGAGCACCAGTGATCATTAACCCATCGTAATTTTTATGCCTAATATCTTCAAAATCGCGATAAAAGTTATCCATATGTTCAATTGAAGTATGCTTAGAGGTTTTGTCATGAATACGCAATAAATCAACATCAACTTGTAAAGGCGTATTACCCAATAAACGGAGTAACTGAGTCTCTGTTTCTATTTTATTAGGCATAAGATTCAAGATAAGTACCTTCATAGGCCTTATATCTTGATTTTTTGCCCTTGTTTCAGACATGATAAAAATATTTTCTGACTCTAGTACTTCTGCAGCGGGGAGATCATCAGGGATTTTTACCGGCATACTTCGCCTCTATTTCATATTAATAAACCAATTATCCAGTAAAAAAGTGAGCTCAACCTCGGTTATTCACTGACTTTTTCAAGCATGATGAGCAAAGGCTCATGGGAGTTAGGGTCAATTTTGACTGCATTAACATTCATAAACATCAACTTGTCTTTGTATTTCACATAAGCCCTAATAATATCCATATGCCCTTCCACGAAAGCATCCCTAGGAACAGTAAAAGAAAAACGAGCGGGTAAGCTGGCATTTTCTTGATTAAGCTCATCTAAAATGATCGCAGGTTGTGTCCTATCCGTTATATCTTTTAATTTCACCGTTAAGATTGCAGTATCCGGCAGGCTAACGGGAGTCTGATAACTGACAATACCATCAATTTCTACATACTCATCAGGCGTTGCACAAGCCATTAATAAAAATGGAGAAACAATAAAAAAAAATACTTTTCTTAACAATATCATCATGCTCTTGACTCCATTATACATAAGGACGTTTAGATGTCTACACGTCTAATACTGCAAAAGATGAGTATTATTCATGTTCTTCTCAGTATAGCCAACCTCGCTATGTCAATGTCCTTAAATGAACGTCAAACCAAGCAACATAAACCAAAATCAACAACAATCATTCATTTATTAGATTGCCTTTACTTTTACTGCAGGATGGCCCAAATATAAACTGTTTGCCTCCACATCATTAGTGACCACGCTTCCAGCTCCTATTACGCTATTATCCCCCACGGTCACCCCAGGTGAAATAATCACCCCGGCTGCTAACCACACGTTATTGCCAACTATCACATCTTGTGCATAGCTGCCTTTTTCTAATCTTCTCTTAGGATCCACATCATGCGTCACGGCTAAAATCTGAACATTAGGGCCAATTAAGGTATCATGACCAATACTGACTCGACCTGCATCTAAAATAGTACAATTAATATTAATAAACACACGATCGCCTAACTCAATAAATTGTCCATAATCACAATGAAAGCCCGCTTCAATAAATACACTTTCTCCACAATGGGCAAAAAGTGACTTCAACCGCTTCAAATTTCCTTTACTCGGACTTCGAGAAAATTGACGACATACTTCGTGAGTCGTTTGTCTTTGTTGTAACATTTCACGGGCTAAACTATCAAAATGTCTCTTCATGGGTGCTGATCTGTTTCACTCAATGTTAGACAATCATATAAAAGCTTCTCTATTGATACCAGCACTGAATAGGCAGACATAAAAATTCAGCGGAACTTTATGTTTAGCTATTCTTATTCATTAACCTTTGCTATGACGATAATTGATAAATTTCTTTCGTTCTGTCATTAATAGGCGTTAAATTGTTAATGGTGACAGGAACAATCGTCGATAAGCCTTCTTGAGGTCTTAATCCTGTTTCAAGGGCAAAAAATTTCAAGTTTATCTGGCAGACCAATCTTTGATAGTAATCCACTCGAGTAGAAGCAATCATTTCCAAATAAGCAATATTAAACACTATTTTTATATTTTAATGTTTCTCATTCATAATAAAAAAATATATAAGTGCTAAACAGAGAGTTTAAAGGTGATAAATTAAAAGATGGACACACTCAAAATATTTTAAATTATTGTTATTATATTTCAGGTGGTTAACAGATTTTCAATATAACAAATTAAGATGAATATTGAATACTCCCCATTATCTTCCACATCATTATAAACAACATCTTAAAAAAAAACCAAGTCTGACCCCAATGAGTCATAACATTGTCGCATTCGAGTTTATTTAAATTGAAAAAACACTTCTGGCAAGTGATGAGCTACTATTATTCAATCTATCAAAAAAAATGATAGTCATTATATCTTAGTCCTTATCATTGAGAAATAAGGCATGATAAGGGACTAAAAAATCAATGCTATGAATAATACTATGACCATTAATATAAAGTTAAGATCATACTGATGAAGGATGAAAGTATATCGACTCCAATTTTTTAGGTAATTGACTTTACTCATAAACATCAAAAGGACTTAATATGTGTAATAGAAAAAACATGTTGTTTTCAATATTCATAATAACCTCTTTATTTAATCTCCCTGTTAATGCCGCTAATGTGTGTACCGACATGAAAAAAGCAGAGATATTAGAACGCGTCTCTGAAATACGGCCAAGTGTAACAATTGATTGTGATGTCTCACTAAAAAGCACCGATGTCATCACCAAAAAAGTATACTTTGAAGGTGAAAGTGCATCCAATACCACATTGAACTGCAATAGTGCCAAAATTGATTTCAATGTCGGCATTAGAGCAGGAATATTTTCAATGACGGATGAAGACACTATTATTATCCAGTCATTTAAAGATAAAGACACTTGGTCTGTCCCTGAAAATATTGCCATACACGGATGCCAAATAATGGGCAGTATCCGTATTACAGGCATGGATGATAATGCCTTCGCAGATGATCTCACCACCTCATCGTTAACTGCTGGACATACACAAAGAAGCAATGCTTCTGCACCCAGTAATATTTTATTGAAAAATCTTGAAATCGAAGCTTTATACCGCCCCGCCCTTTACCTATCACCTGGTGTCAATCGAGTCACATTACAACAATCTTATCTTCACGGCACATCAAATACCGTCGCCTTATACTTAGATGCTGAATCGAATTACCACAAAATATTGGAAAATACCATTGCCGTTAATACATCAGAGTATATGGTCGCACTCGATGGATCTGCATACAATACGATTGAATACAATTATTTATTTGCAAATAATACAGGAGGGATTTATCTTTTCCGCAATTGTGGCGAAAACGGTATGGTTCGCCATCAAACCGCCAGTTTTAACAGTATTAAAAATAATTACTTCCTTTACAATAATTACCTAAATGATAAATCTGCGGTGAATATTGGTGCAAACAATGGAGAACAGAGTTATTGCATTGATGACGATAATGTCAAACTCAAACATACTAGCTCGACGGATAATCTCGATAATACAGAAGGCAATACTGTGATGTATAATCAATTTTTGAACGCCGAACCTCATGAACTTATTCGCTTTGGCTCTGATAACGATGAGGCCTTAAATGAAGCTTCTGTCTATGCTAATTTTCGTGTTTCATCTTTTAAGCAAAATATCGAGCCTGAAATTGTTGAGTTTGAATGTCAAATAGAAACAGACAGTTACGGATGTTATGAATATGCCACTTGTCCTGATAACAAAATCAGTGCTGCAGTCAGAGCAGCGTGCAACCTAGAATGGGGCTCAGTTTCACTTTCTGACTTACCTCTCTGGGGACATATGGATATCATACGTGAAAGTGATACGCTTCCGGACAGTGAATGCCTTGTACATGAAACAAGCAACTATCTTGAAAACAGCCATAATCACGCTTACCCCAGTTATAACAACCAAACGTTTATAGGGTGTAAGGAACATGATCAAAATGGTGGCGATTGCCACATACTTGGCCAGCAAATTTGTTTGTAAATATTGTGTATGAATATTTTTGCTGATCACCTTAACACCACTGGCCATGTAATCAACCAGTGGTGTTAACATGTAAAAATAGGCTAAAACATCACTCAATCACCCTCGACTTATTTTTCCATTTTTCATTACAGCACATTAATTTATAGATAAAACATTGACACGGTAAAAACAGCAACTATAAAACTAATGTTTAGCTTTATTTATATTGAACCACGTCCAATAACCTAAACTCATTGCTTAATCAAACTAAAAGGATTTTCTATGCTATTAATAAATAAGCTATTATTATTGTTTTTTACCATTATCCCTTTACTGCTCACATCAGCCATGGCGGCCGAGAATATCTGTTCAACAGATAAAAAATCTGACATTCTAAGCCCAATTACCAAAGATAATCATACCGTTTCAATAGACTGTAATTTAACCCTAGACAGTAATGATGTAATAACCAAAAAAATACTGTTTGAAGGCGAAACAGCATCAAACACAAGCCTGAACTGTAACAATGCAATGATTGATCTCACTACGGGTATTGATGCGGGCATTTTTGCCGCCAATGTCGATGACGCCATCGTGATCCAATCACGTCAAGAAGCCAATAATACTTGGTCTACTCCTCAACATATCAATATCGAAAACTGTCGAATCAAAGGCAGTATTCGCATTAGTGGTATGGGCATTCATTCGCAAGATAATCACATTCAGACATCATCACTACAAGCGGGTCACACTAAGCGCCTCAATGAGGCATCCCCTCACCACATCATGCTTAACAATATCGACATCGAAGGCTTATCGCGCCCCTTGCTTCATCTATCCCCAGGTGTCAACCATGTCACCTTAGCGCACTCTAATCTACAAGGAGTCTCTAATACTGTGGCGCTCTATCTTGATGCAGAGTCTAATTTCAATCACATTAACAACAATACCATTCATGTCAATACTCAGCAGCAACTCATGTCACTTGATGGCTCAGCTCATAACTTGATCAAAAATAACCATCTGACGTTAAACGACAATGGCGGTATTTACCTTTTTCATCGTTGCGGCCAAGAAAATCGCCATCAAAGTACCAGTCTTAATCAAATAGAAGCCAATTACTTTACTTTAGAGCATATCAGTAATAATCCTTCCATAAACCTCAATGCTCGTCATGGTGAGCAAAACAATTGCGATAATGATCACGCAGATAGCCTCAACAACACCATTATTTATAATCAATTTTTACACACTAACCCTAAGGACGTCATTACTTTTGACACGATAAATATCTTACAAAAAATTGAAAATAAAGAAGAAATATTATCAAGTTACGCCAACATTAATGTTACCGAATTTCGCACCGATGCGGTTGCCGAAAATCTAGAGTTTGAATGTTACGTTAAAGACTCTCCAGATGTCAATGAAGATGATTACGGCGGCATTGAATGTATACAATCTTGCCCAAACGCAAATCAAAGTGCTGTTTCAATCCGCGCCGTCTGTGACTTAGAAGATTTTATGTTTGACGATTATAATGCTGCCATCCCCAATTCAGACGATCCCCGTTGCTATGGTTGTAGGGGAAATACTGCTGATACCCACTACCAAAGGGAAGTGGTGGACATTATCCCATGGAATCATATAGTAATAAGAAATCATGAAGACCTACAAGATGATAACCCTGATAACATAAGAGGGCGATGTGAAATAGATGGCGTCCACGCAAGCTCGCAAGGCAATCACACGCACCTAACCCCCAGCCACCACAATGAAACCAATCTATTTTGTGCCGAAACTGATGGTAATGGCCCAGACTGTATAGTCGCAGGACAAATGCTCTGCCTGTAATCAATGAGTCTCTCATACAAACGGCGCAAAAAAGCAATTTAGCGCCGTTTCACCATAAAGTCACTTTCATCTACTATCAATCGATGACACATTATGAATACTCGAAATAAGGTTGCAAAAAAAGCCTTCACCTGTTTCGCTTCTAAACCAATGTCTACCCTAATACCTGCTGCTTTAAGAATATGAATACCTTTGCCATTGTTCCTTGGCTCGGGATCCAGCATGGCAACCACCACATGCTGAATACCGCTATGCGCTAATCATTGAGCGCATGAGGGCGTTCTTCCCGCAAAGGCTCAAGCGTGACATAGGCAACAATCTCATCAAGGTCACCATCAAACTCACTGTGATAACTTGATAATGCCATCACCTCTGCATGATGGCCGCGCACTCTTTGAGTAAATCCTTCTGCCACAATTTGATTGTCATTAAGGCTCTCATCAAAAAAATGCATGATAAAACCTAACTGGCTTTTTTTAGCCGTTTCACAACTTTGTTAACAGCCCTTTGACGCTTTAAAGGCGATAAATAATCAATAAACAGGTTGCCATTAAGGTGATCGATTTCATGTTGCATCACAATAGCAAGAAAATCATCACTCTCTATGGTCACCTTCTGGCCAAAACGATCTTGCCCTGTGACCGTAACGGCAGAGAAACGCTCAACATCCGCATAAAAATCAGGTACCGATAAGCAGCCCTCTTGCCCCATCATTTTGTCTTGACCACTCGCCACCTTAGGATTAACTAAAATCAGTGGCTCATCTCTCTTCTCGGATATATCAATAATCACGATGGCTTCACTGCGACCCACTTGGGTTGCCGCTAAACCAATACCATTGCTGGTGGCATAAAGTGTCTCAAGCATGTCATCAATTAATACTTGAATTGAATCAAAATCAACAACAGCTTTCGCAACCAATTTTAATCTGGGATCCGGCGCAGTCAAAATATCTAAAATAGCCATAATTTTCCTATAGAAACAAATTCTGCACTTTTTACACAAATAAAAGTTAATTATCAACTTTTTTGCAACAATTTAAAGCAAATAATAGGGGTAACACGCATGATTTGAACGCTAAACATCAATACTAACAATGCAATGAACAGATAAGCTTTGTCATAGATAGGTAACGGGTGGTGATATTCGGTGGCTTTCATGATTTTTCTCTGGGTGAATAGTTAATGTAAGCGGTATAGAACTTGATTTATGCTAATTAAACAGGATAATTATTACAGTTTTATCAAAAATTATTAGACAATATGCTCATTGAAGATCTTCAAATCATTTTAAAAGTCGCCGAATTTCGCAGTATTACTGCTGCAGCAGCCCATTTAAACATGCGAACCGCCACAGCCAGTGTCGCTATTAAGCGAGTCGAAAAAGCCTTAGGGGCAGAATTATTCATTCGCACCACAAGACACCTAAGGCTATCCAGCGCCGGAGAGCGATATTTACCTCAATGCCAACAAGCATTGGAGATGCTTGAGCAAGCCAAGCTCAACATGAAAGATGATCTCGATATCATTGATGGAGAACTGCGTATAGCCGTGTCTTCAGACTTGGGCCGTAATATTGTCATTCCATGGCTCGATACCTTTATGGATACGCACCCCAACATTCACCTACGAGCTAACGTTAATGACAGTAACATCGATTTTTATCGCGACGCTGTCGATATGGCACTCAGATATGGCTCCCCAAGTGATGCCAATGTGTACGGGTTTAAAATTTGCAATGTCCCTCGTCTACTCTGTGCCACCCCTGAGTATTTAAAGGCACATGGCCTGCCTCGGCACCCTCAAGATTTAACCTCTCACAATGGCCTTTTTTATCAACTGCAAGATATCATCAATGATGTGTGGGACTTTTCATATCAAGAAGCCGCTGTTCAAGCCCCCTTACCCGCAGGCAACCCGCCGCGAGAACAATCGCTGTCAAAAAAGAATATTAAAATAAAAATGCGTGGTAGACACGCCTCAAATGATGGCGATCTTGTCCATCGCTGGTGCGTCGCTGGAAAAGGGATAGCCCTCAAATCTTGCCTCGATATGGCGAATGATTTACTCTCAGATAAAGTGATTAATATCCTGCCAGACTATGCTCCTACACCAACAGAGCTTTGGCTTATCTTTCCTAGCCGTCAGTCTATCACTCCCGCCGCTCGCCTCCTCAGGGATACCTTACGTGAAAAAAGCCGCCATATTTTGCAACAGCTCATCGATAAAGGCGTGTTGAATGACAGTGTGCTTAAATAAAACAGCCAAGGATATATACTCAGCCCATAGTCATTATTTTCAACTATATTAATAGCAAGTCATCAGGCTTTAACCCTTTTTCAATTAAAGGTTATTTAAAATGCAATCTTTACCTTGGCGTAAAACAGACACAACCGCTTGGACTGTATTAATCCGTTTATTAGTCGGGGCTATCGTGTTTTTTCCAGAAGGATTACAAAAACTTTTTTACGCAGAGATTTTAGGTTCGGGGCGTTTCATCAAAATTGGCATACCTTGGCCTGAGTTTTTTGGTCCCTTTGTCGGTATCATTGAAACATTATGTGGACTCTTGATTATCTTAGGTTTATTCACTCGTCTCGCAGCTATTCCCCTGATCATTATTATGTTCGTTGCCATCATATCGACAAAAATCCCAATTTTGTTAGGCCATGACTTATGGATATTTCACTTACCCGAAGGGATCCGTACTGGCTTTTGGGCCATGTCTCATGCCGCTCGAAATGACTTTTGCATGTTATTAGCTTGCTTTTATTTACTCATCACTGGCGGCGGCCGCTTATCAATGGATGATTGGCTTGATAAACGGCGAACCTAAATCCGCTTTATGATATCAAGTTAAAAAAGCCAATTGAGGCCCCACGGGAATAATGCCTGTGGGGTTGATCATTTTATGACTGCCATAATAATGGGCTTTGATATGCGCCATATTCACGGTATCGCTAACCTTAGCAAAGCGATACAGTCGCTTGAGGTAATCATGAAGGTGGGGATAATCTGCTATACGGCGAATATTACACTTAAAATGCCCCACATAAACCGCATCAAATCGAATAAGTGTGGTCAATAATCGCCAATCGGCCTCAGTCACGTCATTACCCAGCAAATAATCTTGTGTGACTAAACGCTGCTCTAAACGGTCCAAAGCTGCAAACAATTCTGTCACAGCCTCTTGATAAGCCGCCTGTGTGGTCGCAAAGCCTGCTCGATACACGCCATTATTAATAGATGGATAAATAATATCATTCATTTCATCGATTTGTTTAACCATTTCATCAGGGCAAAAATCCCCTTCAAGGGCGCCCACCTCATCAAATGCACAATTAAACATGCGAATAATTTCCGCTGACTCATTGCTCACGATTTGCCGTGTTTTCTTATCCCACAATACTGGCACCGTCACTCGCCCAGTAAAATCAGGCATTGATTGAGTATACACTTGATGAAGATATTGTTTGCCGTTCACACTATCAATACTGGCAGCATGCTCATCAAATTGATGAAACGAATTAAGCCAAAGATCATCAATACCTTGTCCATCATCAGTCATATTAAAACGCCAGCCTTGCTCGCCCATATGAGCATTGACTACTGACACACTGATTATTTTCTCAAGCCCTTTTACACTTCGATAAATTAACGTGCGATGGGCCCATGGACAGGCTAATGACACGTATAAATGATATCGGCCCGCTTCAGCCTTAAAACCCGACTTTCCAGAAGGCCCAGCGCTGCCATCATGGGTCACCCAATGACGAAAAGCAGATTCTGAGCGCTTAAATTGGCCCTGATTTGATGCCGTATCATACCAGTCGGTAGACCACTGCCCCTTAATTAATAACCCCATCATTTTTCTCCCGAAATCACATCTTTTCATTTAAATCAAATCGATTAAAAACGCCCTTGACGATAATCACTAAACGCCTGCATCAACTGAACTTGCGTGTTCATTACAAAAGGCCCACCCCGCTCTACTGGCTCTTTCAGCGGCGATCCTGAGATCAGTAAACATCTCACCCCGCTTTCTCCTGCTTGCAACTGCACTTGGCTTCCCTTACTAAAAATACCCAGTTCTTTTTGCTTGAGTCTGCTCTCACTGCCCGCTAATTGAATGTCACCAGTGATAACGTAAATAAAACTATTATCATCATAGGGTAAATCTTGAACAAACAACGTTTTTGCAGGCAAAGAGATGTCTAAATAAGTGGGCTTCACCCAAAGGTTATTCACTCCCCCTTTTGTTCCATTATTGGTTTGACCCGCGATAACGGTAATCGCTTGCCCTTGCCCACCTTTCTCTATAGGCAGTTCCTCCGGTAAAAATTCTTGATAAGCAGGATCTGTCATTTTCTCCGTTGCAGGCAAATTGACCCACAGCTGAAATCCTTGCAATAGTCCCGCTTGCTGCTCTGGCATTTCAGAGTGAATAATGCCCTTACCTGCCGTCATCCATTGCACACCACCTGCGCTGATCACCCCTTCATTACCTTGATTGTCTTTATGACGCATTTTACCCGCTAGCATATAAGTCACAGTTTCAAAGCCTCGATGAGGGTGACTTGGAAATCCACCGATATAATCTTGAGGCTTATCTGATGAAAATTCATCCAATAATAAAAAAGGATCGAGCATCATGAGTGTCCGGTTACCGATTAAACGATTGATACGAACACCATCGCCATCTGATACACCTTGCCCTTTGATAATATGCTGAAAGGTTCTCGGTACTGTTTGATTGCTATCGACACTTGATTTGTCACATTGCGTATTCACTGACATCGGCTTTTGCTCCATAATTGCTCCCATTAACCATCAAGTCTATTGATCGACTCAGGAAGTCCACTTGATGAAATGACCTTCATATTGTTGTTCTCCAGATTAAGTGTTAACTTATAATGAATAAACACAAAAAAAATTAAATCACTATTCTCGAATCGTGAACAATAGAAAATGGCGTAATCAGCCAGAGCAATGCTCATCAAATAAACAATTAAAGGCATTTCATAAAGGCAAAGTAATGGGTCAAATAGAAGACATGATAGTGTTCACTCGGGTCGTTGAAGCTGGCAGTATCACTCGTGCTGCTGAGCAACTTAATATGGCAAAATCTGCCATCAGTAAGCGATTATCAGAGCTCGAGCACCGATTAGGGGTCAAGCTGATCACACGTACAACAAGGCAGTCGACAATCACAGAAGCTGGTCAAGCATATTATCAAGGCAGTAAACTCATTATCGATGAAATTGATGAACTTAATTGCCATGCATCCAGTCAAGTCCGATCACTACAAGGTACGCTTAACATTGCCGCGCCGCTATCATTTGGGATCCATCATCTCACCCCCGCACTCGACATTTTCATGCGACAACATCCTGATCTCACCTTAGAAGTGGATTTTTCTGATAAAAAAGTGGATATAGTGGAACAAGGTGTCGATCTTGCTTTTCGTATTACTCAGCCCTATCGAGCTGTCATCGATGACTCCCGTTTGCAGGCCAGAAATATTGTCCCCATTAGACATATTCTGTGTGCAAGCCCTGATTATTTAGCGAAGCAGGGAACCCCACAAACATTAGAAGCCCTCAAAAAGCATCGATTGCTAAAGTATCAACACACAAATAACAGCGGATTAGTACTAACAGATAAGTCAGGTCAAGCACACAAGCTACAGCTAAAGGCCCATTTTACAGCCAATAATGGAGAAGTGCTCAAATCACTCGCAGAGTCGGGCCATGGAATCGTTGATTTGCCCACGTTCATTACTTGGCAAGCCATTAAGAATAAAACCTTAGTGCCCATTTTACCCGATTATCAACTTGCCGAATTACAAGCCTACGCCCTCTATCCTGAAAATCGTTACTTACCCCTCAAGGTCCGTGTTTTTATCGATTTTCTTATCGAACGTTTTAGTCAAACGCCTTATTGGGATAATGAGTAAAAATGCTAAACCTTCAACAACGCTTAACTAAAAACATCCATTCCCATTGATTAAATAATGAATATCGCACTTAGAAAAACATGTCTATGACCACATAATGTCAAACTTTTATTAACATGATGAAAAATTCTTAAATCGAAAACAAATATTCTTAATTAAAGCCCCATACCATTACAAAACCTGCCTTCCTCTGGATATCATTTCCCATGGATCACCCACTCACTTGAACGATGCACAATTAGCCAAATGGCCTTCTGGGCCTAATCACAGTCCATTTTGCAGTTCAAATGCCCATAAAAAACAACAGCCCCCTTTATTCACGTCGGTTCCCCCCCTCATAGAGGGTAACCTGAACACTGCCAGATCATCGGTTTCCATGAGTCATCTCATGACAGTTCAATAATAATCAAGTGTCTAGTCCTAAAATAGGTTGACGGTTTTTATTAAGCCAGTTGGAACCCCCGACTGGCTTTTTCATGTACTTCGTT
>NZ_CANLKR010000047.1 GCF_947491715.1 uncultured Shewanella sp. | reverse complement strand
ATTGTTTATGACATTGTTTATGACATTGTTTATGACATTGTTTATGACATTGTTTATGACATTGTTTATGACATTGTGAATGATGACTTTTTAGCAAATGGATTAATGGTTTATTTCGTTTTAATCATCTGAGGTCTTATGTCTATTGATGCTTATTTAACCTTAGGGATTTTTTTGGGCACTATCTTAGGATTAGTGACATTTCAGCAGCGCCCAGCCGCTGTTTTTGGGGTGACGTTAATGTCGCTGGTGGCCTTAGGTTTAGTGTCACGAGAGCAATTATTGTCCAGTATGGTCAATCCTGGATTGGTGACCTTAGTGCTATTGGTCTTGTGTTCATTTGCATTGGAAAAAACCCGCTTATTACGTGTTATCGCCTCAAAAATGATAGTGAGTAACTATCAATCCACTTGGCTGAGATTATTTGGGATCACCGCATTATGCTCAGCACTGCTCAATAACACGGCGGTGGTGGCGACACTGTTATCGCCTATACGCAATAACCCACATCATTTTGCCAGTAAGTTACTATTGCCTTTGTCCTATGCCGCTATTTTAGGGGGCACACTGACGTTAATCGGCACTTCGACTAACTTAATTGTGAACAGTTTATATATTGAGGCGCAAGGGAAGAGTTTACATTTTTTCTCTTTTACTGCCGTGGGTGCGTTATTGGTCTTAGGGTGCGGTATTGTGCTCAGGATAACCAGTACTTGGCTGCCTAACATTAATGCGGAAAATAATGGCTCAAAAGGGTATTTTATTGATGCTAAGGTGAAAGCAGGATCGGAGCTGATTGGTCGCAGCGTTGAAGCTAATGGCTTGCGTCACCTTGAGTCCTTATTTTTAGTGGAGGTGGTGCGTGATGGCAGATTGATTAGTCCTGTTGCGCCCACTGAAGTGATTGAAGAAAATGATAAACTGATTTTTTCTGGTGAGGTCACCAAGGTCAGGCAGTTAGATCAATTTACTGGGCTTGAATCTTTTGCGCATAAAAATGGGTTATTGGATAGAAACTTAACCGAAGTGGTGGTGCGCCCTGAAAGTATTTTAGTGGGGAGTAGTCTTAAATCAACGGGGTTTCGAGCTTTGTTTGATGCCGCTGTGGTGGCTATTCGCCGAGATGGCGAGCAAATATCGGGTAAATTAGGGGAAGTGCTTATTCGAAGTGGTGACTTTTTAGTCCTCGCTGTGGGTGAAGATTATCCCAGTCGGCGTAACATCAGTAAAAACTTTATTGTACTCAGTGGGGTTGAACCCGAAGTTAGGCTCAATGGTTGGAAAGCGTGGTTAGCCATAGGCGGTTTTTTAGCCGGTGTGGGATTAGCCACCACGGGCCTGTTGGATATGATGCAGTCCATGTTGTTGTTATTGGGGATTTTAATTTTCACAGGCTGTATCAGTGTGAATGAAATTACCCGCCGTTTTCCCATCGATATTTGGTTAGTGGTGTCGACAGCTATTTTATTATCCCATGCATTGGTGAATTCTGATCTAGTATCGATATTGAGTCATTGGGTCAATACGGGGGCGGATAAGAGTCATGTGTATTTAGCCTTAATCGCGGTGTATGTGGCGACTTGGTTAATGACAGAGCTGGTCACCAATAATGCGGCTGCGGCGCTGATGTTTCCTGTTGCTTACAGTATTGCGTTGGGGTTAGGGGTTGATGTGATGCCTTTTGTGATGACAGTGGCTTTTGCAGCCAGTGGCAGTTTTATCAGTCCTTATGGTTACCAGACTAATTTAATGGTGTTTAATGCGGGGCGTTACAAGCTGACTGACTTTTTTAAAGTGGGCGCGGCGGTGAGTGTGACTTATGCAGCGATAGTGTTGTTGGCAGTACCAGTATTTTTCCCTTTTTGAGTTGTTTATTTTTTATAAAGCAAAGACATAATGGATAGGAAGTAACATGGCGAAATCACCTTATATTAATCTTGATGATCCTGATAAATCGGCAAATGTAGTATGGCATCAAGCCAGTGTGAGTCATGACGAGCGGGCGAGTATTAAACATCATAAAGCCGCCATATTGTGGTTTACGGGGTTAAGTGGCTCGGGAAAATCAACTGTTGCCAATGCGGTGGATAGGTTGCTACATCAACTAACGTGTCATACATATGTGCTTGATGGCGATAATGTGCGTCATGGACTCAATGGTGATTTAGGTTTTTCAGATCTCGATAGAGTGGAGAATATTCGCCGTATTGGCGAAGTGTCAAAGCTGTTTGTGGATGCGGGTTTATTGGTATTAACGGCCTTTATTTCGCCTTTTAAAGCTGATAGAGATTTAGTGCGTCGCTTGAATCAAGAGGCTCATTTTATTGAAGTGTTTATCGATACGCCTCTTGAAGTGTGTGAGCAGCGCGATCCTAAAGGCTTATATCAAAAAGCGCGCAGCGGTGAGATTAAACATTTTACGGGCATTGATTCGGCCTATGAGGCGCCAGAAAGCCCAGAAATACGTGTTGAAACCGCAGGCAAAAGTATAGAGTCTTGCGCGCAGCAAGTGGTGGATTATTTGCAAGAACAAGGGCTGATCCATAAGGTCATAAAGCCATAAGGTAAAGGTGTCATGCATTACGATATTTTTAACGGTGATGCCGATGGCATTATTGCATTACTGCAATTAAGGTTGGCAGAGCCGAGACAGAGCGAGTTGATCACAGGTGTTAAGCGGGACATTGACTTGCTTAATCAGCTCAGTGACCAATTACAAGCGGGTGATACGGTCACGGTACTTGATGTGTCGATGCAAAAAAATCAGCAGGGATTAACAAGAGCGCTTGAGCGAGGCGTTTCCATTTTTTATGCCGATCATCATCAAAGTGGTGCCATTCCAAAGGATGATAATTTAACGGCCCATATTCATCTTGATGCCAATATTTGTACTGGGCTCATTGTCGATGAAGTGCTTAAGGGACAATACCATACTTGGGCTATTGCAGCGGCTTATGGGGATAATTTAATTAAGGTGGCTGATACGTTGGCAACAGATGCGGGACTCAGTGATGAGCAAGCAGATCAACTAAAGAGCCTAGGGACTTTAATTAATTATAATGGTTATGGAAGCCGTGTTGAGGAATTACATTTTCACCCTAAGGCGTTATTTGAAGCATTATTAGCGTTTCCCGATCCGTTTTCATTATTTGAAGATACAAGCTCGATTTATTATCAATTAAAAGCCGCGTTCGATGAGGATTTTGCCAATGCGCTAGCCATTGCTCCCGATTATAGCAGCGATATTGTGAGTGTTTATCGTTTGCCTGATAGGCCTTGGTCGAGTCGTATTAGTGGTGTATTGGGTAATCATTTAGCCAATAGCGCCCCAAATAAGGCGCATTTAGTCTTAACCACGCAATCGGCGCAATCGGCGCAAGAGGTCATGGTCTCTTTGCGTGCTCCGCTGAATAATAAACAAGGTGCGGCAAGGATATGTAGTCAGTTTGCTACGGGTGGCGGGCGAGAAGCGGCGGCAGGGATTAATGTGCTGGCAGTCAATGAGCTCACCCGCTTAATTCAACTCACTGAAGAATATTACACATTACCTTGATTGTGATTGATTGACGTATGTTTCAATGTGCTCAAAAGCGTCTTTGTGACTGGGTTCCCAAAAATGTTGTTTGGCATCCTCATAAGCGGAATGAAAAGGGTGACAAACCGAGTAGGGGGGAAGATGCTGATCACTTTTGATTTTTTCTTTTTCTTCGAGGTTTAAGGCAACAAGCAATTCATCAAATTGAGTATATTCTGGGCCAATGCCAGATATTTTTTCTACAAAGTCGTAGTTTTCACGGCATTGACTTTCATACCATTCCTTGTCAAAACGATAGAAAATGACAGGAACATTATATTGTAGTGCATCAATAAATAAAGATGAGTAATCTGTGATTAATAAATCAACGCTTCCCAATATTGAGTAAACATCTTCCCAATGGGAAATATCAAGGACATTATTGTACTGTTCAAGTTCTTTGGCTAAATGAATTTCATTAGGGTGTAACCTTATCAAAAGTAAGGAGTTAGATTTTACTAATTTATTCGATAATGTTTCCCAGTCAAATGCTGTTTTATAGGGGTTTTTATCTTGGTATTTATCTCGCCATGAAGGTGTGTATAGCAGTAAATGACTTTCTGGTGTTTCCTTTATATTCATATGGTTAAAAATATCTTGTTTTGTTTTTTGTTGTTGTGGATAACGGTGATGAAAGTCAATTCTGGGGCTGGTGGAGCGCAGTAGGGCTTCTGTGGATAATTTAAATGCACTACAAAAAATTTTATCGGTTAATTTGCTTGGGCTAAGAATAATGTCAGGTGGCGTATATTCTTGATGATGTAGTAGGTTGTATGATTGTTTTTTGGGGTGATAAACCTTAGAAAGGGGGCCTTTAACAATATCAAATTCGATACGTTTTAAAGGAGAACCATGCCAGAGATTGACTTTAATGGCACCGTTGGCGAAATATTGATTAACGTCACCGATATAGCTGTTATAAAAAAAGTATTTGGCTGTTAGCGCATGATAAATCCCTTTTATTGAACGGCGGTGATATGCTTCCATGCCTTGTTTATTGAGTGTGTTGATGAGAGCTTTATCGCCACTGATCCAGATATTCCTGATAAATCTAGTTTGTTGCCAGTGAAGATAAAGGTACTTGGCATTATCAGTAAAGCGATTTTTATAGCTGCCAAATACCGCTTTATTGTGATTCCGAGGTGAAAACTTGGACAATGTGTATAAAATTTTTATCAGTATTCCTTTGAAAAGTGCTATGTTCATAACCTTAGACTCCTTTAATCATTAAGCTTGTGGTTAGAGTAAACTAATGGGATTTTTAATTGATTTGAGGAGAGTTTCTGATGGCATTCCATATTAAGGAAATATATTTCTTTTTTCCTTTAGTATGCTTGAAGGTAGCTTCAATCATGGATTTTTCCTCTTCTGGTGCCGAGGGCTTAAGAAAAAATTGAACTGGGCCAAATAAACCATAGCGTATGTTGTCAAGCTTAAACTGCTCAAAATCTTTAATTTGAGTCTGTGGTGCATAACCAAAAAGATCAAGTTTACCAAGCAGAACATGGATGAGTACTGGTAGTTGAGAAAATAAAGGGGAGGGTAAGTTCCATTGCCAGCTTTTAATTTTCTTACCATTGTTATCGAAGACAACATATTGCTTTATTGGATCAAGCGGACTGGCCAAAAGCGCCCAAATCATAAAAATGGGTGATAGACAACCTGTGATGATCAAACCAAATAACGCGAGTATTCTGTCTGATATAGGAGTGTTATGAGGGCTTTCCTGATTGCTGTTATGGCTCAAAATGACCGGGTCATCCAATTGGATACAAACATTATTTTTTATTGATATCAATATATTGTGGCATAAAATAGCGTCTATAACATCCAGTCCCTGACCCACATAAGTATTGGGCATAATTAAACTATTTTCAAGATGGCAATGGTTGTCTATAACGCAGTCACTTCCTATGACGTTGGTGCCTTTCAATGTTATTGAGCTGGCTATTTGGCTGGATTGCCCGATAATGCCAGTGCTGTTATGGGTATTCAGATTGTCGATATTGGTTTTGGCATTGAGGTAAATATTGGTTTCTGATTGTTGAGGGGTTACATATTTTCGCCCAGTCGGTTTTAATCCTGAAATGGCTAAATTTGCTAAATCTA
Organism: uncultured Shewanella sp.; assembly: GCF_947491715.1. GTDB lineage: Bacteria > Pseudomonadota > Gammaproteobacteria > Enterobacterales > Shewanellaceae > Shewanella. The sequence goes on along the minus strand of NZ_CANLKR010000047.1, from coordinate 28,915 downwards.
GATTTGCCTTTACAAGTGAACCAAAGTTATTTATGGGGTAGCATTTGCCCGATAAGGTTATAGTGACCGTTTGTTTTTCCTTCGCTTTTAATATTAATGTTTCAGAGTCATTATTGGTCAACAGATGAAGATCATTAGCCATACTTTTTGCGTTGGGGGATAAGACTATCCCCGCATTTTTTCCTTGCATACTGGCTTGAATATATTTAGATTTGTTCGATTGGGCTTTGGTTAAAAATGATGCCAAACAAGGACTTCTTAATGTGTCTCCCTGAATAAGCAGCAAAGGTGTGTTTGATGTTAGCGTGAGGCGTTTTAGAATATGACTGATGCTTTCTTGCTCTTTGCATAAGAAATATTCTATATCAACTCCCCATTTTTCGCCTCGTTTTAAATGATTGCTAATGGCTGAAGTATCACCTGCGATAATGATCTTGACCTTTTTAATATTATTATTAGATAAGTCATCCATTGTGTAATCAATAACGGCTTTATTGCCCACAGGTAACATAGCGGGACAATAATATTGATTTAAAGGGCTTAGTTCATTACCGTGTCTATGGGCAAAAATAAGTACGTCCATGTTTATCTCCTCCTCTAATAAGCCCCTCGGGTTAAAATGACGGCAGGGATTGTTTTTATTAGTAGCCAGATATCAGCAAGTAATGATTGTTGGTATATATAATCTGTGTCGAGTTCGACTTGTTGTTCAAAAGGAATATCAGATCGACCTGTTACCTGCCAAATGCAAGTAATGCCAGGTTTGACACTTAATCGAGTTCGATGATTTAAGTTGTATTGTTCAACTTCAGTTGGCAGTGCCGGTCTTGGTCCAACTAGAGACATATCGCCTTTGAGTACATTCCATAGTTGGGGTAATTCATCGATTGATGTTTTGCGAATAGCTTTACCGACCTTTGTTATACGAGGATCGGATTTCATTTTGAATATCACACCTCCTTGCATTTCATTTGTGAGGTTTTTAAGCCGTTCATTGGCATCAAGATACATTGACCGAAATTTCCACATGGTAAATGGCCGATTATCCATTCCAGCTCTTTGTTGAGAGTAAAATACTGGACCAGAAGATTCTAGACGAATGAGTAAAGCAATCAGAAGTAGTAATGGTGATAAGATAATTATGGCTAATGTAGAAATAAGAATATCCAGTATGCGTTTACTTAATTTGTTGAGTTTTTGTCTCGCGAGGTGGCGGGAACGAAGAACCTTAGCTTTTTTGGCATTAAATTCTAGCTGGATAAAAGTTTGCTTGGTGCGAGTGAGTGTTGATTGTTGTATCGAAGAAGGCGATGGTTTTTGTTTTTGTGATTGCCTAATGTCTTTCCAGATGCGAATTAAAAAAAATGGGTTACCTATGATATAGCGTTTCCACATTCTTTTAGGTTCCTGGATGAGGCGGTACACCCATTCCATGCCCATTTGCCTTAACCACAGAGGCGCTCGTTTAATATTATCTGAATAAAAATCAAACAGTCCACCGACCCCTATACCAACACCGACTTTGAGTTGTGATTGATATTTATTTAGCCATAGCTCCTGAGTCGGCACTCCCATGGCGACTAATAATATTTTTGCTTTTGATTGATTAATCGCATTAATAATATTGTGGTTATTGGTACTCTTGTCGAGATGATAATAGCCATGCTGTGTTCCGGCAATAATGAGTTTTGGATATTGCTTTTGCATATTCTTAGCCACTTTTTCTGCGATACCGGGCTTGCCACCGAGCAAATAAAGAGGAAGTTCTTCTTGTGCTAGTTGCTTACAAAGTAGGGGAAACATGTCGCTGCCATTGAGATTATCTTTAAGGGCGATGCCTTTCCAAATACTGGCAATACGAATGCCGATACCATCACCTAAAATATACTGACATGATTTTAGAACATTTTTATATTGATTGTTATGTACACTGATATTGAAGCAATCGGCGTTCATAAAAATAAATTGCTCCATTTTTTGGGCACTTCTGGTTTTTGAGATAATGGTCGAGATGAGTTTCACCATTGTCATATTTTTAAGAGAAATGCCTAGTAATGTCAGTTTATTTTTTGCTTGTTTTTTATGGGGCTTAATGGATGAAAAAAGCATATATGAAAACAGTGCTTGAACCAAAGCGAGACAATATGCCCTTATACTTTTATGCATAAGTGTTAGTGATTCTTTTTCTGATTCAAAGCTTAATCCTATATTTGCATTGATGATTTCAAAAGACATCAAGCCAGGTTTATGATTTATTTTTGGTTTTTCTTCACAGCTGTAATAATTTTTTATGCCGAGTAACGTGATTTCTCCTTCTAGTAAATTGAAAAGCTGAGGTAATTTTGTCCAAAAACTGCCACCTGTAAATTGATATAATCCAATGAGGTGATGACCTTTTCCGTAAATGTAAATTAGCTCGATACTTTTGCCAAATTGCCAACGTCTTTTTAACCACATATACAGTAAAATGGGTGAGAATAGTATTAATAGTAAAGAAGCGAATAATATATCGATAAAACGGATAAATATCTTCATTCGTTTACTAATGTTAATTGAATGACCCTTGTTCATATTAACTCCTGTTAAGGGTTTGCTGGTCCCGTTTAATCTTTAATTTTTGCGAATAACCTATGATGTTATGCGCCAGTTTTTCACATTGCTGGTATAAAGCATGGGGAAGACAGAAGAGCATATAAGCCGCCGCTAAGGTGGCTAGCGTTCTGCTTGTCTCATCTTTGAGAATTGACGGTGCTTCAAAAAGTGCTTTATTGACAAATTTTACTGCTTCTTTACCGTTGTCATTTCTGATAGCTTGGCGAGCCAAATAGCGTAATTGGTAGGCTCGTGCTTTTTTTTCGAACTTCTGCAGTACATTTGGCGCAAATATTCTTGCCTTATCGATCATTTTTTCCCAAGAAGCGAATTGTTTCATTAAATTAGATGATAAGCCTTTTCGGTTGAGACGGTAATAAGTCAATGGCATTGCAAGCCCTTCCATTTGCCATTGAGTGGTGGCGACAATTCTTAACCAGCATTCAATATCTTCTGATTGCCTAAAGGATTCATCGAAGTAACATTTTTCTCCAGGACTATAAGTGTCAGATGTAAAAGCAATATCATCAAATGTACATTTTCGAATGACAGGAGCAGAGCCATTTCCAACGGGATTTCGACATAACAAAAGACCAGTATCGATATTGGTCAGTTGAGGCATTTGATAAATATCAAGCTTATTTCCTTCAAAGTCCATAAATGCTGAGCGGGCGAAACTAATGCCAACTTGAGGTGAATTATCAAGGTGCTTTAAATGGGCGGTCAATTTATCCTTATGCCAACAATCATCCGAGTCTAAAAACGCTAAATATTCTCCTTTCGCATTGCGCACTCCAGTGTTACGAGCAGCTGCGAGTCCTTTGTTTACCTCATGGTTAACAATAATAATGCTTGGATCATTAAAGGCTTGGCATATTTTTAAGCTGTTGTCGGTAGCGCAATCATTGACAATGATGAGTTCAAAATCGATAGTACTTTGATCGAGCACTGATTGGATGGCCTCGGCAACAAAGTCTTCGACATTATAGACTGGCATAATGACTGAGAATTTAGGCGTCATTGGGTAACTCCTTTTTCAATGCATTAGTCTGCTTGTCTTGCTGTTTAATTAAAAAGTAGGTGAATGTGGGTAGGGTAATGCAATAGCAAATTAAACTGGCACAGGCGATGGCAGTGAGTCCCCAAAAGCTTGCAAAACTGATGGATATGATTAATAACAGGGTGAGTATAAGGTTTGCTTTCAAGTTTAACTGAGTACGGCCACTGCTGATTAAATATTGACTGGCCGCTTCTCCTAAAGGTCTGACTAGGCCACTTAGGCATAATAGAATAAACACCGGAAGGGCGCCTGCTTCAACCCATTTTTCACCGTAGATAAGTGGAACATACCAAGGTGAAAGGCTGGCTTGTAATGTGATTAATGGGATTGTTAACAGCAAAATAAACTTTAAAGATTGCTGAAATTTTATGTGTAAGCTTTCTTCAGATGGTTTACATAAATGTGAGTACAAGGCGACGCCATAACTTTGGATAAGCCCAAGGCTGATCCCTAAACTGGTGTTAAATGCAAAAAAGTAAATGCCCAGAGCTTCAACGCCTAGAAAGTAGCCTATAAGCAAATAATCGATATTTTGCCTAGCGGCCAGTGCGATATCACTTATGCTGACGGGGAGGCCAAATTTCAATAATGCATTTGAAGAATGGGCTTTGAGCGGGGGGGGATTAATGTATTCCTTTTTTTCTTGTGTTTTTTGCCTCGGAAGTGGATTTTTATAGGTATGGATAAATACCCAGACAAAGGTGACTAATACTTTCGGAATAATAATGGCCCAAATACCAAAGCCAATGAGGGCAAGTATGGCTGTAAACACACCATCTAAGAGGGTCTGCCATAAAACTGCTCTGCCGACAACGCGCATACGATTTTGACGTAAATTGAATGCGACGTGAAGTTTACCTAAGGGTAATATCAAATAGCTGCATGCCATGAATATCATTGGCAGTACAAAATCGGTGTTTTGATAAAAATGACTCAAGACTAAGCTGAGTAATGACATGACAATGAACGCAGCAATTGAAGACAGCCAATTAATTTTATTCGCATTCGTCAGAGCTTGACGAAAATCATCATCGCTTAGTTTTACTAAAGGTGCTGTGGTCAGGCGTCTTAGTGGAGTGCTAATTAACTCAAAACTGGTGAGAATAATGGCCACTTCGCCAAAATTTTCCGGAGTGAGTAGCCTAGCAATAATGATGCTTGACACCAGTCTGACAACGCGTCCTATGATTTGGGCTGAGCCTAGCCAAAAGAGACTCTTGCCCAAAATTTGGTGGCTATTTGATTTAAAAATAGATCTAAACCAATTAGGCATTCCTTTACCTCGAACATCAAGAATACCCTATCGTATTCAATAGATCATAGTATAGGAGATAAAAAAAAACTTTAGTGATTTTTTGTCAATAATATTAATTGTTAGATGCTTTTTTGAAGATATCAATTTGTTTAAATGCGATCCCTATAATGATTAAACCGGGCCAATATAGGTAGGCTAAGGTTTCTAAGTTTTCGCCAAATGTATAGACAACTAGTTGCAGCAAAAAAGCAAAAGCAACCTGAATTGTTTTAGAATGATTGATATAGCGTAATAATAAAATAAAACTGATTAGCATGGGAATACCCAAAGAAAGAGCGCCTACAATACCTTTGACAAATAATAATCCGTACCAAGTGTGATGGGTGCCTATGGGCATATATTGAACAAGATGTGGCCCTTTTTCGACGATCCCATGGCCCCAAGTGAAGGCTTCATTATACCAACGTTGTACAGCGATTTCGCCTAGGTGTTTTCTGACGCGTGTTGAGCCAGCTCTGGCTGCTTTTATGGCACTGATTGTACTTTCAATTTTTTCTATGACTTGGACACCGAATATGCCGAGCAGTAATAATAATGGACTGGCAAAAAAGTATAATATGGGGGATTTTAACCAACGAATAAACGTAAAATAACCGATTAACATGAGATAACATGCTAAACCGAGTCTGGATTGAGAGATAAGGATCATCAATATGCTACCTAAATAACCGTACCAACGGTAGCGTTTATTTGGCTCTTGTGTCGCAAAGATAAAAAATAAATTAGCAACCATGCCTAACGCAGGCGCCCATGGAGCAAATAGACGCCACCTTGGTTGGCCGCTGCCGGGATCGATTTCATATAAACTGACACTAAAGTATTCAGCGCCTGATCCTCCCAGTATTTTTAAGGGGGATATATATAAGGTTGATGGCAGTCCGACTTTCCAGGCAATAAAGAGAAATGGAAAAATGATGAGAGTATGTTTGCATACAATACAAGTGGCTCTATATAACAGTTGAGGGCGAATATCCAATGCACCGAGTAAAGGAAAAATGGCTATTAGGGCCCATCCTTTAGCCCAACCAATACTGGATTTGATGAGTTTTAATGTTCCTAAATTAAAATTCAAGTGACCAACAAAGAGTGCGATTAACATGATGAACATGCCTAGGCACCAAATTTGATTGGCAATACTAAAACTAAATGTTTGATTATCCAAGGCAATACGTTTTAACATTCTCAAGAATAATATCCAGCCAATCACTGGAGCAATAAAATACATTGCGCCAAATAACCAAAAGCCATAAGTCCAGGTGATGCTATACCAGATTAATCGCTCGTCAGAATTTTTTGGAGAATAGGTTTGCGGATCCATAATAAGGCCAGTCCTATGAGAATAAATAAACTTGCAGCTACACCTCCAACTAAAGTCAGTAAAGTAAAGAGCTTATCGGGTTTTCTTGGAAGTGTGGGGGCTTCCAGTAATTGTATTAAAGGATAAGCAGAATAAATATCGGCTTTACCGACATCCATTTTAGCTAGCGCAGAAGTAAATACAGCAGTGGCGACCTGATATTCTCTGTTGAGATCATTTAGCTTGGCTATTTCATCATTATTATCGATTAATATTTCTTGTAGTTGTGCGATTTGAACGGTTAATGAATCAAGTTCACTCCTAAGACCTGCAGCTTTTGTTGATAAACTCAGTAATTCTTTGATTAATATGGCACGGCCATCCGTGTTTTCAGCTGATAGCATGAGTATAAAGCGAGGATCTTGATAACCTATGAGTGTTTGGCTTCGCTTTTTAAGTGCTACAAGTAATGATGTTTGTTTATCCCGTTGATTCGTCAGTTTTGGATGTTTGTTACCATGCTGTCCTGTTAGTTCGGCTAATGACGCATTTGAAAGAGCGTAATTAATGAGGAGTTGACGGTAAAGTTGATCATTTCTGAGTGTAAGTAAATCACTGGCTTGTGCTGTTGTTAATGAGAGGTGCTCCTCTAATGTTGTTATACTGGAATCGAGACCGTGTAGCTGTGCTTGCATATTTACTTGAGAATGACGAAGCCTTTCAATTGTGAGTGCGAGCTCTTTAAATTGCTCTGGTGAGAGTAGTTTTGTCTCTGATTGGAAATCAAGCACTTTGTCATGGGTGTCTCCGACTTTATTTACAAAGCCTTCCATGCCAGATTTAATACTCATTTCTCTTTGTTTTATTTCATCATCTCTGAGTGTTGTCAGTAATGTTTGTAGGCTATTATAATTCGCCCAAGCCAGTTTTTGTGCCATTTTAGCAGTATTGGCTTTGATACTAAATTGCATTAATCCAGTTTGACTTGGCAGTTTTAATTTCGGTTTTGCAACTGCGCTGGTGGGTACGTCAAGGGCCTTAGCTGCTTGGCTACGCACGATATAGCTTGTCGCAATAGCTTTATAGTTTTCTCTGGGATCGATGGCTGAGCTGGCATAGGGGGATTTTGATGAGCTGTTTGCTTGTCCGATGCTGTCTAAGCTGACGACGGCGCCAGCGCCAGCGCCTGGTAATATCAGTGTCCATTTACTGACGTACTGTGTGGGTATGATAAGAATGACAATAATAATGAGCAACCAAATGAATGCAATACTCGCAGCAGCCGTTTGTATATATACCTTACGTCTCTGTTTTCTAGACATATTACTGCCAGAAACGATAGCATTTTTTAATCGAATAAGGGTACGAGAGGTATGTTGGGATTTATTGCTCGTCATTATGCCTCTTTACCTATCCATTCCAGTAATGTTGCTGGGATAATGATTTCAGTAATGGTTTTGACGATTTCTCTGAAGTTGGTTATGCGTGAATCATAACAGGCGATACCATCACTGGGTAATATAAGTGGGTTCATTCCCGGTACCCATGCACGAGTTATTAAGGTGTCAATTGAACGTTCAATCACATCGATTTTTTGTGTAAGAGGGTTTTTTGTTGTTAACAATATATACCTGGATGCATTTGTCGATTGTGCGCCGCCAACACAATTTCCTGCTATTGCTGCACCAAGTAATCGAGTGCCATAAGGAAAACGGGTTGCTTGTGTGTCCAGTGCCGATTGAGAATTACTGCTAGCTGGTACGGTTAAGTTAGACATAAACACTCTGATACCAGGGACGGTGATTTGAGATGGCCTGACAAGAGCTTCATCAAAATAATAGCTTTCTTCTACATGAATATGATCGGCTTCAATTAAGGGAAAAAAAGGAACGGGAGCGCCGGTTATGATGCCTGATAAATCAAAATAATAGGTATGCAGCCCTCGAGTCACACTGACTTTACTTATTTTGGCATTAGGGCTAACACCTCCTGCTGATTTTATTGCTTGCGCAATCGTCCGTTTTATCGCACTATCGCCCGTGTGAATATTTGCATCATCCATTAGATCACGTTCGGAACGGTTATTAATGACATACTGACCAGGGTGGTATACGGCTCCGGAAACTGTGACTTGAATGGATGCCCAGCGTAATGGGTTGACACTCAATCGAATATTTTTTTGCTGGATGAGCTGCTCTTTTATTAATATATTGATGATATCCCTTTTTAATTGCTGAATACTTTTACCATAAGCATAGATAGGGTCTAAGTAAGGTAAATAGATATAACCTTGATTATCCACTTCCACTTGAGCTTCAAATTCTTCTCCATTTAGAATTTTTATATCAAACCTGTCACCAGTTGAAATGATATGCTCCATGGGGAGTGGAGGTTGATGGTTTTGGACCACATACCTTTGAGTATTATGTTTGTATTTTAATTCTTTTTTAGGAGACTGTAGATTAGTATGCCGTAAATAGGGGATATCATCGGCATAATAATGACATTCAAACATATATCGGTATTGCTCAGTATGCTGGGGATTACAAATATCACTCATTTGTGGCGTCGGGGGAGTGACGCATGCACTTACCATGAAACAAACAATAATGACAAAAATGAGAGGGGAAAAATAACATTTTGGTAGCCAATGTAATGAATATCGCCACATAAAAATGATCTTATTAATTGCTGGCGTTGGGTAAGGGACCACATATATAGTTAATTGCTGCTGCTTGATCTTCATAAATATGGAACACTTGATGTAACCGAGTCAGTTCAATTAAGGCTCTCACACCATCAGAAGGAGATAATAATACGACTTCCCCTTCTTCTTTTTGAGCTTGTTTTAATGCAGAAATTAAGACAGATAAGCCACTTGAGTCAATAAACTCCACTTGATGTAAATCCATAATGAGCCGAGTGACGCCGGATTGTATTTGTTTTAGAATAGCAGCTCTTAATGTTGGGGTTTCGGTCATGAGCATTTCTTTGGGTAAAGTAATAATACAAGCGTTACTCTCTTTTAATGGGGTGAATTGCATTGAGCTATCCTTCCTTTGAGCCTAATGAGATCAGTAGATCAATGTAAATGGCAATCAGTTTATCCATGACGACTTAGCATTATCAAAGTGTCGATGCATAACGCAAAAACATTTAAAGTGTTTCTAATAGTTAAATATAGTTAGTCTTTTATCATAATGAGTAATTTATTTTTGTTTTTACTCTTTGTTAAGTGTTAAGCGTAAATGGGTGCCTGATATTGTGGGTTGAAAACTGACGCTATCCATCCATTGACGTAATATCCATAAACCACGACCCGATGTTTCGTTGACGCTGGGACAAGTGTCAGGAATGGTTAACAAAGTGAAGTGAGCATCATCAAGTATATCGATAATAATTTCACTAGTATCACAATGGATGATGAGGATAATTTCTTTAAGGCTATCATCTTTATGTTCGATGAGGTTTGCCAATACTTCCATGATACAAGTTACAACTTTAAATTTTTGTTGTTCATTAAGATGGGGTTTTAAAAATTCATTGACTTTTTTAGAGACTTGAATTTGATCAATATGTGATTTATCTAAATTTATTTGAAGATTTACCATAATCTAACCTTTTTTATCATGGTGTATTGGAGACAGTATCATCATTGAAATATCATCTTGTAAAGAGTGGGACTGCCATAAGGTAATGGAGTGCTTAATATGTCTAATAAGCGATGAGGCAGAGAGTGAGCTGGCAGAGTGACACAGCTGGCAAAGACGCTCTTGACCGAACATGCCATATCGAGGGTGGACACATTCATAAAGACCATCGGAATAGATGAGTAACTTTTGTTTTTCATGTAATGAGAATACTTGGTATTGGTATTGGTTATCCTTACTGATCCCGATGGGTAGTTGGGCTTCAATTTTTATGAATTGAGCATCCCTTTCATTAATGATGATGGCATCTGGGTGGCCAGCATTGGTCATTTTCACGGAACCAGTTTGCGTATTTAATATACCAAGCATTAAAGTTGCAAATCGACCCATAGATTCAGGATCTTCAAAATCTCGATTCAATTCGTTAACGACAAGCGAGGGATCCAATTTGTTCCAAGGACATCGTTCACTTGCGAGTCTTTGGGCTAAGGTAAAGCTTTGCATTGAGGCTGCGATACCATGTCCAGTGACATCCAGTAGATAAAATCCTATGTGGTGATTGTCGATGTTAAAACATTGGAAAATATCCCCTGCCAGATCGGCTGCGGGTTGGAAATATGTGGCCACTTCCCAATGTTCATTCAGTTGAGTCGAGTCGGGTAATAGTGCTTGCTGTAATCTTGCAGCACTGTCGAGATCTTGCTGGATCTGCTTGAGATAATTCTTTTCTTTTGTTAATAGTGTCTGCAGTTTTTCGTTGCTTTGTTTTAATTCTAGCTGCATGTTTATAATGCGCACCGCAGCTAGTATTTTTACTTTAAGAATACCAGCACGATAAGGTTTGGCGATATAGTCATCAGCTCCAGATTCTATCCCTAAGATTTTATGTTCATCTTCGATGTTACTGGTTAGCATAATGATATAAGGTGCATTAGGTTTTTTTTTGAGTTGTTGACATAGCTCTGGGCCGCTCAATTCAGGCATATGCCAATCGGTAATAACAATATCTGTTGGCATTTGATTAAAGGTGGTTAATGCCTCTTTACCATTGACACAATTGGTAATATTGAGTCCCATTGATGAAAGCACTTTGTTGAGAATGCAGCGCTGAGTGGCAGAGTCTTCAGCAATGAGAATTGAAGTGTATTTAAAAGCTGGAACTAAGTTGATTGAACTCATTGTATTTCCGTCAGCTATCTGACCTTCTTTAACCATAGCAATTAATTTAAATTTTGGTGACTTTTAGGTTTTTTTAGCCTTTTCCATTTTTTATACAGGAAGGTTATATTCGCGAAGCCAGATAATGTTGCTTATACTGATAAAACTCATGAAAATAGATGAGTCATATTTCAGTTTACTTTTTGCTTATGGATAGGGTGAAAATTGCAGTATCGTGCAGAAATAGATGGACTAAGGGCTATTGCGGTATTGCCTGTCATATTATTTCACGCTGGGTTTCAACTCTTCAGTGGTGGCTTTGTCGGAGTCGACGTTTTCTTTGTGATCAGTGGTTATCTGATCACCAGTATTATTCTAGCTGAACTCAATCAAGGTCATTTTAGTCTCGTGACATTTTATGAGCGTCGAGCAAGGCGTATTTTACCTGCGTTATTTTTTGTGATATTAGTTTGCACTCCTTTTGCTTGGGCATGGTTTATGCCTATGGATTTACAAGATTTCGCCCAAAGTGTGGTTGCTGTTTCAACCTTCTCGTCAAATATTTTATTTTGGCTCGAAAGTGATTATTTCGATACTGCTGCAGAGCTTAAACCTTTGTTACACACTTGGAGTCTTGCCGTTGAAGAGCAGTATTATATCCTGTTTCCTTTATTTTTAATGTGGACTTGGCGTTTAGGATTAAAGTGGATACTGGCTTGTTTAGTTTTGATATTTATGATGAGTTTACTGTTGGCACAATGGGGGGCATACCATGCACCTAACGCGGCTTTCTACTTATTACCAACACGAGGGTGGGAGTTGATTTTAGGTGTGTTTGCAGCTTTCTTTTTTTACCACTATCACACCATCAATATAACGCAATACATTCAAAATATCTTGAGTTTATTAGGTTTAGCACTAGTTATTTATGCTATTTTTGCATTTGATGAGACAGTTCCCTTTCCGAGCTTATACACTTTAGTACCAACATTGGGAACCTTGCTCATTATTTTATTTGCTCAACCAGGTACCCTTGTACATGCTTTTTTAAGCTTAAGAGTTTTTGTTTGGATTGGATTAATTAGTTATAGCGCTTATTTATGGCATCAGCCTTTGTTTGCTTTTGCTAAATATTTAAGTTTTACAGAGCCTCCTTTTATATTAATGCTGGGCTTGTGTATTGCATCGATTTTATTGGCTTATTTAAGCTGGCGATTTGTTGAAATGCCATTTAGAAATAAGAAGGTATATAGTCAAAGAGCCATTTTTACTGCCGCCATTGTGATGAGTAGTGCATTTTTGTCGACGGGGTTTTATTTTAGTTTTGATGGTCGTTTTTCTCCTGATAAACAATTAATTGTCAAAGCTTATCGAGCAGATAATAGGGCATTACAGATTGCATCTTGGGATTGGTTGAAGCAAAGGACGATGACTTCAGACTATGGTGTGACTGATAATGCGTTTGATCGCATTCATTGGTTCGATTTAAATGACTCAAGGCAACGCTTATTGATAGTGGGGAATTCACATTCTAAGGATATGTATAATGTACTCAAACGGAGTGAGGTAGCTCATCAATATTTTCAAGTTGCTCGATTTGGTACTGAATTGAATGAATTAGAGGATAATTTTTATCAAACACCTAATTATCAAACATCGGATGTTGTTATGTATGTTTCTCAGTATAAACCGCAAGATCTCGCGTTTTTTGATGCATTGATTAAGCGGGCGATGTTAGATGACAAGAAAATAGTATTTGTTAAAAATATATATGAATTTGAAGAGTTTGGAAGGCGTACCTATGCAGATTTTTTATTTAATTTATTATTAGAAGATAAAGGTCAAGCGAATATTACGGATGTTGATGCGATTAAAATTAATCAAAAACATTTTGAACAATATACTCACCGAGATAGGAAGCAATTACATAAACAGTCAGATAGATTATTAAATCAGTTAAAACAGCAGTATTCAGAGTTAATAGTCTTAGATCGTATGGACTATATTTGTAACAAATCAAAAGCAATTTGTTATGCAATAGGGCCAGATTTTCAAAAGTATTTTTATGATTATGGTCATCATACTTTGGAAGGTTCGACCTTTTTTGGTCAAAGGGTTGATAATGTGAACTGGCTATTACCTATTATTTATTAAACTATTTAGGTTTCATTTTGTTTGCTCCTTAAGTTAATTAATGTTTCGTTAATCAGGGTGCTGGATGTACCTTGAGAATAAGGAAAATAGATCACCTGACACTTAACCGATAACAATTGTTCTTCATATTCTTGCCATTTTGGCGTGTCATACCAATCATCACCGACAAATAAATATTCCGCATGATTTTTTTTGGCTGCTGATACTTTATCCATATTATTTTGTGGTATAGCCACATCGACGTACTGACAGGCTCTGACAACTTCAATACGTTCATAATAGGGAATGACAGAACGTTTGCCTTTATAAAGCACCAGTTCATCGACGGTTACCCCGACGATGAGTTTATCGCACATGGCTTTTGCATTTCTTAATAAATTCACATGCCCAACATGGAAGAGATCGTAAACACCACTTGTATAGCCAATGATCATTCTAGTACCTTAAGGTTCTCGTTGAACCAAATTTGATAAGCGCTCTGTTTATGTTTAAAAATAGTCTGTAAATTGACAGGAAAGCCAATTTTTTTTTCAAATGCAAAGGAATTGTTTTTCATTGTTGCCATAAGATGTCTAAGTGGCATTTTTCCTAATGGATTTCCCATTAATTGTGTTGGTGCCATTTTAGCTGCAATATTAAAGGTATGGATATTAGCAAGGGGCTCTCGTCCTTCAATACCCGCACTCATTAAAGCAAAATCGAGGCGGCGAAATAAAATAGGTAAGTGATAGCGTATGAAAAACCATCTTACGGCTTCAAAGGGGCTTGGGAAGTGATTTTGCTTAAAGATTTCTTCTAGTAAGGTATAAGTATGGCTCGATTTTTGTGGCTGAGTATAACAATATAGTTGGATAAATTCATCGATATCAAAGACAGGTGTGGTATGGGCCCATTGAAAAATACGGTCATATCCGCCAAAAAATTCATCAACGCCTTCTCCGGATAGTAATACTTTAATATTGTTTTTTTTCGCTTCTTTAGCGATGATAGCAAGGAGTACTTCATTTGGCACGGACATAGGTTCGTGACGCAATTTTAGTAACTGTTTAAAATTATGTTTATATTCATCAGGGGTGCATTCATAAAGGACTATATTGTCAATTGATTGTGTTTTTAGATAGTCAACGTCCGGAGCATTTTTTAAGCCAATAGAGTAATATGCATCGATACTGCTCAATATTCTTATTAAGTTTGAATCAATGCCTTTACTGAGTAATAGGCCTATTTTTGCATCAGAAACGGTTCTTGAATGGATGCCTTTGATAAGGGCTTGTTTAAGTTCATGTTGAGTGACAGTTTGATATTCACCCGTTAACTGATCAAGGGGATTGAAATAGCATCCTTTGACGAGGCAATACCCCGGTGAAACTTGCTGTACATGATGATAGAATGAACCGTTAAACATCGGGGCTCTTAATATCGTATATTCTTCTATTGCGGTGGTAATTGGTTTTAAATTAAAGAGTAATGCTAATGTGCTAGGCTCAGATGAAATAGTAATATATTCTTTTCTTTTATAAAAATATAAGGGCTTAACACCAAATTTATCTCGTGCGCAATATTGTAGTTGTCCCAATAAATCAATATAGATGAAACTGAAAAAGCCATCTAACTCATCAAGATGGAGTTTATTATTAATGATTAGCCCGCTGAGTAGCAAGGTATCACTGGTATAGTTTTTTTGTAAATGCTTTTTTCCTAATTCCTGATAATTAAGAATTTCTCCATTGAATAACAGTATACCACCAGCTTTATCGAATATTGGCTGATTTGCTTTGTTTGATAAATCGATTATGGACAGTCTCGAATGATAAATAGACCATTGTTGGAACTGGAGCAGGCCGGATTGGTGATCAGGGCCACGAAAAGCGAGTGTTTTTTCTATGGTATCTATTTGGCTTGGGTTTATTAGAGGATCACTGCTAATAAATATTCCACACATAAAATAGTCCTTAATTCATATCCATGTTAATTCTATTTTTTAGTATTGAAATCCTTAATAGCAACTAGACTTAATCATAGTCACTGTAACTCTCGTTAGCATTATGATTAAGAAAAAAGCACCCTTGTAATTCATAAAGATAATGAAGTACAAGGGTCAACAGTTTTGGGTCATCTCACAGACAGTAAATCATACTGCTTAATTAGAAACTACGGCCCCAACCGGCATAAATGGTAGTGTCCCAGTCATGTCCACCTGTGGTGACGTATTGGCTATACCCAATGGTACCGCCTACTTTCAAGGTACCGTTATAAAGAGGTCTGTGGTAGCTGGTATCGAATTGATACATACGCTCGTACTGATCCGATGACACTTTATTGCCGCCATCAGGATGGGCGTTATCAATGCCGTCCACATTTAATCTTAGCCAACGTAATTTGTTAGTAATATTTTGATTGTCGTCTAATTGAGTTATCGCGCCCAATACTAAGGTTTCTGAGTCATTATCGTAAGTACTGCCGATGCTTCTGTCATAATAACGGTAGCCGTCTTGATAGAAGCCATGTTCATACATGCAATTATATGCGTTAGGGTCGATACCACATGCGACTTTTGTATCGGTATACTCAAGGAAAAGGCGGGTGTTTAATTGAGTGATAAAGACATCGATGCCGCCCATGTTAGAGGCGTTAATGAGTTTTACTTTTTCAGTATGAAAATCTTCATGGATACGCTCAAAATAGATCCCATAAGGGATCCCAAAGGCGGTATCGGACCAACGAAAATCATATCCAGCTAACATGTTTTCTTGACCGTTGTCTAAATCATTTTCGTTTTGTCCGCCATTGGATAATCCATCCCACCAGTCGCTGAAGCTATTACCGTAGCCTTCACCGCCCCATTGCATAGCCCAAGAAAAGCCCACTTCTAATTTGGAAATAGGTCTTAGTGTTGCACGGGTGCGCCACAGCTTTGTATCAGAGATATACCTATCGCTTTCCATTTGGCTAAAGCTGGCTGTATAAGTCCAAGGACCAATCCAATTAAGCCAAGGTGTTTCAAAGGCATGACTGTTATTACGTGTTAAGCTAATACCTGGCATGGGCCTAGCGTTAGTGGTTTGAATAAGGCCTGTATCCCACCCAGGACCCCAATACATTTGTTGTACGCCCGCACTAAAAATCCAATTGCCTAGCATGACTGCAGCAAAACTATTATCTAAGCGTGCGCTATTGCCATCAATGGGATCAACATGATAACTGGCCGATAATCTTCCACTAAACCAATCTTTAGTGACATTGGCATTGACGGTTAATTGGCCCTTATCACGATAATCTTGGCCGAAACCAATAAAGCGTGTTGTGTCTGATGCCGCAGCAATTTCAACGCTTGTATCAATGGCTTTTGTGTCTTTTTCAAAAGCTTGGCTGACACGTCCATAGGCTGCAGTTTGCTGAGGGGTCAGTGTGTTGACATCGGCTTTATCCATGTCTTGTTTCAAACCTGCCCACATAAGCGGGTAAGTAGTAACGGGTTGAAGAATGACCCCTGTGTCGGCTAATAGTTGAATATCGGCTCTTAGCGCCAGATCATCTGGCTCAACCCACCATGCAGCTTGCACGGAATTAATACTTAAAAGCAGGATCCCTGATAATAATTTAAATTTCATTTGTGTCTCAATCGTTAATGCTGGCAGTATGTTAAGTGTTTTTTGTTTGCGCAGTAGTATATAGGAGAAATGTATTTTATAGAAAAGATAAAAATGTGATCTAAATAAGACTTTTGTATAGTTATCTGTTTGTTTTTTGTCCTCCTTATGAAGATTTTTGATATTTTTCTTTTATTACAGCTAGTTGAAAATATTGACGTCATACCACTGTCTGATTTATTGCCATTGAAATAAACCTAAATATTTACAATGTAGAATTGAAAGGTAAGCAAGGCTTATGTAAATGCGTATAATAAGGTGAAAAATAAAATGAAAGCTCAGGTTTACGATTATGAATATTCATCCGCTTTCCAAGCGTAATGGGATCACACTCACTCTCGTGGGGGGGATGGCATTAATAGCAGGTATTATTCTGTTTTTGCAGAACAAAGATAATTTTGCTATCGGGCTAGTTTTTTTTTCTGTTGGAATGATTGTGACGATTTTAGGTGCGGCTAAGCAGCTTGAACCGAATACGACATTAACACTTAATGGTGAAGGTTTACGTTATTTTCATCGTCGAGGTGAGGTGTGGCTTGATTGGAGCAATATTCAGCGTATTGATATTCCAAATGTACATCATAATGGGCAGTGGATCACTTTGCCTTATGTGGGGTTAAAGGTGAAATCCATTAATGCAGTATTAGATGTGATTTCTCCTCGATTAGCTACCGGTTTACTCACCGAGCAACGTCCATTATTAATGACGGCTTCTGCACAAGATGAAGATATTGCCACATTAGAGACCTACTTAGGAGCTGAGTTTACGCCATTGGAAGTTAATAATGAGCGTTATAGGGGAGTGCTGGCGATGTTTGGCCATCGAAGCTTAATGTTGAATAAATATTTGGGATATCATTTATTTATTCCTTTTGATAGCTTGGACAGGGAAGGGGAAGCGTTTGTACAACTATTGAAAGAGTACCGAACCAAGGTTTAAAAGGGGCTTTTTAAGAGGCTAAATAAGGCTAACTTTAAAAGGTAAGCTAGCCTTATCTGTTACCATCGGCCATTTGATACAGGGTCAAATTTTAACTGGTAGCAGGATTTTCTGCTAATTGTTTTGCAGGCTCTGATGGTGTGTAAGTATTAGAAAGTAATTCTGCACTTTCCCGTACACGCATGCCAATAAATTGTCCGCCTTCAAAAATTTCCATTGATTGGCAATTGACTTCACCATCGACTCGACCAGTACTGGTAATGTTGAGTTTGTTGCAGTTTAATTTTCCTTTAAAACTACCAGAGACTCTCAGCTCTACACACTGAAGCTCGCCTTCAACATAGCCATCTAGTTCAATATTAATATTACTTGTCGATTGGATAGTACCTTGCAATTCACCGGATATGAGTGCTTCATCAGTAAATTGTATATCCCCCGTTAATTTTGTACCTTGGGCGATAAAGGTGAGTCCACCTGTTTTGCTTTTTTTGAACATCGGATCTATCTTCATGGGATCAGGGTTTGTATTATATTAACGCTAAAGCTCAGCCAAGAAAACCACTAAAATTTGGCACTTTAATGTCATTTTTTTGGCTCAAATGAATTGAAAGTCAATAGTACTATTTTTAATAGTCAGGTAATGGCATTAAAACGGTATACATTGTTAAATTAAAGAAGTATAAAAATCCTTACTGCTCTAAATATGAACATTATGTTGAACTTGTTGAGGGTTTAAAGTCGTTTTTATTCACTGATCGTAATGAATGAATTTTAAGCGTGGTGAAGGTTTGCAAACTATATTGTAAGTTAATTGTTTTTATTGTGTTTGTATTTTGATTTTTTCATGGAAAGAACGCAGCCGATAAGAGCGACTGCGATGTTCAATTTGCCTAGTCAGTATAACCGTTAGGGTTATTAGATTGCCAATGCCAGCTACTTTTTACCATATCATCAAGCGTATGACTGGCTTGCCAGTTTAATTCTGTTTGTGCCTTTTGAGGTGCGGCGTAGCAGGCCGCTATATCACCTGGGCGTCTCGCTGTTATTTGATAGGGAATAGGTTTATGGCAAGCTTGTTCAAATGCATGGATCATTTCAAGCACGCTATAGCCTTGACCCGTGCCTAAATTATACGTCACGAGTCCAGGCTGGGTGTTAAGCTTTTCGAGTGCCTTAAGGTGACCAAGGGCAAGATCAACGACATGAATATAATCGCGAACACCTGTTCCGTCATGGGTGTTGTAATCATTACCGAAGACACTGAGCTTATCTCTTTTTCCTACAGCCACTTGGGAAATAAACGGCATTAAATTATTGGGAATGTCATTGGGATCTTCACCAATTAGCCCACTTGGGTGGGCGCCAACAGGATTAAAGTAACGTAACCTTGCGATATTCCATGTATTATCTGCTTGATGTAGATCAGATAAAATATTTTCTACCATGAGTTTAGATTGGCCATAGGGGTTGGTGGCGGAAATGGGAAAGTTTTCGGTGATAGGTAAAGATGCAGGATCGCCATAAACCGTTGCTGATGAACTAAAGACTAGGTTCTTAACATTAAATTCGTTCATGACTTCGCAAAGCGATAGCGTGCCCGTCACATTATTTTCATAATAGCGTAAAGGTTGTTCAACGGATTCACCTACTGCTTTTAGACCAGCAAAGTGAATAACAGAGCGAATTGAATGATCGGTAAAGACTTTTTGTAAAAAAGCTTTATTGAGCACGTCACCTTGGTAAAAAGTGATGCTTTTCTGGGTAATTTGTTCAACGCGAGATAGCGCTGTGACACTGGCATTGCTTAAGTTGTCGAGTACGACAACATCTTGCCCTGAATTTAATAATTCGACTACGGTATGGCTGCCTATATACCCAGCGCCACCTGTGACTAAAATAGTCATATTTTCATATCCTTAACAAGATTTACTAGATATTCTTTAAAGTCATTACCGATTTCTTTGTGCCGAAGTGCGTGCTCTACTGTAGCTTGCATATAGCCCATTTTATTACCGCAGTCATGACTTTTACCTTGCATATAATAAGCATTAACGGTTTGTTTTTCCATCAGCATAGCAATGGCGTCAGTGAGTTGGATCTCATTACCCGCACCTGCAGGCGTTTTTGCTAATAAGGGCCATATTTCAGCAGGAAGGATATACCGTCCGACAACACTTAAATTAGAAGGTGCTTCATTGACTTTTGGTTTTTCAACCAGTTGTGCTAAAGGGTATGACTCACCAGGTGACAAGGGATGACCATTGACATCTGCAATACCATATTGATCCACTTGATCTTGAGGGACACCTTCGACCATGATTTGGCTCACTTGTGTTTCATTGTATAGTTTAACCATGCCCGCCAAGTTATCTATGTGTAGATGACAACTCGCACTATCGACAATGACATCAGGTAGCAGCACTGCAAAAGGTTGATTCCCAACAACGGGGTAAGCACAAGAAATGGCATGGCCTAGGCCTTTTGCTTGAGACTGACGGACGCTGATCACCGAAACATGACTTGGACAAATGGCTTGTACTTCAGATAATAATTGTCTTTTGACACGACTTTCAAGCTGAGCTTCAAGTTCAAAACTGGTATCAAAATGATTTTCAATGGAATTTTTACTCGCGTGGGTGACCAGCACAATTTCATCAATCCCAGCTGCGATAGCTTCGTTGACAACATATTGGATCAATGGCTTATCCATTACCGGTAGCATTTCTTTTGGAATGGCTTTTGTTGCGGGTAACATACGGGTGCCTAAACCTGCAACAGGAATGACGGCTTTGCGAATTTGATTAGACTGCATTTTCTTCCTTAGTCTTTTAAAGAGTGCAGAGAGTAATGCTATATTACGGACAAAATAGTGATATCAAAACTGTTTTTGTAGGCAATGGGTGAAATAAATCTTCATCACGCAATTTCTGTCCAATCTCAACCACATATTATATACCCAAACCACTTGAAAGTGCATGTTTTCAGAGCCCGTAAAAAGGCTTAATTCAAGGCGCATTATTGAAAGAATGCTTATTGCCTTTTGAGGTGATGCAACGTAGAAGTTAGTCTTTTTACAGGCTCCCAACGGGCTGGCCTCTTTATATGTAAAAGCAAACACTTTTATTCTGCGTTATTGAATATCAACTTAGAATAACTAAGCACGCTGTTCAAGCTGACCATCATGGATGATGGAAATGTCATTTATGCAGGAGCAATTAATGACCTTGCCTAAACGCGTTTTAATTCCAGCTGAATCCTGCATCTTCAAGTGGTTTGGGTATAGCTCTGGAAATAGGTGTAACAAAAATTTTACGAAAATATTATGAACACTCGAAAGAATTAAGTGCATCATAGTTAACAAAACGCTTGCTTTAGTTAACTATGAATAGAGTTGCAACCGAATGTGTGTGAATAACGATGAATACAAAAACACAATATATTGCTCGTAGTGCTGATTTGAACGGGGTGATACAATATCCTCAAGATGAACATGATACTTGGTGTCAATTGTATACTCGGCAGCTGGATAAATTGCCGGGTCGAGCCTGTGAGGAATATCTATTGGGGCTAGACGCCTTATCTTTACCTCGCAGTAGGATCCCCCAATTATTTGAGATTGATAAAGTTTTATTAGATACCACTGGCTGGAAGACAGCGGCAGTTCCTGCTCTTATTTCTTTTGGTCGATTTTTTGAACTCTTGGCTAATAAGTCTTTTCCTGTGGCGACTTTTATTCGTAATAAACAGGAACTTGATTATCTCCAAGAACCCGATATTTTTCATGAGATTTTCGGACATTGTCCCTTATTGACTAATCCGTCATTTGCTCATTTTTCTCATCTTTATGGCCAATTAGGTTTGGCTGCCACGCCGCAAGAGCGGGTGTACTTAGCTCGGCTCTACTGGTTTACCGTTGAGTTCGGGCTCATTCAATCGGATCCTGAAACTCTGAGAATTTATGGTGGCGGAATTTTGAGCTCGCCGGGTGAAACGCTTTATGTCACAGGACCAACGCCAGAAATTAAGCCTTTTGATCTACTTGAAGTATTACGAACACCTTATCGTATCGATATCATGCAGCCTGTTTATTACGCGATAGATCATATTAGCGTGCTAGATGATATTACTAAAATGGATATCATGGCCTATGTGAAAGAAGCGATAAAATTGGGCTTATTGCCCGCTAAATTTGAACAAAAGCAGAAATTATCATCATAAATAAGTGCGAAGGAATAATAATGACCAAATTAGCAGATATGCAATGTGAAGCCTGTCAAGTGGGGGCGCCTCAAGTGTCTGATGAAGAATTGGCAACGTTAATCAAATTGATCCCAGATTGGACCGTCGTGGTTCGTGATGGTGTGATGCAACTTGAAAGAGTGTTTAAGTTCAAAAACTTTAGGTTAGCGATGGTGTTTACGAATGCGTTAGCCGATTTGGCAGAAGCGGATTTTCATCATCCAGGTATATTAACCGAATGGGGTAAAGTGACGGTTACTTGGTGGTCTCACTCTGTGAAAGGCCTACATCAGAATGATTTTATTATGGCCGCTAAAACGGATAAGTTATTAGTGACAGAATAATAGTTTAATACAAGATAAAATGGCGCTTTTTTGCGCCATTTTTTATTGTTTTTTTGGTCGCTTTGTAAACTATGCTTGCCACATTCGTGATAACCTTTTACCGTATACCCACTAAATATCCAATGTCATCTCGGGTTTGGTTTAATCCATTAAACCATCAGTGCATCGTTTTGTTCGCTAACGGCTCATTGTTTATATGTTAAAGAGTCGCGTTCAGGTCGAGTTGATATCGAAAAGGAAAGGGTAAATTATGCGTTTGGAAGTCAGCTGTTTGGATCGTGTTGGTTTAGCAAAAGATATTTTAACTATCATGGAAGGCTATAGCATTAATTTATTTGCCATTGATGCAAGTAATCAAGGTTTTCTTTATTTGCAGTTTGCTGAAGTTAATTTTGATATATTGAGCGAATTACTTCCCTTAATTCGTAAAGTTGAAGGCGTACATGATGTTAGAACGGTATCTTTTATGCCTTCAGAACAAGAACATTATGCGCTTAAGACATTATTGAAAACATTGCCTGATAGTGTTTTTTCACTGGATGCAAAGGGAAAAATTTGCATCGTTAATGAATCGGCTTTACAAACCTTAGGGATGTCAGAGCAAGAAGTGCAAGATGAGCCCCTCAACCATTGGGTTCAAGGAGTCAACTTTAGCCGTTGGTTGAGTGAAGCACAAGTCTTAGCGCAAGCAACGCGAGTCACGATAGGTGATAATGAATATTTAGCTGAAATGCTACCTATCTATTTACCTGATGGACCCAGTGGTTCCATTTTAGCGGGGGCGGTGGTTCTGCTTAAATCCCCTGCACGGGTAGGAAAGCAGTTTAATGCACTGCAAAATCAATCTTCAGGCTTTGAGACAGTTTTAGCAAGCAGTGATAAAATGAAATCCGTACTGACACAAGCTCGGCGAATGGCTCAGCTTGATGCTCCTTTGTTGATCACTGGAGAAACGGGAACTGGCAAAGAATTGATGGCTAGGGCTTGCCATGATGCTTGCATGCGAAGAGAAAGCCCTTTTATTGCCATTAATTGCGCCGCTATGCCAGACAGCGCGGCGGAAGAGGAGTTATTTGGTTATGTGAATAAAGGTGCCGTTTCTAAGAAAGGTCTTTTTGAAGAAGGGGATGGAGGAACGATTTTTCTGGATGAAATTGCTGAAATGTCAACCTCAGCTCAAGTGAAGTTGTTACGCTTTTTGCAAGATGGCAGTTTTAGAAGAGTGGGCGGTAATGAGGAAGTGAGGGTCGATGTTAGGATTATTTGTTCGACTCAAAAAAACCTAGCAGAGTTATGTCAAAGTGGCGCCTTTAGAGAAGATCTTTACTATCGTATTCACGTGTTGAGTTTCCACATGCCAGCTTTACGAGAGCGAAAAGTGGATGTGCTGCCTTTAACTGAAATGTTTTTAGAGCATTATAGCCAACAGCTTTCTATTCCTATTAGGCGGATCTCCGCGGCGTGCCGTGAGCATTTATTAGATTATGCATGGCCCGGTAATGTACGTCAGCTGAAAAATGCTATTTTCAGGGCGGTGTCTATGTGGGATGGGCATACAGAGTTAACGATTGAGCAATTGAAGCTACCTTCCTATGCAGAAGGTTTTGGTTATTTTGATGAAGAGTTTGAAGGCTGTTTAGATGAAGCAATGAAGGAATTTGAGTCCAACTTGCTCAGACGTTTATACCCTGCTTATCCCAGTACTCGACAGTTGGCAAAAAAATTAGGCGTATCTCATACTGCGATTGCGAATAAATTAAGAGAGTATAAAATCAGTAAGCCTAAACCTGTTTCGTAATTCATTTTACTTTTTTATTGAGGTCGCTACAGTTGCGACCTTTTGTAACGAAGACTTTACGCATCTTTTCTTTTTCTTTGCTATCTATTTTTATCAAAATAATATTATCTCTCACGGGATGAAGGTAGGCTTCTTGCAGAGAAAAATAAAATAAGCATTGTCTTAATTTTTGACAATAAATGAGGATCATATGAAATTAGCAAGTTATGATAACGGAACCCGTGATGGTCAACTAATGCTCGTCAGTCGCGATTTATCAAAGGCCGTTGCTGTGCCAGCGATAGCCCACACTATGCAACAGTTATTGGATTCTTGGGCGTTGCTTTATCCTCAATTGCAAGAGCTTTATGATGCTTTAAACGAAGGACTCATTGAGAACAGTCTCGACTTTGATGAATCTCAATGTCATTCGCCTTTGCCTAGAGCTTATCAATGGGCAGATGGAAGTGCCTATGTGAATCATGTTGAGCTTGTTCGTCAAGCGCGAGGGGCTCAAATGCCTGAGACATTTTGGCATGATCCCCTTGTTTATCAAGGTGGCTCTGATTGCTTTATTCAACCGAAAGCCGATATTCCTCTAGCTAGCGAAGAATGGGGCATTGATTTTGAGTCAGAAATAGCGGTGATCACTGATGATGTGCCCATGGGAGTGGGAGCTCAAGATGCCGATAAGCACATTAAATTACTGATGTTAGTTAATGATGTGTCGCTGCGTAATCTGATCCCTGGTGAACTTGCCAAAGGTTTTGGCTTTTATCAGGCTAAACCGTCGAGTAGTTTTTCACCTGTGGCGATTACACCCGATGAGCTTGGTGATAAATGGCAAGACAGTAAGGTTCACCTTCCATTAATGACCCATTTGAATGACGCTTTATTTGGGCAACCGAATGCAGGTGTCGATATGACATTTAACTTTAGTCAACTGGTCTCTCATGTGGCTAAAACACGACCTTTAGGTGCGGGGGCAATCGTGGGGTCGGGTACGATTTCAAATTATGATCGCAGTGCAGGTTCAAGTTGTCTTGCTGAAAAAAGAATGTTGGAAGTGATTGCTGACGGCAAAGCGAGCACGGCATTTATGCAGTTTGGCGATCGCGTTAAAATCGAAATGTTGGACGAACAAGGCCAGAGTATTTTTGGGGCGATCGATCAAAAAGTGGTGCAATACCAAGGTTAATATTTAGCGGCTACAGCGCCAGTTTTGTGGCGCTTTTTAAAAGGATCGATATTAAAAGGACAATCCATGAATAAGCTTTATGGCTATTGGCGTTCAAGTGCGGCTTATCGTGTGCGCATTGCATTGAACTTAAAAGAAATCACAGTTGAACAATTGTCAGTTCATTTGGTAAAAGCAGGTGGAGAGCAGCACAAAGCGGCTTATTTGGCGTTAAATCCGCAAGCATTAGTCCCAAGTTTTGTGGTGAATGATGAAAGCACAGGGTTTGAAAGTGAAGTGCTCACCCAATCTCTGGCTATCTTGGAGTATCTCGATGAAGTGTATCCTCAACATGCTTTATTACCCTCATCAAGTTTAGCCCGTGCAAATGTGCGTGCGATGGCAATGTCGATAGCATGTGATATTCATCCGTTAAATAATTTGAGAGTATTACAATACTTGTCGAGTCAGTTAAACATCAATGATGATGATAAGGGGGCTTGGTATAGGCATTGGATTGAGCAAGGCTTTACGGCGTTAGAAGCCCAATTGACTCGAGTGTCAGGTTTATATTGTTATGGCGACACAGTGTCGATGGCGGACGTATGTTTGGTACCACAAGTGTACAATGCAGAGCGTTTTGGCGTCGACTTGACGCCTTATTCCAATATCATGAGAGTGAATGCCGCCTGTCTTGAATTAGCGGCCTTTAACGATGCTAGGCCTGAAAATCAGCCCGATGCCAGTTAATATTCTTATCTGATTTTCTGTGAACTTTATCGGTTCTCCATTAAAAAATTAACAAACGCTCTATCTGCTTGGCTGATAGGGCGTTGTTTTTTCCAAGCAATATGAAGGTCTAAAAGCATCGGTGGGTTGAAAGGCTTTGCTAAAATAGTGGTTTCATTTTCAATGACCATTTTGAGTACACTCGATATAGCAAATTCTTGTGCAATCACTTGTTTAATTAAATTGATGAGGTTTGTTTCAAAAGCAATATTAGCATTAAGATTGAGTCGTTTAGCTTGTTTTAATACCCACTCTCGATGGAAGTATCCCGGCTGAAACATCACTAATTCATGATTAAAAAATTGAGTGAGAGTAACATTGTTTTGTTTCGCTAATGGATGATTTTGACCAACGGCGACGACCATTTGCTCTTGTAATAATAAATGACTATCAAATTCATCAGTGAGATCATCTGCAGTGACAATGGCGATATCAACATCTTCATTTTGGAGCATTGTTAATGCATGCCGTGTGCCTCCTTCAAAGAGTGACAGTTTCAAGCTTGGGTGTTGATGCCTAAATGCCATTAATCGAGAGGGGAGATAGAATGACCCTAACATACCCGATACGGCCACTCTCACTTCTCCTCGCGTTAAATTCGCCATGGATTTGATATGGGCTTCAGCTTGCTGCACTTGCTTTAAAATGAGCTTGGCATGGGTATGTAATGCTTGGCCTTCTGCTGTAAGGCTGACGGGCTTATTCCTGCTTTGATAATGCCTATCGATTAATGTCACGCCTAGGGCTAGCTCTAAACGTTTAATGCTTTGGCTTAATGCTGGTTGTGCAATATGTAATTGTGCAGCCGCTTTAGTAAAGCTGCCGGTATCAACTAATGCGTTGAGGTGATTAAGCTGTTTTATATCCATAACAAAAATTTATAGGTTGGATAGTTTTTATTTATTATTGTTATGCTAGTGGCATTGATAAACTATGTCTACTTTTTTAGTAGCCTATTAATGTTAGCGATGGATCAAGTGAACAAAGAAAGGAGACTCATTGCCGGAGTGTCCATTGCCTCGGTTGTGGTGTATATCAATTTGTATTTAGTACAAGGTATGTTGCCTTTAATCGCTGAACATTTCATGGTCTCGATGAGCCAAGCGACATTATTATTATCGGTAACCAGTTTTACCTTAGCTATTTCTTTATTGTTTTTCGCCATCATGTCTGATCGTATTGGCCGTAAAAAACCGGCGATGGTGAGTTTATATTTAATCGCATTACTCGATTTTTTAATGATATGGACTCACGACTTTTCTCTGTTACTTATATTGAGAATGATACAAGGAGTATTACTTGCTGCGTTACCTGCAGTGGCTATGGCCTATTTTAAAGATGAGTTAGGTCAAGATTCATTATTAAAAGCGGGGGCGATTTATATTACGGTGAACAGTTTTGGGGGTATTTTAGGTCGATTATTGGGGGGGACTTTGTCTGAATATTTCACTTGGTCTCAATCGATGCAAACTTTGTTCGTGTTAACCTTAGTAGGCTGTTTTTTGTCGAGTTACTTTTTACCAGGCTGTCGTTTTGTTCCTTCCATTAAAGGACAAGTGAAAGGTTATGTGAGCAAAGCTGATATCTCAGGTTTTGCCTTACACTTAAATGATTTAAAGATGCGGTTAGTGTATTGCATTGCTGGACTGGCATTTATGGTGATGGTGAATCAATTTAGTTATATTCAGTTACATTTAATGGCAGCGCCTTTTTATTGGGGGCGATTTGAGGTGACTTTTATTTTCTTGTGTTATCTCAGTGGTACCTTTGCGTCTTATTATTCTGCCAAATGGTTCCGCCGATTGGGGTTGTCCCGTGTGAGTTTGCTTTGCATCGGGTTCATGTTTATCGGTGTCTCGTTGACTTTATTTAATAGTGCATTAATGATTTTTGTCGGTTTTTTATTGAGTGCCTTTGGTTTTTTCTTATTACACAGCAGTTGTAATTCTTGGGTAGCCATGAGAGCACAGGAGCATAGATCTAAGGCGACAGCCTTGTATTTATGTGTTTATTATATTGGTGCGGCGCTTGGTGGTCCTTATTTATTGCCATTTTGGCAGCACTGGGGTTGGAATGGAGTCGTATTTGGCGTTGTGCTCGTTTTGGTTGTCACGTTATTCTTGATTGCCAAATATATTTCACTGCCTGATAGTCAAAGTGTTAAGTTCTCACTTTCTTAGCTGATCTATGCAATATGATGGACTGCAAATGTAAGGATTATTTTATTACAGTGCGCTGATTTTTTTCGGTGGGGAGCAATTCTAACTTTCCCTGTTCATTGAAGTACCAGCCTGTAATAACACCTTGTTGTCTCATTTGTACAAGATCATGCACCATTTGCTTCGCTTCTAGTAATGCAGTTTTTTCATCATATTGATGCGTTGTTTTCAGGTAGGAGGCAATGCTATCAATGGATGTGGATTGGTTAATATCAGCAGTCATCAGTTTTACCTCATCACAGTTAATACTAAAGTACTAATATTGAGTATAGTCTACTGGTTTTTTTATAAGAGAATAAAACAACTAAAGTGAGTGAAAATTGACTAAATTAAGGCGTTTGAATTAGATAGGATAAATAATGGTGGTCGATACTGGGCTCGAACCAGTGACCCCCTCCTTGTAAGGGAGGTGCTCTCCCAGCTGAGCTAATCGACCTGGGACTTTCTTTTTACGGCTTACAGTATTATTTATTCATATCATGATTAAATAATGGTGGTCGATACTGGGCTCGAACCAGTGACCCCCTCCTTGTAAGGGAGGTGCTCTCCCAGCT
>NZ_CANLKR010000046.1 GCF_947491715.1 uncultured Shewanella sp. | reverse complement strand
ATACAGACTGGAACAAGTCCAGTCTACACTATCCAGCACGGGGGCAAGCCCCCGAGATTTCCGCTACGCGCGTTAAACAATATATTGTTGTGCATTATAACGGGCAGCAGATAAGACCAGTTGATTGTATTTTGTGTATTTTTAAGAAGCATAAGTAAAGCTAAGCCTTTAATTTAAAACAAAGCACTTAATCGAGTAAGTTATTAAAATGCAAATCTCTAGTATCACACAATTAACTCAGTTAAATCTCAGTCAATTAGATTTAGATAAAAATGATACCATTGAGCTCAATGGTCAAAAATACAACATAAGGTTAAACGATCAGATCAATGTTTCAAAAGACTATGGTCAAAAAAATTGTTTTCAAAAAGCGTGTCAAAACATCAGTGATTTTTTTGAGCGTATGACCACCCAAGATCAAATAACCTGCACACCTAGAGCGAATCAAATACAAACCATTTTACAACAGAAAGTCGCCAATCAAGTCCTCAACATTGCCAACATTACTACAGGAACGGCTTTTTTATCGGCCCTGGAGCAATACCAAGGAGACTTGACACTTGCAGATGCTATTGACTTTAAACAAGCTTACCGCACTATTCAACTCACACAACAAAATATTCAACAACAAAAAGCCAAAGAAGAGGGAACGGACAATTTAGAGCTCTTTGGTATTGATCTCATCGCTTTAGATTTTAGCCAAAGCTTGATCAATGAAAGGCAATATGAACGCCTGTGTGAACTGACACAAATTGCAGCCACACATGGTGAATTATCAGGCAATCTAAAACTTAAAAATGAAGTTCGATTAGGGCAAAACGACTTTATCAACTTACAAGAAATTGCCGCAGACTCAAGGGCACTACAAGCAGCCGCGAAACTGCATAACAGGGAACCTTTAGACTTAATCAAAGAACGAAATAATATTCGTGAATTAAATGAGCTAAAACATTTCAACACAAGCCCCATAGGTAAAGACATTCTCGCACTCTCGGACGAATTGAAATTAAGCAACAGAAAAATCTGTGACAAATTATCCATAGAAGCTTATCACCGCTCAAAATAAACCTTTAGTTAAGCCTAAGCAAATATAAAAAAGTGAGGCTAACTATAGCTCCTCACTTTTTTATGTTTAACTGGAAATTAAAAGCTAATCGGCATGGTTTCACCTTTTCGCTGACTTTCCATGGCTAACTCAATCAACTTAATAGTTTGAAGACTTTGCTGAGCATCCATTTGAGCATAATCACCCGTTGTAATCGCTTGAGCTAAATCAATAAAAAAGCCTTGATAACAACCCGCTTCAGTCGGAATAATACTCAAACTGTCACTATCATAAAATGTGCCAAAATGAGCGGGTTCTTCTACTCCCCAGCCAGCCCCTGTAGGCCGTTCCCCCTCTCGTAGACAATCTTCTTGAGGGTCAAGCCCATATTTCACATAACTGCCTTTATCTCCCTGAATATTAAAGCGCAAGTTAGCTCCTGCACAAAATAAGCTGGCATGTAAAATCACTTCAAGCTTTGGATAATGTAATAATAAATGAAAATAATCTGTCACCGAGGCACCTTCACGCATGACTTGGCAGCTGGCAGTCAAACTGTGAGGCAAGCCAAACAAACTTAACACTTGGTCCAATAAATGCGGCGCTAAATCATATAAAATGCCACCGCCATCGCTGGCCTGTTCCCGCCACCGCTGCTGCACATGGGGACGAAAACGATCAAAATGAGATTCATAGACGTGAAGCTTACCCAGCGTGTTTGTATCAATCAGCTTTTTAACCGTTAAGTAATCCCCATCATAACGGCGATTTTGATAAACGCTTAACAATAACCCTTTTTCTTTGGCAAGTGCAATCAAAGCCTCACCGTCTTTCGATCGCGTCACAAAAGGCTTTTCAATTAACACATGTTTGTTATGCTCTAAAGCTAATTTTGCCAAGGAATAATGCACATCATTCGGCGCTGTGATGATAACCAACTCTGCATCACTATGCATAATCATCTCATTTGCACTCTGATAATATTGAGCCTGAGGCCAATCCCGACCCACAACGTCGGCTTTTGAGCTACTCACTGCATGAAAAACAAACTCATTAGAAGTTATAATAAAAGGAATATGAAAAGTTTTAGCAGAATAACCATAACCCACAATCGCTGTTTTGATACTCATAGTGTTCACTCATAATAGTCAGCATCCATTGACATTAATCGTACCAAGCTTAAATATCAATGGGGCAAAAGTATCACGGGGGTAAACGACTTTAACAGCAACTTCATCAAAATCTGCAATACTGAATATAGCCCCATTAACAACACTTTTCATTATGCCAGATAACGCAAATTTAACCGGACTCACTCAACAGACGGCGCAAGAGCGGCTCGCTCAATACGGTTTAAACGAAATCACCAGTACCAAAGTCTCTTTATACCAAAAAATACAAAAGCTACTTTGGGGACCGATACCTTGGATGATAGAAATAGCGGCTATTTTATCGTTAATATTACAACGCTGGCCCGATTTTATCATGATCACAGCTTTATTGGTTATTAATGCTATTTTAGAATTAATACAAGAATTCAAAGCAGATAATGCCGTATCGGCTCTAAAAAGTACGCTTGCATTAAAAGCCTATGTCAAACGTGATGGACAATGGATGGACATATCTGCCTCACAATTAGTGCCGGGAGATCTGGTCATGATAAAGCTTGGCAATATTATTCCTGCCGATATTCAATTAATATCGGGGGATTACTTGTCTATTGATCAAGCATCGCTCACAGGCGAGTCTCTTCCTGTCACTCGTCGAGTGGATGACTTAGTTTATTCAGGTACCATTGTTAAACAAGGTGAAATGATAGGCATAGTCGATAAAACCGGCATGGACACCTTTTTTGGTAAAACGGCCTCATTAATCGACAAGAGTGATACTCCTTCTGATCTGCAAAAAAATATTACTCAAATTGGACGATTTTTAATTACACTGACATTAATCATTTGCGCCATCGTGTTAGTGCATGATCTGTATTTAAGCCTATATTCTCACCAAGGTAATATCTCCAATAGTATTATTTTCATGTTGGTTTTAGTGATAGCAGGGATCCCTGTTGCCCTACCAGCCGTCATGTCAGTCACCTTGGCCATTGGTGCAAAACGATTAGCCACATTCAAAGCCATAGTATCAAAACTCAGTGCCATTGAAGAGCTGGCAACGATGAATGTGCTTTGCTCAGACAAAACAGGGACTCTGACACAAAATAAACTCGAAATCGGTGAAATCAGTCAATATCATGATTATTCACGTATTGATGTTATTCATTATGCATGCCTAGCCTCGAGCGCCCAAGGCCATGACGCCATTGATGAAGTCCTCTTCGCCGAACAGCAAAAATCGCCGTCAAATTTACCGCCATTTAAAATCGAGCATTACACTCCCTTTAATCCAACCAGCAAAAAAGCTGAGTCACTCTTTCACCACAATCATACTCAATATAAAGTCGCTAAAGGCGCCCCCCAAGTTATTTTTGATTTATGTGAACATGACCTCAGCGAAGCCCAGAAAAAAGTCAATCAATTGGCTAAGCACGGTTATCGTGCGCTTGCTGTCGCCGTGACCACAAAAAACATTGAGACTTGGGAATTAGTTGGATTAATTTCGCTATTCGATCCCCCAAGAGAAGACAGTAAGACAACCTTACACGACATCATACAACGTGGTGTTAGCATCAAAATGATCACTGGCGATCATAGCGCCATCGCCCAAGAGTTAGCGCACACATTAAACATAGGTCATCACATCGTCCCTATGGCCTCGCTAAAGCAACCCCATACACAAATGAACACACTCGATAGCCTAGATGGATTTGCAGAGGTTCTGCCAGAAGACAAGTTTGAAATTGTCAAAGCATTACAAAAAAATCAAAAAATTGTCGGTATGACGGGGGACGGTGTAAACGATGCTCCAGCAATCAAACAGGCAAATGTGGGCATTGCGGTTGATGGTGCAACTGATGCAGCAAGAGCGGCAGCCGATTTAGTATTAACCCAGCCAGGGCTCTCAGTGATTACCCATGCCATTGATGAGTCAAGAAAGATATTCGGCCGTTTAAAAAGCTATGCTATTTATCGAATTAGCGAAACCGTGCGTTTATTGCTCTTTCTTTTATGCGCCATCATGGCCTATAACACTCACCCTCTTAGCGCCATCATGATCATCCTCATTGCTTTACTCAATGACATTCCCATCATGATGATTGCTTATGACAATATGACCGCATCAACAAAACCTGGCATTTGGAAAATGAAAGACGTATTCAGTGTCGCTGTTGCGCTCGCGATCATAGGCGTCATTTCAACTTTTGGTTTATATTGGATTGCCGATCATTACTGGTTTACTGAGCTTCCTGCGGATCTGAAACAAGCTAAACTCAATACCGTCGCTTTTATGGGGATATTATGTGGCGGTAATCTCACCATCTACTTAACACGTAATACAGGTATGCCTTGGAGTCGCCCTTATCCAGAATGGAAATTTTCCTGTGCCACCCTTTTTTCATTAGCAACAGGAACACTCATCAGTGTCTATGGCTTCGGCACTGATGACTTTGTTGGCATAGGTTGGGCATGGGTACTATATGCTTGGGCATACATTGTCATCTGGTTTGCCATAACGGCCTTAGTAAAAGTAGGTGTTTATCGCATTCTCAACCCTCAAAATAGTTGATAAAAAGCACTTCTTTTTGTGCCGATAATCTAACAGGCATTGAAACGGTTTTAATTCGTCAGACGAGAATATTATGAACAATAAATGATAAAAGCTGAGCATTACTCTCAGCTTTTATACCCACAAAAATTGCTAGCGATTAATTAATGTGCTTTAGGATCCTCAATGGTGTTTTCTTTGCCACTCGAGGCGACTAATGGATGAGAATGAGACTCTTGAAATAAGTTTTCACTCACATTAAAGGGCATCCAAGGCTCTTCATTTAAATCAAAATAATCTTCAAGTACAGCTTCTGCGGTCCACAAAGCACCTTCTATCCACCCTTGAAATATTGAATACCCCTCACCCACAATATAAAGCTGCTTATCATCCTTACTGTTCGTTTCTGCCTGATAAGGCCTCATCATAGTCCAATATTCTTTTGCCACATCCACGCCTACATTCCAGAAATTAACACCTCCGCCATAAGGTGCCACGCCCCAATCCATACACGCCCCAGCAGTGGGTAACGTCACCCCTTTTACGGACACGGGCTCGCCATTATCATCTCTATTCGCCACTTGCTTAACGATATTAACAAACTGCTCATGAGCGGTAGAAAACAAAGGATGGTCTTGTTTAAATGCTAAGAGGTGCTGTGAGTTAAAGCGTTTCACTAATGGCATGACTGAGCTATAACTTTTTTGCCCTATCTGTGTGAACGCATCACCAAAAATACCCGTATCAACAACACCACCGGATTCTTTGGACAGTAAACCAGCCCAATACCCAGGATTCAAATCATCATCATAAGATATTTGTAATACGGCATACTTCCTTGTTTGCTGACCTTCCATCCAAAAATGATCATCATAAACACCAAAGTTATAAATCTGCCTTAGCGGTAAATCGGTGGTCATTCGAGAATATTGTTCAATTTTACCTACATACTTCTCCCACCAAGCGTCTCGACCGGTAATATCATACATAAGGTAAATTTTAAGCAAAGGAATAGGCGTTACTTGAGTCAACTTTTGTCTGATCAATCGCTGACTTTCAATAACGCTATCATCATTTAATCTTTCTGTTGAATAAATGCCTTCTTGACCACCGATTAACTTCTCTATCGCTGCAGGGGGCATCGCTAACACCACGGAGTCTGTGATGACATTAATCAATTTGTCATGTTGAGTAAACGTCAGATCAAACTCTTCATTCATCTCATCATAGACAATACGATTGGCAACAGCCTCTTTCTCAACGCAATCGGGATCAAATTGATTAATTAAGAATGCTAAACTCGCAGGGATCGTTCTTAGCCCACCCGCTAAGGTTTTATATTTTGGACTGCCAGCAAAATCAAGACCGATAATGGATGCTGCTGTCGCTGCATTCCAGCTCGCAGGAACGGTGTCATACCCTCCAGCTTCGGAAAATAATTGCCAATACTGATTAGACAAGCTTCCCTTTTGTGGCGTATCAAATTGTCCACTGACATTCACGATATCAGAGAAACCGTACTGATATAGCTCTTCCCTCGCCCCATTGATCTCTACAGTATTTGTTAAAGTCTCTTTGACAAATTCAAACAGTTTATTCTTTCTATCGGTTGAATTAGGTAATTTATCTTTATCTATCAACGGACGTGATAAAATCGATAAATCTTCTGCGCCTTCAATTGCATAACCCATTGGCCCACTCATGCCTAAATTCTGGGTTATCAATTTTTTTTCATTAATGGATAATGTATATGGCACACCACCATTTTTGTATTGACCATACTTCTCATGATTATTCAAATCAGCTGTTTGCTGAACAAAACCTCTTAAATAATGCCAGTTTTGAGGTTCATCGGTTGGAAAGTCTACCGTTGTTAAACCCAATATTAAGGTTTCAGCTTCTCTCTTATCTTCTGCATTATATTGCTCAAGCCCATCAATTAATGATCGCTTAAGTTCATCAACAAGTGACAAAGCATAAGTATCATAAGACTCTTTACTGGGTAAACGCATTCCACCTAATTCGCAATGTGCCCCAACATTCAATTGCCCATCATACTCACCACGAAGCAAGTTCTTCGGATCGACAGTCATTAAGCGTCCACCTAAATGGGCTGTTGCTTCAAATAATTTCACATTTTCATGCCCAGACTTGAGTAAGCGCCAAGCACTATATAAGCCTGAAACACCGCCACCAATAATGGACACCTGACTTGATTTATCGTAACTTTTCATAAGATTAACTCCGTTTAATGAGCAAATGTTCGTCTGTGATAGTTTGTTCCAAAAATAAATTAAATTAACCTTAGTACAAATCATCTCGACATGAACAATCAATGTCAGATCTGACATTACAACGGAGTAGATAGTCGTCAAGCTTTCGTGACAACATCATAACAATCTCTTTATATTCATTTTCCGACAGGAGTCAGTAATCAATCTTGGACTATTTCGTGAAAATTTAAAGACTCAATCAGCCCAATTAACGTCTTAATCCCCCCAGCCACGACCTTACCTGTTTCATAAATTAATTAACCCACACTTCGTAATCCTCTTTTGACAATATAACCCGTCGCAGGTGAATCGCTTTGTTCCAACCACTGCTGACAACATTGCTCCACCCATTGAGGCGCCGTTTTGTAAGCATCGTTTAGCCAATTACCCACAGCGTCTTGCACATACTTTGATGGATCAGCATTAACTGAATTCAGTAATGTTTCTGCATGTTGCGGCTCTTTTTTAAGTAAGCCAATGTGCGCACTCCACACGCCTCGAGGACGCATCACTTCAATGGCAAATCGACGAATATTCGCCGAACTATCTCTCGCCCAAGGTAAGAGATATTCAATGGCTTCTAGCGGGGCCTTCACCACGTGAAGACGAAGAGATAACCATGCCCATTCTCTAACACCAAAATGAGGATCATCGGCAAACACTTGCATCTGTAATATGCGATCAGATAAAGCAACGTCACGCTTTTGCGCCACACAATATGCCCCCCAACCTCGCACCAAATCAGCATTATGTTGACTCATAAAAGCTAACTTTTCATCGCCATAGTTTTCCTCAATAAGAGTCGCAATCATGGCCATTTTTTTAGTGATCCCTAATTTAGGCTCTATACACACTTTTTTGTCTAACAACTTAGGGAACACATGGCCCATTAATTGGGGGAGATCAGTGGCCAAATTCTCCGCTAACGTTGCCGCTTCTATTGTTCCTAGATTTAACTGAGATAAAATATCAGCAGGCACATCGGCCACTCGAGTTGCTCCTTTACGTTTCTCATTCATTTTATTAACGACCTCCTTTTATTTTAAGCTATTGAAGATAACTACCATTTCATCATTGGTACGGGATTGAGTGGATGACGTAAAAACCACTTTTGGCCTTTTTTAAGTAATCCTTTATGAAACCCATTATTCGGCAGCATGGTTTTCATTTGTTGAATATTCTCTTTAGTTAAATCGAATTTAACCAAGCCTAAAGTAAAATCAACGACATCTCCTTGACGAAACAACTCAACAGTGTCTTGATATTCCCCCTTGTATTTGATCAGTTTATGATGGTTCTCTATCATCAACCTCACCTCCTCTTGCCAGTGGCTTAGCCCATTATTCGCTAAATAGGTCATCGCTGGCTGCACCGACGGGCTGATATAATCCAAGGTACCCTGTACCCAAATACCAATATCGTGAAAGACACCTGCAATCATGATTTTTTGTCTATCATCGTCAGAAAGGAACTCGCCTCGCAGATCTTTTAAGCCAAAGCAAAACTGCACCATACGATATACATGATTTCGATAACCATGATAATCTTCGCCAATAATGTCTTTCCAAGGTTCAAATAAGGCTTCTAGCTCTGGAATACTCGTTAAAATTTTTAAACTATGTGACATAACCGCTCCAACACAAAATGATTTATCAATTCATTATAGGAACTTGAACAATTCTCTTTAAGCGGCTAAATTGACATAAAACAGTTTAATTACGCCAACATGAAACTTGCTATTATTAATTACCCTACCGCGATGCAATCTGCCGTATTTGGTCTATTAGATCTCTTTGAAATGGCCAATCTACTACCCGAGGCCGCAGACAATATCCAATGTCATAAGCTGTCCATCAACCAACTCAACGATTCTGAACATTATGACATTATTATTTTACCCCCTGCCTTAACCCCTGAATTCTATCTTGAACCAGACAAAAACTTATTACATTGGCTCATTCAACAATATCAACAAAACAGCATGTTATGCTCAGTCTGCTCAGGTGCATTTATACTTGGAAAAGCAGGACTCTTAACCCATCGTCAAGCCACCACTCACTGGGCCCTGGCCGAAGACTTTAGTCAAGCGTTTAAGCAAACCGAACTCATCAGCGATCACATTCTCGTCAACAACGGACAGATCATTACTGCAGGTGGGATCATGTCTTGGATTGATTTAGGCTTAGATATTGTCAAGCAGTACGCCGGTGCTCAAGCGATGCGGCAATTGGGAAAAAACTTGGTTGTCGATACCGGTTATCGAGCCCAAAGCTATTATCAACAATTTCAACCTAAACGAGATCATGGCCATCAAGCTATTTTAACGGTTCAAGATCATTTAGATTGTCATTTCGCTAATAAAATAAAAATCGCAGCTCTCGCCGATCTTACCTTTATGAGTCCACGTAGCTTTTTAAGGCACTTTCAGCATTCAACTGGTTTCAATCCCTCAGAATACATACAAAGGATCCGCATACAAAAAGCCTGCGAATTATTAGAACAGACTCAAAAAAGTTTTGATACCATTGCACTTGAAGTGGGATATTCAGATAGCAGTGCTTGCCGAAAGGTATTTGTTCACATTATGGGACTCACACCAAAACAGTTTCGCCAACGATTTGTTAAAGCCTATAAAGTCAAATAATGCTTTTTCCAAAAAGAAGCATCATATAGTGGCATAGTTAGTACTCCATCTCCCCCGAGGACGAATGACTTCAATCGTAAATTGGCGGATATTTTCCGACTCATACTGACCCCATGATCGTAGATATTTAATCACATCTTACGAGACATTTACGACATAGGAACGAATAGATAACCATGCCCATTCTCTAACACCAAAATGAGGATCATCGGCGAACACTTGCATTTGTCGTATTCTCTCCGATAATGACACATCTCGTTTTTGAGCCACAAAATATGTCCCCCAACCACGTACCCAATCTGCATAATGCTGGCTCAAAAAAACTAACGTTTCATCTCCATAGGTTTCTTCAATCAAGGCTGCAATCGCTCATATGAGCCCACGTAGCTTTTTAAGGCACTTTCAACATTCCACTCTAAAAGCGACTAAACTCACTGGTTCATTTCACCTTAAGCCACCCTATTGATTGCTCTTCTTTCTCATTATTTGAATGCTAAGCCTACACTTAAATGTCTTTATCTCTTATTTTCCTTCAGCTAATAATTTTCACCCACAATGATAGTTCGGTAATGCTCATTCATAAACTGCCATTACAACTTATCGATTATTCAAAGAATGATAGCAATGCAACCAACATAACACTTAGACGAAACATCCAAGCAATGCCTTCTTTTTATACCCGTGATAACACACAGAAACACAAGCACCTCAAAGCATCATAAATATAGGAAACACCCCGTTTCCATATGTTACATGTTAAACCATCTGACTTTCATGTATCTTTTTTTGATCTATTTATTTACAAAAGTATCAAACATGAAAACAAAAATAAAATGCAGACATCAAGGGGATAAGTAATATGAAATACACACATCGACTACGGAGTTGCTGCTCAATACTGGGACTGGGACTGAGCTTAACATTAGCCGCATCGCAATCTATTGCAGCGGAACAAACCAATCCTGATCTGAACGATTGGGGCAAAGCAGCACTCGATCTTCAGAGTCATTTGGATATAGCAAATGCTTTTAACGAAACATTCTGGGTGGGAACACATAACTCTTTTAATGCCGCTAATTGGGGCTATGTTGTGGATCCCAATCAAATGCTGCGACCAAAACAGCAACTCGGTGTCGGTGTGAGAGAAATTGTATACGATGCTTATTTCACTGGAAACAGTTGGGACTCTGCACCACACCTTTGTCACGATGGCTTACTGAATGGCATTTTTTGTGGGCCTGGTGATAAAACATTAAAGTCAGGATTACGTCAAATCAAGGACTGGCTGGTGGATCATCGCGACGCTGTTATTATGCTCAAAATGGAATTGGGACCGGGTTCTCATTTGCGTAGTCGTGTTGGACGCGATTTAGGGGATGTACTCGGAGAGTATATTTATGAAACGGGCTCAGGGGGATGTACTCGGTTTAATCCCACTGAAGTCACCAAGGAAACGATATTAACAGCAGGTAAAAATATCGTTGTGATGAATACTCAAGCAGAGTGCAGCGGTTCAACGGATTATAATAAAAGAGTCTTTTCTGGGTTTAGTCCTCACAGTGACGAATATCCTTACTCACTTAAATTTGTCGATCCAAAATCACCCTCAAATTGTGCGAGATTAGCGGATAATTGGCCCATGTTACGTATTCATGATGGCTCTACTTATTTTGGCCGTGTTGCAGGCTCACCATCGGATAAAAAAATTACCGAAAGCAATGTGGTTGCATGGATGAATTGTGGACTCAATATTTTTGAAATGTTTGCATTTAACGATACATCCAAAGATGGCGACGGT
Organism: uncultured Shewanella sp.; assembly: GCF_947491715.1. Lineage (GTDB taxonomy): Bacteria > Pseudomonadota > Gammaproteobacteria > Enterobacterales > Shewanellaceae > Shewanella. The sequence continues at coordinate 23,912 of NZ_CANLKR010000046.1, read as the reverse complement.
CAGACGACTCATAACCTTGAAGCAGAGGATTTGGTCTGGGCGTGGAACCGATTTGAGCCAAATAACTCCGGCAATGAAGATTGTGCAGAATTACCTCCAGGGCATAAATTCAATGACACAAAATGCAGCAATGTACGTCAATATGCTTGTAAGGATGTGTTAAATGACTGGCATATAACCAACGTTAGCGGCCCATGGAATGCAGGTATAGCGGCTTGTCAAGCCATAGGATATGAATTTAGTGTACCAACGACCCCTCGAGAGATGAACGCGCTGCAAAGCCATCCTTCGTACCATGCTTCCGTTTGGGTTAATTATCATGACAAAAGCATTGAAGGTATTTGGCAAGTCAATAATCCACTCACACTGCCCGTCACAACGATTGCTGCAGAAGGTGGAACTGGCGGTCATCTTGTGAATGGCAATGATATTCTTCAACTTTACTTGAATGGCATCATCAACAAAATCACGGCTATCCACATCAGATCGGGCTCTCGAGTTGATGCCATTGAAACAGTATATGACAATGGTATGATCGATAGATATGGATCTTCTAATGACGGAGCCAGGCATACATTCACCCTTGCAGATCATGAATATATTAACGCAGTGCAAACTTGTCATGACAAACCCAACAATAAAAGCCGACGAGTTTATTTTCTTTCTCTAACAACTAACACTGGACGAACATTCACAGCAGGTAATAAACAGGGGATCTGTGGCCCCATTCATTCGATAGGCGCTCAGGGACTTATCGCTTTTCATGGAAGAGTAGGCGAAAACCCAGATTCACTGGGATTTCATTTTGCTAATATCAATGCCGGTGAAGATATCATTCCACAACAGTATCAAATGGAAATGCTTTCTCCTTGGAGTCAGTACCTTGGTGTAAATGGTGGTAGCAATAATGATGTCATAACGGGTAATTGGCCAGCATCTTGGCGGAGTTTCATTGCTGAGTTCTCCAGCGATAAAAATTGTCTCACTCATGGTTTGCCCATCAAGATTAAGCGAGGTCCAAGTTATCTTCGTATTACAGATAGCAAAGTTGATGCCCGTGTAACCCGTAGTAGCGAGGCAACCACTTTTACAGTGATTGATCTCAATAATAATGTAATAGGAAGCTGTATTGGTAACAATGAACGATTTGCCCTCAAAGTAGGAAATATCTATGTCACCGTTGAACCAACGGGACCGATGACGGCATTTAGAGGAAATGTCGGCGACTACGGGCGCTTGATATTGCGAGCCTTATAAAACCATACATATTGATAGGATCAAAAGGCTATTGATTAGGTAGCCTTTTAATATTAGCTGTAATAACATAGAGTAGAGACAAAATTAAAAAGGAAAGCATTCTCTTTTCCTTTTTAATTACTTATCAATGAAAAATCAAAAACTACCTTGCTGTGATTTAACCATTCTTTGTTGACGATCTTTTTTCTGTTGGTATGTCTTCATTGATGAAACAAATTTATTTACGCGACGCTGCTTATCATTCCGATGACTCATAGAATAAGCATCATATGAGTCACCGACAATCAACATACGATGAGCCTCATTCATAGACGGCCACTGCCACTGCTCGATTTGCCGACTAATGATATCATTAGGTATCGCATGAGTACGTTGTTGATTGCCCGATCTTAATGTCGCCTCTTTAAGATGAAAAACCACTAAAGTCACCAGCGCGCCATAATCTCTCCCAAAATCACAGATTATTTTTCGATGATCAAAACGAAGATTAGTGGCATCCCACACCACATCCCGTTTATTAGCCAAAGCCTGTTTTAAGCGTAACTTGGCTAATTGCAACACTTGACCTAAATTTTTCTGACACGCTCGCTTACCATTAATTTCTTGGCGAATCTCATCAAGGGAAATCACCTCAACATTCTGTAGGTTCTGTGCAATCCAAGTGGATTTACCGCTCCCACTGATCCCACACATGACATACAAATGACTATAGTCTTGTGCATTTTCATAGGTCGTCGAAATCGCCTCCTCAGGCAGGGTAATTTTGCCGCTTGCCAGCTCACTCACCACATAATTATTCAAGTACAATTGCTCATCAGCTGTCTGTTTGACTTGGACCTTATTGATTAAACCGAGTCTAGGATCATTAACATTCCAGAGCTGATATTCCTTGGCAAACAGTTTAAATAACTCAAGATAATCCAATTGCTGGTGCAAATCCTCGCACACCCGCCCTTGAAAGTCCGCCCTCTCTAACCAATAAATCATGGCTAAATCAACCTCTAATGCTAATGATAGATAATCAGAGAAATCACTCTTTTTTATCACTAATAATTTAGGTTTCTGATGATGCCCCACCAATGCCATGACATTAATTATCACTCGATGTGGTAAAGGTAACTCAAGTAGCTTAATGGCTAAGTAATCCACGCCAAGGGCTTCATGTTTAGGCGCAACCACTCGCTCTTCACCTTGAATACACTTACGTTTCGTTGTAATAGGTTTTGCAATATCATGCAACAACGCCGATAAAATCAAGGTTTGTTTTTGCTCACCCGTTAACATATGGGCCTCAAGTGCAAATAACTGATAAAGAGCGGTTAATACCCAATCGGTATGAACAGCCACATTACCTTCACCATGCCATACGGGATCTTGCTCAGTCGATTCAAATTGCCTAAGCAGAGGGAAATAATCCCCTAAATAAGCTAAACACTCATTAAAATTGGGTGTTGTACCTTGCGTTAATGAAATGAGCCAAGACTCAAGCTTGTTCATTGGATAATCCTTCTACTTTACTGTCTTTTGCTAGTTGATTTTCAAATTATTCATAATTTTCTTTGACTCCGAGGGCACCGCCACGTTTATAATTAGAATAATTATCATTACCAGTCGATTGACTAGGAACCTTCATCAATGCAACCTCTTTCGGCCTCTATGGACCGCACGTTTCAAATGCGGTTATTGCCACTATTCACTCTCATTTTATTTTCGCTTGCATTAGTGTTTTCACAACACAGTGTAGCCTCAACATCCAACGAGCTTAATAACAACAATCAAACACAATTAAGGCAATTAGCTCAGCTGGCGGAATATGTGGGCGTCGATTACGATGCCGCCATTGAAAAAGGCGAGATAATCAATAAAGATGAATATCAAGAAATGCTTGAATTTTCTGCCCTCATCGTTGAAAAACTCGCTGACAATACACAGCTCAACCAGCAAAATCCACAGCTTTATCGTGAAGCGCTCGCCTTACAAACCAGTATCAAAAACAAGCAAGACATTCGCTTAGTCAGAGACATTTCAGGTAAACTGCGCAGTGCCTTATTGACCTTAATGCCTGAGTCTTCACTGCCTAAACACCTTGCATCGATTGCAGCCACAAAAAAATTATTCCAAACAAACTGTGCCACTTGTCATGGTGTTGAAGGTCGAGGCAATGGCGTACTAGCTGAGAACTTATCGCCAGAACCTACTGATTTCACCGACGTAGCACGAGCAGAAAATCGCTCTATTCTAGGGTTATTTGATGCCATTTCCAATGGATTAGATGATACCGCAATGCCCGCTTTTACGCAGCTAAAAGAGCAAGAACGTTGGTCGTTAGCTTTCTATGTGTCTAGCCTTGCTTTTCAAAAAAGTGATCAAGGCAGCACGGGGCACATTCTCCCTAAAGTCACTTTGCAAGAATGGGTAAACCATAGCCCTTCTCAACTGACCCAATCACTAAAATCACAAGGTGTCACAACCGCTGACATCGCTGCATTAAGAGCAAAGCCTGAAGCCCTTTTTGACCACCAGCCTTCGCCGCTCACCATCGCCAGAAATTTACTGACCTCGGCGAAAAAAGCCTTTGATAATGGCGATTATTCGCAAGCTAAAACCCTTGCTGTTAGCGCTTATCTTGATGGCTTTGAGCTCATTGAAAACAGCTTAGATGCCCATGATCAAAACTTACGTAAAAGCATTGAAGTGAATTTAATGCAGCTCAGACATTTATTCAGCAACATTCAAAATGCGTCTCAAGTACAGGCCACTTTTGATACCAGCATGCGACAGCTGGCCGAAGCACAAACCCTATTAACAGAATCAAACTTATCCAATACCACCTTATTCAGCGCCAGTTTGGTGATTTTGCTGCGAGAAGGGCTGGAAGCCTTATTAGTAGTGATTGCCTTAATGACAGTGCTTATACGCACTAATCGACGTGATGCACTCAAATATTTACACTTAGGTTGGGTGGTGGCACTCATCGCTGGCGGCGCAACTTGGGTTACCGCACAAACCTTGATTGAAATCAGTGGTGCTAGCCGAGAAATGATGGAAGGTTTTGGTTCCCTCTTCGCCGCGTTAATGCTGTTTTATGTGGGTGTATGGATGCACAGCAAAACCCATGCCGCGCACTGGCAAGCCTATATTAATAAGAAAATTAATAGCCAGCTCAAAGCGGGGACCTTGTGGGGTATCGCACTGCTCTCTTTTGTCGCGGTATACCGTGAAATATTTGAAACTATTCTCTTCTATCAATCATTGCTCACTCAATCTGAAAGTGGTCAGTTTAACTACTTCATCGGCGGCATACTATCCGGCATCGCCATATTAGCCTTAACCACTTGGGGATTATTAAAGTATTCAATTAAATTACCGCTGGCTAAGTTCTTTTCCACCACGACTTACCTATTGTTGATTTTGTCCTTTATTTTAATGGGCAAAGCCATTACCGCCTTACAAGAGGCAGCCGTCGTCCCCATCAATAACCTACCCATTAATATCGAAATGGACTGGGTGGGGATCGGTTCAACATGGGAAGGCATAAGTGCACAGCTTGCTGTATTAATCTTATTTATTTTCTACATGATCCGCTCGAAAAAGAAAGTCGCTTAATCACTTTCTCATCCTCTCAGTCACATCACTAATAAAAAAGCACTCGTTTGAGCGCTTTTTTATTCAAAATATTATATTAAAGCCATATAAGCACTTATCTCACGTTGACGGTATTCATTGTCAGCTTGAATATCTTTCGCTGTCGATTGAATATGCTCAAACCTATCTAACGATGGCACAACATCCCCTAACATATTGCCAGTATATTTTTGTGCTAACTGATCTCCATGCGCATAATACTCATCCTGAGTTGGTTGAGGTACTAGATTTTTCATTCTACCTTCAAGATCTCGATGAATAAACGATGTTGGGTTATCCCAGATTTCCCTAAGCTCATTTATATCGGTTCTAATACCATACTTGGCTTGATTATCTAATATTTGATTCGCGGCTTTTTGAAAAGCAGCTTCTCTACGAGGATCTTCAACAGCACCTTTCTGACCCTTAACCTCTGCAACAAGCCCTTTTGGTGCAGCAACAAGACCTTTTGCGTTTAAATCTTCATTTAATCTTGCAAGAACATGAGTTAAACATAAACGATCTCTTTGATTTTTAGGTATCGTGTCCATATTTGCTTTAGCTCTTGACATAATAGCTTCTCGAGGTTCACTTTCCTTACTCGCCTTTTCATTAATTAAAGTGGTTAATTGTTCAGAACGAGTCGTAGTCGTAAACCCTCGTGAAAAAAAGTCAGAAAAACTGTTCCACTTTTTCTCAACACTACCTTCACCACTTCTGTCCCTTTCAACTTTAAATTCACCCGTATCTAACTTGGTAATATTATATGTCTTACCTTTAAACTCTATCTTTGATTGATCTATCGATACTTCATCATTCAATGTCTGCATTGTAAAATCAGCACGCAGTGTATCTGTTTGATATTTTGAAATGTCACTAATATTTTGAAGTTGAATAGTCATAATTACCTTTCTTGTAAATGTTTATCATTCTAAATACACAGGGGTTAAATCACCGATAATTTCCGTTCCCAATCCTCTGCAAAGTCAATTAATGTTTCAATAATTTGCATCGCATAATATTGTGGTTTACCCGCCAAGCTAATGACTTGATAGACACAAATATTCTTCGTCCCTTCCAACACTCCCACACCAACATCTCCCCTTAACGGACCGATAGCCATTTGTGAAAAAGTCGTCCAGAAACTAGCATCAAGACCATCATGGAGCTCATTTCGCGTTAGCACCGATAATCTCAAACTCATGGCTTCTAAATCTCGATAAGCAGACAAATATAAACCTGATGACTCTCCCTCAGGAGTCAGCTCGCAACTGAATAAATGTTCACTATCAAAACGAATATCGACACCTAAACCTGATAGTGCTTCTTCAAAAATATCCACAATTATTAATCCCAACAGAGTTGATTTAAGTCATTGATTATTCTTAAAGGTAAAACTTTAGTCTATTGCAAAAGCCTTCGACTGCCACAAACTGGCCAGACCAGAAAACAGCAAATTCTCATCTAAATAACGTAATAGATTGTTTTATATGGAATTAATATTTTAGATTAAAAGAAGTTTATATAGCAGAAATTTACATATGTCATTAACAAAAAAACCTTTGACTTTCATCTCATGGTATTGAAATGATTTTATGATAATGTCATGACTAACATAATGTTATCGTATTTTGATTATACAAGGATGTACCATGCAGTTAATTCAAACACCGTCTCGCATATTCGTTTGTGATGTGATCACATCGATACATACTGGCCTAGTGACAATGCTCTGTAGCTTAATATTTAATGAAGCCTTCATCAATCAGCCTTTAAAAGTGGATATCGCTCACATTGCGTTTCAGCAACCCTTAATGATTGCACTATATACGACTTTATTCACATTACTATTATCACCATTAAACCTCATCTATTACCGACTGAGAAAAAAAACCATAGGCCTTCGATTTGTTATCGATCACCTTGGGATCCACTATGGTGAAATTGATGAAATGGAAAGCATCCCTTGGCACAGGTTTGTCGGTATGCAAATGAATGGCAGTGGCCCATTTCAACGTGTCATTGTTTTTGCGCTCAATCAAAAAACGCCTTTAGTCATTGACCTAAAGGCGTTTAACTTTACGCAAAGAGAAGCGTTTAAGCAGGTACTCAAGCAAAAAATACGCTTTTACTGTCCCACATTAACTCATCGATATATTCCTGAATTAGCGTACTAATATTCACTAACACCAGTACACAGGCATTCATTAACATAAGCATTCATTAACATGGCCTAGCACAGGGCGCTAACTTGCCACTCGGTATTCCTCACTGAGCGTACTGATCCCCAGTCCATTGCGGCGACGAATATTAAGTTGTACGGGGATCCGCTCTTTCATGGCGTCAATATGACTAATAACGCCTATCATTTTTCCACTGGCATTAAGATTATCTAACGCATTCAAGGCAATATCCAATGTTTCACTGTCTAATGTGCCAAACCCTTCGTCCAAAAATAATGAATCAATGCTAGTCTTATGACTCACTAAATCAGATAACGCTAGCGCTAACGCCAAACTCACTAAAAAACTTTCGCCACCGGATAAAGTTTTAGTATCACGCTCTATGTCGCCTTGCCATGTATCAATCACGACTAATAACAGGGCTTGCTCTTGTTTGCGTTTTAATTGATAACGCCCATGAACACTGTCTAATTGTTTATTGGCTAAGTACACCAAATTATCTAAAGTCAGTCCTTGGGCAAATTTTCTAAATTTATCGCCTTTTTGAGAACCAATGAGTGCATGCAAATACTGAATATCATTATACTCCTCGGTATAACGAGCAATTTCATTAAACAAGGCCTGCTGAGTTTGTTTTTGAGCTAAATCGGCTCGTTGCTGAGCGGTAATATCACCGACTCGTTTATTCAGCTCATCCAGCTGCAAGCCTAATGCCTCTATTTCTGTTGCCAATGTTTGCAAAGAGGTATCCTCTAAAGGATCCGCTAAGGGGCTCGTCGCTAATACTGCTAAGGTTTTTTCTGCCCTTTGCAATAACGCATTCGCTTCATTAACGGCCTTATTCAGTGCCAATTGCAGCGTCACTAACTGCTGATGTTCCTCTGGACTCAATAGGGCTTTTTTAAAATCGTATTGTGAATCAAAGGGGCTTTGCTTAAGCTGGGCTTGCCAATGAACGTGAGCCTCCTGCTCTTTTACCATTAACACTTGTATTTGATCCTCTAACGTCCCCACTTCAGCCTTCATGGCCACATAGCCATCTTGACTTAACTGGAGACTTTGAACACTCTCTTTATAGTGAGTCTCAGCCAAATTAACATCTTGCTGCGCTAACATTCTCTCTTTTTCAACACTCTTATTACCAAACAGCTTATGACGCGCTTCTGTCACTTTTTCAAGCTCTGCTATTAATTGACCACGCTCCTTTTTCAGTCGTGCCAATTGATGACTTTTTTCATTCAGTCCAGACGCGACCGCTTCTATTTGAGGCAATAACGCTAACAAAGTATGAGTGATAGTCTCTTTTTGTCGGCACTGACTCTCCCAAGTTTGCGCATCACGATTTTTATTTTTCAGCCAAGCTTCTAACGTTGTAAAATCAGGCACATTGTAGCCTGCCTCACCAATTTGCAATCTTAACGCGTCTTGTATTGTCTTCATATTGGCTTGACAAGCTTGCTTATCAGCCCATATTTTTTCTCGCGTATTCTCTTGAGCCTTAATATCTTGCTTAAGAAGTAATTGCGCTTGCTGTACCGACTCTTGGGTTCGACAAGCATCCTGCCAAGCTACTTGAGCCACTTGCTCATCGCGTTCACAAACCTTCACTGCAGAAATCATCTTTGTTAAAGCCCTAAAGCGATGATCCTGATCTTCTTGGTAAAGGGTAATGCCTTGATGATCATTGATACTGAATTCAATCGTCAGTTTATCCGTCAATGCCACCCAATTCCCCATGAGCGATTCTTGCTCATGGACTAATTCATGATTTTTACGATGCAACTCTTGCTCATAACGACACTGCGCCTGCCATTCTGATTTGACCTCAGAAAGCTGAGCCTGCGCTTTTTCAAGCTCCCTTTCAGCTTGCTCCAGTTCCAGTAAAAAGTCAGATTGAGACTCAATGTTATCTGATATTTTCGGGTGCTGTTTAGCCCCGCATAAAGGACAATCATCTCCCTCCTGCAACTGATTTCTGTATTGGGCTAAATGTCCTTCTTGTGTCACCAGCCGCTGCAAGACACTGATTAATTGTTTGTGCTGTTCTACCTGAGCATGAGTGCTTTGTTGTTTTTCCTCGAGCGTCGATATCACCTGCTGTTGCTTTTCACTCAAGGACATTATGCGTTCATGTTCCCTTTGATTCTTTAGCCAAGTTTGATGGCAATCCCGCATTTGTATTCGAGCAGCATAAGACTGGTTGAGCGCTTCTCTTTCTTGTTCAAGTGCCTCAATATCTCCTGCTTTTTTTGCATGGGTAAGCTGCTGTTGCGCTTGTACTAACGTTTGCTTTTTTAACGTCACACCATCGATTGCCCCTCTCAGGTGCGCATGACTCACCTCAAGTGCGGTTTGCTTCTCGTCAATCACACCTTGCTGCGTTTGTTCGCTAAATATCAGCTTATTAAGCACCGCAGCTTGGTCATTAAGCTGCTCTGACTGCAATAACCACTGACCTAGAAAGGTATTCAAACAAGCATCAGCTTGGTGTAAATGTAAATATTCACTCACTGTCACTTGCTTGGCTTCTTGCAGTGCTTTATCCCGTAACAACTTGTCTTTTATGGTGCATTCTTTTTTATGCTTTTCATCTAAATCAGCAAGTTGAATTGACTTATCTTCACACTTTCCTTGAAGGTTAAGGCGAAGATTATCAAGAGGTTGAATGTCATCAACAATACGCCTTTCAAGCTCACTGAGTGTTTGCTTAGCTTGCCCTAAGTAGGACTCAGCTAATTCATGCTTGGTTCGCTGCTGATCACGTTTATCTTCAAGTGCTGCCGCACACTTTTCTTTTTCGCTCAATAAACTTTGCATTGCCTGAAATTGCTTCACACTATCATCCCACAAGGCAAAGGGGGATCTGAGCTTTTCCGCAGGCTCTGCATGTTGAAGGCGCTGTAACTTTGGCTTTGCACTTTTTTGTTGCTGTACTGCCAACGTAAATTGCTCATTAGCGGCCAACTTCTCCGCCTGCGCCTTATGAAAATCCTTGAGCCAAGTCATATGCTCCTGACACACAGTTTGTCTCGATTTAAATCTTATTTGCGTTTGTGCCAATGTGGCCAATTCTTGTTTTAAACTGTCTTTTTGCTCCTCAGATAGCAGCTGTACACCTTTAACTTGTGCCTCAAGCTCAGCCAAACCTTGCTTGGACTGCGTGAATTTCTCATGCACTTTTTCTGAGATCAATCCATATATTTCAGTGCCTGTTAACTCTTCTAATAATTCGGCTCTCTCACTCTCTTTGGCATTTAAAAAAGCAGCAAACTCTCCCTGGGAAAGCATCATAGACTTAGTAAACCGAGCAAAATCGAGCCCCGTAATTTTCTCTATACCTTCACTTTTTTGTTTAATCTGACTGGCAATAATTTTCCCGCTTTCAACTTCTGCCAATTGCACATCGGCTGATTGCAACTTACCATCCGCCTTTCCTCTCGAACGGCGCATACTCCAGTGAGCCCGATAAACCCGACTTTTCACCTCAAACTCCACCTCAGCGGAACATTCAGCTGTTCCCCGAGTCATAATTTCATTACTGGATGTGGTGATCGCCCCCAGCCGAGGCGTGCAGTGATATAAAGCTAAACAAATGGCATCGAGAATAGTCGTTTTACCTGCGCCTGTGGGACCTGTTATTGCGAACAAGCCATTATCAACAAAGGGAGAATGGGTAAAATCAACTTTCCACTCTCCTTTTAAGGCGTTTAAGTTTTTAAATTGCAAACGTAAGATCTTCATTTACTCAGCTTCCTTAAGCTCTATTTCACAGAGGATATGTTGAAACTGAGTCTTAATCCGCTCCACTTGAGCCTTTGCTATTGCCTGATTATTATTTTCAATCGCAAGACGCTTATTAAACACATCAAAAGGGGTTAATTCTGCCAATGTTTCCTTTGCCTCAGACTCAATACCTTGTTGATGGGATCCTCGAGCCCGTTTTAGCCTTAATACCTCAACATGCAAATCTTGGGTCATCTTTTGAATACGTTGCTGCAAATCGGAGAAATAATCTTGCATATGCACTTCTATAAAAAGCCACGTGGGTAAATCAGCCTCACCTGTTGGCAACTGAGTTAACTGCTTAGCAATCTCGTCAAGGCTACCTTTTAATACTGCCATAGGTTGAAAAAGAGGAACCTCAATAGGTATGATCTGCTTGCGCTTAGCTTGAGTAAATTCAACCACTATGACTTGTTTTTGATATTTAAGCTCATCAAAGCTCAAAGGAATAGGCGAGCCGCTATAACGAATATGCTCTGCTTTAGCCACTACTTGGGGTCGATGTATATGCCCAAGAGCAATGTAATCCGCAGGGGGGAAACCATCAGCAGCAAACCCATCTAATGATCCAATATAAATATCACGCACCGATTCAGATTGGCTCACACCTAACGCTGTTAAATGACCTGTCGCAATAATCGGCACATTCCATTGATTCAGCTCTCTTAAACTTAATGCTGCATCATAAATACTTGTATAGTGCTGTTTAATTGCCTCGCCGAGTATCTGACGTTTTTCAATTCCGGTTTCACCCGCAGCGCTTAAGACAATATCTCTAGCTCTAATAAAGGGCACTGCACAAACAATAGCACCGACTTCGCCTTGCCTATTATTCAAGGTTAACACTTGCTCATGAACAGCATCTGACGTATTGGCTATCACTTGGGTATTTAAACAAGCTAATAAACTTTTAGACTCATTTAACATTGCAACAGAATCATGATTTCCCCCTAATACAATTAAGCTGCAACTCAGCTGATCCATCGCCACGACAAAACGATTATACATTTCTCTGGCATAACTAGGTGGTGTGCCTGTATCAAAAATATCCCCCGCCACAATAATGGCATCAATTTGATGCAAGCTCACTTGCTCTAGCAACCAATAGAGAAATGCCTGATGCTCATTTTTTCGACTCTTGGTGAGAAAGTGTTGCCCTAAATGCCAATCGGACGTATGTAGGATTTTCATGATAAAACTTAAATAAACCAAAATATGCTAAGAATGTTATCACATGGTATTTTTAAGAACAGATCTATCGATAATGTCATTGTATTATCGAATGTTAATGACTAAGCTTTTAAAAATTAACTAAAACTAAACGCATAATGACTGAAAGTCGCAAAAAACTTATTCATATTGAAAGTACCCCTTATTACCATATTCAAAACCATTGCGTCAGAGGGACTTATTTAGTCACCAATAAAGACTCACAGAAACAATCCTCTGAACTGGATCTTCATCGTGCTCAATGGTTTGTCGATAGACTCATTCAATTATCAGGCCTTTTTTGCATCGACATATGTGCTTACGCTGTTCTCAATCACCACTATCACTTAGTCTTAAAAGTGAATATCGATACAGCCAATCATTTAACAACAAACCAATTAATCCAACGCTGGAAACAGCTCTTTAAACTCCCTCCTTTGGCCATTAAATACACAGAAAAAACACTGTTCACTGAGCCTGAGAAACTCAAGCTTGATGAATTAGTCTGTAAATGGCGTGAACGCTTAACGGATGTCAGTTGGTTTATGCGCTGCTTAAATGAAACAGTTTCACGTCAAGTCAATAAAGAGGAAAACTGTAGAGGGGCCTTTTGGCAAGGGCGTTTTAAAAGTCAGGCGCTACTCGATGAGCCCGCACTCCTAGCCTGTATCATGTATGTTGATTTAGCGCCAATAAGAGAACAATTAAGTCAATCACTTGAAAACGACTATTTAACCTCAATAAGCTTACGCATGTCAGCAGTCAAACACGCACAAAAAGATGCACACCTCTATGACTTCGACAGCGAATATTTAGCCATTGCACAGCAACCTGCAACATTACTGCCTTTCGATCACATGACACGTGCAGGAAAAAAGGTGCATATCCCCTTTCACTTACCAGATTATATCGCACTCATAAAATGGACACATCAAGAGATGATCCATAACAAGCTCCCCACGAATACTCAAAAAACGCCGAAGTTACTCACACAATTAGCCATTAAAAAGAAAGATTGGATAGACGCTTGTCGCCATTTTAGCCATCACTACAGCCATGTTGCTGGTAGTTGGTCAAGAATGTGTGAATTTAGCCATCAATTTAATGGCAAATGGTGTAAAGGGAAACAGAGCAGTAAACAACTGCACCCCACTTCCCCTTAACCATCCAACATTTGTTAAACTCAGTCCATTCACCATATCCATCTATAGATCTGAAGCCGCCCGAGAAAAATCGTGTTGACTCTGGTTATAGCTTGTTTGAGTCACCATGACTTTTTCAGATAGCGCTTGTTGAGAAGATGGATTTTTAGAAAAATCATAACGGCTTGTAGTCGCCTCAGTATATTCGCCACCTCCCTGTTGCTGGCGAAACGTTCCTTTTAATGAGTGTTCCGATCCCTCTTCGGCCGTCTTTTGAACATTTCTCTCTGATGATGTTGAGAGCATCGCCATTTCAGCCTGAGTATTGTCTAAACACTGGACAAAATCATTTGAAGCTTTGGCCACAGAAACGATGACAAAGAATAAACACACCGATATAAAGTATTTCATCACAGACTCCACAACTTAATACTTGAAAGCTTAATAAACCTGACAACTCATTAATTGAGCTATCTCAATAAAAGTTAAACATTCAATGCATTAAAATAATGATAGGAGGGTGATAGATGTCATTATTGATAATCGTTTTTGAAACCCACATGGGCAGAGCCAAAGTGGCTAACGCTATAAGTCTTTGCACACCCACAAAAACGCCAGACACTAGCATATACTCATGAATAGGTTCTGTTAGTGGATATTTGCGGTCTTGGAAATGAGTGTACACATGATCTAGGAGATGACCGAATTGTGGTTGATTATGGGAAGAAATGAGCAAACTGTCATTAAATGGCGCCATAGATTGTTGAGGTTCGTCTTTAGAAATCAGATTTAAGCTTTGAAGACCGCTTGAAACCGTACCATCTTGAGAAGAAGCACTACTCACAGTAAAAGAAAGGCTCCATAACAAGCCAGAAGACACAAAAATGACAAAATAAGGTATCCACTTCAGCATGTTTACAATCAACCGACTAGCAAACCTTGAATCGAGTATAGTTAAGTTTTTCGATATTATATTGAACAGCAATATGCCGTTACAATTATGTCTATTTTCTCAAAAAACCAACCTTGAGATCACTTCTGTTCAGTATGCAAAAAACGTCACATCGACTATATTTTATCTAAGCCAACGCATTGAGATACACAGCCATGACTCAAAGCAATTATTTACTACTCACTGTATTAATCTTTAACCTATCTAGCTCTTTGATAACCAGTCAAGCCAAAAGCACTCCAGATTCCACCACAGAAAAACACTCACTCCTTGGAGCTTGGTACAACTTTAACCCCCATGGATGCTCTACTATGTACATCACACAAGCATCAAAGACGGGGCAATTGACTGGCGGTTTCGCCAGTGGACAATCAGGCTGGTGCGCAAAACCCGAGCAATGGTTCTCCTTAACAGGGCATATGATCGGTGAGAGTGCATTTGAATTTAAAGTTAATTGGCAAAACCGTACTCAAGATTGCCAATCCAATACGATTTGGGATGGAGAAATTAAGGACGGACTGCTCTATACCAACTGGGTGCTCACTTCAACAAACGGAGGGGAAACTTACCGAGGAGAAGATACTTTTTATAGAGAATGCAAGTGCAGTCATTGCCCAAAGCCTTAAAAATAAAAGTGACACTTTAATAGCGTCACTTTCAAAGTCTCAAGTTAACTCAACACATCACGAGACATTAAGCACTAAGATTCCTACACATATCAGGCATTATAAGAGTGAACTTGGCTGAGAGAAATCATGCTGTGACTGACTAAATGAAGTCGTTGACGCTATCTGATTACTAGCCAGTGCATCGTCACTGTCCATATTATTTGAGAACTGATAATTCGATTTAGCAGCAGTCGTTCTATATCTATCTTGCTGGCTTTGATCAAAACCTTGCACATCGGTATTGTTCAATAGTGAAGCCTGCACGCCAGTTTGACCAGTATCACTCACATTTGATGATGAATTGCCAGTACTTGCAAAAGCAGCAACAGAGAAAAAAACAACACTGAAAATAGATAAATGAGTTAAGGTTTTCATATAATACTCCCAACCTTATCGTTCTACACCTTCTTTATAAAAAAGAATAGGGTATTCAGAACAATAAAGGATCAATTAATTAATCAATTAAATTCAAAAACAAGTTAAAAAGAAATGTATTGAAAAATTAAACAATAGGAGGGCGAAAATCTTGCAAGCTTGAAATCGTTTTAGACGACCATCTTGATGTCATAATCGGCTTCGCAAATACAACAGATGAAATAAAAAGTGTCATTGGCAATAAAGCGCCCGTATGACAATAACTATGAGCAGTACAATGTCCCGAGTCTAATTGAGCACATTGAGACAAATGTTCCTCACATTGTGATATTTTATCTGTTTTTACAACTTGTTTGACCGAAGTGCTATGGGCATTGGTATCTTGATGGCTCGACGCATAAAATGACATTGTTTGCTTTTGCATCACTGCACTCACATCTGTGCCATTACCGAAACTCGGCTCAGCACTCGCTGATAAAAGCAAAGATTGCCCTAACAGACTGATGATCACAATAAAACAAGCAACATATTTAGTCATAAAATACGATCACTCATGAAAAAAGATTAAATACAGGTTAATATAAAGTTTATGGGAATAAAATAAGAAAAACGCTTTTCTTATCAATTTTTTGGTATAAATAATAACAAAATTAAAAATTAACATAAATCTTTCACTATGAGATCCATTTATCTTTAAAATAAATATAATAAATAATCATAATTATAACCGTAAACTCCATTTACACAGTGAAAAACTGTTCCAATACAAACCCTATAACAATAAAACTTAAACTCACCGAAGATAAAACAAGAATGGCGGTTTGTAACTGAGGTTTTTTATCAGAAAATGCAACAAAAGCAATATAAACAGGTGAAAGCCCAAACAGATAACGCGGCATGGCTGTAATGCCTGTTAATAAAGGAATAAAAGTACAAATGAACACAAAAGTGGCTTCTGCCCACAATTTTTTATAAACCAGATATAAGTTAATCAACCAACCAAGAATAACCATACCGACTAAATAGAGCCCTTTTCCACCATCAGACAGGCCTTTTTCTAACCAATGAGTTGGCCAATCAATATATCGCCTCCAAGCAATTTGTATGTGAGTAAAAGCAAAACCATCTCCGGTTAAAAAGTACAGATAAAGCATATAGCTAAAAAGTAGAAGGGGAATGACCCAAAGCACAGCCACAACAATCAATCCACGTTCAGTCTTAAAAAAAGAACGCACACCATAATGACCAATCGCAATCAGTAATACAGGAAAAACAATCATCACCCCTAAATTACGAGTCCCCGCAAGCAATATTCCACATATCGCAACATATAGCCATTGCTGGCGATAGCTAAATAAAAAAACAGCCAGTGTTAATGCCATAAAAAGCGATTCGGTATAACCGCTCACAAAATAGACGGAATAGGGAGAAAAAGCGAGAAGCCATATGGGAAAGTACCCTTCATTAGACAAGCCCATTTGCCTCGAAAGCTTTAACATGAACACTAACGCCATAAAAAAGGAAGCATTACTGACCACATATAACGACAAGGTTGTTGAATTAAAAAAAACATCCAACACTTTGGCTATCATAGGATAAACAGGCATGAATGCCCAACTAGCAGCATCATGCTCTACATGCCAGCGAGGCTGTAAATCATAGCCGATGTCAATGATCTGTTTATACCAAGTACAATCAAATTGGCAAAAAGCATCCAGTACCGCTGGGCTCCCACCATAAATACGACTTGCCATCAACCCAATAAAGTAAATAAATATTCGACTTAACAAGAAAACACTAATGATCATTTTCCAGTCAGTCTTTGATAACCTTTCTGTTGATCTCAACACACCTTTACTCATTATCTAAAAACCCATAATTTAGAAAGAATATAAGTCAAAATGGGAACCGATAATGTTGACAGTAATATGGCATTCCACCCCTTTAAATATTGCGTTTGCACGATATAAAAAAGTAAACTATTGTTGATCAAGAAGCCCAGTAATGACACGCTCAAAAATTTAATAATTGAACCCTGAGTTTTAAAAGTAAAATGCCTGTGCCCTAAAAAAGAAACAAAAAAAGCAATGAAAAAAGCAACACTATTAACCATCAATTCAGGTAAGTCACCTCGATAGAAGAAAAGAAGCCGTGAAACAGATAAGTGCACTAATGTCGCCATCCCCCCAACAAGGGCAAAACGATTCAGTTGCCAAAAATGATAGGTGGCCACTTTCATCTCATTATTCATTTGGCCTATCTCTATCTTGGTAATAACCAGTAATGTTATTAATTAAATATATTGGCCTTTGTTTTATTTCTGTAAATATTCGACCGATATACTCTCCTATTACCCCAAGAGAAATCAGCTGAACTCCTCCTAAAAATAAAATGACCGACATAATAGAAGCATAACCAGGTACCTTCACGCCTAAAAACAAGGTATCAATTAAGATATGGGAAGCATATAAAAAGGCAATAAATGAAATACCAAAACCAATATAGCTCCACACCCTTAGTGGCCAACTGGTAAAGCTTAAAATACCATCCAAAGCAAAATTCCATAAACTCCAATAATTAAACTTAGTCTTGCCAATATTACGCTCAGGACGTTCAAATGGCACGCCTGTTGCACGAAAAGCACTCCAAGCAAACATGCCCTTCATAAAGCGGTTTCTTTCTGGCATCTGATTTAAAGCATCGATAACCTTGCGATTGATCAACCTAAAATCCCCTGTATTTTCAGGTAATTTAGTTCTGTGAGATAAAAGATTAAATAATTTATAAAACCCTCCAGCTGTACATCGCTTCATTCTGGTATCGGCGCTTCTATCCACTCTCACGCCATAAACCGTGTCATATTGCCCCGTACACCAAAGATCAAAAAATGCCAAAATAACGCTAGGAGGATCTTGTAAATCAACATCCATAATCACCACAGCCTCCCCCCTAGCATGCTGTAAACCTGCTGTCATCGCAGCTTCCTTACCAAAGTTTTTCGCTAAATCAATCAAACTAATATTGTCATTATTCTCGATTTCAGTACTGATCACACTATGGGTATTATCGGTACTACCATCATTAACAAAAAGAATATCAATGTGATGATAGATAGAAGCTAACTCCAGTTTTATCGTCTCTACAAATACTGAAATACTTTCCTGTTCATTATAGACAGGCACAACAAGCGTTAAATCATGGCTCATACTTACAACTCCTTAACCATTAAATTCATCAGGGATACGGGTGAGGATGAACAGAGTGTTAATGTGTTCACCTTATCAAATCGATGACTCAATAAGGCATTTGGTACATTAAGACTAATTAAACCGACATCACTCGGCATGAGCAACTTTATAAATCTTTGTCCCGCGATAGTGAAAAATACTGTGATAGGATGATTAACTTGGGAAAACTGGAAATTGAATATTTCTACTTTACTGGTACTGTTGAGATTAAATATCAAACTCCCCTTATTCAGCAACAAGGCATTTTCATCTTTAATTGATTGCTTACTCCACCCTTCACGACTAAAATAGGGCATTAACATTTTCACTGATAGTGACTTTCCCAAAGGGAGTAACATATCAGGCACTTTTTGGTTGTAAAACATAGTACTGTTATGAATATAGTATTCAGAATAAGCAACGGAAACATTAGGATTCAAGGCAAAATATAAAACGGTCAAATAGAATAAAGAAAGTAACACGACTCCAAATAAAATCAATTTAGTTTTAATCATAGAATTTGCCAACAAAATTCAAAATGAGAAACAATAATCAAGAAGAAAATCCTCTAACAAAAACATTCACCAAGCGATATCACTGGCATAATATCAACCATACTCACAAATTCATCGGGAATAAAAATAAAACCCATAAAATTTATTGTAATTACCTAGATCTTTATAAAAAAAGACAAACAACAAACTTAAATACAACTAACAAATAAAAATAGAAAACAAAAAACAACAAATGTAAACCACAAAAAAGTATAAAACTAACCATAAAATACTAGAACACATTTTAAATATCTTTATACCCGTGATACACCTTGAATCAAGCACTTTAATAGGATCAGAAAATATGCATTTCAAGTCCTTTGGGTATCATATTAAAAACGGCTAATCCAGTCATAGTAACGATTGCTACTTCATTAAAAATACAAATTTAATTCACCACTATAGTGATATAAAAAAAAATAAAACCCATTTCAATTTTTGTTTTTTTACATTATCTACACTACCTTGTAGGTATAACTATTTTAAGGGATTAGAATGCACTCTAATGAATAAAAACAATTTATTACTACCTGCTTCAATATCTTCAATATTTCTATTGCTGTGGTTTACCTTTATGAGTACGTTAGCCTATGCTGCAGAAGAACAATTTGCCGTCTTTTCAATGAACCCTGCTTTATCGACAATCAGCAAAAGTAAAGTCAGGATGATTTATAAAGGAAAAACCGACAAAATCAATGATAAAAAAATCAAATTAGCAGATTGGGAAAATAATTCTAAATTCAAAGAAGCGTTTTATAAGGTACTACTTGGTAAAACCGTATCTCAAGTCAATGGATACTGGGCCAGCCTTGCTTTTTCAGGAAAAGCCTCTTTACCTCATGTTATTGATGATGACAATGTGGGTGAATTAGTCAACTGGCTTAAAGAAAATAAAAACGGCATCGGCTATGCGCCAACTCCCCTTGTTCCAGAAGATGCTAACATATTGATTACCATAGAAGGACAGTAACGGATGAACTTTCCTAAATCCCCCATATTATCACTTATCGCCCTAACGCTATCATCTACACCAGCATTCGCGGCTATTGACATCACCTCAGATCTTACGCTTAGTGGTTTTGGTTCAACGTCCATCACTAAATCTGATAACAAAACACCTTTATTCATCAATCGAGAAATCACTGATGAAACTTGCTATGACTGCGATACTATTTTTGGTATTCAGCTTGACTATGATGTGACAGATAATTTAGCAGCCTCGCTACAATGGGTTAAACGCCCCCAAGATGAATGGAGTGAGCCAGAAGTCGAATGGGCCTATTTATCTTATGATATCGGTGACTTTACTGTGAGAGCAGGAAGACTAAGATTACCGCTATTTTTAGCTTCTCAGTACTATTATGTCGCCGAGGCTTATTACTGGGCAAGACCACCACAAGAAGTCTACGACAGTATATCAGGTATAACGTATTACGATGGAGGCGATATCACATGGAAGCGAGACTTATCTGATGAACTGACCCTCAGTGTGAACCCTTTTTATGGTAGTAACAGGACCTACTCTATAGAAGTTGTCGGCAATGAACTAAAATTTGATACTGAGTTACTCATAGGTTTGTCCACCGATTTGTCTGGTTATGATTACCGATTACACTACACCTATATGAGAACAAAATATACCGCTCAACAATTTCCATTTAGTACTTCGACTATCAATATACACGCTTTCGGTTATGAATATTCTTGGAAACAGTTTCAATTTATGGCAGAAGTTGAAACTGATGAGTTACAAACAAATTGGTATGTGAGCACCGCTTATAATATTGATGATTTCACCACTTATATCACTTATTCTCAAGCTCACCATTCTAACCCTAGTCAAAGCGTCACACCTGGGGTACGTTATGATATCACACCAACTTGGTCAGTAAATTTAGAATATCAGTACGAAGCTATCGACTCTGACTATATTTATGCGACAGGGTTATTTGTACAACCCCCTATTTTATATTCAGAGAAAAAAGATGCTAATCTAGTGACCTTTATGGTGAACTTTATCTTCTAAACTTATTCACAATCAACAATCCAATATTCAGCATTCATTGTATTTAATTCTACATATAATGAATGCTGAACCTCTCCCAATAAAAGCCATTAACGGGTTATGATATTTTCACTAATAATTTCAATAGCTTCTATGATATTGGTATGATGTTTGTCTTCTATCGAGACTATTTTAAGGGGACTATTTATCACTGCTTGAATATTATTATCATCTAATTGATTGATAAGCTCATTAAGCTCAGTTAACTCTTGATATTGTTCATTGATGTTCATCAACTCTTCAGCTTTAAAAAGAGTGACTTTGGTATGATTAAGTAAACCCGTTAATGATTCTTGATGTATATCATTTTCAAAAGGAACAGCAGAAAGTACTCGCTCGGTATGTTCTTGACTGGCATTCTTATCAATGATATCTCGTTGCATCATCTGTAAATAGACATCATCTTCTATTTTATCTAACACCGCTTGTGTTTCTTCAGTATGAATAACCGTATCAAGCAAATAAATTTGAACATCAGTATAACCACGTAATTCTAATTGATAAGCGATCTCGAGTGCAATATTTCCCCCTAAAGACCACCCTAGAATATTAATAGGATCATGGTGAATATTAGCTTCTAACAGTAAATCAAGATACATTAAAGCAATCACCTTTAATGAACCAATTTTATCATCTGACACTAAATTGTAATTATTTACTCCAAAACAATTAAACCGAGTTGATAATGCTAAGGCTAAATGATGATATACCTCTGCACCTGACGTACCAGGATGGATCATAACCAGCTTATCTTTAGCTGTCGACATTGGAGTTAAAGTGTACAGTAAAGAAGTACCTTGCCCACTATCACTCCTCTTTTCACATAAATCAGCAATGCTTGGGTAAGTAAACAACATGACTAAACTGACTTGTTCATCATTTATTTTATTCATCTGACTCATTAACTGAATAGCCTTTATAGAATCCCCGCCAATGTGAAAGAAATTATCATGTATCCCTACTTGTTCCAGTCCAAGCACCTCTTGCCAAATTTGACATAGTTGCCGCTCAACCTCATTACGAGGCGGCGCGTAGTCTTCATCATTAACCAATATCGGCTCAGGCAGCGCCTCTTTATCCAACTTGCCATTCATCGTTAATGGAATTTTATCTATAACACTAAAACTCGTCGGTAGCATAAAACTCGGTAAAACACTCGCTAAACTCTGCTTAACCCCTTTAAGATCGAGCGATAATTCAATTTCTGTCATATGCCGCGCCATTGAGCGGCGATCATTGTTAAAGTGAATAGAATCAGCAGCAAAATCAGGCACCACAAAAGCCGCCAAAAAGTGGCTCTGTGCTGATTGATAATCAATAACTGCTGCTTGTTTTATACCGCCTATCTCCTCTAATGCCGTTTCGATTTCACCCAGTTCAATTCGATGACCGCGAATTTTAACTTGAGCATCATTCCGCCCTAAATATTCTAAATCGCCATTCGATAAATACCGCACTAAATCCCCAGTTTGATACAAACGAATATCGCCATTGGCAATATCCTCTTCACGAGCAAATGGGTTATCGATAAAGCGTTCAACCGTTAACTCAGGACGGTTTAAATATCCTCTTGCAAGGCCAGCACCACCGATATAAAGCTCACCAATCGCCCCCTTGGGCGCCAACTGCCCAGCAGCAGTCATCACATACACATGTCGAGTGCTAATGCCTTTGCCTAAAGGTATCGTTTCTCTCTCATCAACACATGCATACGCGGTTGTAAAAGTCGTACTTTCTGTTGGACCATACCCATTAAGCACATGTTTTGGCTTAGCATCACTGCTAACAAGCCCATTAATCAAGTGCGCATTCAAAGCCTCCCCTCCCACTAACAAGTATGAAAGCGTTGAAAAGACATCACTCTTTTGATTCAAAATTTCATCAAATAAACTTTTCGTTAACCAAAGAATACTCACCTGATATTGACTCAGTAAAGACTCAAGTGCCACAGCATCTAACACCAGCGCCTTATTCACTACCACCAATTGCGCCCCATTGAGTAAGGCTCCCCAAATCTCAAATGTCGCCGCATCAAACTGAGGGGATGAGTGATGTAGAAAAACATCACTTTCATCAATATCAATATAATCAGTCCCGCACACTAAGGTCGACACTCCTTGATGCATACTCATTACACCTTTAGGTTTTCCCGTTGTACCTGAGGTATAAATCACATAGGCTAAATCAGAAGATTGATTTATCGATACTGGGTTATCAACTGCATTGTCAGCAAAATCACTTTTATCATTGATGTTATCATTGCTCGCATTGCTACCATTCACGGAAATAACCGTACAACATAACTTCGCTTGACTCAGCCACTCTCTGAGTTGCACCTCATAATCTGCTTGAGTGATAGCCAAAGGCGCTTGTGTATCGTCGAGCATAAAGGTACTGCGCGCTTGTGGGTATTCTGGCGCGATAGGCACATAGGCACCTCCTGCCTTTAATACCGCGATAATACTGAGAACCATCTCTAAACTGCGATCAAGGTAAAGCGCAATTAAGGTGTCTGGCTGCAGCGGTGTGTAATATACCTCTTGATATTGACTGCGCAGATGATGGGCAAGTTTATTGGCGCGTTGATTTAATTCATCATAAGTCAACTCTGCCCCTTCAAACACAAGTGCTATATTATTCGGTGTCTTAGCCACTTGTTCTTCAAACAAGGCTGATAACGTCTTATCACACAAATAGTTTGTCTCAGTTGGGTTCCATTCATGCAACAAAGTGTGACGCTCATCCGTTGATATTAATGACACCTCTGCTAATCTTTTTTCTGAATCAAGAATGGCCAATAAGGCCCTTTGATACTGCTCAGCAAACCCCTTTATACTGCTTGCTTCAAACAAACTCAGTGCATAGTTCCACTG
>NZ_CANLKR010000045.1 GCF_947491715.1 uncultured Shewanella sp. | reverse complement strand
CCCCATCGTCTAGAGGCCTAGGACACCGCCCTTTCACGGCGGTAACAGGGGTTCGAATCCCCTTGGGGATACCATTTCATACTGACCTCAAGAGTAAAATCAGTACTTTATTACTGAATCTTCAGCTTCTATATTCCTGCATATCACTCTCCATTAAAAAATGTTGTTTGATTCATAACTTGATTAAGATCATTGAACACAGCAAATCATAAGCTTTGCTGGTTAAAATAGAGTAGAATAAGCGACTATTTTTGTTATATCAGTGATCTCTATTTTATGACTCAGTCTTGCTCTTCATCTATGCCCCCATCGGCCCGTTTTACTCAATTAGGTTTAATGCCAGAATTAGTTCAATGTTTGACTGAGCTTCAATATTCTCATCCCACTCCTGTTCAGCAGCAGGCTATTCCAGAAATTTTAGCTAAGAAGTCAATGATGGCTCAGGCAAAGACGGGCTCGGGGAAAACCGCAGCATTTGCTTTACCCATACTTCAACTTAATATGGTGCAAAAGAAACAAACTCAAGGAAATGATGTTTCTAGTCTCATCTTGGTGCCAACTCGAGAATTGGCACAACAAGTGGCAAGCAGTATTAGGCAATATGGACAAAAACTATTACCTAAATTGAAAGTGGAAGCGGTATATGGTGGCCAATCTGTGAATACTCAGATGTTGGCTTTAAGAGGCGGCGTTGATATTCTGGTGGCCACTCCAGGTCGTTTATTAGATTTAGTCTCCAGTAATGCGATTAAACTGCGTAATGTTAAGCACTTTATTCTTGATGAAGCAGATCGCATGTTAAGTCTGGGTTTTAGTGAGGAATTGGCTCAAATTCAAAAGTTATTGCCTGAAAAAAAACAGATTTTACTTTTTTCTGCAACCTTTCCTGAAGAAGTCAAATTATTAGCCAATGAGTTGCTATATAAGCCTGTTGTGATTAATGCGACAAGTGATGATGTACAAGAGCGATTAATTCAACGAGTGATCACTGTTAATAAGAATAGAAAAACAGGGCTGTTGATTGAATTAATCAAGCAAAATCAGTGGCGTCAACTTTTGATCTTTGCCAGTGCTAAGAACACATGTAATCGTGTCGCCCAAAAATTGAGTAAAGCGGGTATAAATGCTGAAGTTTTTCATAGTGATAAAGGTCAAGGTGCCCGCAATCGTATTTTGTCAGCTTTTAAGAGTGGTGACATAGATGTGCTCATTGCGACAGATATTGCCGCTCGTGGTATTGATATTGAGAAACTGCCAGTGGTCATCAATTATGAACTGCCCAGAAGCCCAATGGATTATATGCACCGAATAGGGCGAAGTGCCCGTGCGGGAGAGTCTGGTTTGGCGATGACGTTAATTGCACATGATGAATATCAACATTTTAGTTTGATAGAAAAAAAGAATAAGCTAAATCTAACAAGAGAACAAATTGAAGGCTTTGAAGCCGATGACGAGGCTCCTGTAGATTGCTCATCACGTCAAGGTGTTGCGGGGGCTAAACCTGCAGGTACAGGTAAGAAAAAACGCAAGCAAGCCATGAAAGCGAATGAAAGTATTTGGAAAAAACCATCAGTATAGTAATGGTGTAGGAATGTTTTATGCGGCACTTATTTTGGTTGATTGAAGGTAAAATTGCAGGTCGAAGTGGTCCAAGCAAAGATCCTTGGGATCTAAAGGCATTAAAATCTCAAGGGATTGATGCTGTTCTTTCTGTGAATAATGGAGAATCTTGCAACGCAGAATGTTTTATGGAAGCAGGTTTATTGCATCAATGTATTCCTTTTTCGCCGAATGTACCTCCTCAAGAAGGGGATTTAGAGCTATGTATTAAGCAAGTCCCTAAAGCGCTTGCTTTTATTCGTGAATGTGAAGAAAACGAAAAAACGGTTCTTATTCATTGTCATTCAGGAAAAGACAGAACGGGTGTGATTATGGCCTATTTACTGATGGATAATGGTGCCGCTCCTTTGCATGCCGTTAATCAAGTTAGAGGGATAAGGGATATCGCTTTTAGTGCCGATGGCTGGGATCAATTCGTGTTTGATGTCTTGTATGCTTTACAAGAATAGTTTGTGCTTTTGTTTTTATTTATTTTGAAAAAGATCCCATGATCATTTTTGTTTTTTTCACGCTTGTGACTAGACTTTAAGTCGTAATAGAAAGAATTGAGGTGACAGTATGCCCGTAGTCGACAAGCGTAAACGCTTATTTTGGCAGGATTTAGAGAAGGAAGGCCGAGAAATCTTAGGGCATTGGATCGATGAACGACCACTTCTAGGAGAAAAATTAACCTTGTTTCGTGAGCAGAATACCTATTTTTTAGAAACGTGGTATAAGGATGGCTGTCATAGTTTAGATGAGCTTGTCGAGACTGAAATCAATCAAGGGTTAAAATTAGAAGCAAATGCTGATAGTATTTTTGCAGAGTACTTTGTATTAACGTCCGATAATAGACTCCAATGTTGGAGCGACGGGATCTGCCTTTATACGGCCAAAAAGCTGGAGTAGATCTCGACTCCAGCTCTTTATATTGGGATTGAGAATGGATGCTTGCTACTAAAAGTGACTTTCTTTTGCGTATAGGGGTGACTAAAGCTTAAACTTTGAGCATGTAATTGTAAGCGCTTGGCTGCTTTTTCTACATTGTCACCTCCATAAAATTCATCACCTAAAATGGGGTGATCAATCGCGAGCATATGAACTCTTAGCTGGTGTGTGCGGCCTGTGATGGGCGTGAGTTCAACTAAGGTCGCTTTATCACTTTGATTTACTTTACGGTAAAAAGTAGTGGCCGATTTACCTTCGCAGTGAGCGGCGATTTTTTGTTTGGGTGGATTGTTTCTGTCAGGGGTGATGGCACAATTAATTTCACCTGCTTGATCTTTTATTATCCCTTGGACCACCGCAATATAGGTCTTTTGAGTTTGCCTATTCTGAAATTGGGTTTTTAAATGCGATTCTGCTTTTTTATTACGAGCAAACACCATAATCCCTGAGGTGGCACAATCCAGCCTATGAACCAAAATAGCATCGTTAAATAATGTTTGTAATCGAGTTAATGCACAGTCATGTGTGTAGCTGGCGATCCCTGGGTTTGATAATAATCCTGAGGGCTTATTGATCACAATAATGTCTCTATCAATATAACGCAGATCGAGCCAAGGCAGACTGGGGGGACAATAGGTAAAAATTTGCATTCTCTCTCCTTTATTACGCCGCGGAGCTTAACAAAAAACAGCGGGTTTTAATACACAATGAATGAATAGGCCGATGAGGTTGGCGGTTAATCATTCACTTCATTATGATTTTGAGTGACTAATTGTGCGGATATTAGCTCAAAGACATCATCAGACTTCATGGCATTAGCCAGCAATAAGCTGCCTTCTAAACAGGCGAGTAGCTGTGTTGCCTGGGCTATGCCTGTGTCAGAATGATTAAATAAGTTCTGCTTAAGCCATTCAATATTCATAGTAAAAAATTGTTTCACCTCAACTTGCAAGGCTTCGGGTAAGGCATAAGTTTCACTGGCTAATATGCCACAAAGGCACATTCTTTTATCCACTTTTATGGCATGACGAAATAAGTTTATGTAGTCCATGAGTCTTTCTTTAGGAAGCAGTGTTTTTTGTTCTATGAGCTTGAGTTGATCTTGAAAGCTCCGGGTATAGCGATTAGCCACTAGAATGGCGAGATCGGGTTTTGTGGGAAAATGATAATGAATGCTCGCACTTTTAATCCCTATTTGTTTTGCTATTTCTCTAAAACTAAAAGCGTTATAACCACCCGCTCTGATTTGGGATTCGGCGCTTTCAATAATGCGTTCAACTGTGGGTGACATTGGTTTTTCCTAAAGGCTTATTTTCAAAGATACTATGATAACACAATGAACTATCTATCGATAGATAGGTGTTGACTTCTTGGTGTGGAGTCGATATCGTGCATTCATCAAACCTATCTATCGGTAGGTAGTTTAGTTGGTAACATAGAGAGAATGTAATGATGAAAAATACCGTTGCGTTGGTTGTGGGTGGTTCGAGTGGTATGGGAAAAGAAGCAGCTAAAAGACTGGTTGCACAAGGGCATACTGTCATGATCTTAGGTCGAAGTGTGGCTAAGTTGGCACAAGCTAAACAAGATTTAACACTTGAGACTGGGGGTAATATTGAGGCGGTGTCGGTTAATTTATATGATAAAGAGGCCGTGGAGCAATTTGTGACTCAGCTGGAAAATGAATTTCGTCATATACAGTATTTAATCAATGCAGCGGGGTTTTTTAAACCTGTCAGTTTTTTAGAGCACACAAAAGAAGATTATGATCTTCAATTAGATATCAATAAAGCTTTCTTCTTTATTACTCAAGCAGTCTCTAAAAATATGCAGCATCATGGTGGTGGAAGTATTGTCAATATTGGCTCAATGTGGGCGAATCAAGCCGTGAAGGCAACGCCTTCTTCAGCCTATTCTATGCAAAAAGCGGGCTTACATGCGTTAACAAAAAATTTAGCAATAGAGCTGGCTGAATATGGTATTCGGGTCAATGCTGTGGCGCCAGCGGTTGTATTATCGACTATTTATAAATCCTTTATTGCTGAAGATGAGATTGAGTCCAGCCTGCAAGGCTTTAATGATTTTCATCCTATTGGTCGTATTGGAACGACTGATAATATTGCGGATGCAATTGAATTCCTGTTGTTTGAAAAGGCAAGTTGGATCACAGGGACGATTTTAAATGTGGATGGTGGTGTGATGGCGGGTAGAAATTAGGTTTACATTTAATGAGTAGGCCTTGTTTTGTTAAGCCAAACAAGGCAGGAGAAATGACAATGTTGAATATGAATTTTTCAAAGCAAGTGGTGATCCAAACACTAAACGCACCTTGGACTGAGAGTCCAATGCAAGGTGTAAGCCGTAAAAAGTTGGCAAGAGAAGAGAATGAGTCAGGTCATGCGACGAGTATAGTGCGTTATGCCCCAAACAGTCATTTTTCGACTCATGTTCATCACGGAGGTGAAGAGATTTATGTGTTAGAGGGGACTTTTTCTGATGAAACAGGTGATTACCCTGGAGGAAGTTATTTACGTAATCCGTCAGGAAGCGCACATCGTCCCTTTAGCCGCGAAGGGTGCGTGTTGTTCGTTAAGCTTGCACAGTTTCACCCAAATGATAACAAAGTGGTACGAGTCAATACTGGGAAAACTCCGTGGCATCCCGGTTATGGAGGGCTTGAAGTGATGCCACTTCATCATTTCAAGACTGAGCATACCGCGCTGGTGAGATGGCCAAAGGGTGAGGTGTTTAAGCCACATGCTCATTTTGGTGGTGAAGAAATTTTAGTCTTATCGGGGACCTTTATGGATGAACATGGCGAGTATCCACAATATACTTGGTTGCGCAGTCCCCATATGAGTGCTCATTCGCCATTTGTTAAAGAAGAAACCATTATCTTAGTGAAAACGGGTCATTTGCCTTTGAGCTGACTTTTTAGTGACGGATGGTTATATTGATTTAGCTGTAAATATTGCTCGGGTGTTTTACGCACCCAAATGCGAGTATAGGCCATTAATTGTGGGTAAAACATGCGAAAAGCAGTCTCTATTTCCAGATCCAGCTGTTTGACAACATTGTGGCTATCATTAAACAATTCAGGCTTAGAAAAACGTTTTGCTACACCAGTAATGGCTTGATTTAAACCGTTGCGTGATTGATAGCCCAATAGCCAATTTTCATTGCGCATTCGAGGCAGAATATCAATGAGCTTTGGCGGTAAGTCGGCACAAGAGGCTAGTTCATCGTAGGCTTTACGCGTAAACGCATCCAATGTTTGATGATGGTATTCTTCCCAATATTTGGCCAGCATGTGATCAAAACATAAGTCGATTAAAATGGGGGCAATACGGCGATGCTGTTTTGGAAAGTGTGCTAGCAGCTCTTTTATTGACTCATGACTATCCGTCAGTTGATCAATTTGTCTGTGTAACCAGAGACCTTGCTGTAAATGTTTAGGGTAGTTGTCAATATTGCCTTTTGCAAAATCGCCAGCAAGGTTGGCTGCAAGGGAAGTATGACTATTATCGGCTAAGTGCAGGTGTGACAGAAAATTCATAAGGGATATAAGGTCAGTTTTAGTCGCTTGAAGGCATTATGGTTTACGGTAACACGGCTAAGGCGGTAAAAGAAAGGCAAATGACAATAACAATCCCAATATACCAGTGATCTTTTAGCGTGTGTTTAACATACTTGAGGCAATCAATTTGAGCTTGGCGCTAATGATGAGGAAGTGGAGAGATCTTGAGTGGATTTTGTGGTGAAGGTGCGATATTGCACCATTTATCGCCGCTTTGTTCATACTAAAAGCAAAAAATGACGCCAATTGTTGATCTTCTTAGGCTGTAACCATAGACTAGCCTCCGATTTAGTGAAAGAAGTAGAGATGACCCCATGCGCGTTGCCGATTTTTCCTTTGATTTACCTGATGAATTGATTGCTCGTTATCCCACGCCTGAGCGAACAGCATCTAGATTACTTAATTTAAATGGCAATGATGGCCAAGTGACGGATTTACAGTTTTCTGATCTCCTTGATAAAGTCAATGCGGGTGACTTGATGGTATTTAATAATACGCGAGTTATTCCAGCGCGTTTATTTGGTAAAAAAGCCTCTGGTGGTAAACTTGAAATCTTAGTAGAACGTATGCTTGATGATAAGCGTATTTTAGCCCATGTGAGAAGTTCTAAATCCCCAAAAGTGGATGCGGTTATCATTCTTGATGGTGGTCATAAAATGGTGATGAAAGCGCGGCATGATGCGTTATTTGAACTTGAGCTTGAGTCTGAATTAACCATTTTAGAGGTGCTTGAAGCTGTGGGGCATATGCCTCTTCCTCCTTATATCGATAGACCCGATGAAGATGCGGATAAAGAGCGTTATCAAACGGTGTATAATAAAACTCCTGGGGCCGTCGCTGCGCCGACTGCGGGATTGCATTTTGATGATGAGATGCTCACTGCGCTGAAGGCCAAAGGCGTTAATATGGCCTTTGTAACGCTGCATGTTGGTGCGGGCACATTTCAGCCTGTGCGAGTCGATAATATTCTTGAGCATAAAATGCATGCAGAATGGGCAGAAGTGCCTCAGAATGTGGTCGATATCATCAATGAAACCAAAGCCAAGGGTAAACGCGTTATTGCCGTTGGTACCACTTCAGTACGCTCATTAGAGAGTGCTGCTAGAGCCAGTCAAGATCCTGCTTTACTTGAAGCCTTTAAAGGTGATACCGATATTTTTATCTATCCAGGTATTGAATTTAATGTAGTGGATGCGATGTTGACCAATTTTCATTTACCTGAGTCAACGTTAATTATGTTATTGAGTGCGTTTGCCGGAGTGGAAGAGGTGAAACAGGCTTACCAGCATGCCATCGAGCAAAGATATCGCTTTTTCAGCTATGGTGATGCTATGTTTGTCACGAAAAAATTAAATAATAGTGTCGAATAAATAAGGCGATTTGTTTTACACTATTTCCGTTATGCATTTTGTTACCAATGAGAGGGAACCTCTTGTTGTTTATATTTCGCTCATTGTATGAGCTTGTAAAGCCAGACTGTTTATCTGGTAAGGGTGAAAATGAAATTTGAATTAGATACAACTCAAGGGCGAGCCCGTCGTGGTCGTTTAGTCTTTGAGCGTGGTACGGTTGAAACGCCTGCTTTTATGCCTGTTGGCACTTATGGCACAGTGAAAGGCATGACGCCTGAAGAAGTCCGTGAAACCGGCGCCGATATTTTATTGGGCAATACTTTTCATTTATGGCTACGTCCAGGTGAAGAAATCATGCGTAAGCATGGTGATTTACATGACTTCATGAATTGGCAGCGACCCATTTTAACCGACTCGGGCGGTTTTCAAGTATTCAGTTTGGGTGATATTCGTAAAATTACCGAAGAAGGTGTGCACTTTCGCTCACCCATCAATGGTGAAAAAATCTTCTTAGATCCTGAAAAGTCAATGCAAATACAAGACTCGTTAGGCTCCGATGTGGTGATGATTTTTGACGAATGTACGCCTTATCCTGCAACGGAAGATGAAGCGCGTAAATCGATGCAAATGTCACTTCGCTGGGCCAGGCGTTCACGGGATGAATTTGAGCGTTTAGAAAACCCCAATGCATTATTTGGTATTATTCAAGGCGGCGTGTATGAAGATCTGCGTGATGAAAGTCTTGAAGGCCTAGTGAATATTGGTTTTGATGGATACGCTGTCGGTGGTTTGGCGGTGGGTGAGCCTAAAGAAGACATGCATCGTATTTTAGAGCATGTTTGCCCAAAAATCCCTGAAGATAAGCCGCGCTATTTAATGGGGGTTGGGAAACCTGAAGACTTAGTTGAAGGCGTGCGCCGTGGCGTGGATATGTTTGATTGTGTTATGCCAACACGTAATGCTCGAAATGGTCATTTGTTTACGAGTGAAGGGGTGATTAAAATTCGTAATGCTCGTCATCGTGATGATACGTCGCCATTAGATGATCAATGTGACTGTTACACGTGTAAGAATTACACAAGATCCTATTTATATCATTTAGACCGCTGTAATGAAATTTTAGGTGCAAGACTAAACACCATTCATAATTTACGTTATTATCAAAGGCTAATGGAAGGATTGCGTGGTGCCATTGCTGCAGGAACCTTGGATGCATTTGTCGAGGATTTCTATACTCGTCAAGGGCGCGAAGTGCCAGCGGTTCCAGAATAAAGCGAAAACGAATTACTTAACTTTTAATCTGATAAATAAGAAGAGAATACTATGTTTATGTCAAATGCGTATGCCGCCGATGCACCAGCAACCGGCGCGGGTGGGACCATGGAATTGGTGATCATGTTGGTCATCTTTGGCCTCATTTTCTATTTTATGATCTTTCGTCCTCAATCAAAGCGAGTCAAAGAGCATAAAAGCTTAATGGGTTCTTTAAGTAAAGGTGATGAAGTGCTGACCAGTGGCGGTATTTTAGGTAAGATTGCTAAGATCAGCGAAGAAAATGATTATGTATTGTTAGCGTTAAACGACACTAACGAAATTACAATTAAAAAGGATTATATTGCAGCCGTATTGCCAAAAGGCTCAATTAAGTCACTATAAGCCAAGAGGGCGATGGTGTGTTAAATAAATACCCTATGTGGAAAAATCTGATGGTGATAATTATTATCGCCATTGGCGCATTCTATGCGATCCCTAATTTGTTCGGCGAAGATTATGCAGTGCAAGTTGTTGCAACTCGTGGAGCAGAGGTGAACGCATCGACTCAGTCAAGAGTGAATGACGTTCTAGAAAAAAATGATATTAAGGTAATGCGCTCAACGTTAGAAAATGGGCAATTACTGGTTCGCGTCACTAATGGTGGACAACAGTTACTGGCTAAAGAAGCCATTTCGGCGGCTCTGGGGGCTAAGTATACGGTGGCATTAAATTTAGCCCCGGCGACACCGAAATGGCTTGAAGACATGGGCGGTGCGCCCATGAAGCTTGGACTGGATCTTCGTGGTGGTGTGCACTTCTTAATGGAAGTGGACATGGGAGAAGCTATCCGTAAGATGACGGAAGCGAAAGTTGCTGATTTTAGAACAGAGTTACGGACTGAGAAGATCCGCTATGCGGGTATTCGTAATACAACCAATGGCATCGAGATTAAGTTTCGTAATGCTGACGCCCTTGCTCAAGCTGAAAGCTTCCTTAAAACACGCAGCAAGGACATGATTTTTAACGATCGGTCTACAGATAATAACTATTTGTTGGTTGCTAATTTAAGTGAAGCTTATCTGAAGCAAATTAGAGAAGATGCCCTGCAACAAAACATTACCACGTTACGTAATCGTGTGAATGAATTAGGGGTAGCTGAACCTGTTGTACAAAGACAAGGTGCAGAGCGCATTATTGTCGAGTTACCAGGTGTACAAGATACAGCAAGAGCCAAAGAAATTTTGGGCGCGACGGCATCCATTGAATTTCATATGGTCGATCAAAATGCTGATGTACAAGCTGCGATGAAAGGACGTGTGCCGCCTGGGGATGCGCTTTATCAACGCCGTGAAGGTGGCCCTGTTGTGCTCAAAAAAGCGGTCATGCTAACGGGCGATCATATTCAAGGCGCACAGGCCACATTTGATCAATACAGCCGTCCTCAAGTGACCATTAATTTGGATGCGAAAGGCGGAACAATTTTTTCAAACGTGACCAAAGACAATGTCGGCAAACCCATGGCCACTTTATACACAGAGTATAAAGATGAGGGGAAACGTAACCCTGATGGCAGTGTGAAGATGAAGAAGATTGAGGAAGTGATTTCGGTCGCGACGATTAATCAGCGTCTTGGACGTAACTTTGTGATCACAGGACTTGACCATACTGAGGCGCAAAATCTTGCGTTACTCTTAAGAGCGGGCGCATTAATTGCACCGGTCTCCATTGTCGAAGAGCGCACCATTGGTCCAAGCCTTGGGGCTGAAAACATCGAAAATGGCTTACAAGCTATGGTTTGGGGGCTGGCTGTCGTATTGGTCTTTATGATCATCTATTACCGCGCTTTTGGTTTGATTGCTAATTTAGCACTCATGGCCAATGTCGTGATGGTTGTGGGTGTGATGTCGCTTATTCCTGGTGCGGTACTGACTCTACCGGGCATCGCAGGAATGGTATTGACTGTCGGTATGGCTGTCGATGGAAACGTATTGATTTACGAGCGTATTCGTGAAGAAATTCGTGCTGGACGTAGTGTGCAGCAGGCCATTCATGAAGGGTATGCTAATGCCTTTTCAACCATTGCGGATTCGAATATCACTACCTTTATTACGGCATTGATTTTATTCGCAGTGGGTACCGGTGCGGTGAAAGGTTTCGCCGTGACGTTAATGATAGGTATTGCTACATCCATGTTTACTGCCATTGTTGGAACGCGCGCGATTGTGAACGCGATTTGGGGTGGTAAGCGCGTGAAGACATTACCCATCTAAAGGAGAAGTTGAAATGTTACAGTTTTTTTCATTTAAAGGTACAGTCAACTTCTTACGCCATGCGATACCGGTGAGCTGTATATCCGTTATTTTAGTGTTGGGTTCGATTGCTTCTATGGCAACGAAAGGCATTAATTGGGGACTCGATTTTACCGGTGGTACCGTTGTTGAGCTGAATGTCACTCAACCTTTGGATCTTGAACAGATCCGTGCAGGCTTAACCTCAGAAGAAACTGATGGTTCAGTGGTGCAAAACTTTGGTTCTAGCCGTGATATTTTGATCCGTTTACCCGTTAAAGAAGGGGTAAAAAGTGATACTCAAGTCGCACAGTTAATGTCGGTGATTACGGCGTTAGATCCAGAAGCAGTTCAAAAGCGTGTGGAATTTGTTGGTCCACAAGTGGGTAAGGAGCTTGCAGAGCAGGGCGGCTTAGCCGTTTTAGCCGCGCTTATTTGTATTCTTATCTATGTGTCGTTTCGATTTGAATGGCGTCTTGCTGTGGGGGCGGTAACAGCCCTAGCTCATGATGTGATCGTGACCTTAGGTGTGTTTTCATTCTTCCAGTTGGATTTCGATTTAACGGTACTCGCAGGGGTATTAACCGTTGTGGGTTATTCGTTAAATGATACGATCGTTGTGTTTGACCGTATTCGTGAAAACTTCTTGAAACTACGTAAGAATACACCCATTGATATCGTGAATATCTCGATTACTCAAACCATGAGTCGAACGATTATTACCACGGGGACAACCTTGATCGTAGTAATAGCCTTGTTCTTAAAAGGTGGCACTATGATCCACGGCTTTGCGACGGCATTGCTGATGGGTATTTTTGTGGGTACCTTCTCTTCAATCTATGTGGCGAGTTTATTAGCGATTAAACTCGGTATTAATCGTGAACATATGATGCCAGTTGAAGTGGAAAAAGAAGGTGCAGATCAAGATGCGCTGATGCCATAAGCCATTGCACTTCGTTAAAAGCCACCTTTTTAGGTGGCTTTTTTGTCTCTACTTTTCCATTGTAGGCTGATTACTTCAATCTGCTGTTATGGCGCTTCCACACGGCGTTGTTTGTTATTTATGGCCAGTTTCGCAGATGTAAGAGTTAACACGGCATTTGAACCACAGCCTAATGACACTGTATAAGTGGTGTCTTATATGAAGTGATCTTAAACTGCGGTAGATATTATGATTAAAATTTAGTCATTCCTAATTTGCTCAATGAGTATGAATATTCTGTGATTCAGTGGTGATAAAGTCGCATTAGATGAGCATTGTTTTCCTTTTGACATTAAAAACTTTGCTCGACAAACCACCTCATTTAGGCATAGCATGGTTAAAAGATAAACACGTTAAGCGCGGTTCATATTGAGTGAGGTGTGAGCGCTACTTAGCTTTAAACTGAGATAAATTGGAACTTAACATGGAAGAGAGAAGATGCATACTGACAGATGGTAACTTGTTGGAGGCACACACTTGGAAAGGATTATTAGAATCCTCTGGCATTTGTGTGGAGCTGAAAGGTGAAGCGCTGCTTGGCGGCGCTGGTGAGCTGCCTGTTGGTGTGCAAAATGTCGAATTGTGGGTCAAAATTTCGCAGTATGATTTAGCCTGTAAGCAGTTAGCCAGTATCAACTCAAAAGGTCCACAATGGGCATGTGTTAATTGCCATGAGGTGAATGAGTCCAGTTTTGAACTTTGTTGGAATTGCGGCTCTGAGCAGTGCGTGAAAAAATACCCTTAATCACTATTTCTGTGAATATTCGTCTTTTTGGATCATGAGCCTTTGCTATTTTTGTTTTTCGAGTAACAATAGTCTCCTATTCCCATTTAGGACGACGTTATGCAATACTTTCCTCTTTTTATCGATACTTGTGATCTCAAGGTTCTCATTATTGGGGCGGGGGAAGTGGCGAGTAGAAAACTTGAGCTGTTACAACGCAGCGAAGCTAATATTCATGTTATTGCCCTTGAGGTGTGTGAAGAGGTCCGCGTTTTTGAAGTGCAAACTAAGGTGTCAATTGAGCAAAGAGCGGTTACCGACCAAGACATACAAGGTTGGGATTTGATTTATATTGCGACGGCTGATGAAGCATTAAATATTCGTCTTGCCAATATTGCAAAGCAGAAGCGCATTTTAGTTAACGTGGTTGATAGTCCAGAGTATTGCGGCTTTATTACGCCTTCCATTATCGATAGAAATAAATTGCAAGTGGCCATTAGTACGGCAGGGGCTGCGCCGGTTTTTGCCAGAGAACTTCGAGGACGGTTAGAGTCTTGGTTACCGCAATCCTTATCACCTTTGTTTGATTTTGTTGCTGAAAAAAGAGTGGAGGTACAACAAACACTCACCTCTTTTAAAGACAGGCGCTTATTTTGGGAGCGTTTCTTTGCCCTTAATGGTGATAAGTTTGATAGCCAAACTCCCCAATGCTTTGAACAAGCTTATGGCTCATTAGCGGTTGATGGTGAGATTTTACTGATTGATGATGAGACCCCAATAGCGCTGTTACCACTCATGGCGTTATCCTTATTACAGAAAATAGACACTGTGTATGCAGATTGTCCCTTACCCACGTCTTTAATGGAGCTGGTTCGTCGTGATGCCGCGCGTTCAAGCCTATTACCTTTTAGCCAGCTTGAGCAGCACTATGAGCAAGGGGAGCGATGCCTCATTTATGCAAATAAAGGCGCGGTGGCGGCGTTACAAGCGCATTTTCCTTTTGCGAAATATTTACGACCAGGCGCCATTTAACTTTAAATAATCGCTAGTTTTAATGATAGCCAGCTTGAATGAGAGCGAACTTGAATAAGGGCTAGCTTGAATAAGTACTAGTTTGAATGGAAGCCATTGTCTTTTATCTCCACTGACGTAAACTGGCGCTTTTTAATGATAGCCTGAGAATAACGAGGTTCGAGCAGCATGGCATTGAAAGCGACCATTTTTAAAGCGGCATTACACATTGCCGATATGGATAGGCATTATTATCACGATCATCAGCTCATGTTGGCTCAACATCCCTCAGAGACCGATGAGCGTATGATGGTGCGTTTATTAGCCTTTGTGATTAATGCCAGTGAGTCTTTATGTTTCACCAAGGGCTTAAGTGGCGATGACGATGAGCCGGAGCTGTGGGATAAGCAGCTTAATGGGGACATCGATTTATGGGTGGAGTTTGGTCAAAGTGATGAAAAATGGCTGAGAAAAGCCTGCGGCCGAGCGAAAAAAGTCATTTTATACACTTATGGTGGCCGTAGCGTACCGATTTGGTGGCAGCAAAGTGAGGCACTTTTAGCCCGTTTTGATAATTTGGAAATCTATAACATTCCCGAAGAAAGCGTGAATGAAATGGCCACGCTGGTGAGCCGTAATATGACGCTGCAATACAATATCAGTGAAGGACAAATCTGGCTGTCCAATGATGACACCAGCGTGTGTGTGGAGCTGGAATGCCTAAAAGGGGGGTGATTGCTTTCATTGGAATCAAATGAAGGATGATTTTTATTATTAAGCCCAGATTGAGGTTGTGGATCTCCATCCACATTGGACTTAATGGAAGGTGTCCAGAGACGTTAGATGTAAGTACTTACTTATGCTGGGCTGTAATCACTCATTTTAATACATAACGTATTTGATATTGGTCAGTCTATTCGAATGACACGACTTCAGATGTGCTAATTGCCTGCCGCAGGCTTTTGTGAAAATACAAAAATAACTCGCCGTCAATATATCCCTATAGGCTCAAACGGAAACGTCCTTGTTTCCGATGGTTATTTTTGTATTCACACGGTTTTGAAAATCAAAAGAAAAAAGCAAAAGCATTAGAGCAGTGGGTTTCTTCGAATTGATAGTGCTGTGATTTGTATCAATGATAGTTCTTGATTAATAACAATTTATTTACAAAAGTAATGTTGGGGTGATAGTTTTGTGTGCTGATATGTTTGAGTGAAATAAATGTGCAGCCAAGAACGTTATCCTGCAGCTATTCAATAAGCTGTTATGTGTCTAAGGAGAGATGATGAACTTAGAGGTAACAAATCAGGAAAACGAATACTTATTTACAGATTCGGGGAGTATTTATCTTATTGGGTTATTGGAAGCACTAGGTTATTTAGAAGCACATCTAACAACGAAACAGAAGAGAAGCTTGTTTAAAGATCTTCAAGTTGAAGGTTCAACTTTTGATGAGGCAAAGTACCTTCAAGCCGCATGTGAAACATCAATTGCAGCATACTTGGCGCGAACATATACCGATAATTTTGTTTATGAACCAAAAATTAACCCTCCAAAAGATGTTGATTGTGGTTTTGAATTAAATGGGAAAACCTACAATATAGAAGTTAAGTGCCCTGACTTTTCAAAAAAGAATGAAATTGATAATTCAAATTCCTTCAAGATAGGTGCGTTTGGAAGGCTTGTTGATTTTGAGGACGTGGTCTCAAGTCTCAAAGATGTGTTTGATCCTGAAAGTAATCCGGCAGCAGATCCTGATAAGCCACTTGTGACACAGCAGCATATGGATAATAAATTAAAAGATTATCTTGTATCTGCTCACAGCAAGTTTAAAGAATCGACAGGGCCAAAAGAATTGAATGTTCTTGCAGTCTGTTGCGCTGATTGGATTGATATGCAGAAGTGGTTTTTCTACATGTATGGCTATCAAGGGTTGTTTACCAATGAATCATTCTACCCATTTGAAGAGTATAAGAATGTTGATGTAGTTATGTTGACGAATTTGTATCACCGTCATCATGACTATCAGAGCAAGGATAAACTTAAGAATCATTGGGACTTCTCAAGATCATTTAATCTTATATTTTCAAATCCACTGAGAAGAGATGATAAAAAGGAAATTATTTGGGAGTTTGTTGATGCAATTCCTAATCATTCAAAACAGTTAATGAATTTTGAAGTTAAGAATGAATTAGATGAAATGCGCATTCCTCACTATGTTT
The DNA here is from genome assembly GCF_947491715.1 of uncultured Shewanella sp. Lineage (GTDB taxonomy): Bacteria > Pseudomonadota > Gammaproteobacteria > Enterobacterales > Shewanellaceae > Shewanella. The sequence continues at coordinate 21,979 of NZ_CANLKR010000045.1, read as the reverse complement.
GCGAGGAACTTTTAGATAAAGGGCTGTACTATTTCCAACCAAACACTTAACAAGTGCTGGTACAAGGAAAAATTTCTGCTGCATTCCAATTTTCCCGTGTTGCGGGCGTTACAGGTATGAACGAATGAAACGATATGTAGTTATAGCCATCACTTTATCTCTCCTTTCAATAGGTATCGGCATTGTTTTAGAAGTTTTTGTAAAACCTGAATCTCCGGGAACACTACTAGCAAGAATGGGCGCGTTGATTGTAATTATTGGTACAACGATTTCTCTTCGTGATTTCAATAATGTGTATCTCAATGAATTTATGTCGCAGGAGCAAGCCGATAAAGTAAATTCATTGCAAGATCGCTTAGAAGGTATACTTCAATCGAAATTTTTAATGCTTGAATGGCGGGAAGAGTATCAGAGAAAAATTTGGCTTTTCGAAGCCGGAATAATAATTTTTGGTACATTTTTGTGGGGGTTCGGTGATCTTGTATATTGTACAATTGTAAGTTGCTAACAAAGCAATCTACTGGGCTTCCACTGCGTTGCTTCGTTTGTGGTTTAACGACCAACAAAGACAGCCATGATTAATGGTGTTTTCTAAACCCTCCAACTAAGCGTTATGAACGAGTAGCTGTTGGAGGTTGCTATTTATAAAGGGTTATTTATAAAGGGCTTTTTATAAAAGGGTATGCCACGTCCAAGAAGAAGCCTGATTAGTATTGAACTTTCTATTTGATAAAAGAGTCCTATCACCATTGCTGTAGTTGCGTAATTATCGCTATCATTTAGATAAACGACGACGGCATTTCTCAAAATGTTGTCAGTATATACCTATAGGCTAGCGCGCAGCGTGTATCTCAATTATATCGGGATATGTTAAGCGTTAAGACTAGGAGCCTCAGTCTCATATTATAAAAGGCCAACTGAGTCGATATTTGACACTTCAAAACTCACTAATTTCCCTAATATCGCTTGTTTTTCAAGAGCAACAGTAGGCATTACGTTAAAAGCAGTCAGGTCATGATTTGATAAATGCCAAGTGATGAATTCTGGCTAAAATCTAATTATGTTATTGATTAATAATGGCTGGCTATAAATTTATTTGGGCGTCATGAGAGCAAACAATAAGAAGCTGCTTTATAGAAAGGTGAATACTATCTTGTCGAACACCGTTTGAAAACATCGGTACAAGGGGAGATAATATGTTCATGGGAGCGATTATCGTCACGTAAGGTATTTGCTATTATTGAGATGAAAGGTTGGTTGTGGTGGTTTCAAATGAATGTAGAAGTCGTTGAGTATTCTCCAAATTGGAAAACGTGGTTTCAAACCATTGAAAATAGACTCGCTGATGCAATCAAGGGAATCGATTGCAATATAGAACACGTTGGAAGTACCTCGGTTGAAGGATTAGCTGCCAAACCAATCATTGACATTGATATTATTTTAACGGACTTTTCTGATTTTGAGTCTACTAAAAGTGCTTTAAAAAGTGTGGGTTATGCTCATAGAGGAAGTCTAGGCCTTGAAGGTCGAGAGATGTTCTCACAAGCAAGCCCTGATTACCCTCATCATTTGTATGTTTGCGACCCGAATTGTTTAGCTGTAAAAAATCATATTACCTTTAGGGATCACCTTAGACTGAATATTCAAACGGCAAGTGAATATGCTGCACTTAAAAAAGCATTAGCAGAAAAATTTTCAACAGATGTCGATTCCTATTGTGAAGCAAAAAGTGAATTTATCGCGAATGTTTTAGCACAATGTCACTTCAAAGCCAGTGAGCTTAATGCAATAAAAAATTCAAATACAATAGATAATGATAAAGCTAGTAGTACATTTATGGCAAAGTAAGCAGAAACAGTCATCATTAATGATCTTGCTAAGCTAAGTATGTATAGTTTTGATGAAAAATACTTTTTTATTGAGTTGAGTTTATGAATTCATTGCATCTTAAAGCATTGTTACTTGCAACGAGAGGATCAATATCGTCTGCTGCCCGCCAATTAGGCAAGAAACAGCCTCAAGTGAGTCAATGGATCTCAGATTTAGAGATTGAGCTTGGGGTTGAGTTATTTGAACGGACGGGGAATCGAACCAGTTTAAGTCAAGCAGGAAGACAATTATTGCCTCATCTCATTCATACCTTGAGTCAGCTTGAGCAATTTGAGAAAAGTGCCGAGTTGCTTGCTAAGCAAGAGCCTATTGTGCTGAGAATTGGAATAGAGAATTATATTCCGGACTTAGCCTTTACCCAGCCATTGGCGGTTACATTGGATTTAGCGCAGATAAGTGTTGAAGTCTACCGAGCTGACCTCTCACAATTGCAGCAAGATTTAACCCTTGGCTCGGTGGATATTATCATTGCCCATGAATCTGATATTCTCCATCATACCGATTTTCAATATTGCCGCTTAGGGTATTATCAAGAAGTATTAGTCTGTAGCCCCGCTCATCCACTGGCTAAACTGCCCGTTATCAGTACTGCTGATCTTGGTGAATATCGAGAGTTGGTGTGGGGAGAAGCACAACAAAATGAATCATCATTATTGGATCACATGCCTGGGTTTAGTGCCCGCTATAGTTTGTTTTCAGATGTTCAACCATTAATAGCCATGTTGAAACACAGTAAAGGTTTTGCTTTTTTACCTGCTGAATTAGTGGATGCAGAGATTATTAATGGTCAGTTACTGACTTTAGAGTGTGATTTTGAAACCATGACTATTGATCGCCGTATTGAACTGTGCTGGCGAAATGGCTTAACGTTTTCACAATACGGTCGTCAAGTCATCGATGCGTTTAAGGTTAACCATCAACTCGTCAATAAATCTGTTTAACGGAATGGCTGATGGCTAACCTTTATAAGGTGTTAAAAGGGGGAATCATCAATGTCGTAGACAATCTTTCCTTGTAATATGGTCATGAGGATGGGTGTGTTGGCAATGTCATCGATTGAAAGATGGGTAATATCGTTTTCTAATATGACGAAGTCTGCTGATTTACCAACTGTCAGTGAGCCGGTAATATCACTTATCCCCAAACTTTCAGCGGCATTGATGGTGTAGGCATCAATGGCAGTGTTGATATCTGGTAATCCCGTTGAGCCCATTTTTACACTATTGGCTATTCCAACAAGAGGGTTAATAGGATTGACGTTCCAATCACTACTTAGGGTGACATTAGCGCCAGTATTAAAGATAGCTTGAGGATCCATGAGTGCATGTGCCCGCTTTCTACCTAGGTAAGGTATCGCCCATTGATGATCATTTTGGGCAATGTAATCGGAACCCACTTGAAAGTCTGCGGTGACATCAAGGGTATTAAACCGAGGAATATCGAGGTTATTGACTAACTCAAGGTGTGTTAGAGTATACGGTTTTTTAGATCCCTGTTGGCGAATATGTTCAATTGCATTGAGTGATTCACGTACTGCTAGATCGCCTATAGCGTGAATGTGGGCACTGTAACCTATTTTATTCAATTCGGTTAGCCAAGTGCTCATTTTGTGTGGGGAAATGTAATTGATACCGTTGGGATTATCTGGAATATAGGTCTGTTTATAAGGCTCAATTATTTTTGCTGTGCCGTTGCTGATCAGGCCATCACTATACATTTTTACTTGATTGGTTAACAATAACCGTGATTTATCGCTCGATTGTATTTGCTTTAAAAAGTTAAGTTGTGTTGTCATTGGAGCGGTTGGATAAATCCATGGCCGCAATGACACACGTGAAGTTAACTTTTTGTCTTTTTCGACTTGCAGCCAAACTTGGAGCCAGCCACGTTTCCAGTAAAGCCGCCCATCTCCAATAGTTGTAATACCGTGCATAGAGGCCTCTTCTAGGCCATTGATTAAGCCGTCGTAACTTTGATTAAATGGGTTAGCTAAATGATTCCATGCCATTTCCATAACAATATCGCCTGCGTTATCAAGCAATATGCCATTAAGTTGACCCGTTTTTTGATCTTTAAGGATTTTTCCTCCTTGAGGATCTGGAGACGCTTTGGTGATGTTGGCCAATGTTAATGCCGCAGAATTAACCCACATTGAGTGTGATGTTTGCTCCATGATAACAATGGGTTGATTTGGAAAAATGCGGTCGATGATTTCAAGAGGAGTATAGCGGTTATTTGACGTTAAAATCGCATCTAAAGAAAAGCCATAACCCATGATCCAACCCGTTGAATTGGTCTGGCTACGACATCTTTTGAGAGCGGGGATCTGTGCTTCAAGTGAAAAGTTTATATTCAATTCACAGTTTCCTCCTGCTTCCGATGCGGCTTCAAAGACGTGGTTATGATTATCAATAAACCCCGGCATAATATACGACTGCTCGAGGTCGATAATTTCGCTGTTGTATGAATAATATGGGGTTGCGTCTTTACCAATATAGACAATTTTGCCATTAGTAACCACAATGGTATCAGCGTGACTGTGGCCGTAAATAATGGCGTTACTTAAAATTAAATGATTAGATTTCAAAGCCTGGGCATTAATGCTTACTGTTAATGCGCTGACGATTATTGCCAGAGAAAAAATGAGGTGCATAAGGATCCTTAAATGTTCAACATCATCAATAATAAAGGGTAATTTTTATGCAAATAAGCTTATGATAGAACATAGTAGAAAGAAAAATAGTGAGTATAAGAATACTTGGATACTGACAAAACGAAGAGCTGATTGTGGTTGGTCCCACTGTATTGTTGAGGGACAACAGATAATCAACCTATTCTAATAGCCATTTTTTAGTTAACCAATTCTAAAATAGATAATTAATCATATAGAAGAGAAATAATAACCGTCAAAGGAAGGCAAGATGTTAGAAACAGATCGTTTAAGGTTGAGGGAGTTTACGGTTGAAGATGCGCCGTTTATGTATGCGTTAATGACGTCACCCTTATATTTAAAAAATATTGGTGACAGGAATATACGATCGATTGAGGATGCTGAGGCATTTTTAGTGAGTAAAATCGTTAAAAGTTACCAAGATAATGGCTATGGTTTATATGCGGTGGTGTTGAAACAGTCAAATGAAGTGATTGGAATGTCGGGTTTTGTTCGCCGAGAGGGGTTACCTCACACAGATATTGGCTTTGGTTTTTTGCCTCAGTTTATGGGAAAAGGCTATGCCTATGAAGCGTCAAAGGCCGTGATGGATTATGCGCAAAATGTGCTGGCATTGGATCCTATTTTAGCCATTACCAATAAAGACAATATCCGTTCTATTACATTATTAAATAAGTTAGGGTTAGAGTATAGCAATGCTCTCGACTGGGAAGGCGAAGCGATTTTACTCTTAAGTACCCGTCCTCAATAATATGTTTGTATTGATGTTTGCCAGCTTTGCTCATTACAGGTTGCATTTTCAAGGGGCGTTTTTTGTGTATTTAATTTTTGAATGACAAAATAAACAGTCCGTATACTATTTCAATATTAAATATTATTCAGGATTAAAGTCGAACGAGAGCTTCTACATCCAAAACAAGCAACGGGGAAAATGGCTTTATTTATTGATATCGATAAGGTGTTTTATATTTAATTTTATTTTACTTTTAATTTCATATAGATAAATGTTCGTTGAAGTGGGTGCTTAATCATCTGGTTAGACCACTTAGTGGCACTATGGTAAATATTTGGCAGTATTGCTGGTTGTTTTTAGTCAGAATGAATATTAAATATAATTAACTTATTGGTTGTGCCATGACAATAAATGCGATGGAAACGGGTAACTTTTATACGGTATTAAGTGCTTCAGGCGATGACAATAAAACATTACAGTCTCAATTTGATGCATTACTGAGTAAGTCGTTTGATAAGTCATCAGATGTTAATACACAGCTAAGTCAGCTTTTTGACGTGTTAACTGAATTGGCTAGAAATAATGATCCAGACAGTGTTGATTTACTTATGCAAATTGCGTGTAAGCCTGATATCGATGATGGAGAGTCTGATCTTGCCGCTTTTAAGGCAAGGGGGATCTTAAAGGATATTTATCTGAAATCGGAACCCGATAGCCATCGAGCAATGTTAATAGAGCAAGCTGCAATTGCTATATATGAGCAAAGTGATAAACAGGGAAAATTACCTCTTGATGTTTTGACTTTTGCATTGGACGCCAGCTTAAGGGCTAACGATGCTGATAATGTAGTGAGAATTATCGACTTATTAATGCCTTTGGAGCGACTTTCTGTTGTTGAGAAAATTACCGCGGGTAAGCCCATTGATTCGATGGACTTACATGAGGATGAAGATAGTCTCATTGATAACCTTAATGCAGGTAAAATGGGATCTAAACCTGTTGTTTCTCAAGAATCTTCTTTAGTTTCACCTATGTTTGGTCAAATACACCCTAGAGGGGGGATTTCATCTGGCGTCAATACCTCAAGGTTGACTCAAGAGAACTTGGGATCTGAAAAGCATTTAGACACAATAAAAAGTGGTAGCCGTTCAGTATCTTCTAGGGGGGGCGAGCCTTTGAGTGGCGGAATAGGGGGAGGGAAATTAACCAGCGTATCAGAACTTGCACAGATGTCAGAACTTAAGCCAGTGTCAGGGCGATCTTTAGTCTATGTACCCAGCGTGGAGGCTAAACAAAGTCATCAACAAGCCAGATTAGTTTATGTTGATGTTGTCACCTCATTGCTCAAAACTAATCAACAATCAGAAGATTGGTTGTCTACAGTTATGGCCAGATGGGATAGAAAAAATCCAGTAAATAGCTTTGAGCCAGTTCAAAATGAACCTAAAAAAGTGATGAAAAGTCTTACTTTACCGGGTTTTAGCCCTGAGTCCATAAAAGCTAATGTGGTAAAACAATCAATTGTTAATCCGAGCGTTCCTTTATCTGTTAGTCCTCAAGTCGTCAGTCAGAGTGACGTTAATTCTGTCAAAAAAGAGCCGTCATCAGAAACAGATGAAAGAAAACTGATAAACAAAGATAATGTTGTGAATGATAGTAACAATCTTTCTCGTGATGGGACGATCCCAAATGGTACCATAGCCCCTTGGGAGCTTTTTCGCAAGCTGGCTCCAGCTCCCATCGTGGGGTTATATGATTGGGCCTTTGGAACAAGTAAAAATTGATGCTTTTTGTGTTGGGAATAACGGTATGACTGCGTAATACTTTATGGTGTTATTTGTCTGTCAGTGAGCGCAAATGTGCTTACTGACTTTTCTTTTTTTATTTGAAATGTTTTAGAGAGGATATTTAATTATATTTGTGTCGTTTGGGGGGATATTCTCTCGCTCATTTTGTGGACGTGTTGGTTTGCAATAACAACGTTAATGTTTCATGTTTTGCTATGACAACATTGGATTAAGAGTCTCTCAAAAAAATCACTGCCTTTTTTACGGGCGAAAGCGATATTACGTTCAGGGATAGACTCTGGTTCGTGATATTCAGATAAGGCTTTTTCCATACTGGCTTCACGAATAATGTGAAGTGTTGGATAGGGTGAACGATTGGTGTAATTGGCTGCATCACTTTGTGCTTCATCTTCAAAACAATAATCTGGATGAAAACTGGCCAGTTGGTATTGTCCTTCATAGCCTTTATCGAATAAGGCGTCATTAGCGCGATCGACTAAATCCAAATAATCGTAAAACCCTTCAAATCCGTGAGGAAAAATTAATAAACTGGTTTCTATTGTGTTTTGTTCATCTAACCGTTGGCACTCATTAACTAGGTTTTTGATGACCATTTTGATTTTTGTTTGCTCAATCACGACATAGCGTATGCTGTTGTTCTCTACTTCTTTTCGAGCAAAGGGACAGATGTTGTATTTCATTATCACCTCTTTCACCCATTTTTGTGTGTGATGAATAAACTGCTGGTGTTCGAATGAGAGGGATGTTGCTTGCATGAGATTGCTGACTTCTATGATTGAATAATTTAGATGAGATTATACTCGAGTCCTTGTCCATTGAATACGTGTCGTGAGGACTTAATGAGTTGATTGTTTTATACGCAAAATTTGTGATGAATATATTTCTACTCATGGTACTGATTGTTTTTTATTTATGAAGAAGGATAAGGATAAAGCGGGCATAAGAGTTTATCGATATCTATTTTAATCTTAAGTTTATGTTATTTAATAATATTCACCCATTTTCTTGCTAAGCGTAGTGTTTTTAGGACACCCAATCACATTTTTAACTCAGTTGATTATCTCAGGTTAATACCTGATGACATTATTTTGGGGAAAGATTGAGAATAGTCCACAATCTGAGTGAGCGGAGCTTCGCATGAGTGTAGTACAAATCATATTGTTCAAAGAAGCAGGTAAACTTCATCATAATGGTGTTGTTACATCCATTGCAGCGAATCAACTTGTTGTGACAAGTGAACAAGCCACTGCGGTCGGTGGGTATAAGAAACTGAATATGTTTTGCTACCCAGGTGAAATTCATGAAGTGTATTATGAAGTTATTGATTTATTGATTGAGGATCCTAACAATACGCCTTTTTTTATGGCCTCTTCTAAATCACTACCTGTCTTTGATGATCTGATTAATGTGATTGAACAATTGCATGATGTGAGCAGAAAGCTACTTATTAAGTTTATTTTTACCTATTGCTTAGGATTAGATAACAGCTATTTTTCTAAGCTTTTGAATCATTATTCTACTCATAACGATAGCTTACTTAATTATATTGAAGATAATTTTACTCAACCTTGGTCTGTCGCGCAATTTGCCGATGATCTTGGTATCGAAGTGCGTAAATTAAACTTATTGTTTTATAAGAACTATGGAATATCGGCGAAAAAATGGTTACTAGAACGCCGACTGGTTTATGCTCGCCAGCAATTAGTATCAACACAGAAAAAAGTGGCGGATATTGCTTATGAAGCAGGTTTTAGCAGCCATTCTCATTTCTCTGGTTCATTTAAAAAACGTTTTCAGTGCAGCCCGACTCAACTTAATGCCGATATTACATAAGAGAGGAATTTATACATGGATCTAAGTGCCATAGTTAGTCAATTATCTCAACAGTCAGCCAGTGCCGCCGCGGATCTTGAATCGGTTATGGCCACATCAGATGCTAACGATCCCGATGCTATGTTGCAAATGCAGTTTTCAATGCAGCAATATTCCAATTTAGTGGGATATGAAAGTGCCATCATTAAAACCATTAAAGATATGATCCAAGGGATTATTGCCAAAATATGAATAGTGAGGATAAAAGGCTACTCGTTGAAGCGGCAATCGCGGCATCCAATCATGGTTTGCGAAAAGAAGCTTATTCATTGTTAGCGCTTTTTCCTGAATTGATTGATGATGAAGAAGACCGTGGAATTTGCGCAAGTTTGATTTATTTTGCATTAAATGATGTAGCTGATGCATTAGCATCATTAAAATCTTGCCATAGCGACCGAGCTAAAGCCTTAGCTTTTTTATATTCCCAAAGTGGGTTTAATCATCAAGATACGCATACATTTACTCAGTTGTTAGAAGGAGGCCATGATGGATATAGAAGCGGTATCTAGAGCAACACAATTAGCCACAAAGCAACTCTATGAGCCAGCAGAGCAGGCGGTTGATGTCAAACTGCAAGATCAGTTTTCACAGTTGATGAATGTGGGGAATAATGATTTAGAAGGGGCGATGAAGGCTACCGAGATCCAAGCCCCAAAAGAAGATTTTGATGTAGTGAGTAAAACACTAGAAATGATTACGCCAGAGGCTTTACATGAAGGGCAAAAGCTTATTGCAAAGGCCATGATTGAGGTTGATTTGGTGGCAAAAGTTGCAGGCTCTGTTTCTCAAGGGATTAATAAATTGGTGACCATGGGATGAAATACATTAAGCTCTCTCTTTTATTCGTCTTATTGTTTATTTCCGGCTGTAAAATGGATTTATACCGAGGTTTGCCTCAAGATGAAGCTAATCAAATGCTAGCATTGTTAATGTTAAATGGCATGGATGGTGAGGCTGAGCTTGATCAAAAAACAGGGACAATCACGCTGCTCATTGATAAAGAAGAGTTCATCAATGCTGTAGAGTTACTGAGGCAAAATGGCTTTCCTAAAGCCCATTATACCAGCATTGAAGAGTTGTTTCCTTCGGGGCAACTAGTGACCTCTCCTGCTCAGGAGAAAGCGAAAATGAACTACTTTAAAGAGCAACAGTTAGAGCGTACATTGTCGAGTATGAAGGGAGTCATTAATGCTAAAGTGTCAATTGCAGATACCGTCACTGAAAATAACAATATGGAACCTATTATTAAATCGGCGTCGGCCTATATTAAATACTCTCCTGAAGCCAATTTAAATAATATTGAAAGTCAAATAAAAAGTTTGATTAAAAACTCTGTCCCTCAATTGGAATATGCCAATATTAGTTTATTAATGCAAGCAGCCGATTACCAATATAAACCTAAAGCAATCATTGAAGAAAAGTCGGATACATCATCACAGGAGTGGCTGTTTGAATATAAGTTTTACATTTTAGGTATTTTAGGACTCTTGTTATTAATCGTATTTGGTCGAATATGGCAAGTGAGTCGTACTTAAATGGAGTCTTAATTATGGCGCCTGAGGACAAACGGTTAAATGAATTCATGTGGCAACCTTGTGCCACTATGCATCCTTCGTGGTGGCAAGCATTAGGGCTTGAAAAGTGGCAAACTATTTCTCATCGCAGTCGATTACTCAATCAGAGAGTGAATAAGTTGGCTGTGTCTGTATTGCCGCCTTTTGATCGTTCAATGAAATTGAATTTAACCGAACAAGATAAAATATTATTGAATATGGGGGAGCGGTTACTGGTATTGCTGACTGGGGTAGGATTGGTTTTATTGAACAGTCCTGACTACATCACCATGAGGCAGTATCGAGAGGCGCTATTGAATGTTTTTACTTATGAGCAAATTCAGCAAATGCTGTCTTTATGGCCAGAAGGTGGAGAGGTTGGGGATTGCAGTGCAGAGGATCTCATTGAAACAGCTCAACACGTAGCGATTAAGCACTTTAATGTGCAATGGGAAGCATCTCAGGTGTGGCAAGCATTAAAGCCGACTTTGCCCTTTGTCAGTGAAGATGGGATGGAGGAAACAGCGAGTTCTCCTCATGATGCAAAACGTTGGTTATTCCGATTGGAGCGATTTATATGAATGAATTTGCAGTAAAAATTAAAACGTGTGATCTCATTTATGATGAACAAAGTGTAGTGACTCAATCGGATATCAATCGTGTGATTGTGGCAAGTAATTTTGAGCAAAGTGCAAAAGATAGAGTCGCAAAACTAATAGTAAGAGCCAAATTTAAAATTGAAGAAGCTCAGTTAATGGCATCGCATATTATCGAAGAAGCGAAAAGTGAAGCCATGCAGTTAACGGAGCAATGGAAGCTGGAAGCTCAGCAAGATGCAATCAATGAAGCTTTGCATTGGCATTGCCAGCAAGATGAATTCGAGTCAGAGATTGTGGCTAAATTAAAGGGCCGTATTCGTCAGCAAATGAGTGCTGTTATCTCTCAATGGGGCGCTGAGCAGCCTCCTTCAGATTTATTAATTCATCGTTTATCGACTTTAGTGGCTAAAGAAGTGGATAAATCGACATTAACTTTGACGGTTTCTTCCAGTGAATATTCGATCATCGAAGAAGCATTTTCAGAACAAATGACAGTAGAGATAGATGATGAAATGCAGCCATGGGAAGCACAATTGAGTTCAAGTTGTTTATCTATTCGTCTGAATTTAAAAGAGCATTTAAATTTACTGTTAGCGGCTTTTCAGCCTGAAAATACAGAGACTCGAGATGAACAGACGGTAGAGGTACAGGCTGAACAGGCACTTGATGAATATGAAGAAAGGATAGAAGAAGAGAGTCATGATCCTGCATTTTTAATGCAAGATCAGGCTTAACTAGCACGTTTTCGAACATAAAAGGTGTCCACTATGATAAGAGTTGATGTTGCTACTCAAGCAGATCTTCAACCCACTCAAGAAAGTACGGCTAATCGTAGCGTACAGTTTATGCCTGCATCAAGTTCCAGTGCGATGGCTGCAGCGGAGTTGGCGCAAACGCGTTCTGAAGCCATTGAAGAAACCATGGAAGGAATGAGTTTAAAATTAGGGGCGGAAGTTAAGAAACTATTAGGTGGAAAAGAAAGTAAAAGCCCACTTCTCGATGGTTTAGAAAAGTTATTGCAGCAGCTGAGTGATAAGCAATCGACTTCGGTGAATAAGTTGGTGGATAAATTTGCTAAAATTGGTGATGCTGACAAAATTATCAGTCAACTTAGAACATCAGGTATGTCCAGTGGCGACATTATGTTATTGCTGATGGCACTGCAAGTATCGGGGCGGTTAGGCAGTGCACAAATACAAAAATTGCGTAAAGCATTGGAAGAAATGTTGTCGGCTGAAGGCGCTGAACTTGCTATCATAGCGGCTATTGAGGGCTTAGGGCTTGATGAAGCGGGGCTTGCGGGTATGCGCCAATTGTACCAGCATGCCTCTAGAGGTGAGGGGGGATTGGCTAAATGGTTTGATTTATTGCAGCAATGCCCCGATCGCCGCAAACGTATTAAAGTATTGTTACGTGCGCTGTCTGAGCCACTAAATGAAAGAAGTAGTCATAGAAATATGGTAAAAGTGGTTGCTGCTGTGGATGATTTGAGACGCTTAGCCGTTTTTATGAGTCTTGAAGATCATTGCAATATGTTAGGCAGAGCGACACGGATTAATGGGGACGCAGTCATGAAAGTCTCTTTGTTGTTGATTGAACAATCTTGGGTTTATCCTGAATGGATAGAAGAACAAATACGGGAACTCCCTCTTTTACCAGCAAAGCGATTAGGCTTTTTGCGTCGTTGGCGAGAATTAGTGGTGATGATGCCCATGGCTTGTTTTAGAGATGATGATCAAAAAGAGTTAATAGAAGAGTCAATGATGACGCTACTCGATGACTGGGGGGATTTAGAATAGCATATTTTTAATATCCTATTAATTGTACTGTTTGGATAAATAATTAATAGGATATGATTTTTATCATTCCTGTCATTTATTATTCTATAAAAATCGAATTTTTATTTAATATTAGGAATTCCTCATTTTCACTCAATGAGATACGATTTTTATTGATATGACATTAAATATCTTTAAAATTCAATATTGTTTCTTTATTGCTTAAATTGCTTCTTAATTGTTATTTTTTTGTTTTGTTGGTGGGTGTTTTTTTGATTAATGTATTAGATTTTAATGTAAATTTTCGTATGCTTTTATGTTTGTTTGTTGTTTTAATTAGTTTTTATTTGTATCTATTTGTGAAATATATTTTTTAGGCTCCAAATAAGACTTTGTTTATATGGTGGAATTGATTTGAAAAGTGATAGTATTTTGTTTTTATAACAATAAATATGTTTTTTGTCTCTCTTTTGTCTGTATTTTTGGTCTTATATATCGGTTTAACTCAATTTTTTAAATCTATCACTTTTTTAAAAAATTAAATTTATATTAAATTACTCGTCTAGACATAGGTCTTACATACTATCTGCTAAGTGTTTACGTCACATCTACTGGTATTATTCATTATTAAGTACAAATAAGAAATATTAAGTAGTCTATAGCTTGCTCATTAATATTTTTTATTTTCCAATTTAAAAATATTTGAGGATGTTATTATGAGTGAGAATAATTTATTAATCGATAAGTTAGGTCATTACCTAGGACTGCCATTAACGTTTGAAGAAAATAAACCATGTTTATTAATGTTTGATGAAAAGCTTATGGTTGCGATTAATCATAAAGAAGAGCAATGGCAGTTTCATTGCATGTTAGCCGAATTGACTGTTGATACACCTATTGAGTTCTACCAATTCTATTTAGCGATGAATATTGAATTATCGCATAAGCAATTAGGATCCATTTGCTATGACGCTGACTCACGTGCGCTTGTTTATATTGCTTCTTTGTCTATGCCAGCTTCTTTTGATTCATTAGTGACTTTTTTAGAGGAGGTGGTAGACCAATACGAACAATTACATGAGCAAGTGAATAATCAGAGCCTTCATAATGATATGAAGCAAAACAGTGTTCAATTTAAATTAGCGTAGGAAAAAGATATGTGTGGTAACGGTATTAGTCAGGTTAGTCGTAGCAATGTGCACTCAATCGAAGAAAGCCATAATTCAAGTTGTATCAACGGTGGATCCTTTAAAGGCCGCTCAGTGAGTTTAGTACAAGATATTCGTCAATTTGCCAGTAATGGTTCTGTGATTAAAGGATTTAAGCCTGACGACGTTAAGGCTTATTTAAAAGCCTTAACGTCGTTTAGTGCTTCTAATGAAAGTGAAGTGGACTCAAAACAACCCAAATCACTGAAAGCGCGACAAGTCGCAGTAACGTCGAATGTGATGGAAGGTGTGGTAAAGTCTGTAAGAGATACCGCAAGTTTCATGAAAACATGGGTGGAACTTGATCCCATTAAAAATAAAGCGGCCATCGCGCTGAGAGAAGCAAATGAGCATTTTCAAGCTGCGATAGAAGATTTAGTCGAGACTGACTTACCAACAGCTTTGACTAAACCGACGACGGTTAACTCGCTACTACATTATGGTTCGTACGGTTTAAATATAATACCTGGAGTTAATGTTGGTCATGAACCACAAAGTGTTCTCGATGTGCAGAAAAAAGTCGAGCAATATAATCAAAAACAAATAGCGTTAAGCAAGTTAACAGAGTCTCTGCTGGCTAGGTTTAATAGTGGTGAGAGAAATGTACTTGATACTGAACATCAAGTTAATGCCAATGCGTTGAAAAAAGCAGTGGAAGAACTTGAAGCGGCAAGAGAGGCGGTAACTGACGAAATAACGAAACATTTTTCTTCAGGTAAGGTACCAGATTCAATCACAGCTTTACTCGAAGAATGTCAAACACAAAAAGAAGTGCTTCAAGATTTAGATTCAGCCGTTAAAGAATACCAAAACGATCTTGAACATGATGTGATAAGTGACTTCAGAGAGCAACTCAGTGCATTTGAAAAAAAGCTGCCTGATGATTTAAAAGCTTCGGTGACTTCTTTGGAGGCATTGGTGTTTTATTGTGACATTTTTGATTCTATGGCTAATATTGGCCGGAAACAAGATGTTAAAGATCGTTTAGTGACTGTTATGGCTTCACAGGATTACCAACCTGACTTAGCCGTATTAGGTAAAATGCTATCGCACTTTTTAAAAGCGGAATTAGTTGATCAATCCGAAGAGCTAGTTGGCAGTTTGGCAAAACTTCCTATGGCATTAATTGATCAGGCTGCGAAAGAGAAAGTGACTGGGTTTATTGAAGAAGTGCTGATTGCAACGAAGGAGAAAGTGAAGCAACAAAACCTTGAACGTGATCTATTGCTTCAAGGTCAAGAGGATCGTGTGATAGATAGCCGTGATGTACTCAAGGCAACTTTGTCTCAAATTCAAAAAGTCGAAGATGGTGTAGAAGATGATCACTTACGTGAAAGGACAGTCGATTTTTTACAGGAAGGAGATGGACTGGCTGATTTTCGTGTCGATGATATTACTGAAAATGATAAGCTTCAAGATGAACTTGTTAAATTTAAAGAGCACTTAGAAATAAATTGGGAACATGCAAATCCTGCCGATGAGTTATCTAGAGCGAATGACTTGCTTGATAACTTTGCACGCACATCACCCGATAATTTTGAGCAAACCTATGGCGAAATGTTTGACAATATACTTGCTCATCGGGAAGGTTTGTATGGCCTTTTAAAGAAAGCGCCTGATCAATACCATATGATGATCCAAGATAAAGTGGAAGCTTTATCTGCTCAGAAAAAGGCACTTAATGCTTTACTCTTGGCATTACGAACAGAAAACAAACCACAACTGACGGCATTATTTGAAAAGCAATTACAAGAAGTGACCAGTGAACTTGCACAAACACAATTGTTTGCATCAGTGGTGACAGAAATTAAATTAACGACAGATGTCAGAGCCGTTGGTAGCCAGAATCTCGATCGTTTAGTCCCGCTAGAGGCGCAATTAAAAGAACTCGGTCAAGAAATCAAAAGTGCTAAGGCAAAAATTAATCTGCAGATGTACCTTAAGCAGCTGCCGCTTTTGAGGGCTAATAATGAAGCCTTATTAGTCATTTCGCCCAGTTTAGTGGCACTTGAAAAAGAGCGTGCGGAATTATTTGAACAGCATAAGCACACTTATCCTGATGGGATAGAAAACAGCCTTAAAGCAGTGGTTGAGAAAAGTGCTCAAGATTATGCTGCATTTGAAAAGAAAAACCCTCCTGTCGCAGAGCCAAAGCTTGGCGTAGAAAACTATGACGAGTTAAAAAGAGAATATGATCAATATGAAATAAAGAAAGCGCAACGTATCAATCGTACGCTTCAAGCTTTTAATCAATTATCTCCTAAGTTAGGGGAAGCAGAACTTAAAGATTTAGTGAAGAAGACTTATGCCATTGAAAGCTTGAAAGTGCAAGTGAAAGCGATGGACGCTGTTTATGCAGCAAACTTGCTAAAGCTTAAAGAGAGCTATATTCAGGTTATGCAAAATGGCGGCTTTCCAGATGGCGGTGGTATGTTAAGTCTCGACGCCTGGAAAAGCTGGACGACTCAAAATGTTCTGGGTGATTGGGGGCAAGATTATCGACCAAGTTTTGAGCAGTTAGTGCTTGAGCGTCAATTGGCTAAAAATGGCATGACCAGTATTAATCAAGCTTTATACAAATTGGGTGCCACAATGACGTCAAGCGGTAAAGCATCTTTACCGGGCGATCCAGCACCCACTCCTGCTATTACTCAAAGCCTACAAGATTTATATCATTGGGCACAAAAACATCCGAGTGAAGCGGTGGCGTTAGGGGGCAGTTTATCCCATGCTTATTCGATTATTGCGTCAGGTGGAGGGAGCTTTGGCAAGCAACTAGAAGATATGGCGAATAATGTTTGGTCTAAAGCCTCTATTGAAAATCAGGTGAAAGACTTACTGGTGGGTGAAAGAAAGATTTTACCGTCTGTAGAACAATTATCAATGACGCCTGAGATGATTGCAATACTTTATCTTGCCAGTGCAGCACCTTATGTGGCAAATGCAGCTCAAGGCCTTGTGGGAGGAAATATCTTCTCAAGTGTCATTGGCGGGATCACTAGTGCAACAGGTATTGCGGCTACAGGCATGAGTAAAATGGCTTTAGGTGGTTTAGCAGGCATTTTACAAACTAAAGCGGAAGTAGAATTAGCCAGAAAAGTGTCGAGTAACCGTGAAAGGGAAGTTATGATCAGCGGTATTATGACGGCAGTTAAAACTCAAGGCACGATGACACAACGTATGGATGCGATGAAAGCATATGTGGCTTCCCGTGAAATCATGGTACAAGTAGGAACACGTATTAAGGATATTCAAGAGGTTGGCACTAAAGGCATGGTTGAAAGGCTGGTCACCGATGCTAAAAACTGGTGGTCTTTTTCAACAATGCAAGCCAAAGTATTAGCTGTTGGCACGTCGATTGTCACTGGTGGGATTTCGGGAGCTGTGGCGGCTAGCTCGGTGTTATTGACTCTGGGAACAGGCGGGTTGCCGCTTGCGATTGCAGGTATTGCAGGATTAGCGGCCGCGATGAGTGGACCCTTTGTTAGTGGTATTTTGATGAAGTATGCTGCAACGGTCGATTTTCTTGGTGGTTATGGATTTGACTTAAAGGCTACAGCGAGGAAAGTTAAAGAAGAAATGACACTTCAGCGAATTAATGAAGCGACAAAGAACCTCCATTTGAGTGAGAATGAGCAGATAATATTAGGATTTAATATTGTGCAATTCAAA
The DNA here is from genome assembly GCF_947491715.1 of uncultured Shewanella sp. Classification (GTDB taxonomy): domain Bacteria; phylum Pseudomonadota; class Gammaproteobacteria; order Enterobacterales; family Shewanellaceae; genus Shewanella. The sequence continues at coordinate 4,195 of NZ_CANLKR010000045.1, read as the reverse complement.
GAAGAGAATGTGGCTCTTTTAGCTAAAGAGACTGAATCTAATCAAGTTGAGAAATTTCAAGCTTTGTTACAAGCGAAAATTGACGAGCGTATTGCCCAAGAGCAAAAGAAGAAGAAACTTGCAGATGAAAGCTTAGTTAATCAAGCTTATAAGCAAGGCGTGTTAAACGGTATGGATCCTAACACAGACACTGCAGAAATTTTGAAAAGTATTCATGGCATGGACAATATGCTTGAAAAATATCAGGTTGCATAGTTACGACTATTCGCCTAGAAGTATAAATTTTTATCCATTTTAGATTAAAGGGATATTGATACAGAAAAAGTGACTAAGGAAGGTCACTTTCTTCTATTGCGCCTTTTGCGCCTTTTTATTCATGCTGATTTAATTTTATTGAGTCAGGTCTTTACCTGATAGTTCATTTTTTACGTTTCCTACATGATCTCTCTGTCAATATTGGGGAGAAAGTCATGGATTTGAAAATAAAGCGCAATTTAGAGCAGTTTTTTCAATTAATGGGTGAGAAGCCTGCAGAGTTAGGTGAGAAAATCGAGTGCCACTTTCCACCTTTTGGCATTTTGCTAGAGCTTGAAGAAGGCCGTTTGTTAATGACTTCTTGGCTACTCGAGCATAAAACTACCGATATTGTACCTTTACTTTCTCGCTGTCATCCCGAAGTGTTTTTAGGCTTACCCCAACGTCTTTATATTATCAAAAATAGCTTAATGATTAGCTGCTTAATGCCCAGTGATAGTGAAGGGATGAACTGGTATCGGATCTGTAAAGCACAACGTAAATTTTTATCTAATGTGCTTAAAGGTGGCTTGCTATGAAAGCCTTGACGCGTTGGTTACAACTGGCGGCGGGGCGTCAGGATATCATATTAGGCGCCATGTTAATGATTGCTGTCTTTATGATGATCTTGCCATTGCCCACTTTGCTGGTTGATGTCTTGATTGCCTTTAATTTAGCCTTATCAATTATGCTGTTGATGATTGCTATTTATATCAAAGATCCCCTTGAATTTTCGGTTTTCCCTTCCCTTTTATTAATCACAACATTATTTCGGCTCGCATTAACCATCAGTACGAGTCGACTGATCCTATTACAGGCTGACGCAGGCCATATTGTTTATGCTTTTGGTAACTTTGTGGTGGGCGGCAATCTGGCTGTGGGGATCATTATTTTTGCCATTATTACCATTGTCCAGTTTATTGTGATCACCAAAGGTTCTGAGCGGGTTGCAGAGGTGGGTGCACGTTTTTCCCTTGATGGCATGCCGGGTAAACAGATGAGTATTGATGGCGATATGCGCGCAGGGGTCATTGATGCCAAGGAGGCGAAACGGCAACGTGGATTGGTGCAAAAAGAAAGTCAGCTTTACGGCGCTATGGATGGCGCGATGAAATTTGTTAAGGGCGATGCCATTGCGGGCGTGATTGTTATTTTAACAAACATTATCGGTGGTATTGCGATTGGCGTCATGCAGCAAGATATGTCTGCGGGGGCTGCACTTAACCTATACGCAGTATTATCAGTGGGTGATGGACTTATTGCACAAATTCCGGCGTTACTGATTTCTATCACGGCGGGATTAATTGTCACAAGGGTACCGGGCGAGCAAAGACAAAACCTCGCGTCCGATCTTGTTAATCAAATGGGTAAGCAGCCAGCATCGTTAATGCTGGCCAGTGGTGTGATGTTTGTTTTTGCCTTAGTGCCTGGTTTTCCTTTTTTAGTGTTTGGCACCATTAGTGGTTTTATTGGTTTTGGTGGTTGGTATGCTCATAAAAAACAAAAGCAAACCAGTGATTCAGGTGACGCTATGAGCAGTGGAGCTGAAGTCAATGCCGATGGGGAAGTGAGCATGGATAACATGACCCCAAGTGCCGTGCCTTTGATGCTTACTTTGGGCGAAAATGTTGATAGTCAAGGTGTTAAAGAGGCTTTACAGCGATTACGTTGGCAGCTGTTTGAGCGACTGGGTTTACCTTTGCCTGATATTCAATTTCAGCGAATTAAGGGAGGACAAGCCGATGAGTGCCAAGTGTTACTTTACCAAGAGCCTGTATTGCAATTGGCTTTAAATCCTGAAGAAGTGCTACTTAATGAGACGGTACCTCAATTACCTGCGAGGCAAGAAATATTGTCTTTCAGTGGTGAAACATTACATTGGCTGCAAGGGAACAGTATCGAGCAAGCTCAGGCTGGGCAAATGAGGCTATGTCAAGGTGCACAGATCCCAAGCTTTTTAGTGGGGAAAGTGGTTGAACGCTATGCGAATGAATTAATCGGTGTACAAGAAACACGCTATTTGATGGATGCAATGGAAGAGCGTTATGGTGAGTTAGTGAAAGAGTTGCAACGCCTGTTATCGGTGAGCAAAATCGCTGAATGTTTACAGCGCTTAGTAGAAGAAGGCATTTCGATTCGAGACTTACGCACTATTTTTGAAACCTTAGTAACTTGGGTACCCAAAGAGAAAGACATTGTGATGTTAACTGAATATGTGCGTATTTCACTACGCCGACACATTCGTCGACGCTTTACGGGGCCTCAAGGCTGGATTTCCGTGGTGATGATTGGCGAGGGGATTGAAAATATGATCCGAGAAGGGATCAGGCAATCGACTGCGGGAAGTTATTCGGCCCTTGATGGTAATCAAACGCAGCATATTTTAAATACCATTAAAGCTAAGCTGAATGACAATGTGCAATCTGTTTTATTAACGTCTTTAGATGTGCGTCGTTATTTACGAAAAATCGTCGAGAGAGACTTGTTTACTTATCATGTCTTATCTTTTCAAGAGTTAGGTGATGATGCTGAAATTAAAGTAATTGCCCATGTGGATTTTGTGGGGGATGAATTTGATGCAATTGCCTGAGAAAGAGATGCTGGTTAATGCACTTAACAATGACTTATTTGATGATGTGCCCGTGGTACCTGCCGTACGTTATTTTGGCAAAGTGAAAGAAATTGGTCCGACACTTATTCGTGCTTCTTTACCTGGGGCTCATCAAGGAGAGTTATGTGTGATAGGCAATCGTTTAAGTGCTGAGGTGGTCGCCTTAATGGGAGATGAGGCCATGCTATCGCCTTTTGACAGTACCGAAAAACTGCGCACAGGGGAAGATATTGAGTTATTAGGTCATGGTCATCGGGTGGGGGTGGGCAGTTGGCTTTTAGGCCGTATTTTAGATGGGCTGGGTAAGCCTATTGATGGGCAAGGGACACCCAGCTCTGAATTTCGAGAAAATCACAGTGAAGCACCGGATCCCCTTAGCCGGCAATTGATTTCAGAAGTGCTACCTATGGGGATTCGAGCATTAGACAGCGCGCTGACTTGCGGCAAAGGTCAACGTTTAGGTATATTTGCCGCTGCTGGTGGCGGGAAAAGTACTTTGCTAGGCATGATAGCTTCTCATTGTGAAGCGGATGTGGTGGTATTGGCGTTAGTGGGTGAGCGGGGACGGGAAGTGCGTGAGTTTATGGAGTATAACTTACCGACAGAAACTCGCAAGCGCACTGTGATGGTGGTAGCTACGTCCGATAGACCGCCATTAGAGCGTATGAAAGCGTCACTGACGGCGACCACTATAGCGGAGTATTTTAGAGATCAAGGTAAAAATGTCTTGTTGATGGTAGATTCACTAACGCGGTTTGCACGTGCTGGACGTGAAATCGGTCTTGCTGCGGGTGAGCCTGCGGTTGCCAGTGGTTTTCCACCCAGTGTGTTTGTAAATTTATCGCGTTTATTAGAAAGAGCAGGCCCTGCAAAAAAAGGTAACATCACAGGTATTTATACTGTCTTGGTAGAGGGAGATAACATTAATGAGCCTGTGGCAGACGAAGTGCGTTCTATTTTAGATGGCCATGTTGTGTTATCTCGCAAGCTGGCTGGGGCGGGGCATTATCCTGCTATTGATATTAATGCCAGTGTGAGTCGTGTGATGGATCAAATTGTGCCAAAATCTCAACGGATACAAGCGGCTAAAATGCGGCAATATTTGTCTTTGTACGAAGAAGTGCAATTGTTACTTCGAGTGGGAGAATACCAAGAGGGTAATGATGCTGATACTGATGAAGCAGTAAGAAAAATCAATGATGTCAGAGCCTTTTTACAGCAAGATGTCGATGAGCACAGTCCTTTTGAAGACACCATTTCGCTACTTGCTGATGTGGTTCGTTAGGTGTT
>NZ_CANLKR010000044.1 GCF_947491715.1 uncultured Shewanella sp. | reverse complement strand
GGCTGACACCAAATGAATCAGAACGGTTGTTTTGGTTAAACTCTAAGATCGTGGCCAATTTTAGTTGACCGCTACAAGGTAGACAAAGGTAGACAAAAAGGTAGACAAAGGTAGACAAAAAGGTAGACAAAGGTAGACAAAGACAGCCATTATTAATGGCATAGTTTAGACCTTCCTACTAAGCTTAATTGACGAGCACTAGAGGGAGCTTGTTATGCCACGTCCTAGAAGAAGTTTAATTAGTATTGAAGCCACGCCATATTATCATTGTTGTAGCCGTGTAGTGCGACGTGCTTATTTGTGTGGTGAGGATAAATATACAGGGAAAAACTATGATCATCGTCGGGGCTGGGTTGAATCTCAACTCCTTAAGTTAACTGAAGTCTTTGCCATTGATGTCGCGGCTTATGCAGTGATGAGTAATCATTTACATGTGGTGCTTTATATTGATTTAGACAAAGTTAATAACTGGTCAGATAGAAACATTGTTGAGCAGTGGCACCAGTTATTTAACGGTACCGAGATTACTCAAAAGTTTGCCAAAGGTGAAGTTGTTGATGAATACCAAGTGGCTCAGTTAAAACATCAAATTGCTATTTACCGTTCACGGCTCTGTGATATTAGTTGGTTTATGAGATGTCTGAATGAGCCGATAGCGAGACAGGCCAATGCTGAGGATAATTGTACAGGCCACTTTTGGGAAGGACGCTTTAAAAGCCAAGCATTATTAGATGAAGCTGCGGTTCTTGCTTGTATGGCCTATGTTGAACTGAACCCTATCCGTGCAAAAATGGCGAGTACGCCAGAGCAATCGGAGTATACAAGTTTAAAGTTACGTATTGAAGCTGCGTTAACGGGTAAGCAGCCTAAGCAGTTGTTGCCTTTTATTGGTAATAAGAAAAAACATCAACCCAAAGGTATTACTTTTGAATTAAAGAGCTACCTTGAACTCGTAGATGAAACAGGCCGAATTATTCGAGATAACAAGCGAGGGGCGATATCTTCGAATGCAGAGCAGATATTGAATAGACTCAATATACCCGCTGAAAATTGGCTAAAAATCATCACAGAGTTTGGATTATTGTTTCATGGTCCTGTTGGTACGCTACAAGAGCTAAGCCGTTACTGTGAACATTTAGATAAACGACGACGGCACTTTTCAAAGTGTTGTCAGTTTATGCCAGTAGGCTAGCCCCCAGCCTATTACCTTACGAGCACTCACCTTAGTTAATCAACTGAGTCGTAATCCAACATCTTAAAACTCACTCGTTTCGCCGATATCACTTCATTTTCCGAGATTATTATCAGTGACAATGTTCAAAGCAGCTCAGATCATAATTTGATAGGCTCAGCGCGTTGATCTCTTATAAAATGTTAGATATCTTATTGATTTATAATGGCTGGCTATGGTTGTTTCCAGGCTTTATTATTCATGTCTATTACCTCTTTAAACGGATCTAATCGCCACAAATATAACCTTGCTGAGCTGCGCCCTCGCTGTTGAAAAATCGCGACCTCTGATTTTACGGTATTGAAGGGGTTGTTTTTATGTCATTGTTTATTATGTGGTCGGCAGATTAAGACATTCTGTTTTAATTTTTGGGATTATCGTTTAAAAAAGACTGAATACCCATTAAACGCTGCTGTCATATTGCCAGCAGCGAAGCCTAATGTAAGTGTCTTTTATTCAATGTCAATCATCATCGTCGAACATTTTTGTGATCTTGTGTCGTTCTTCGAATTGTTTGAGTCCAGCAATGACTATGTACAAGAGAAATATATAGCCAAAAAATATACCTTTAGACATATTCTCAGAGAGGTAATCGGGTTTATCTATGATTGTCATGGCAAATAGACCCACTCCGAAGAAATAAACAATAGAAAAAGTTAATTTATCCTTTACTACATCATTTGAACTTGATTTAAAAACTGATGTACTCATTATAATAAATGAAATAATAGATAACAGAACAATTTGTATTTGTTGATTATGGATATTGGCTAAATCAAATATATACTTGAAAGCTGCGATTAATATAGACAAGTAGGCAACGATGATCACGACCCCATTGAGTAGTAACTTGTCTTCATAGTATTCTGTTTTTTTCATATTGATAAATTCGTATTAGTTGCCACAAATATAGCCTTGCTGAGCTGCGCAAGTGACTGTCTCTGATTTTATAGTATTGAAGATATTCATACCAACACTATGATTAGTCATTTTAAATATATAATTTCCATATCCGAAAAATCCAAGGGTCATCAGATCTCCATAACCACCATTACCTGAAGCTAAATTATATCCCGCATGACCAGCGCTGATGATTCCATACGTGTCAATTATGGCATTAACACCAAAAGCACCAACAACTTGACTTCCTACAATGGGCAATGTCACCGCCGCTGCAATCTTGGCGACTTGGGTTTGGTTGTGATGGCCAAGAATATTCATTCTGGCTGCGCCGACATCGGGTAAATGGATCGAGTGTTGTGCGGCGGCATTGGACAGTTGCAACATGGCTTTAGTCAAGGAATCTTGTGAAATACTGCCATCACTTCTTAAATCTGCTAGTTGGCCTTGTGTTCTGATAAAGTCTGATTCGGTCAAGTCGCTGGTATTGAGTGTGATTTGACTACCTCCTTTAGTGAAGATTGATATAGAGGAAGACGATGATGTTGTTATCGAGTTACTGCTTTCACTCCAATCATTTCTTATTACCGAAGAAAATGCTGCTGTCACTGCACCATTGGCCCAATCTGTTTATAAAGAGAACCCCCTGTGAGCCTAGACATAATGTCACCGATGACTGCATTTATAGTTTTATCAATGGCTATAACCTAGCGTGGTTACAACGCTAGGTTATGTTCAGTGATCTTTTCTTTTCAGAACTTTATTTCTTATTGAAATAAATATAAAAAAGATGAGAGATTGAAAAAAGGAAAGAAAAAGACCAGTTAATGGGGCTAGTTTCCTTCCTGTATCATGGGTTACTTTGTCCATGTATAGGATTTGCTCATTGGTTATTTCTATTCCTGAAAAAAAACCATCCCCATTAAGATCCAAATTCGCTAGTTTTTGAGTTAGGTAAATATCATAAAAAAATGAACAACTCACAATTAAAATATAAATAATGATGAAATTGGTTAAGGTTAATTTCAGTAAGCTAGGTTGTTTATGTTTACGATATTCAAATAAATAAACAAAAACAGAGGCTAATATACTTAAAGATATTAATCCTAAAAATGGGATTGATAAAAACCACATAAACATTTTTCCTTATGGTTTAGGGTAAACTTCAGTCCATTGAAATGACTTATATTTGAATGGAGTGCCAAATTCACCTTGTGGGCCATAGCCATCACTGTCATAAATTGGATCCCAAAACCCATCTTGACCGCTTGTAAAAGTTGTGGAGCAAGTAGAGCCCGCACACTGTGTTGAATAGTCAATCCGTGTATTACCAACGTGGTAATTATCCCAGCTATCGAATTCTAGATCTACGCTATAGTTTCCCTTATTTGAGGAAGTTTTTCCTGTACGTATACGATCTAAACGATATAGTTGGTCATCACTATTCATTATCGCTGATTTTGTATTTGGTCCAAGTTCTGCTGTTTCTCCATTTCCTGTTATATAGTGATCTAGTGCATCATTAGTTGAGTCGATCACTATTTTTCTTTGCTTTGCAGCGTGCATCCCATCATTAAATATCCGTGCAAAGGCTGCCGTGATCGCGCCATTAGCGAACTTCCCACCGCTTATCATCGAAGCTGTACCGCCGAGAACGGCTGACGCGGCCGTGCGCCCAAAATCAAAGCTAACACCTTGCTCACCCATGCCGTCAATGTTCGGTGCAAAAGCTTGGCTGATCCCAGCAGCCATAAAGGCACTGCCAAAATTACCACCTTGAGCGGCGGCGATCACTCCGCCAGCCATGCCATGTGCAATGGTTTTTGCCACTCTTGCACCTGTTGTTAATACTTGTTTACCTGCTTCCATGGTATAGCAAGCCGCACAGTTTTGAATAGTAAAGGCTTCACCTATACCATAAAATACTGCTGACATCGCCCCTGTAATGGCACCTGATGTCAAGGAGGCTCGCATACTTCCTGTGCGATAATAAGTTAAATTTGCTGATGCTAATGCCGTAAATCCAATACTACAAGGGCCACAAAATGCAGTAGTCACAACACCAACGGCGGCAACAGTTATCGATGTTAATGTTTGGCTGTTGGCGATAAGTTCATGGGATTTGTGAGAAACATACGCGCCTTCAATGCCTGCGAGCCCAAAACCTGCCGCTTTCGTTAATGCTTTAAAAAAGTACCCACTGGGATCCGTATAGGTCAGCGGCCAGTTCTATTTGAATAGGTCAGCACATAACTGTAGCGGTTGTAGTTCAGCAGGTTCTTCGGTGCCTGACTTTTTTTTATCAAGAAGGGGGCGGCTTGCAGGAAACGGCCCAAATTCGGATCGTAGATACGACCACCCATTTGCTTTAACCTAACTCATTCAACAAAAAGTGTGGATAAAACTAAATTAAGCCATCTAATCAATCCAACCATCAAAGTGGTGAAATTCACTTACTATTGGCATACCGTTTTTTCAGATTTTTTGCTAAATGAACCGCCCTGTACGGAGCCGCATGCAGGGTGGTGTGGGGGCTGGAGGTTAGATACCTCTAGCTACCCAATTAGTTTCACATGCCAAACACATCATCAAAACTCTCTCCTTGTTTCATACTTTCAAGGTTTGCATAAAACCCACTTTTATCAACCGATTCAACTGCTAATCTTGCTGATCTATAATTATTGAACGTATTTTCATTATAAAATTGATGACCATAAAAGAGTTTTTTAACTGCCTCTACTTCTTCTTCATTCATTGAGATATTCTCAGGTAAGAAGGGCTCCCTGAAGTCAACTATTAAAGAAACACCTTCTTCAAACCATCTAGGCATTTTTAAAAGTTGCGACAGCCAACCAAGACGCGAATATATTTCAGCGTGAACCAACTCGTGGGCAACCACGTCTGTATTATGTCCTTTAGGCCCTATAACTAAGCAATTATTAAAGGGACTAAAATGGGAAGTCGCAGTCTCAGAGGCAAAAAAATTATCAGACTCATTCTTATCAGAAGTTAAAATCATGATAGGTACAGCAATCATCTCACCGAACATATCGCTCACTCTCAGAGCTCCTAAGCTCAAAAACTCTAAATCTTGTACATCTCTAGAATCATCTTTAGCAACAAATACATTCGGAAGCACTTCCTTATATCCTAACGGGCTAGCTATTTCACAAGCTATTGCTCCTTTAAAAAAATATATCGGCGCTCCAAACAATATAAAACTTAATCCTATGTAAAAAAGCGATGACTTCTTCATTCTTCCTCCGTGAAACTAACGTCTTAGTATTTATGCATTGCGCTGTTTGCAGGGCATAAATCGCTTGTTGGACTTGGCTGCTCACTTAATACCGCAAAGTTATCATTGTTAAGTATTTGATGCAAAAAGGCGCATCCCTACCAGCGATAAACAAGGATTATCACTGGTAGGAGTCATTGATTATTTTTCTCTTACGTTCACTTTATACCAGCGTCGATAATATCCATTCATTGCCGCGCGGTACGGTAGATACTGATTATAATTAGTGCCTTTCAATTGCTGCCTAGATCAAAGCTTCAATGCGTCCTTTTTTGAGCCTATTCGTCTTGGGGGGTGTTATCGCCCCTAAATTCTAAAATATCGCCGGGTTGGCAATTTAAGTAGTGGCAGATAGTGGCCAAGGTTTCGAAACGCACCCCTTTGACTTTGCCTCTTTTAAGTAAAGACAGGTTGGCTTCGGTGATCCCAATGGCTTTGGCCAGCTCTTTTGAGCTGACTTTTCGAATCGCCATCATGACGTCTAAATTAACAATGATTTCCATGGTGCGTGATAAACCCGTGCGCTGCGGTTAAATAAATGCCTTGTTTTCGGCTTCGATGTCTTTAGCGGCCTTTAATAAATAAGCAATCACTAGCATGAGCAGTAAGGTGGTGATGTTATCAAAACTCAATTCTAGCTCTAGCGGGAAGTGGCCTACTAAGTGTAACGCCTGTTGTTGCTCAAGAATAGAATGATAGTGCTGAATGATTAACGGTTGAAGAAATTTATAGATGAAACTGGCTATTTTTATCCAAATTAACCATAAATAACAGCTCATGGTCCGGCTACTGAAAAATTGCCCTTGTTGAAAATAGCTGAGCAGTTTTTGCATCCAAAATACCCCAAATACCAATGCGAATAACAGGGGTAATTGTATGGCGAATAACATGCCTCGGCTTGCTCCCTCATGTGACCAAAGCATATTAAAAAGGTGGTTACTGCCTAGGCGCAGCTCATCACTGTCTATATAGCTATAGCCTAAAAAAACAAATAACCCCACCGCTGCCAATATGATTAAGACTCGAATGACCCCACTGATCTTCATCAGTTTTCTCATGTTGCTATTAGTGTTTACCTTGCTGTTTTGATTGCTTTTATGATCAGTGTTGGTATTCATATCTCAATAGTTTTTTTTGATGATGCAGTCAATATAGCATGGTTTGTTATTAGTGTTAAATGATAAATAATTATTGTTTTACAATAATTATTTTCTGTATTATGATTTGTATCGAAATCTAGTTCAAGATGATTGAGTCAAATCAGCAACTAATAGGAATAAAGGAAATGTTGAAAATAAAAAAAGGGATGATAGGGGGGGTACTCGGCTTGAGTGTGCTCTGTTCATGGCTTACAGGATGCGCGCAAGACAGTGCATTAGATACGATGACTCTAGATAAGATTAGTGTAGATAAGATAAGTGTGCAGCAAGAGACTGAGGTTGCGCTTATTCCTATGGCGCACTTTTTTAATGAGCAAGCCGTCAGTGGACTTAAAAGTTCGAAAGATGGTCAATGGTTAGCTTTTTTCAAAGAATATCAAGGCAGTAATAATATTTATCTGATGCGTGCGGGCGCTAGCTTAGAAACGGCTTTCCATGTTACTCAATCAAAGGATCCTATTCGTGAGTTTCATTGGTCAATACAGGAAAATGAGCTGTTTTTTTTAAAAGACAGTGAGGGTAATGAGAATACTCAACTTTATCAACTGATCTTTAGTGATGGCAAGGCTGAGGCGCCGTCGGTCATGCCACAAGTCGCCATTAAAGCGTTAACGAAAAATGATCAAGCAAGATATGATTTTATTGGGCAAGTGAAAGATAAGCCTGATACCTTGGTTGTCATGTCTAATCAGGATAATGCAGCTCGATCTGACTTGTATCACTTGAATGTGAATACTCAGACAATAAGTCCTGTTTTTATTAATAACTTAGGGTTAGGCGCAGTGGAAGTGAACGGGCAAGGTTTACCTGTTGTGGGAGTGGGGGCAAACCCGAATAATACCGCAACGCTTTATATTCAATCAGGAGGTGATTGGCAGGCATTGATAACCACAAAATTTGGCGAGCAAATTGACTTATATGGCCTTGATGAAAAAACTGGATTTGCGTATATCGGTGCGAACATCGATGGCCGAGATAAGCTGCAGCTTATTCGTGTGGCACTCGATACGGGTAAGTTAACCACGCTGCATCACGATCCTTTAAATGAGTCAGATGTCTATGATGTGACATTTAATGAACATGGCGTACCCGTTGCGGTGTCTTATTATGGCGGTCGCCTGCGTACTTACTCATTGAATAAGAGCTTTGCGCATCATTGGGATAAGATTAATGGGCATTTTAATCGAGATGTCGAAATATCCATTCATTCTCTTGATGAGAAAACAGGTTTATGGCAATTGAATGTGGGCAGTGATGTGGATCTGGGCAGTGATTATCGTTACAACGCGAACACAGAAAAAGTGAGTGTGTTATTGAAAATCAAGCCTGCCATTGCACCAGAGCTGTTATCTCAACGACAATCCATTACTTATCAAGCCCGTGATGGTGTCACTATTCAAGCTTACTTGACGTTACCCAAAGGCAAGGCCCAACAATTACCCACGATTATTTTACCTCATGGTGGCCCTTGGGCACGGGATTACTGGCGCTTATCATCAGGCTATTTTCATCCAGTCGCACAATTATTGGCTAATCGAGGCTATGCGGTACTGCAACCTAACTTTCGCGCATCCACAGGCTTTGGTAAGCAATTCTTAAACCTAGGCAATAAGCATTGGGGCACAGGAGGGATGCAGAATGACCTAACCGATGGCGTGCAATTTTTAATTGATGCAGGTATTGCGGATAAGCAGCGTGTGGGGATTATGGGGGGATCTTATGGTGGCTACGCGGCATTAGCGGGGATCACTTTTACCCCTGATTTATATCAAGCATCGGTGTCTTATGTGGGGCCTTCAAGTTTAATTACCTTACTTGAATCATTCCCAGAGCGTTATCGTCCTTTTCTCGCTCGTTTTTATAATGCGGTGGGCGATCCTTTAATAGAAGGCGATAGAGAAGATATGCTAGCGCGTTCACCCATTGAATTTGTGGAGCGCATCAAGACGCCGCTACTGTTAGTGCAGGGGGCGAACGATCCTAGAGTCACGCAGCAAGAATCTGATAATATTGCTAAAGTTATGTTTAAACAATCTTTGCCAGTGGAATACATTTTAGCGAAAGATGAAGGTCATGGTTTTTCAAAGCGGGCCAATAAGCTGGCCTATGTGGTGGCCATGGAGCAGTTTTTTGCTAAACATTTAGGCGGGCGTGCTGATCGTTATGAAACATCCTCTATCAGTGCACATTTAGAGACCTTGAAAGTGGATGTGAGTCGTTTATAAGTGGCTATTCTTCCATAGGTCAAAAGTCATAGGCCATAGATCAGAAAAGACGCATTTAAGCGTCTTTTTTGTTTCTATCTTTTTATTTCTATCTTTTTATTTCGATAGATGGCTCATCAATATTGGGCTTATCAATATTATCGGCGAATTACAAAAAGGCTAATAAGGGCGAGATACACAACAAAACCCCTATTATGATGATAAACCAAGTGGCTGGGCCTTTGTACTTAGCCAAAGCGGGCATTTTATATACTAAGTAGGCCGGAATGAGACAACCGACGAGACCAAAAACAGGACTGGAAATAGAGGTGAGCGATAAGATCGGTGCATTTAAGGTGATAATGCCCCAAGCAAACAGAATAATAAACACGGTAATGGCGTGATTGACTTTTTTACTGTTAATTTGCTCGGCTTGATAACGGCGCAATAATAGATTCATTGCAAGCCCTCGGCAGGCTTCTTGAAAGGCGAGAAATACGCCAAAAAAGGAGGTGACCACAGCAAAAATATTGATCACAACACCAGTAATGGTGGCCCAACTGCCCGGATAGTAATGGGCAATAATGGCTAACGCTGAAATATTCTGGCTTTGGGCTTCTCGTGCCTGTTCAGGGCTGATGGCTAATGTAAAGGATACGGCAAAGAAAAACACACACACAAATAGCACCGCAAAGGCGACTTTCATGGCGCGAAAGGCTTTAAAGCGAGCGACCTCTATGGATTTTTCATGGGCACGATAAGAAATGACCATAGGACTTAAGGATTGAATAAACAAGATAGAGGTTAAGGTAAAAGGCAAGGTAATAATGGCTTGTTTTGTCATTTCAGACCAAGTGCCCATGGCGGGAATATTGGCCATATCCCAACGGGAGATTAATAAAAATCCCATTACTGCGACTAGAGCCAGTACTGTGATCGCCATAAAGCCTGATAGCTTAAATAAAAATCGCTCGCCGATGGAGCCAATAAAGGCTAACGCACAGATTAAGCCTAAACCATAAAAAATGTTGTCATTAAGGTAGCCTTGGGTTACACCAAAAGAGTGTAAATAGGAGGCGCTGTCGTTGGTGACTGTCAGGGAATACACTAGCATCCAAATGACCAACATGATGAAGTAGAGTACGCCTAAGGTTACACCCCAGTTCTTGCCTAAATAGCCACTGATCACACCGGGATAATCGGTGCACTCTTTTGATTCTGCTAAGGTGTTAATGAATAGCTTTTGAAATAAATACATGCCTGGGTAGCCAATAATGGCGGAGAGTAAGAAGACCCATAGTCCGATGACGCCCACTTGCACAGGTAAAAAGACAATCCCTGCGCCAATTGCCATGCCGATACTCATCACAATCCAGCCGATATCGACACTGTCAAAACGAGTGGCTTTTTTCCATTGGCTTAACGTCATGTTGGCCACTTCATGGGGAGCGCGTGCAGTGGAGTGGCTACGACCTTGTAGCGTGATATCTGAGGTATTCATTTTGATAAAATTCCATTTTTATTGTGTGTATTACCAATCTGGCTATTAAAGCAAATATCACGCTGTATGCATGATAAGTAACGGCTGTTCATGTTGTGCTCATTAAATAGAGAAAATGACTGAATCCGTTATTATCTAGATTAAGCTTGAATGGAAATAATATTATTATTTTTTAACTAATATCAAATAGTTATTTACACATATTTTGTTTTTTATTTGTTGTTTATTTGTTTTTCTTGTGTGTTTGTTTACCGCTTGTGTATCACATTAGATTGGGTGTCTTTAGCGGTTATGCGCGTGAATAAATGATGGCTTAACTCTTTGTTTAATGGTTTGCTATACAAGACTTAGCTGCTCACTAAATGCATTTGATGATGTGTTTATTTTACTTATTTATTAATGTGTTATTGATTTTTGTGAGGGCTGTTTTACTTTCGGGGGTATCAATTTTTTAGCTGAGGATCTTATTCAAATCCATGTTGGGATTTTGTTTTGTAAAAAGGTGAAACAGCGTTTTTGCATCATTCATGCAGTCAACATAAACATGAATAAAAGATCATCTGCGACCTTTTTCATTTAACATAGCAATTAGTCTAATCATGGTGTTTGAGGCGTACTTAGCCGACATTAACGGTGCAATAAGTCAACATGCCGCCTTGGAAATAGACGGCATTTGGGATTAGTTACTGAAATAAATCATCAGCTGAATTATCAATAAAGATGCTGCCTTCGTTACTGGATTGGGTGGCGTATTCAGTGGGCTCAGTGCCCGCGACAAAATATTCAAATCGACTGGTATAATCCGTTTTATGGCTGAGCTTTCCTGTGGCTAAATCAATGCGCACAGAAACAATACCCGGTGGCGGTGATGAGGGGATTTCAGGAGTGCCCGCTAGGGCATCTTTCATAAATGCATTCCATGCAGGACCTGCGGTTTTAGCACCTGATTCAGCTTGAAATATTTGCGTTTTAGGGCCGTTATTATTCCAGCTGGTGCGTCCGAGTTCTTGACTGTGATCATCAAACCCGACCCAAACGGTTGTTGCTAATGTGGGATTAAAGCCACTGAACCAAGTGTCACGAGATTCGTTTGTTGTTCCTGTTTTTCCTGAAATATCATGACGCTTTACATCGCGAGAGGCGCGCCAAGCGGTACCATTCCACCCAGTGCCTTTGCTCCAATTACCGCCGCCCCAGATCACACTTTTAAGGGCATCTGAGATTAAAAAAGCTGTTTGGTGAGAAATGATTTGCGGTGCAAAACGGGCATTGTCACCACCACATTGTTTTATTCCCGCAGCCGTTTTATCATGTTGATCTTGAGGTCTATTTGTCGTGTTACTATTTGAATTTCCAGTTAATAAAGGGTCAGTATTGGGTGTATCCTTTACATTGGGTGTGCAGGCTAGGGTGGGATTGGCTTGTTCAATAACTTCGCCCGTTGCCGTTTCTATCCGTTCAATATAGTAAGGGGTGACTAAATATCCACCGTTGGCGAAGGTTGAAAAAGCGGTGACCACTTGTAATGGCGTCACAGATGCTGAGCCTAATGCTAAGGATTCATTATGAGGTAAATCGGCGGGATCAAAACCAAATTTTGTCAATTCATTAATGGCACTATTGAGTCCGGTGTAGCGCATGGTGCGCACAGCCATCACGTTAATAGATTGAGCCAGTCCTAAACGTAATCGTGTTGGACCGCCATAAACATCGGGTGAGTTTTTAGGGCGCCAGGCAATACCTTGTCGAATGTCAGGTTGGTTAATAGGGGCATTATTGATAAGTGTAGCCAGCGTGTAGCCTTTTTCTAATGCGGCTGAGTAAATAAAGGGTTTGATATTCGAGCCTAACTGACGTTTAGCTTGAGTGACGCGGTTGTATTGACTGCGAAAGAAACTGAATCCACCCACTAAGGCTTTGATGGCACCATCATGGGGCTCAATGGAGACAATTGCACTGGATACTAGCGGTACTTGGGAAAGCTGCCAAATATTACCATTGTTGCGGATCCATATTTGCTCGCCGATAGCTAATACATCGGTAGCGGCTTTTGGGGCTGGACCTTGCTTTTTATTGGTAATAAAACGTCTTGCCCACTTGATCCCGTCCCAAGGCAGGGTAATGCTTTCTCCTTTTGCCGTCAGGACTGTGGCCGTTTTATCATCGACAGCCATGACAGCAGCGGGTTGTAGCCCTTGAAATGCTGTGGTTTTTTTCAATTTTGCAGTAATATCATCTATGGTCGGAGGTGTGTCTGTCCACAAGACTTTAGTGCGGCCTCGGTAACCGTGGCGTTCGTCATAAGCGTAGACATTATTTCTTAATGCTTGTTGTGCATCGCGCTGCAATTTTGAGTCAACAGTGGTATAAATATCATAACCACCGGTATAGGCCTCTTCTTCACCCAATTTAGCGACTAAATAATCTCTCGCCATTTCTGCGACATAGGGGGCATAAAAATCAATTTCGGCGCCATGATAACTGGCCGTTAACGGTTGTTTGATAGCGTTGGTATATTCTTGATCTGTAATGTAACCGACATCATGCATGCGCATGAGTACGACGTTACGGCGGCTGAGCGCCCTAGTGCGCGAGGTGATGGGGTTCATCGTCGATGGTGCTTTAGGCAGGCCTGCTATCATTGCCATTTCAGGTAAGGTTAAGTCGGCAACATCTTTCCCATAATAGACCTGAGCGGCCGCACCGACACCGTATGCCCTTTGGCCAAGGTAAATACGATTGACATACAAGGCTAAAATTTCATCTTTAGTAAGCAGCTGTTCAATATGGATGGAGATAAAAATCTCTTTAATTTTTCGAATGATGGTTTTGTCACGGGTCAAGAAGAAATTTCGAGCCACTTGCATGGTGATGGTGCTGGCACCTTGTTTCTTTTTACCTGTGGTGATCATCACCAATGCGGCTCTGACTAATCCAATAGGATCGATACCTTGGTGCTCATAGAAACGGCTATCTTCGGTGGCAATAAAAGCTTGTAATAATGGTTTTGGAACATCTTTCAATTCCAAAGGAATACGTCTTTTTTCACCAAACTGGGAAATGAGTTTACCATCGTTGGTGTAGATCCTAAGTGGTGTTTGGAGTTTAACGGTTTTAAGTGTATTGACATCAGGGAGGTCCGGTAGCACATAATAATAGGCTGCAGTCACCGCTATAATGCCCAATAGAGCTAAGCTAAAAAAAGCAATCGTAAGACGTTTAAACCACTTCACCAAATAATTCCACCAAGGATAAATGAGCCCAGTAGTATATACCTAAGGTAGTTGAAGATGCCAGTTTCGCATAGTCTGGGTTAAGCTTTAGTTAATCTATTTTTTAAGGTGTTCTTTTTTATCGAAATAAAAAGTAAAAAGACGTTTAAACTTGGCTTTATTTTTACTGTGTATTGATATGATTTGAAAATAGCAATTGTAAACAGAGTCAATATTTTGTACAAATAGAGTCATTGAAAGATATGTGTTTATACTGCTTTTGGGTTTAATCGCATATCATGAAATGCAATGTTTCATATTTTTGCTCAGTTGTCTTTCGACCTGATTGCTCCGTTTATGCCGTCCTATGTTAATCAGCCCAAATACTTATTTTGAATAAGAGTTATAGAGACTATGTTATCTCAACAGTGGCTTTCAAATGAATGGGTTTCAAAAATAGTTTGGTCAAAATTTCAGTCTTGGCTACATTCAGCGCCTTTGATGGTGGGGATCGATATTGGCTCCCATGAAGTTAAAGCTATTTTATTAAGTCAAAAAGAACAAGATTATCAAATTATAAGGCATGCTTCGATTCCACTGACAAAAGGTGTTGTGGTTGACAGAGAAGTTAAAGATTTAAAAACGCTTGTTGAAGCGTTGAGTTTAATCAAGCGAACCTTACCTAAAAAAATTAAATTTGCTGCCGTGGCCATATCGGGCTCTGCTGTTATCAATAAAGTGATTGAAATGGATGCTTCTCTAACAGAAGCTGAAATGGAAGCTCAAATTGAATTGGAAGCTGAGAGCCTTATTCCCTATCCCTTGAATGAAATCAGTATTGATTTTGAATTGTTAGATAATGAAGAAATCGAGGATGGGAATGTTGAAGTCTTATTAAGTGCTTGTCGAACCGATACTATAGATAGTCGAGTCGATGCATTAGATGATGCCAATTTAGAAGTGAAAGTGGTGGATATTGAGGGGTATGCACTAGGGAGAACCTATGAATTCATTAAGCATCAATTACCTAATAAGGGTCATAGTCATGTCACTGCTATGATAGATATTGGTGCCAATATGTTAACACTGGCAATGCTTGAGGCTGGAGAAACCGTATTTGTTCGAAGCCAAGATACAGGGGGAGAGGCTTATACTCAAGCGATTGCGTCAGCGTATGGGTTGACCTTTGATAAAGCGGAAAAGGCAAAAATAATGGGAGAGCTTCCTGAATCATACAAAGAAGAGGTTTTATTCCCTTTTCAAATGCAATTATTACAAAAAATCAAACATATCCTACAACTGTATTATACGGTGAGTGCAAGAGAGCGAATTGATTATATTGTGCTTTGTGGTGGTTGCGCCAGTATTGAAGGGTTAGCGGAGAGGGTAAAAAATGATTTGGATATTGAGACATTCATTGCTGATCCTTTTGTGGGAAACTTAGCAGCGTCCTCTTCGATTAAAAAGCAGCTTCAATCCCATATGCCAAAATACATGCTTGCTTTGGGTTTAGCTTTGAGGAGTTATGGTAAGTGGCCCATTTAATCTTAGCAGAGAAATGCTACCCGTTGCTTACTGTGCAGAAGTTTACACTTTTAAGTCATATCGATATGACTTTTCATACATTGAATTTGAACATACAGGAATACTTTGGTGTGGGGAGATTGCTTCACTGTGTGATGTCGTGTGTTGATTTTGGTTGTGATGGGATAGTGAAATTAAAAGTCTAGATTTATTATGGCTATAAACTGATACAGGGAACTTATGGCAAATATCAATTTATTACCCTGGCGTGAAGAAGCGAGGGAGCGACGCAAAAAAGATTATGTTCGTGTTCTTGTATTGGTTTTTTTAGTGTCTGTGCTCATGAGTTACCTTTCTTTACTGGTTGTTAATGGTCTCATTTCAGAGCAAAAAGGCCGCAATGATTATTTACTCTCTGAAATACAGTATCTTGATAAACAAATAGAGGAAATTCAATCCATTCGTGTACGAAAAAAAGATATTGAACGCCGCACTGATATCATTTTGAATTTACAGCAAGCAAGGAATTTACCCACTCGAGTATTAGATGAATTAGTCAAAGTGGTGCCTGCGGGAGTGTATTTATCGAGTATCAAAAAAAAGGGAGCGGCATTGCTGATTGAAGGACGCAGTGAGTCAAATAATCATGTGGCTAATATGATGCGTAAAGTGAAAGCGTCTCAATGGTTACATGATCCCAATATGCAACTCATTACCGTTCATGATGAAGCATCGAGGCAATTACAACGGTTTATTTTGCAAGTGTCAGTTGTTAATGCAGCTTCAAATGATGGAAAGGTGAGTTCAGCTAAGGAGCGTTAATGAGAATTGATTTTGATCAGTTCAAAGATGTCGACTTTGAAAATGTCGGTAGCTGGCCTAAGGCTGTGAAAGTTTTTTTTGCACTCCTTGTGGCGATGTGTGTGTTTGTGGGGAGTTATTTTTTGGTGATTTCAAATGCCACTCATCAATTAGATGTTTTGCAAAAAAAAGAAGATAAATTGAAGTTGTCATTTAAGAATAAATATCAACTGGCTGCAAACCTTGAACACTATCGTAAACAACTGGCATTGATGGAGGTGCAATTTGCCGAATTATTAAAGATGTTGCCATCTGAAAATGAAATGCCTGGTTTGATTGATGACATTACTTTTGTTGCGACAGATACAGGGCTTAAAATTAAGAGCTTGGAATGGGCTGGGGAATTACAACAAGATTTTTATATTGAATTTCCGATCAAACTTTCCGTGAGTGGTGATTATCACGAATTGGGTCATTTTGTCAGTGGTGTGGCTAAATTACCGCGTATTGTCAGTTTACATGACTTTACACTGAAAAAGGGCACTGCTGAATTGCTTGAAATGGAAATGTTAGCAAAAACCTATCGTTTTAAAGAAGGGGCGAATGTTCAAGGTAAGCAAAAGAAGGCTAAAAAATGAGGAAAGTAAAATCACTGATGACGTCCAGTGTTTGTGCATTGTTTTTGAATAGTGCTTGCAGTGATAAGACAGATCTAGAGCTATTTGTGCAGCAAACCAAGCAGCAACATACGGCACATATTGCACCTCTAAAAGCGACCCCAGAATTTGAACATTTTGATTACTCTGGACAAGGCATGCGCAGCCCTTATGTGCTTCCCGTGCGAAAATTAACAGAAGAGGTCATCGATACGACAAAAGATTGTTTACAGCCTGAATTACATAGGCAAAAAGCGCACCTCGAAACTTATGCCTTAGATAACTTAAAAATGCGAGGAACCATAACGGATCCTCATATTGCCAAAGAAGCGATGATTTGGGCCTTGATTGAAAGCCATGATGGTAAAGTGCATCGCTTATCGGTTGGGGATTATTTAGGGCTTTATCATGGAAAAATTACCGTGATCACAAAGACAAACGTTGAGATTGTAGAGCTTATTCCTGATGGTAGTGGCTGTTGGACTCATAGAAGTAGTCATTTGACATTAGTGGATGAAAAGCGCCATTAGCTCGGTGAATAACAAGATTGAAAAAACCACTTTCAGGGAAAGAATAATGATGATAAATAAAGGTTTTTTTTACGGTTGTATTTTATTTTTATTGAGCTTTCATGTATTTGGAGCTGATCAGAACCGTTTGATGGAGGTCAAATATCATAACCAATTAGTGCATCAATTTGTATTGGAATTGATTTTTGAGTCTCCTTTAGTGAATGAACCTGAAACGCGTTTACAGACGAGCCCTGCTCGAATTCTTTTGCGTTTTGATAAAAGTGTGTCAGCACTACAGAAAAACCAATGGATGATTAATCAAATGGGTGTTGTTTCCCTGAATAGTGTTGAGTATGGCGATAGCCTTGATGTCATTATTGATTTGAAAAAGATGCAAGCGTTTGCGCCCCATATTAAAGGAAATCGTTATCGCTTGGTCATTAATGATGAGAGAATGGCCATGGAAAGCCAATCTCATTTCATTAATAAAGTGGAAAAAATCGATTTTAAACGAGCCGATACTGGAGGGGGAGAAATTGATATATATTTTAGCAACAAGAATATTGCCTCCAATCTTAGCCAGTTAGGATCAGAGCTTGAGTTGCAATTATATAATACTGATATTGACCCTAGTTTAGTTTATACCTTAGATGTCAAGGATTTTGCCACGCCAGTGCTGAACGTTGAGACATTTAATGATCCTAAGATGACGCGTTTTAAAATTAATGTGACAGGCAATTATCGTTATCGCACCGAGCAAGAAGGTCGGCTATTGAAAATTATCGTTGATGAGTCGGTCAATCTTGGTATAGGCAGTGAGGTGAAGAAATATACTGGGCGAACTTTGTCGTTGAACTTTCAAAATATTGCGGTCAATAAAGTGCTGCAAATCATTGCAGATTATAACCAATTTAATTTAGTAACAACCGACACAGTTAAAGGTGATATCACCTTGCATTTAGATGATGTCCCGTGGGATCAAGCATTAGACTTGATTTTACAGACTAAAGGGTTAGATAAGCGAATCGAAGGCAATATTTTATTAGTGGCTCCCAGTGAAGAAATCGCGTTACGTGAAAGTCAAATGCTTAAAAATAAACAAGATATTATTCAATTGTCGACACTTTATTCTGAATATATTCAAATTAATTATGCTAAGGCCAGTGATATTGCCACCTTATTAAAAAGTGATACGTCCAGTTTATTATCGCCAAGAGGCAGTGTTGCGGTAGATGAGCGGACCAATACTTTATTGCTAAAAGACACTGAGGATAGTTTGAAAAATATCCATCGTTTAGTTGAAGTACTTGATATTCCAATTAAACAAGTTTTAATAGAGTCAAGAGTCGTTACGGTCAGAGATAATGTGAGTGAAGACTTGGGGATCCGTTGGGGGATCACTGACGAACAAGGTGATGCTGGAACATCGGGAACCATTGCGGGAGCGGAAAAAATTACCAATGGCGAAGTTCCGCCGATTGCTGAGCGGTTAAATGTGAACTTACCCGCCAATCCTATTGGATTAAATCCAACGAGTATTGCCTTTCATGTGGCAAAGTTAACCGATGGGACGATTTTAGATTTAGAGTTAACGGCGCTGGAGCAAGAAGATAAAGCTGAAATTATTTCAAGTCCTAGACTGACTACATCGAATCAAAAAGCGGCTTATATAGAGCAAGGTGTTGAAATCCCCTATGAAGAGTCAACATCAAGTGGTGCAACGTCTGTGACGTATAAAAAAGCGGTATTATCACTTAGTGTGACGCCACAAATTACCCCTGATAATAAAGTCATTTTGGACTTAGCGATTACCAATGATACGCCGAGCTTTGATACTGAAGGAGGACTAACAATAGACACACAACGTATTGGTACTCAAGTGTTGGTTAATCATGGTGAGACGATTGTGTTAGGAGGAATTTATCAAAAAAGCATGATTAATAGTTCGAGTCGTGTACCGATCCTAGGAGATATTCCTTATTTAGGGTTTCTTTTTAGAAATAGTTCAAAAAGTAATGAAAGACGGGAATTGCTTATCTTTGTTACGCCCAAAATTATTGCACAATGAGGGTGAATTTAGGTCTTTTATCGTATTGAAAGACTTTTGTCGGTGGTTATAATTTGATCGATTGAGTTTCACTACTTTTCAAGGGGGATCTTATTGTTTATTGCACTTAAGGCTGATATTTTTCTTAAAGTGTCATTCTTTACAATTTAAGCATGTTAGAAGTACTCGCTTTCGGTATAAATTTACTTAATTTAAGGTGTTGATTTATAGATTGTAATTGATAGTTAGGCGAACATTTTTAAGAGAATTTAACTTCACTACTTGCCATTCAGGCTATTTAACTGAGATAATCAGTGGTCAAGTCTCAAGCGAGCAAGGTAACATTTAAGGTCGATTTTATTTTTCAAATCGATGTAGGCAAACTTCATATAAGATTCAGACGTATAAGAAATGGCCGAAAAACGTAATATTTTTCTAGTAGGACCTATGGGCGCGGGTAAAAGCACCATTGGTCGACATCTAGCGCAGATGCTGCACTTAGAGTTCCACGATTCAGATCAAGAGATTGAAAGCCGCACAGGTGCGGATATAGCGTGGGTTTTTGATGTCGAGGGCGAAGATGGTTTTCGCGTTCGTGAAACACAAGTCGTCGCTGACTTAACTGAAAAGCAAGGAATTGTATTAGCGACCGGAGGCGGCTCAATCCAAAGCAAGGAGATCAGAAATAATCTGTCTGCTCGCGGGATAGTCGTGTACTTGGAAACGACAATTGACAAGCAAGTTGCGCGTACTCAGCGTGACAAGCGACGTCCGTTGTTACAAGTAGAAGATCCAAGAGAAGTTTTAGAAAATTTAGCTGCGATCCGTAATCCACTTTACGAAGAAATTGCTGATGTTATCGTGAAAACCGATGAGCAGAGTGCAAAAGTTGTCGCAAACCAAATTATTGATCAGCTAGGTTTTTAAATCATGACAAAACAAATTCAGGTTGAGCTTGGTAAGCGTAGTTATTCGATAGTGATTGACCGGAATTTGATGAGTAATGGTGAGTATATTGCTCACCATCTCGAAAACAAAAAAGTCTTGATTGTGACTAATTCAACAATCGCGCCCTTGTATCTTGAAAAAGTACAAGCTTTGTTAGCCCATTCTTCGCTTGTTGAGCCGGTGATTTTGCCGGATGGTGAGCAGTATAAGACATTGGCACAAATGGACGCGATTTTTACTTCCCTTTTACAACAAAATTTAGGCCGAGATACGGTGTTGATTGCGTTGGGGGGCGGTGTGATTGGTGATATGACAGGATTTGCTGCGGCTTGTTATCAGCGTGGTGTCGATTTTATCCAAATTCCAACAACCTTATTAGCACAAGTTGATTCTTCCGTTGGAGGTAAGACGGCTGTTAATCATGTTTTAGGTAAGAACATGATAGGGGCTTTTTACCAACCTAAGCTCGTATTGATTGATACAGATTGCCTTTCTACCTTACCTGCTAAAGAGTTTGCAGCAGGAATGGCTGAGGTGATTAAGTACGGTATTATTTGGGATCACACTTTTTTTGTGTGGCTTGAGCGTCATGTTGAGGAGTTAAAGGCCCTTGATGATGAAGCGCTTAAGTATGCCATCGGTCGTTGTTGTGAAATTAAGGCTGAAGTGGTTGCACTGGATGAAACAGAGCAAGCTGTGCGTGCTTTGTTAAATTTAGGACACACATTTGGTCATGCGATTGAAGCTGAAATGGGCTATGGCATTTGGTTACATGGTGAAGCCGTTGCTGCTGGAACCCTATTAGCGGCAAAAACGGCGGTGAAAATGGGATTAATTCAAGAAAGTGTTCTTGAAAGAGTGCGAACTTTATTCATCGCTTTTGATTTGCCCGTGGATGCACCTGATTCGATGACTTTTTCACATTTTATCAAGCATATGCAGCGAGATAAAAAAGTGAAACAAGGTAAAATTAGGTTAGTGTTACCTACTGCTATTGGCCAAGCTGGCATTTATAGTGACGTGAGTGAAGCCATATTAAGAGAGGTAATTGGCGACGCATAACTTGAAAATGGATGACAAGTGACATCATCAGAGTCGATATTATTACCTAGCCAAGAAGCCTTGTTATTGCGGCTGCAGCATATTAGTTTATATGGTGAGCAGCTAATCCTGTTATTGGGAGATCAAGGCTCAGGCAAAACAACAATGATCACGGCGCTGCTTGATACATTAGATGATCATAGTTTGGCGTTGATCACTTGTCCTAAACATAGTGATAGCCATGAAATTCGTCGAAAAATTCTCATGCAGCTGCTTGAAGAGCCTATTTTTGATGATGAATTAGCCTTGTCTGATAGCTTGCAACAAGCTGTTGAATCCTTGCCTGAAGCGCTTTGTATTGTCATTGATGATGCTGATTATTTACCTCATGAAATATGGGAGGAATGTTTAGCATTAACACAATTGTCACTGCCTCATACTGTGATACGTGTTGTATGTACTCTCGATGATGCTTTTTTTTCTTCATTAAGTACTCAAGTTTCAGCAGTGCAGGCAGAGTGCTTGCTGCCTATCAATATTCCTCCTTTGTCTTTAGTTGAAAGGCAGTCTTTATTTGACACTTTATTGTCACTGAATGAACAAGGGGCAGTTGTTGATGCTGACATCATCTTTGAAAAATTATCAGCACAATCCGGCACGCCAGAAGAAGTGTTAGCGCTCTTTGAGTTTTCGATGCACAATGTGGCAGCGTTTAAAATGCATCATTTGAGTGTCAATAGAAAAGTGATGCCTACATGGATGAGCTTGATTTTAGTGACTCTTGTTTTACTGATTGTGTTGGTGACAGGAGCTGGGTTATGGATGCTAAAACTGCCTATTGATGGACAAGTCAATACGGCTCTTTTGGTTGAGAAAACACCCTATTCATCAGCCAATACGACAGCTATCCCCGTGGGATTGAATAATCTTCAAGACAGGGAACTTGAACTTAAAAAAGAGAGTCAGAGTGATGATGTTGCTGCTGTGTCTTCACAAACGAAAGAGGCGTCAGCTGCAAGTGAGATAAATATTGTGGAACGTGAGCATGGCAAGGTTGGCTTATCTCACCAAACTGGGGTCGAAGCCTTTAGTGTGAACTCGCCGAGCCAATTTGTTAGACAGACAGATAAAGATAAGCCATTGGCTTCTGAGTCCATACAAAATGGATCTTCATCAGATGTTGTCCGGATATCGACAATTCACTCAGGGCTCGATAGTGATAAAAAACAAGATGAAATATTGCACAAGCGTGACAATGATAAAGTCGCAAGTAAGGTGAAAAAAGAAGCAGTTAGATTGACGTCGGTGCAACCGCTGATAGTTTGGCCAACTTTATTGAGTGTTAGGCCGACACACGGTTATACACTACAATTGGCTAACGTGACTAAGATTGAGACACTTTATCGTTTATTAACAAAGGTTAAGGAGGTCGAAGGCTTGAGCGTTGCGCGATATAAAAAAGGTTGGCTAGTTTTAGTTGGTCAGTTTGACAAAAAAGAATTTGCAAATAAAAAATCTACATATCTAATTGAAAAATATAAAATTAGTAAGCCTTGGGTACGTCGTTGGGCCGATTTGAGTGAATATGAACTCCAAGTCAGTGTTCCAAGTCGTGAAATTCAGTGATAAACAGAGTACAATCATGTGCTTCTTTTTTTAGGGTATTCAGTCAATTTAAATGAGCAAAAAACAAAGAGCCTTTCTAAAGTGGGCTGGTGGAAAATTTAAACTGATTGAAGCTTTATCTCAATACCTGCCAAAAGGTAATAGGTTAGTTGAGCCTTTTGTCGGCGCGGGTTCGGTGTTTCTTAATACCGATTTCGATAGCTATCTATTGTGTGATATTAATCAAGATTTGATTAATCTGTATAAAATTGTCCAGCATGATCCTGAAGCCTATATTAGTGCAGCCAAAGCCTTGTTTGTCGATGAGATGAATAATGAAACAGCCTATTATCAAATTCGTGAACGCTTTAATCAAAGCCGTGATCCTTTTGAGCGTTCAGTGTATTTTTTATATATGAATCGTTTTGGCTTTAACGGCTTATGTCGGTATAACCGTAAAGGTGGCTTTAATGTGCCTTTTGGCTCTTATAAGAAACCTTATTTTCCTGAGCAAGAGATCCGTGCATTTTCAGTTAAATCACAAAAAGCTGAATTTCGGTGTGTGGGTTATGAGGAAGCGATGAGCATGACTCGCAAGGGGGATGTGGTGTATTGCGATCCACCTTATGCTCCTTTGTCTACGACAGCCAGTTTTACAACCTATGTTGGTGCTGGGTTTAGCTTAGATGATCAAGCTATACTCGCTAAAATATCTCGTCATACGGCAATAGATCGTGGGATTTCAGTGTTAATCAGTAATCATGATATTCCATTGACTCGTGAGCTATATCACGGAGCAAAATTAGCTCATGTTCAAGTGCAACGCAATATCAGTCAGAAAGGCAGTGCCCGCAAAAAAGTGGATGAGTTATTTGCTTTATATGATGATGCTTACCATGCAGAATCAGCCAAGTTGACGACTATTGCTCTGAAGAAAGGCGGAGCTGTTTCTCGAATAAAGAAAAAGAAATCAGCTTATTGATATCTTTTAATGAAAAAACCTTGCTTAGGCAAGGTTTTTTTTGTACCAAAATTCAAACTTAACCTAATACTTGTGTGACAATAAAGAGTAAGCTGCCCACAAAGATGATCGCAATGAACACCCCCATAACAATAAAGGGAACAATGGATTTAGTTTGAAAATCACGTACGCGATTTTGCTCGGATTGCACACCAAAAAAAGCGGCAAGTGTGCTGATCAGTAGGTGCCAGAAATTTTTTAACATAACGGTAGGCTCTGATGGCTATTGATTGAAGTCACTTGGCTCAAAGGAATACGGTTGTTACCGTGCAGCAATTCCAAAAAGTCGATAAAGTGTAGTTGGTTTGTCAGACTATTACCGGTTAGCCAGTTCATCCAGGTTATTGTTTGAGCTTGAGCCGCACAATGATGATTAGGTTGACGCTTCGGTAAATATTGATTGTCTATTTTTGTTTGGGGTGCACAATAACGACTGGGTGATTTAACGGTGATCATACTGGTTGATGGCAGTACAAATAGCGTTATACCTAAAGCGCAACTCACGAAAAAAAGCATTATTTTCATGTGTAAAAACCCTATAAGCTTCCTTAACATGGTATTTCCTTGGTTGCCTTCCATTGCGAGCTTGTGATTATAACAAAACGAAAACCAATTAAAACATAAATGTAACAAAAAAAGTATTTTAAAAAGTAGTGTCTTTGTGGGGTTAAGGGTTAAAATAGCCTACTTCTTACACATGACCATGAGTTTGACTATGCGCCCATTTTTAATTGCTCCCTCTATTCTTTCTGCCGATTTTGCTCGTTTAGGCAGTGATGTTGATGCTGTATTAGCGGCGGGAGCCGACGTGGTTCATTTTGATGTAATGGATAACCATTATGTGCCTAATTTAACCGTGGGTCCTATGATTTGCCAAGCGTTAAGGGATTATGGGATCACAGCTGATATTGATGTGCATTTGATGGTAAAACCGGTAGATCGTATTATTCCTGATTTTGCCAAAGCCGGTGCATCTATCATTACTTTCCATCCTGAAGCGTCTGAGCATATTGATCGCAGCTTACAATTAATTAAAGAGTCAGGCTGCAAAGCGGGGCTGGTCTTTAATCCTGCAACACCTTTGCATTATTTAGATCATGTGATGGATAAAGTTGACGTGATTTTATTAATGTCGGTAAACCCTGGTTTTGGTGGTCAATCTTTTATTCCATCGACCTTAGATAAGCTACGTCAAGTGAGACAACGTATCGATGCCAGCGGTTACGATATACGGCTTCAAGTGGATGGTGGGGTAAAAGTGGATAATATT
The DNA here is from genome assembly GCF_947491715.1 of uncultured Shewanella sp. Classification (GTDB taxonomy): domain Bacteria; phylum Pseudomonadota; class Gammaproteobacteria; order Enterobacterales; family Shewanellaceae; genus Shewanella. Next base: position 13,914 of record NZ_CANLKR010000044.1, on the reverse strand, counting down.
GCTGATATTGCACGTGCTGGCGCGGATATGTTTGTTGCGGGATCGGCTATTTTTAATCAACCGGATTATAAAGCCGTCATTGATGCGATGCGTAATGAGTTACAATCCGTGGCAGAAGGATAGTCAGTGAACTCACTATGGAGCGGCAAAATGACCAAAGTGAAAGCGGTTGCTTTTGACTTAGATGGCACTTTGGTGGACAGTGCACTGGATTTAACGGTTGCCGTACAAGATTGTTTATTCGAATTAGGGCTGCCGCTTTGTTCTGAGATGCAGGTGCGCTCATGGATAGGTAATGGCGCGGAAGTGTTAATGCAAAGAGCCTTAGTGTTTGCGGCGGGTGAAGTTTATAGCCGAGAACAATTACAGGCAGTGATGCCGAGATTTAAGTGGCATTATCAGCAAAACTTACAGAAACACAGTCGATTATACGATGGCGTGAAGATCGTTTTAGCGCGCTTACATGAAGTGAATATTCGTTTAGCCATTGTGACCAATAAACCTTATGGGTTTACCGTGCCTTTATTGTCTGGGTTTGGATTAAGTGATTACTTTTCTATCGTGTTAGGTGGAGATTCACTTTCAGCTATGAAACCTGATCCCCTTCCTTTACAGCATTTACTGAAGCAGTGGGCGTTGACAGGTGATGAACTTGTGATGGTGGGGGATTCTAGAAATGATATTTTATCGGCAAAGGCAGCGGGAACAAGATCAATTGGCTTGACCTACGGATACAATTACGGTGAAGATATTGGCTTGAGCGAACCTGATGCGGTTTGTCATCAAATTCGTGATATTATACCTTTGATTTTATAATTTTAAATTTACGCATTGAGTGGTTGACTGACTTGATGCACTTATGGAGTAATGACAATAATGACCACGTCTCAGCCTAAACCTATCGTTCTGAGTGGAGCACAACCCTCAGGTGAATTAACCTTAGGTAACTATATGGGCGCATTACGTCAGTGGGTGGCGATGCAAGATAGCCATGATTGTTTGTATTGTGTGGTTGATTTACATGCTATTACTGTGCGTCAAGATCCTAAATTGTTACGTGAAGCTTGCCTTGATACCTTGGCGTTATATTTAGCTTGTGGTGTCGATCCGAAAAAGAGCACGGTTTTTATCCAGTCTCAAGTACCGCAACATACTCAACTGGGTTGGGCATTGAACTGCTATGCGCAGATGGGTGAACTCAATAGGATGACCCAGTTTAAAGATAAGTCACAAAAGCATGCCAGTAATATTAATGTGGGATTATTTGGTTATCCAGTTTTAATGGCAGCGGATATTTTACTGTATCAAGCTAATGAAGTGCCTGTTGGACAAGATCAAAAACAGCACCTTGAATTAACCCGTGATATTGCCACTCGTTTTAACAATGCCTATGGTGATACCTTTACCATCCCTGAGCCTTTTATACCTGAATTAGGTGCAAAGGTCATGTCATTGCAAGAGCCATTAAAGAAGATGTCTAAATCGGATGACAATCGCAACAATGTGATTGGCTTGCTTGAAGATCCGAAAAAGATCATGAAAAAGATCAAAAAAGCCATGACAGACAGTGAAGAGCCACCTGTGGTGCGTTTTGATATTGAAAATAAGCCTGGTGTGTCAAATTTATTGAGCTTAATGTCGGGAGTGACAGGTCAAAGTATTGCGGCCTTGGAAAGTGAGTTCGAAGGTAAGATGTATGGCCATTTAAAAGGCGCGACAGGCGAAGCTGTTGTGAGTATGATTGAGCCATTGCAAGCTCGTTACAATGAGTTTAGAGCGGATCAAACCTTATTGAATCAAATTATGCATGAAGGTGCCGAAAAAGCCCAAGCGCGTGCAGAAGTGACCCTTAAAAAGGTGTATGAGAAAATAGGTTTATTAGTGTAATGCTTTCAATTTAAAATTGAATAAAAAACCTGCATTTGCAGGTTTTTTTCTAGTTCACATAATCAAACACCTTGATGACTTTACGGACCCCTGAGGTATTACGGGCAACGTCAACGGCAAGATCGGCTTGCTCTTTTGCAACATAACCAATTAAAAAGACCTCTCCATTTTCAGTAATGACTTTGATATTGGTCATATCTAAGTTTTGTTCGCCGAGCATACGGCCTTTTACTTTTGTGGTGATCCAAGTGTCATTGCTGCGTGTTGTAAAAGAAGTGGGATTACCGATACGTATTTGGTTGTGAATTTTACCCCCTAAGCCTAGATCCTTAACAACCGTAATGGCTTTATTTCTGAGCATCGAATTGGGAGCTTGGCCAATAAGCAGCACGTTGTTATTCATGACAACGGCCGAAATATTGGCCTGATTTTTTAAGTCAGGCTGAGAAGAAAGTGCACTGGCAATATTAAAATTTGCGTTGGTATCATCCAACTGTGTACCGACAGGGCGCTCGTCATTGGCCACCATGGCACCACCGACAGCCCCCACAACCAATGCACCAGCGCAGCCTTGTAGTAAAAAAAGCGGAAAAATTAATGTGAGCAAGGCTCTCACTGTTGTTCATCCTGAGGGAAGAGGGTTCTGTCAATATTGTCACATAGGCAATGAATAGCCAAAAGGTGGACCTCTTGTATACGGGCAGTGACATTGGAAGGTACGCGTATTTCGACATCATTGACGCTGAGTAAGCCAGCCATTGGGCCGCCATCTTTTCCTGTAAGCGCCACAATGGTCATATCACGGCTTAGAGCAGCCTCAATGGCTTTAATGACGTTTCCTGAGTGCCCGCTGGTAGAGATTGCCAGTAGAATGTCACCCGGTTGACCTAAGGCTAAAATTTGCTTAGAAAAAACTTCATCATAGCTGTAATCATTAGCGATAGCCGTTAATGTCGAGCTGTCTGTCGTCAAGGCAATCGCGGGAAGGGGTGGCCGTTCAACTTCATAGCGGTTGAGTAATTCAGCTGAAAAATGTTGAGCATCACCTGCACTTCCACCATTACCACAGGCCAAGATTTTATTGCCACCGAGTAAACAATTGACCATCATTTCTGCTGCCTTGGCGATGGATTCTGGTAACGCTTCTGAGGCATCAATTTTGGTCTGAATGGATTCGGTAAAACTATGTTTAATACGGTCTAACATTGATAAATCCTTAACGATTGTTTGCTTTACTACTTAATGTCAACAGACTCTTATGGGTGAGTCCACAGATGGTCGTTGAACATAAGCGACGATAAAATTAAAATGCATCGCGGATCCATTCAATATTATTTGGATCAATAGCGATAAAATCAAATCGACAAATTGCATTTATTTGCTTTAATTGTAAGTAATGGCTTGCAGCGCGTTTTATGCGATCTTGCTGCCTTTGACTTAACGCATTAATGGCACCACCAAATTGTAAATTTGAGCGGTATTTTACTTCAACAAATACCCAAACAGTACCTTCTTTCATGATTATGTCTATTTCGCCAAAGATGAAACGAACATTTCTGGCGACTAAACGCAAGCCTTGTTGTTGCAAATAGGTAATGGCTGCCTGCTCACTTGCTTGTCCATGGTTACCTTTAAGCACGCTAACGTCCTGAAGTTACATTTAATAATCTTGAGTATATACCCAAAATACGTCATCGTGTTAGTGGTAACATATTTAAGACGATGGATCGTTATTCAAGTTTCATCTGCAGAAAAGAAAAAATGTCTATGGCTTTACATTCGATAAAAAAGGTTGTGTTATTGCTATTGAGTCTATTTTCTAGCAATAACACCTGCCCATTTTTTACAAATATTAAGTTGGAAATCAACTTCTTTAACATTAATTCAGGTGCCTAATTTGACAAGGGTTTTAAATTGCCCCTTTGATAGCGACCCCAACTGAGTTGTCTATTGACGAGCCCTTGTTGATTGACCGATAAAGTACCACTTAATCCGTCTAGCTGGTAGCCAGGCAATGCACGCATTTGTGCTAATTTATCCACAAGGTCGATTGCATCATAGCCCATGCTATACAGTCGTTTTTTACTGTTACTCCAAGTGGGCCATAATTGACTCACCGTTCGAGTGTCAGAATCAGGGCGAATGAGCCAAGGTATATCACTGATAGTTAAGTTATTTAATTCTTCATCGGCTTCTCGGCCGCCATCTTTTAAATGACTTCGACTGCTGGCATAGAGAGGCACTGGCTGGGCAAAGACACTGAAGTTCACATCGATAAAGGGCTTAAGTAAGGCTAAATCATGGCTGGCGGACAGCATGTAAATGGCGTCTATGTCACGGCGAGAACGAAAGTCTGCTTTGAGCGATAAGTTAAGAATGCGTTTTAACGCGGCAATATGCTCTTTACTGTCAATGACACCTAATGCTTTTTGCACTGTCACTTTCATTTTGTCGCCGGCATCGTAATAGTGAATTTCAGCGGGAGTGTGAGTGAGGGTTTGCCATGTTTTGTTAAAACTTTCGGCCATGTTGTGACCAATTTTGTCATTACTGGCTAATATCAATGGAATTTTTATGCCATCTTTAAATAATCGATTGGCCGCATCATTAGCCTCATCACTGGGTGATAAAGCAAAGTAATATTGATCTTTATTGGGGACCTCATTTTTAACTGTATTAAGGAAGAGCTGTGGAATGATTTTATCTTGCTGCCCTTTGCTTTGTATTGCAGCTTGCAACGTCGCCACTGAACTGGGCAGTAAAGGTCCTATGACAAATTCAGCACCAGCGTTAACCGCGGCATGATAAGCGGCGATAGGATCTTGGGCGGTATCATAAAAATTGACCGTGACATCTTTGTCGTTTTGGGCTAAATAACTGGCCATAATCCCTTGTTTCACGGGGTTGGCAATAGCCGCTCTGGGCCCTGTTAGGGGTAAAAGTACCGCAATTTTATTGGGACGATAAGGCTGAGTGTTGAGTGCATTTTCGAGATCCGTTGGCAATTTTCTCGTTGCAGGATGTGTTGGATTTTGCTGTTGCCAACGGCTTAATTGACTCACAAGCTGATTGGGATCAACCGCATAACGTTTTGTTAAATAAGCGAGTTGTAACCAGCCGGTAAACGTTGAGTCGTCACTCTCTGTGGAAAAACGTTTTAAGGTTTCTTCAGATAGCGGCTGCAGTGTGCGCCAAATAGTGTCATTGACTTCATTGGCCTGTGCTGTAGGCAAGTATTGCCCCAGATGACTTAATTGACGGACTGCTTCTATGGGTTGATTACGCTCTTGGTAGAGCTGTGCTTTTAATTGATAATAACTGACCCATTGCCACTTGGCTAATTGCCAGTTAGCCGGGTAGTCTAATAGGTTAATAGCCTCGCTATAACGAGATTGCATTTTAAAGACGCGTGCCTTGAGGTACTTATATTCGGCTTGTAGCTCATTGATAGGCAATAATGTGCTGCTAAGTGAGTTAAGCAATTGTTCAGCTGTATTGTCATCGCCAGCATTAATCATGGCATGAGACGCTAATAATAAGTAGCGTTGACGCAGTTGCTGATTTTTTTCAGCTTTTGCTTTAGCTAAGTATTGCGCCGATGTTAAAGGGGCGCTGATTAAAGAAATGCTAGTCGATTCAGTCTTTACCGGGCCGGTTGGGGTTGCACAACCGAACAAAACTGCCGATAACACAGCGATAGAAATTAATTTAGTTGTCTTCAGGCTTTTTAACACAGGTCTTTACTCTGGTAAGATGCTGCCAGTAGTTTAACCTTCTCTTACGCTTGACGAAAGTCTTGTTGATAATCTATACAGAGGTAAATATGACCCTACCGGTCGCACTTTACATAGTTCCTACACCAATTGGCAACCTAGAAGATATAAGTTCTCGTGCAATAACAGTACTTAAGCAAGTATCATTGATCGCATGTGAGGACACCAGACACAGTGGTAAATTATTAAGTCATTTTAGTATTGAGACCAGAAAAATTGCCTTACATGATCATAATGAGCGTGATAGGGCTCAAGGGATCATTCAAAAGTTAGCCAATGGTGAGTCAGTTGCACTGATTTCGGATGCGGGTACCCCGTTAATTTCTGATCCCGGCTATCATTTAGTTTCTCAAGTACGGGAAGCCGGATTTAATGTCAGTCCCTTACCCGGCCCATGTGCAGCTATTACGGCTTTAAGTGCATCGGGTTTACCCTCGGATAGGTTTTCATTTGAAGGTTTTCTGCCATCGAAAGAAAAAGGCAGAGTTGATAAACTGACCGCTTTGAAAGAGGATCCTCGTACGTTAATTTTTTATGAATCACCTCATCGAATTATTCACAGTTTAACCTCGATAGCCTCTGTTTTGGGGGAGGACCGTCAAGTAGTCATGGCCAGAGAGGTGACGAAAGTCTTTGAAACCTTTTTATCGGGTACTGCTGCGGAGGTATTAGCGCAGGTAGAGGAGGATGCCAATCAACAGAAAGGGGAAATTGTGCTCATGTGCCATGGTTTTCGCAGTGCGGCAATAACAGGTGATGAGCAGGCTCTTCCTGCCAAAGTGATGCAAACATTGGCGTTATTGAATGAAGAATTACCCTTGAAAAAAGCAGCGGCAATAACGGCTGACATATATGGTTTAAAGAAAAACGCACTTTATAAGCAAGGGTTAGCTTCAGGTTTATAATGGCCGATATTGATACAGCAGATATTGATAAGGTTGATATTGTAGCTTTAAGAAAAACGCACTGTCGTAACAAAAAATAAGCAAGGGTTAGCTTCAGGTTTATAATGGCCGATATTTATGAGGTCTGTATTGACGGTTTAAAGAAAAACGCACTGTCGTAACAAAAAATAAGCAAGGGTTAGCTTCAGGTTTATAATGGCCGATATTTATGAGGCCTGTATTGACGGTTTAAAGAAAAACGCACTGTCGTAACAAAAAATAAGCAAGGGTTAGCTTCAGGTTTATAATGGGCTAGAAGACACAGTAGTTCATAAAATCATCGGTTGGGCTGAGTAATTTGCATTGATACTGGGCTTGGAGGTATACTCCGCGCCGAGTTGGCCAGACAGTTGCCGCGCCTTTGGGCGGGGAGGAAAGTCCGGGCTTCATAGAGCAGGGTGCCAGATAACGTCTGGGCGGTGTGAACCGACGACAAGTGCAGCAGAGAGGAGACCGCCTATTCAATTTATTGAGTAGGTAAGGGTGAAAGGGTGCGGTAAGAGCGCACCGCATGGCTAGTAATAGTCCATGGCAAGGTAAACTCCACCCGAAGCAAGATCAAATAGGGTTCCGTATGGCGTGGCTCGCGTTGGAACCGGGTAGATCGCTTGAGCCTGTGAGCGATTGCAGGCCTAGATGAATAACTGTCCACGACAGGACCCGGCTTATCGGCCAACTCACCTAATCTTAGAAAGCCGCTGATTTTATTATCAGCGGCTTTTTTGTGTCCAGTTTATCGTTAAATGTAAAAGGCTTTAGCGTCTGCTTTTGACTAACTCGAGTAATTTGTGAACGCAAGCTTGTCCATTAACGGGGAGTTTGTTTTCGTCAATGAGGCCTACTTGAGCGAGTACGGAACCTTGATCCCAATATATGCGCTCACTGGCGACTTTTCCGTCTTTAAAGTTGACAACAACAATCGTGAAAAAGGATATTTTCTTATAGCTAGGTGGGATATCGGGTAATAGCCAAGGAATGTGTTGATCATGGGTTAGGCTCATAACCAGTTCTGTGACTAAAAGATCAGTATTAAATGATTTTGAAATGACCTCAATGTCCATATCATCGGGAAATTGACCAATAAATTCAGAGTCGTAAAACTGCCTTACTGCTTGATAATTATCTCCTCCACGTAATGTGGGTATATTGATCACGTATGGATTTTGGCTCATAGTTCCCATAGTGTCATCGATGTTTTTATGTTCAAATTCAGCAGCCATATGCTCATCAAAAATATCAACATACTGTTGTTGAAGGGCAGGTGTTGATTCTTTCTTAGACAAGTCAACTCTCCTAACAATTTATCATTGCTATTGATTGTAGCTAACATTCTGATAAGTGTTAGTGAGTCTTAACTAGGTGTTTTTAATGAATGTGTGGGTCTTAGAGTACTAACCATATCAAAACAGTTATATAAACAAAGAGGTCTTAATGGTGAGTCAATTGATTTTGAATGGACTTAAGAGGTTTTCTAGAAAGAATGGTGGGTCGTGAAGGATTCGAACCTTCGACCAATTGGTTAAAAGCCAACTGCTCTACCGACTGAGCTAACGACCCATCTTTGAAAGCGAGCGCATGGTACCCCGCTTGTTTTATTTTAGCAAGCAAAAAATGAAAAACTTTAATCTTTATTGATTACTTGGCTTTTAAGTGTGTTTTTTTTGTTCGTTCAGCCCTTATTTAGCGACTTTGGGGCAAAATAAAAACTAAGACGATTAAGCTGGCTTTCTTTTTTTGATGAGTGAATATTCTACATACTTGCTTGCAAATATTTGAGTGTGTTTTTGTCTTATAACTGCTTTAATAAGTTGCGTGTATATTTATTGAGCAGAAACCTTAAGTAAGAAAGATTTTTACTGTATATGCTATGGGATTATCCGGCACTCACCAAGTGTATAGCGGCGCTAAGTTTTGTTAAATGATTAAAATGGTTAAGGTCTATGATAGAGTAATGATAATGAAACATTTTTTATATGCATTATTAATATGTTTGACTTATTTATTTTCATTTAGCCTACAGCTTGTCAGTGCAGCGATCCCCGCTAAGCCTGCTATTAAACCAATGCAATTGGTTAAGGACCCTGTAAGTGGTCAATTAAGGCTCCCGAGCGTTGTTGAATTAACCTCGATACAAGGGACACCCATGCAGCCTCAACCTGCAATCGTTCAGCATGATGATAGTCATTTTAGCGCCGCTTTAGATTTACATCCCTTACCTGCCACGCTTGCTTATTTAGATGATGATAATAACGCGGTCATTGAATATGGCCGCGTGCCCATCGAGGTTGTTCAAGTGACTGATGATATGTTTAAAGTAGGGGATGAATACGATTTTAATGATCCCAGTATTCAGCGTTTTATTTTTTCTAAGTCAAGCGATTATTCCCCTTATCTGCTATCCAGTTATCAAGGTTCATCACAAAAGCCTGCAGATATCGTGATTCAAAGCGCTGATTTTCAGGGAGATGAAAATACTCCCGGAGAGGGGTTTTTCGATCCAACTCCTGTTGAAGCTGTCGGTGGCAATGAGGCATTGACTTTAGGGGAGCAAAGATTGAATGTGTTTTTAGAAGCGGCGCGGATTTGGGGAGAAGCGCTGCTTAGTGATGTTCCTATTTATGTTAATGCGTCATTCACGTCATTGACCTGTAACTCAAGCTCTGGGGTCTTAGGGTCGGCGGGTCCAAATACCGTGCATGTGAATTTTGAAAATGTACCTCATGCTGATACTTGGTATGTTGGCGCATTAGCGAACAGTTTAAGTGGTCAAATGCTGGGAGAAGGTACCGATATTAATGCGTTATTCAATTCGTCAATCGATAATAATGATAATTGCTTGAATGGTATCAATTGGTATTTAGGTTTAGATGGAAATCATGGCTCAGATATTGATTTATTGACGATAGTATTACATGAGATGGCTCATGGTTTAGGCTTTATATCGTTAGTGGATGTGGCTAATGGGAGCTTGCTGCCTGTTGAGGGAGATACATTGTATCATGATGTATGGGATCATTATTTATACGGGGTGAGATTAGGCACTTGGCTAAATTTAACGGATGATAAAAGAGCATTTTCTGCGAGGAGTGAGCAGAACCTCGTTTGGCAAGGTGATAACCTTACATTACATGCAAGTGAATACAGTGAAGGGCTTCATGAAGTGGGATTATTTAAAATGTATGCGCCTAATCCAGTGGAATTAGGATCATCAGTGTCTCATTTTGATAAAAGTGTGACACCGAATACGTTAATGGAACCTGTTTTTACGGAACATACTACAGACGTGGGATTAGCAGGAGCTTTACTTGAAGATATTGGGTGGTTAAGACCTGAGACTAATACCTTGTCGCAATAATTAGCGCAATGAACAGCATTCAGCTTGAGTGTTGAATGCTGCTTATTGCTGAGATCGCGGTTGAGCTACTGAATTTTTTTGCCTAACATTCGGCTTAGTGTGTTGTCTTTATCGATGAAATGATGTTTAAGAGCGCCAATAATATGTAAACTAATGGCGGCTACCATGATGTTCGCGACTGCACCATGTATGTCCTCACCGAGTTCGCCTACGCTTGCTGAGATAGGGACGGCTTTACCGATTGCATCTAAATTAGCAGGAAACAGTTCGAAGCCAAAGATATATAATCCATGCCCACTTCCCGCAGACATTAACATACCTGATATCGGCATGAGTAATATGCCGATGATGAGTAGCCAATGAATGCATTTAGAGATGCTACGTTCCAGTTTACTGTATTGATTCGCAGGAATTGGCCAGCCATTCATATAGCGCCAAATGACACGCCAAAGGATAAAAACAAAGAGTAATATGCCAATGGACTTATGTATGGGGTACAGTGCAAAAGCATTGTAGTTCGTCATATAAAAACCGACACTGAGTAAACAAATAAAAAATACTGCAATAATCCAATGTAAGCTGAGGGTCAATGAAGAAAATTTCGCTTTAGTATCTTTCATGATTGATTTTTATTAAATGGACATAGATTTCAGTATAATATTAAAAACGAAAAAGTACCGAATCCGTGCTTGTTTTATCACCTTAATCGTTAAACAATGAAGCTATCTGTGATGAAATGGTAGTGAGGTAAAGAATAATATTAATGAAATGGGTTAAGGAAGATCAAATGCATTCAACACGTCGCCTAAGGAAAGGAGCTCAGCTTTTTTTATTTTTTATCAATATACTGCTGATGCAAGCCTGCATGGTTGTTCCCAACCCTGTTTCCGCACCAGTGCCGAGACCTGCTACAACTCTACCTCAATATGCTGTTTGCAACACAGCGACTCATCAGTGGGAGCTTCAAACACAAGAATTGGGTAGTTTAAAGGCTTGCCAATATTCCAACCAGTTAAGTGGCATTTGTATGGCAACGTTTGGCCTCATTGTGCCATTAGGCTCATTCATTGTCTCGGGCAGCGTTTATCTTATTGGTAATACGCTGCATTGGCTTGAATACCAAGGTCGCTGTGATGATGGTTTTGTACAGAGAGGTTTGGCACTATTTGATGGGGGGAGCGTAGAAATGGACTTGAATGAAAACGAAACCGATTTAATGGAGAAGATCATCGATTTCGAAGAAAATACCGTGGAACATACTCAATAAATTAAAAAATAAGGGATTAAATTTAATGGTATAATAGTGTGTGGATATATTCATGTTTGTTGAGGAAAAAATTCGATTTTTGAAAGGAATAGTGTTTGGTATTGGAGCGTTATTATCTGGTCAGTTATTCGCATCGGATGCGATTAACCAAGGTTCGATTAGTGATGTTGCGTATCGGGATGGTTATGTCACTTTAAGAGTCATAGGTGGTGATGGTGAAACCAACCACTGTGATAAATGCCCGAGCGATCCTGGGGGATTGGGATTTAATAAATGTTGGATTGAGGAATCTAAAACAGCGCAAATTAGTATGTTATTGTCTGCTCAGGCTAGAGGAAAAAAAATAGCTGGCCGCGTTCATGATATGACAAAAGACTGTACTTTATATCAAATGTCTGTCCAAGATTAGTTGAAAGTTTTCTTTGTCTGTCTAGTTTCCAAAATAGGGCTTTAAAAAATGGAGATTTATTCAATGGAGGTCGATCTCCTTTTATTATTTTAATGAGTGGTAAATGCACAATTTTGTACAAAACAAAGGATGGTGTTTAGGTTATGATGTTGAAGAGATATTTCCTGTAGTTAGCCTTAATGAAGAAATCAAAAGAACGTGCAGATTATCATGTGACTCAAGAGCTAGGCGGCATTGAGTTACTCAATGCCAGTTATCATAAGCAAAACTTTTCGCGTCATAGCCATGAAGGTTATACGGTTGGTGTGATAGAAGAAGGCGCACAGCGTTTTTTTAGAACAGGTGGCGATCATATTGCTCCGCAGCACAGTATCATTTTAATCAATGCCGATGAAGTACACAGCGGGCAATCGGCCACTGAATTTGGATGGTCCTATCGCGCTATGTATCCCGTGCCTGCACTTTTTGAATCCATTAGCCGAGAGCTTGGGCTTAATCAGGGGGCGCCATATTTTCCTGAGGCGGTGGTTTATGATGAATATATGGCAAATATGCTTAGACTGGGTTTTACGACGTTGAATCATTCGAATAATCGACTGTTGCGGGAAACTCTCATTTATTCATTATTAATCAAATTAGTGGCGCGCCACAGTAAAACCCGGCCCAGTGAGCGACTCAATGTGGCCGCTACGCCACAAATGTTGTTAGTTAAACAGTTTTTAGATGATCAGCCTAAAGTCGATGTGTCTCTCGTTGAGTTGGCGAACTTAGTGAATTTGAGTCCTTGTTATTTGCTACGCCAATTTCAGCGCCATTTTGGGCTGCCGCCTCATACGTATCAAATACAACTGAGGTTGAGGTTAGCTAAACAGTTGATAAGGATGGGAGATTCTTTATTAAATGTGGCTTTGGAGTGTGGCTTTCATGATCAAAGTCATTTCTCAAGGCATTTTAAAAAAACACTGGGTGTCACACCTGGCAATTTCGCCAAAGCTGTGGGGGGCAATATTGTACAATAATATCACCCCTCATTATTTTACAGTGTTGAAATCATCCCTTTTCAGTACTTATTATGACAATACCCAGTGAAACATTTTCAACCTCATTACACTTAGGCTTATCACGTACTCAGGCCTTTTTTAAAGGAATTATTGCAATATTCCCCTTATCTATTGCTGTCATTCCTTGGGGGATCCTTGCTGGCTCGTTAGCGATTGATGCGGGGTTATCTGCGGTTGAAACACAATTGATGTCACTAACGATATTTGCGGGCGCGGCGCAGTTAGTTGCCGTAGGCATGTTAAAAGCGGGAGTGGGTTTAGGGGGGATTTTATTATCAACTTGCCTTATAACCTCTCGTCATTGTTTATATGCCCTGACGTTAAGAGAAACGGTCAGTCCTTTGGCATACCCTTGGCGACTGGGATTAGGTTTTTTATTGACTGATGAGCTTTTTGCTGTGGCGGTTCAAAAAAAAGAGATGCAGAAAACGGGTGCATTGTCTCCGTGGTTTTTATTGGGAGCAGGAGTGAGTTTTTATTGTTTTTGGAATGCATCGACATTATTCGGTATTGTAGCAATACAGGCATTGCCAGAACTCAATCAGTGGGGGTTAGAATTTGCGATTGTGGCGACATTTATCGCGATTATTATTCCTATGCTTAAGCACTATTCCACATTTGCATGTGTCATAACGACAGGCGTCTGTGCTGTCTTTTTTGAATGGGTTCAAATACAAGCTGGATTGTTACTTTCAGCATTACTGGGGATGAGCGTCGGAGCGGTTTACGCCAAATTAGCAAAAGAGACTATCGAATGATTGGGTTAATGATAGTCATGATGGCTGTGGTGGTTTTTATGAGTCGTTATTTGTTTCTTGAACCTAGGTTACCCTTTAAAAGTCTGGAGAAAATACAAGGTTTACTGGTGTATTGTGCGCCAGCGGTATTAACCGCAATAATTACACCGATCATCTTTATTCAAGAAGAGGGGAAGCTTAATACTCATATTAATAATCCTTACTTAATTGCTGCTGCGGCAGCTTGTGTGTTGGCGTATTTTACTCGAAACACTCTGCTGACGGTGTTTGTCAGTGTGGGGCTTTTTTTGTTGTTATAGTGAAAAAATATACCCGTGATACTTGAAGATGCAGGGTTCAGCTGGAATGAAAAGCCTTTTAGGCAAGGCTTTGAACAGCGTGCTTAGTCATTCTAAGCTGATGTTCAATAACGCAGTATAAAAGGCCTTGCTTTTACATATAAAGAGGCCAGCCCTTTGGG
>NZ_CANLKR010000043.1 GCF_947491715.1 uncultured Shewanella sp. | reverse complement strand
TATTGGAAGTTGAATGCTTATAAAGAGTACAGGAAGTACTTTGCAGATGAGTCAGGCTGTCAGGGATGATAGTGCGTGAAAGGATGGACAATGGCATAGGGAAATAACGGGCAAGGATGGCTAGTGGTTCAGCTAGTGGCTCAATATTGGAAGTTGAATGCTTATAAAGAGTACAGGAAGTACTTTGCAGATGAGTCAGGCTGTCAGGGATGATAGTGCGTCAAAGGGTGGACAATGGCATAGGGAAATAATGGGCAAGGATGGCTAGTGGCTCAATATTGGAAGTTGAATGCTTATAAAGAGTACAGGAAGTACTTTGCAGATGAGTCAGGGATGATAGTGCGTCAAAGGATAGGGATAGGAATAGAAAATAGCTAGGAAGGGACGCTAAAGCGATGATGAGACTGAGGATAGGGCTTGTAAAAAGTGAAATAATTTTCGCTTTAGTTGGACTGGTACCGAAGTTAAACTGTTGCTTACATTTTGATAACACTATGAGCTATAATCCTTAAGTCTTGTAAGCTATTTCGCACAAAGAGAAATAAATATCTAAAAAAAACTATAAAGGATTGTGTTCATTATTTTTTGTTTTTAATAAAAAACAATAAGATAAATATTTATGCTTTTTTTTTCTATAAAATATATTTGTTATTATAATGTTTAAGTTGTGTGTATTTTGTTTTTTTAGATTACACTTTAGAAGGTACAGGGAGGTCAATTGGGTGTATGTAGCTCAGGACGTTAGCTATTACACTTTCATGGATTATGGATGAAGCTTTCAGGATGAGGGCAGAAAGCAAAGGAATTGATGCAAAAAATGGACGAAAGTGGTTGCCTGGAAGGCAAGCTACAAGGAAAGTATTGAATAATTTTCAAGGATGACGGCGAAATAGCTGAAGGAATGAGCTAATTCCTAATGTTAAGTTAGGAATAGGATACGATTAACGTGTGTGATCAAGGATGAGACTTTAAAAATTAAGTCATTTATCATAAAAGGAAAGCGCCATTGCTGCAAAGGATTATTGCAGGTTGCTTAGGATGGCAATATTAAAAGGATTATGGCCAATCGGATCCTCAAGGATGATTGTGGACACGCTAAAGGATTAAGTAAGCCAAGCTAAGGATAAGTGCGGTGTCAAGGATGGTGTGCCTTTAGGTACAGGGATGACATGGATGCGCATGGATGAAGCACGGAGCATATTGATCGCATGGATGGTGCAGGGAGCACGAAAATAGCGGGATAGCTTAATCAATAATAGAAAGGCACGACTTAGGTCGTGCCTTTTCTTTTTTAAAATTGATTTTAAAAAATCTATTTTAAAAATTGAAATGGATTGTTGGACATTGTCCTAATTTGTCCTACCTGTCCTACCTGTCCTACCTGTCCTACCTGTCCTACCTGTCCTACCTGTCCTTTTGGTTCTTTGGAGCAACGGCTTCTTGCCATTTAATTTTTGTACATATGTGTTAGCGATTGGGGCATCGTCCGAACTGTCCTTTAGCATCTGGTGCTTCTTGCCATTCCGGTTCTGGAAAAACAGGCCAGTCTATTTTTTGTATTCTAGTCCCTAACATGACAATGTGACCTTGGTGTTTATCGATACCATTGGTACTGAATTCAAATAGATATGTTGCTTTCCAAGTAAACCCAGTATTGCCCCCTAGACTCGGACGAGCAGAATCTTGTGCAATCGCCAATAGTTGGACATGCTGTTTTTGGCACTCTTTGTTAACATAAATACGACTGACTTCTGCCATTTTCCTGAGTTGCCAAAAGAAAACAATAATAACGACGAGTGCGAGAATAATGAAAATATCTATCATAATTTTGTTGCCTTAAATAATCCACCTATGGCTTGGGTCAGTTGTATACTGCGCTTTGGATTACGTAATTGAGCAAGTAGCAGAGGACGTAAGGTAGGTATTGCTACTAATTCAATGAATAATTGATTAAACAAAGCTTGTTCATGTTCGGCTAAAGCGTCTAAATAGAGTATTTGTAATTGAGGATCTTGCAATGTAGTCCAGTTTCGTGCCGCGATAGTAATGAGCAATTCAGGCGTTAATTGATTTTTTTGGTGCCAGTGCATGATGGCTTCTTTGGCCAGATCGGGGTAAGAAGCAAGTGCTCTAAATCGATAAATATTATGATCGTTTTCTTTATTGATGATTTGATTTAGTAATAAATTCGCTAAAGAAGCGTCAAAGGTTAAGTGTTCCAAGCATTGGCATATTGCCACTTGAACTTCACTCGGCGATTGAGATAGTCCGTGTTGAAGGAGCTGAAGGTGTGCTTTGTTTTTATTCCTGACACAAATATCAGCAATACCTTGTAACCCAACATTTTCCCATTGACTATGCTGTTTTTTTTCAGCTAAGTAATCATAGGCGTTTTGATATTGTTTTGATGGAGGCTGATGTAATTGTTGTCTAACTAATGCATTGAATATTGCTAGTTTTTCTGGGCTAGGTTTGAAGCTAAAAGGGTGGTTAGCCAGCTTTTCTTGTTGTGCTTCAGTGAGTGTTTGTGTTGGTGAGTTCCCCAATGCTTCAATGATCATTTTAATAAATTGGGTTCGAGGTGCTGGAGAGAGTAAACCTTGCTCATCCAGTGGCAGTTTTAAAAACCAAATGAAGTGAGCCTGTGTTTCATCCCAAAAAACTAATGCAAATTGAGCATGCCCTTGTAAAGGGCTGGGGTAAGGAAGGTTAAGTGCTTCAATTTTCTCAAATGTGTTAGCATCAATATGCTGTACTCGTCGACCCATTTCATAAACATGAAATTGGCTGCCGCCTAATGAAAGAAATTGGCTAAGTGTTGTTATTTTATCCATGTTACTGCCACATTGAAGAATTTGAGTGGGTATTATAGGGATAAGTTAGGTTATACCCAAGTGAAATGAGTAGCTTCATTTCACTTGGGGATTGATGATATGATCTTATTTGAAAAATATTGAGTCTATTTAATTTAAGAAGTTTGTTATGTTGCATACCCTTGTCCAAAAAAAGTTAGTTCATCTCGAAGGGCTACTGTTTTTAAAAAAATGTCTACCTGCTGAGGAGCCTTCCGCTCAAGCGATGTTGAGCCAAGCCCCATTTGCGGTCGATACCATGCGTTTTGAGCAGTGGCTGCAATTTGTATTTTTACCTCAAATGAGATTGATAATAGAAAAAAACTTGCCTTTACCCACTGAAATGGGGCTAGCCCCTATGGCTGAACACGTTTGGGGTTCTGATCCGACTCTTAATGAATTAGTGAGAGAATTTCAATATTTTGATGCTTTGTTTATGGGTGAGAAAACAGATCCTCAGGCGAGTAGTGATAAACTCTCTAAGGAACACGATGGACTTTTTGCTGAGGAAACACCGCCCAAATTAGGCATTTTATATGAAGATGATGATATTGTTGTCATCCATAAACCTGCTGGGTTGTTGGTCCATCGTACCTATTTAGCGAGAAAAGAGCGCTTTTTTGCCATGCAGTTATTGAGAGATCAAATTGGCTGTCATGTTTATCCTATTCATCGTTTAGATAGGCCCACATCGGGGGTTTTATTATTTGCCAAAAGCAGTGAAATGGCTCGAGCATTATGTGAGCAGTTTGAGTGTCACAGTATTGAGAAACATTACCTGGCCGTAGTAAGAGGCAATTTGAAGGGAGCAGGTAGACTCGATTACCCTTTAAAGAAAGAGCTTGATGCCCTTGGCGATAAGCATGCCAATTCGAATAAATTGGCGCAGGATGCAGTGACAGATTATCAACCTTTGCTGAATGCCGAGATCCCCTTTGCTTCAGGTCGTTACCCTACGAGTCGATATGCATTGGTCTATCTCATGCCATTAACAGGCAGAAAGCATCAATTAAGGCGTCATATGGCGCATTTACGCCACCCTATTATTGGTGATACGACCCACGGTGATGGTAAGCAAAATAAATTCTTTAGGGAGCATTTTAATGTCAACCGTCTTTGGTTAATCGCTAAGAAACTGTGCTTTAATCATCCAAGGACCGGAGAACGATTGGTGATTGAAACAGAATTAGATCCTGAATGGTTGCCTCTATTTCATGGATTAGGCTGGAGTGAAGCTGTATTAAGTCCAGATGAAGGCTACTTAATATAATTGGATCTTCTGTATCAAAATCATATTATTCTTTCCATTTAATTGCGCTTTTTAAGGCGGTGAAAATGGGGAGGAAGGAGTTGTGATTCAGGAGGATTTTCTGCTAAAAAGTATTTTATTCGTCTGATTTGAGCGGCTTTTTGTTTTTGCTTTCTGTGTTTAAATCGATAAACATGTCGCATAATAGACCTCAGCGATTGCATTATCAATACGCTACCCGTGGATCATTTATTGCGGTACAGTATTAATACGTTATGTGGGATATTCATTGACAAAGCCAATGATCATTCATCACTCATAGGATTAAGTATACATGAAAAAGATTAATTTAGTTTATGGCACTGTCTATGGTAGTGCTCAGTATGTTGCTGAAACCATTAAAACAGCCTTGCTTGATGCTGGAAATGAAGTTGGTTTGTATCAAGTGGATGACTTGGAAGGTTTTATTCCACCTCAAAACGAAGTTTTGTTAATCGTCTGCGCAACCACTGGTCAAGGTGATGTTCCCGATGATATTTATCCTTGGTTTTCTGAACTAAAAAATACAGCGCCTTATTTGCCCGATTTGGAATACAGTGTGATTGCATTGGGTGATTCCAGTTATGAGACTTTTTGTGGGGCAGGTTTGCAATTTGATGCGTTATTAACAGAATTGGGCGCTAAGCGGTTAGGAGAAATGTTGAAAATTGATGCTGGAGAGACAATGGAGCCAGAGGTTGAAGCATTAAAATGGATTGAGTCTTGGCAGACACTTTTATAAGTAAACTCGTGCACTTCATCACTATGTGATCTGTGTCAGGTTGAGGCTGTTTTTGTTATTTTGTTCTCAAACGGCATTAAATTTAAATTATTTAGTCGTATTCCTGTTTTAAGATCCCGCTTCGCTAAGGTAGACTGGCGTCTTTTAAATAATATGATCACGCACAATGCAGTTTTCAATGCTTGTGTGAGTGATGAACACTCAATACCGTAGTATCGAAGGGGAGTTATGGAACGTAAGATATTGATCACCGATTGTGATGATGCTCAAGGCATATTAGCTGGAGTGACTGGGGTGTGTTATCAGCACAAACTCAATATTGTGAAAAATAGCGAGTTTGTTGATAACCATCAAGGGCGGTTTTTTATGCGTACTGAGTTGGAAGGTGTATTCGATACTGAAACGTTATTAGCCGATCTCGATAACGTGTTACCCAAGAATCATCATACTAAATTAGCGGATACAGGCGTGAAGCGTGTCGTTATTATGGTCACGAAAGAAGCCCATTGTCTCGGTGATTTACTCATGAAAGCCTATTACGGTGGGTTGAATGTAGAGATTGCGGCTATTGTGGGCAATTATGATATCTTAAAGCCGTTGGCTGATAAATTTGATATTCCTTTTCATTATGTGAGTCATGATGGAAAAACTCGGTCAGAACATGAACATGCTATGATGGAGGTGATTAATGGGTATCAACCTGACTATGTGGTTTTGGCTAAGTTCATGCGAATATTAACGCCAGATTTTGTTGAACAATATTCTAATAAAATCATTAATATTCATCATTCCTTTTTGCCTGCCTTTATCGGTGCATCGCCTTATAAACAAGCATGGGAGCGAGGCGTTAAGATTATTGGCGCGACGGCCCATTTCGTCAATAACTGCTTAGATGAAGGCCCGATTATTAAGCAAGATGTTATTCACGTGGATCATAGTTATAGTGCGGAGGAAATGGCACGTTGTGGTCGTGATGTTGAGAAAAGTGTATTGAGCAAGGCTCTGCAATTAGTTCTTAATGAAGAAGTTGTTGTTTATGGTAATAAAACCGTTGTCTTTTAAGGTGTAAGTCGATGCCAAACAAAAAGGGAAAGGGTGACATTTCCCTTTTTGTTATTGAGTGCTGTCAAAAGTCTCTTATTTTGGCGTTAACATTCTGATTAATGATGATTTTAACTCTGCTTTTTGCTCATCGCTGAGTTTTCCACCTTCAATTGTTTGTAACAAAAAGAAATCTTCAGCTCTTTCACCTATGGTGCTGATCTTTGCCGCACGTACATTGATTTTGCAACGATAAAGCACGTCTCCAAGCTTTGCTAACAGGCCTGGTGAATCCAGTGTAATGAGTTCCATCATGCTGGTGTCATTTCTGGGACTCGGTGGGAAGCTCACCTGAGTTGCAACTTTAAAGTGCTTCATTCTTCGAGGCAACTTTCTAAATTTAGGTAATTTAGGTGATTGATTGTTTAATGCTTTAATGAGTGCTTTTTTTATTGACTGTATACGTGGCAGGTGGGTGATTGGGCTGCCGTCTTGCTCAATGACGACGAAAGTATCGACAACAAATCTATCCTTAGTGATCAATATCGTTGCATCATTCACGCAGACTTTTTTATTATCCAGTATGGCCATGATTGACACAAATAATTTTGCTTTGTCACTGCTATAAATAAATAATTCTGTTCCACCTCGAGTCGAATGTTTAGATAGCATGACTAAGGGTTCATCTTTTTTATGTTTGAGTATGGCTTCAGCATGCCAGCTAAGTTGATTGGGCTGATGTTTAATAAAGTAGTCCGCTTTAAAGCGGTGCCATAGCTTATCGATTGCTTCTTCTTGAAATCCTTTACGTAATAATTCTTTTTTGGCTTTGGCTTGATGTTCACGAACTCGCGCACGAATATCAACTGGCTTTTCTTTTCCTCTTGCTAATACACGTTGAGTTAAAAAATACAAATCTCTGAGTAATGCACCTTTCCAATTGTTCCATAATTTATCATTGGTTGCGCACATGTCAGCAACGGTTAAACAATACAAATAGCTTAAATGTGTGGCAGTGCGCACTTTATCAGCAAAAACGGCGATAACGTCTGGATCGGATATATCTCGGCGTTGGGCTGTAATAGACATCAGAAGATGATTTTCAACTAGCCAGCTGACCATACGGCCATCATGGCTATTCATATCGTGTAATTGACAAAAATCAATGGCATCTTTACTGCCTAATTGGCTATGATCGCCGCCTCGCCCTTTAGCAATATCATGAAAAATAGCGGCAAGAACGAGTAAGCCTTTTTTAGGTAGCTGATTAATAATGACAGAGCCGAGAGGAAATTCCATTTTTTGCTCAGGTTGTGAAAAACGGTCGATATTTAATAAGAGTCTATGAGTGTGTTCGTCAACGGTATAGGCATGAAATAAATCAAATTGCATTTGTCCTTCAATTTTTCGCCAAGCGGGCAAATAAGCGGACATAATGCCGTGTTTATGCATTAAAGATAGAGCTGAAATTCCTTGAGAATGTCGTAAAATTTCCATGAAGACTTTTCGGCATTCAGGAATGGACATTAATGGGATGGTAAGCGCATCCCGTGCTTGCCTTAAACTGCGCAGCGTTGGGGCAAAAATACCTTCTATGTTGGCATTTTGAGCCACATGTAAGAAGAGTGTCATGATTTGTTCGGGTTGAGTAAACAATCGAGAGGATAAGCTTTCAATGAGTTTTCCACGGCGTTGAAAGTCATCATTAATGGGGGTGACTTTCAATATACTGGTGTGAGACAGCGTCGCTTGTTTAAACAGCTGTAATAACATCTGATTCAGCTCTAATACCCGCCTGATGGTTTGATAATATTGCTTCATCATCAGTTCAACGGCTAATTGTGTTCCATCAACATAACCCATCAATTCAGCAACCTGTGGTTGCAGGTCAAATAATAATCGGTTTTCATCTCGCCCAGAAATAAGGTGTAAAGCAAACCGTAATTGCCACAAAAACCCCTGACATTGTAACAGCTCTTCTAATTCTATGGGTTCAAGAAAATGGTAGGACACTAATTCTTCAAGCTTTGCAGCATTAAAATAGCGCATCGCGACCCAAGTAATGGTTTGAATGTCTCTTAATCCGCCTGGGCAAGATTTGATATTAGGTTCTAAATCAAAGGCATTCGCCTTGGCGTGCCGAATATTTTGCTCTTCGCGTTTAGCGAGATAAAATTGGCTACTTGGCCAGAAATCATCGGTTCGTATACGTGTGTAGAGTTGAGTAAATAATGTTTTTGGGCCACATAAGAGTCTGGCTTCTAATAAATTGGTGGCAATGGTAATGTCATTTTTACCTTGCTCAAATGTTTCTGTGATAGTGCGGACACTGTGACCAACTTCTAGGCCTGCATCCCACAAAAATGTAATAAACTCAACAATTTTCTCCTCACCAGCTTCATCTAGTTGATGATCAACTAGAAACAGTAAATCCACATCGGATTGAGGGTGTAATTCTCCACGGCCGTAGCCTCCAACCGCAATTAATGCAACAGGTAATGCATCCAGCCCCATGGCTAACCATTCGCTTTTGAGGGTTTTATCCACCAGTTGACATCGCTGTGTTACGAGTGCATAAACATCACTTTCATAACTGAATACGGATTTAAAGGCTTCATTTTGAGCGAGAAAAGCATTTTTTGCACAAAGCGCAGATTCCATGGCACATGTTCTCGATAAGGTGGCGAGGAAGATGTTGCTTATTATCTACCTTAATGTGTTCAATGTGAAGTGGAGGGGGAATATGTCTTTGTTAATGATAAAGGCTTCATATTAAGTGCCTCCCTTTTTGAGGGAGGCACTTAAAGGATTAATGATTAATGATCCTTGGGAAATCTTCTTCTTCGCGCAAAGTTAATACTTCAACGCCTTTTGGAGTGATCAGCAGGGTATGTTCCCATTGGGCGGAGTTTTTGCCATCTGATGTGGTCACCGTCCATTTATCTTCATTGTCGAGGACGCTAGTATGACGACCTGCGTTTATCATTGGCTCGATGGTAAAGCACATGCCTGGACGTAAAACGGTTTTATCATTATTTTTATAATGAACGACTTGAGGCTCTTCGTGAAATCCTTCGCCGATGCCATGACCACAATAATCTTTGACAATAGTGTATTTTTCTAAGCCTGTTTTACTGGCTTTGATAAATTTTTCAACGTTGGTGCCGATTTCACCTAATTTCATGCCTGGACGCACTTTACGAATAGCGGCATATAAACTTTCTTGGGCGATACGACATAAACGTTTATCTTTTGGCGTAACATCGCCTATTAAAAACATTTTAGAGGTGTCACCATGAAAGCCATCAAGAATGACGGTAATATCGATATTAACGATGTCGCCGTTTTTAAGGGCCACATCGCTGGGAATACCATGACAAATGACATCATTGATTGACGTGCAAATGGACTTAGGGAAACCATGGTAGTTTAACGGCGCCGATATTGCGTTATGTTCTTCGGTATATTTAGCGCAAATATCATTCAGTTCATTGGTTGTGATCCCAGCTTTAACGAAAGGCGCAATCATTTCTAGTACTTGAGCCGCTAATTTCCCCGCTGCTCGCATTTTTTCTATTTGTTCACTCGTTTTAATCACAATACTCATGCCGATGTCTCTTTACCTTACTGTCTAAAATGAGCCCGCAAAATCCACTTTGAAATTTGTATTCAAGATTAAATTATGGTATAAAGCGCGCCGTTATGTTTGACTCTGTGATGTCCATTGTTATGGGTCTTACAGAGCTAAGATGGCGGCCATTATACATGGCTATGTGTAAATACTAAATCACACACATATCGACACGTGCTCCGGGGTGCCTGTAAAGGGTCGGGGTGACGGGATATGTGGAGGTCTAACCCCTAAATTTTTAAGGTATAAAAAATGACTACAGTTTCAATGCGCGATATGCTTCAAGCCGGTGTTCACTTCGGTCACCAAACTCGTTACTGGAATCCAAAAATGAAGCCTTTCATTTTTGGTGCTCGTAACGGTGTTCATATCATTAACTTAGAGCACACTGTGCCTATGTTCAATGAAGCATTAGCGTTTATCAGCAACGTGGCTTCTAAAAAAGGTAAAGTTTTATTTGTGGGTACTAAGCGTGCTGCAAGTGAAGCAATCAAAGAAGCAGCGATTTCTTGTGATCAGTTCTATGTTGATCATCGCTGGTTAGGTGGTATGTTGACTAACTGGAAAACCGTTCGTCAATCTATCAAACGCCTAAAAGATTTAGAAAGCCAATCAGTTGATGGTACTTTCGACAAGCTAACTAAAAAAGAGGCGCTAATGCGTACTCGTGAATTAGATAAGCTAGAAAAATCATTAGGCGGTATTAAAAACATGTCTGGCCTACCTGACGTTATCTTCGTTATCGGTGCCGATCATGAGCATATTGCGATTAAAGAAGCCAACAACTTAGGTATTCCAGTTGTTGCTGTTGTTGATACTAACTCTTCTCCAGACGGCATTAACTACATCATTCCTGGTAATGATGATGCAATGCGTTCTATCCGTTTGTACACTGAAACTGTGGCAGCAGCAGCGAAAGCTGGCCGTGGTCAAGACTTAGCAGTACAAGCAGAACAAGACGGTTTTGTAGAAGCTGAATAATAAGGTTCGATGCGTTATGCATTGCCCTTATTGACCAAGCAATTGGTTAGCAGGGGCCTTAGGCCCCTGTTTTATATCCAAGTTACTTGCAAACATGCACTTTCAAGTGTCTTGGGTATCTATCTATTGAATTTGACGAATTACCTATAGAGGATTTAACAATGGCAATTACTGCTGCCCAAGTTAAAGAATTGCGCGACCGTACTGGCGCTGGCATGATGGATTGTAAAAAAGCATTAACTGAAACCAATGGCGATATTGAATTAGCTATTGATAATATGCGTAAAAGTGGTGCTGCTAAAGCGGCTAAAAAAGCGGGTAACATTGCTGCTGAAGGAACGATCCTTATCAAGCAAGGTGAAGGTTTCACAGCACTTTTAGAAGTGAACTGTCAAACTGATTTCGTAGCAAAAGATGCAAACTTCTTAGCTTTTGCGAACGAAGTCTTGGACGTTGCCGCTGCGGGTAAAATTACCATTGCAGACTTGCAAGCGCAGTTTGAAGAAACGCGTGTTGCATTAGTGGCTAAAATTGGTGAAAACATCAATGTTCGTCGTGTTGTTTATATCGATGGCACAAACGTTTCTTCATACCGCCATGGCGATCGTATCGGTGTTGTGGTTACTGGTGAAGCAGACGAAGAAACATTGAAGCATGTCGCTATGCACGTTGCAGCTTCTAAGCCTGAGTTTGTTAACCCAGAAGATGTGCCTGCGAATGTTGTTGAAAAAGAAAAATCATTGCAAATCGAAATTGCGATGAATGAAGGCAAGCCTGCAGAAATTGCTGAGAAAATGGTTATTGGTCGCATGAAGAAGTTTACGGGTGAGGTTTCACTTACTGGTCAAGCGTTCATCATGGAGCCAAAGAAAACTGTTGGCGCTATTTTGAAAGAGAAAGGCGCAACTGTTTCTAACTTCATCCGTTTAGAAGTGGGTGAAGGTATCGAGAAGAAAGAAGAAGATTTTGCTGCAGAAGTTGCAGCACAAATCGCTGCAACTCAGGCTTAATCTCCTCAGTTTGCAGTCCCCTTTAAAACCGCAGCAATCGCTGCGGTTTTGTTATAACTATCGCCATCATCAGGACAAAAAATATGAGTACCAATCCAAAACCTGCATTTCGACGTATCCTTCTCAAACTTAGTGGTGAAGCCCTTATGGGTGAAGAAGGCTTTGGCATTGATCCTAAGGTTTTAGATCGCATGGCTCAGGAAGTCAAAGAATTGGTTGAACTCGGTATTCAAGTCGGAGTCGTTATCGGTGGGGGGAATTTATTCCGAGGTGAAGGCCTCGCACAAGCAGGCATGAATCGCGTCGTTGGCGATCATATGGGAATGCTGGCAACGGTAATGAATGGTCTAGCCATGCGTGATGCACTTCATCGTGCTTATGTTAATGCTCGTTTAATGTCGGCTATTCCATTAAAAGGTGTTTGCGATGATTATAATTGGGCGGAAGCGATTAGCCTATTGAAATCAGGCCGAGTGGTGATTTTTGCTGCAGGAACAGGTAACCCATTTTGCACAACCGATTCAGCGGCTTGTTTACGTGGAATTGAAATCGAAGCGGAAGTGGTATTAAAAGGCACTAAGGTTGATGGTGTTTATTCTGATGACCCAGTGAAAAATCCTGATGCGGTTAAGTATGATGTTATGGGGTATAATGAAGTACTCGATAAAGAATTGAAAGTGATGGATCTAGCGGCATTTACCCTTGCTAGAGACCATGACATGCCTCTACTTGTCTTTAATATGAATGAGCCTGGTGCACTTCGCCGTGTCGTCATGGGCGAGTCATTGGGTACGCTGATTAAAGCAGTTTAATTGAGTTAAGTAACTTAAAAGGACAGACACGTGATAAACGAAATCAAAAATGATGCTAAAACACGCATGGATAAATGCGTAGAAGCGACTAAAACGCAAATGGCCAAAGTACGTACAGGCCGTGCGCACCCAAGTTTACTCGATACGATTAAAGTACCTTATTATGGTTCATTAACTCCGCTTAAGCAGGTTGCTAATATATCTATCGATGATTCACGTACATTGGCGGTATCCGTCTTTGATAGCACGATGATCGCGGCTGTAGAAAAAGCGATTATGACATCAGATCTAGGTTTAAACCCTATGTCGGCTGGTGCGATTATCCGTATTCCTTTACCAGCCTTGACTGAAGAACGCCGTAAAGATCTCATTAAGGTCGTGCGTGCTGAAGCAGAAAACGGTCGTATTGCTGTGCGCAATGTGCGCCGTGATGCGAATTCTGATGTGAAAGCATTAGAAAAAGAGAAAGAATGTACTGAAGATGATGTTCGCCGCTCTGAAGATGAAATCCAAAAATTCACCGATACACATATCAAGCTGATTGATGAAGTGCTAGCGGCGAAAGAGAAGGAATTAATGGAGTTTTAATACTCTTACCCAGTATTAGGGATTGTTGTTTTTTGTGGAGAAATCATCATCAAAGCTCAACAGCCTCTAGAGTTCAGGCGCCGTGTGAGGTTATACTACGCGGCGTTTGTTATTTTTAAGGGTTTTATAGATGTCAATGGATCCTCATACCGACGATGGCATGTCGTCGAGTGCATCTGCGCTCGCGTCTGAATTAATAAAACAGTCGGTGCCACAACATGTGGCAATTATTATGGATGGTAATGGACGTTGGGCTCAAGGGCAGGGTAAGCCAAGGGTGATAGGTCATCAGGCGGGAGTAAAGGCGGTCAGAAGAGCGGTCAGTACGGCCAGAGATTTAGGTATACCTTCACTGACTTTATTTGCTTTTTCAAGCGAGAATTGGCGACGCCCAGACAAAGAAGTTAATTTATTGATGCAACTTTTTTTTACGGTACTTCAACGTGAAATTAAATTGCTGCATAAGAATGGGGTTCGGCTAAATATCATTGGTGATATTAGTCGCTTTTCTGAAAAACTTCAGAAAAAAATCATTTTAGCTCAAGAGCAAACGTCTCAAAATAACGATTTGGTTCTCAATGTGGCAGCCAACTATGGCGGACGATGGGATATTTTACAAGCAGCACAAAAATTGGCAAAACAAGTGCAAAGTGGCGAATTGTCAGTAGAGGCTTTTACGGAAGAGGCGCTTGCTGAACAATTAAGTATGCAAGATCAGCCTGAAGTGGATTTAATGATCCGAACGGGTGGTGATTATAGGATCAGTAATTTTATTTTGTGGCAGGCAGCGTACGCTGAATTAATTTTCATGGACACCTTGTGGCCTGACTTTAATGAGTCTCATTTTAAAGAAGCTGTCACAACGTTTGCAACACGTCAGCGTCGGTTTGGTTTGACAGGCAGTCAAATTGAGTCATTGCAGACTTAATTAACATTTTAGAGGAAACCTTTTTGCTAAAAAAACGAATAATAACGGCAGTCTGTCTCATTCCTTTGGTTTTTGGTGCGATTTTTTACTTGCCAACTGAATATTTTTCTTGGGCATTACTCGGTGTCTTTTTAATTGCTGCAAAAGAGTGGGGGCGTATTATCGATAAAAATTGTAATATGACCCAATGGAGCTTTACGGTTACCCTTGGATTATTGTTGCTGGCACTGAATGTAATAGTGCCAGCCGATGAAGTCTGGTTGCAAGGTCGATTACACCCCTTGTTTTTGAGCATTATACTCGTGGGCGGTTTGTGGTGGTGTGTGTCCTTGTTGCTTGTTTGTTTATTTCCAAAAAGTGCGGGCTTTTGGAAGAACAGTCCAATGTTAAAGTCTATTTTTGGACAGCTTACCCTTATCCCTTGCTTTATTGCTTTAATTTCACTTAAAGGGTTGAGTTCTGATGCCGCACCTTATTATGGTGGGGTTTTGGTTTTCTTAGTGTTATTAATCGTTTGGGCTGCCGATACTGGCGCTTATTTTGCGGGTAAAGCCTTTGGACGCACTAAGCTGATGCCTAATGTGAGTCCAGCTAAAACCCTAGAGGGATTAATTGGCGGCTTATTAATGACCATGCTGGTTGTTCTGGGGGTGGTGTATATGGCCCCTGAGCAAGAAATTGGTTTGTTGATAGGGGTGACATTAGTGACGGCTTTAGCCTCTGCTTTAGGTGATTTATCGGAAAGTATGTTTAAGCGTGTGGCTGATATTAAAGATTCGGGGACGATTTTACCCGGTCACGGTGGGGTGCTTGATAGAATCGATAGTTTAACCGCAGCATTACCCGTTTTCATGTTAATTTATATTGCATTTTGGATGTAAAATATGCAGCAAGTTACTATTTTGGGTGCGACAGGATCGATAGGTAAGAGTACGCTTGATGTCATGGCCAAGCATCCCGATCAATATAGTGTTTTTGCATTGGTGGCACATCGAAATGTAGATGAAATGCATGCGTTATGTTTGTCTCACCAACCTCAATATGCCCATATGGTCGATGAGAAATCGGCGGCGTTATTAAAGCAGCAGCTACCGAGTCATCTTCATACTCAAGTGACTACAGGTGTTGATACATTAAAAGGACTGGTAAGCGCTGCTGAGGTTGATATTGTGATGGCAGCGATTGTCGGTGCGGCAGGCCTGCTTCCTACTCTGGCGGCGGTTGAAGCGGGTAAGCGGGTATTGCTGGCGAATAAAGAGTCTTTGGTCATGTCAGGGCAGTTATTCATTGAGGCGATGCAGCAATCAGGTGCCATTGTTTTGCCTGTTGATAGTGAGCATAATGCTATTTTCCAATGTTTACCTGAGTCACTTCAGGCGAGCATTGGCCGTTGTGATCTTAACCAAGCGGGGATTGCACAGATTTTATTAACGGGCTCTGGTGGCCCGTTTCTTAATGCAGAACTTGCGGATTTATCTTCTATGTCTCCAGCGCAAGCTTGCCGGCATCCTAACTGGTCAATGGGGCCTAAAATTTCTGTTGATTCAGCAACAATGATGAATAAAGGCTTAGAGTATATCGAGGCAAAATGGTTATTTAACGCCTCAAGTGATAAGTTAAAGGTGGTGATCCATCCGCAGAGTGTTATTCACTCTATGGTGCAATATCAAGATGGCTCAGTGGTGGCGCAAATGGGCAATCCTGATATGCGCACGCCTATTGCACATTGTTTGTCCTATCCAAAAAGAATTGTCTCTGGTGTGGAACCTTTGGATTTTTTCAAAGTCGGACAATTAAGCTTTATTGAACCCGATTTCAATCGTTTTCCTTGTTTAGGTTTAGCGATTGAAGCGTGTCATCAAGGGCAAGAAGCGACGACAATTTTAAATGCAGCCAATGAAATTGCTGTACAGGCTTTTCTTGATGGTAAGATAGGTTTTACTGATATTTGCCGAGTGAATGAAGGTTGTTTAACAAGAATCACTCCGCATTCACTGAATAAAATAGATGATATATTGGCGTTAGATGCTCAAAGTCGTCATTACGCTTTAGAGTATATAGCCAAATGTTAATAACGCTCAGAGGAAGGGAATGTTAGATTTTTTATGGAATTTGGGGGCTTTTTTTGTTGCCCTTGGCATACTGATCACCGCGCATGAATATGGACACTTTTGGGTTGCCAGGCGTTGTGGTGTAAAAGTTGAGCGTTTTTCCATTGGGTTTGGTAAAGCGATTTGGCGCCATATAGGCAAAGATGGCACTGAATACGTCCTTGCGATTATTCCATTGGGCGGTTATGTCAAAATGCTTGATGAGCGTGTTGATGATGTACCTGATGAACTTTTATCTCAGGCCTTTAATCGGAAAAATGTTTGGCAGCGAATTGCCATTGTCAGCGCTGGACCGATAGCCAATTTTATTTTTGCTATTGTGGCTTTATATCTCATGTATCTAATTGGGGTACCGGCTATCAAACCTGTCATTGATGGTGTGACCCCCAGTTCGCCAGCAGCGCAAATAGTCGTTCACGAGCCCATGAAAATCGTGGCGGTTGATCAACAGAAAGTGCGTAATTGGGAAGAGGTTAATCTGGCTTTAGCGGGTCATATTGGTGACAATCAAGTGTCATTAAGTGTGGTGCCTTTACAAAATGAAGGGGTCGAAACTCCGAAGACCTATCAACTGGATACTAGGCAATGGCGTTTTGATCCTGAAAAAGAATTGCCCGTTACGGCATTAGGCTTATCGATATATCAGCCAAAAATATTACCTGATATTGCGCTCGTTTCTAAAGGGAGCGCAGCTCAAAAAGCCGGGATAGAAGTGGGTGATAAACTCATTTCCATTAATGGCGTCCCTTATCAAGATTGGAATGATTTTGTCACTCTAGTGCAAGATTCGGCAAATGTGCCTTTGTCATTGGTCGTTGAACGTCAAGGCACACGATTAACTTTGAATGTTACGCCAACAGAGCGCGAAAATGCCCAAGGAAAAATGGAGGGTGTGATAGGCATTGCACCGACTTTAGCACCTTGGCCTGATAATATGCGTTTGCAGCTTGAATATGGTGTGTTAGATTCTTTTAGCGTTGCCGTTAATAAAACATGGCAGCTTGTAACTGTTAGCCTTAAGATGATTGGTAAATTGTTTACGGGTGATATTTCAGTAAAGAATTTAAGCGGACCTATTTCTATTGCTCAAGGTGCGGGCAATAGTGCCAATGTGGGCTTTGTTTACTTTTTAGGTTTTCTTGCATTGATTAGCGTAAATTTAGGGATTATTAATTTATTTCCTTTGCCAGTGCTTGATGGTGGACATCTTTTGTATTACTTCATTGAAGTGATCACAGGTAGGGCTGTACCGGAAAAGGTACAGGAAATTGGATTCAGATTTGGGGCAGCCATGCTGCTAATGTTAATGGGCGTTGCGCTCTTTAATGATTTTTCCCGGCTCTGAGCAACGACAAACAAATAATTAGAAGTGCTCTATGAGATTGAATAAACTTTTTGCCTCGATGTTATTAGTCGGTGCGTCTTTTTCAGGGAATAGTTGGGCTGAGTCTTTTCAGCCTTTTGAAGTGACTGATATCCAAGTAGATGGTCTTCAACGAGTGGCCTTAGGTGCTGCCTTGTTGAGCTTGCCTGTTAAGGTTGGGGATACGGTTGATCAATTAAAATTACAACAAGCGATTAAGAGCCTGTATGCGTCTTCTAACTTTGATGATATTGAAATAAGCCACGATGGTGGAGTGCTTATTGTTAAAGTGGTTGAGCGCCCGACAATCAGTACCATTACCTTTGACGGTAATAAAGACATTAAAGACGAACAATTGCAAGAAAGCTTAGATGGCTCAGGTGTTAAAGTTGGGGAATCACTCGACCGTACTACGCTGTCTGGTATCGAAAAAGGGTTACAAGATTTTTACTATGGTGTGGGGAAGTATGGCGCCAAAGTGGAAGCGCAAATTATTAATCTGCCCCGTAACCGTGTTGAATTAAAATTCAATTTTACAGAAGGTTTAGCAGCAGACATCAGGCAAATTAACATTGTTGGTAATAAAGAGTTTACCGATGAGCAGTTAATTGGCATGTTGGAGCTGAAAGATTATGTCGCTTGGTGGGATTTGTTTGGTGATCGTCGATACCAGAAGCAAAAATTGCAAGCGGATTTGGAAACGATTAAGAGTTTTTATCATAATCGCGGTTATATTCGCTTTGAGATCACCTCAACGCAAGTGGCAATGACCCCAGATCGTAAAGGCTTATATATCACGATTAATGTGAATGAAGGTAAGCAGTATACCATTAAAGATGTGACCCTAACCGGTGATTTAATGGGGCGAGAAGCTCTGATGAAGAGTATTTTACCTATCAAATCGGGTGATAGGTATAATGGCAGTGATGTGACTTTTACCGAAGAAATGTATGCTAAATACTTAGGGCGTTTTGGTTATGCTTACCCTGAAGTTAAAGTGTACCCTGATATTGATGATGAGACGCAAACCGTTAATTTGAATGTGAATATTCAACCAGGTAAACGGGTTTATGTGCGTAATATTAATTTTAGTGGTAATACCATTACAAAAGATGAAGTGATGCGCCGTGAATTAAGACAAATGGAAGGGGCTTGGCTGAATTCAGCCCAAGTTGAACAGTCTAAAACACGATTGAATCGTCTCGGCTATTTTGAAACTGTGGACACTGAAACGGTACAGGTTCCGGGCACCGATGATCTCGTGGATGTTGATTTTAAAGTGAAAGAACAACCTTCTGGCTCCTTTAATGCCGGTGTCGGTTATGGTACCTCCTCGGGGATCAGTTTACAGCTTGGTGTGCAGCAAAGTAACTTCTTAGGTACAGGTAACCAGGCGGGGATTAATATTAATACTAATACCTATTCTAAGAATGCCAGTATTTCTTTTACCGATCCGTATTTTACTAAAGATGGGGTGAGTTTAGGCAGCAGTTTATCTTGGAGTAAGTTTGATGCGAGCAGTGCTAACTTAGAGGCTTATAACAACGAGTCTTATGCATTGTCATCTTTCTCTGGTTTTCCTATTAACGAAACGAACCGACTCAATGGTGGTATTACCTTACGTCACAATACCATTTCACAGGTAGCTGAGTATGATCAGGCTCTGCAATTTTATGAAATTTATGGTGATCAAAATAATACGGATTCATCCTTGAGCTTTAACAATGTTGAATTAAGTTTAGGTTGGTCACGCAGTAGCTTAAACCGTGGCACATTTCCTACTAATGGTTCATCTCAAAGCTGGAACGGTAAGGCAACGGTACCGGGTTCAGACTTGCAGTATTTCAAGACGGATTTTAACACTAGCTTCTATTTCCCCCTTACGCGTAAACAGAACTTTGTATTCTTAACGAAAGCGAAACTGGGATACGGTAATGGTTATGGCTCTTACAATGGCAATGACCAAATACTGCCTTTCTGGGAGAATTTCTATGCGGGCGGTAGTACTTCAATTCGAGGCTTTAAATCTAATACCGTAGGGCCAAGAGCGGTTTATTCTACCTCGTCAACCAATAATTGTTCTTCGAGTTCATCGGGTGGCTCTTGTACAACCTCAGGAACCGATTCCAGCGTCTCTGTGACGAATGGTAGCTCTGTGGGTGGTAATGCAATCGCAACGGCCAGTATTGAAATGATTGTGCCGACGCCCTTTTTAGATGAAGCCTATACCAATTCTGTGCGAACCAGCTTCTTTATTGATGCGGGTAACGTGTGGAATACAGAATTTGACTATGGCTCGTACAGTGGTATGCCAGCCTCTGAATATGCGAAACTTCAAGATTATAGCGATCCAACTCTGATTCGCGCTTCATGGGGAGTCAGTGTACAATGGATCTCGCCCATGGGGCCAATGGTGTTTAATCTTGCATGGCCAATCAAGGAATACGAGGGAGATTCGACAGAAATCTTTTCCTTTAATATTGGTCAAACTTTTTAATTTAAATCATGTCGGCAATCCTTGCTCGACAAAAGGAGTCTGTTTTGAAGAAAGTGTTTAATCGCGCAATGATGGTTTTAGTGTTACTTGCGGCGCCATTAGCGGCCAATGCAGAAAAGATTGCAGTGGTTGATATGCAATCAGTTTTTGAGCAATTACCACAACGTGAGCAAGTGAATGAAGCGTTGAAAAAAGAGTTTGGCGATCGTGTTGCTGCCGTTCAAAAAATGCAGGAAGATCTTCGAGGCTTAATGGAAAAGCAACAGCGTGATGGTGCATTGATGAGTGATGCTCAAAAAACAGACCTTGCGCGTAAAATGGAATCCATGAAAGCGGAATTACAACTTAAAGGCAAGGCATTAGACGAAGACATGCGTCGTCGTAATGGCGAAGAGCAAAATAAATTGTTAGCAAAAGTGCAAACTGTTATCGATTCTATTGCTAAAAAAGAACATTACGATCTGGTATTGCAACGCGGTGCCGCTATTTATGTTAAGAAAGATGCTGATATCAGTAAGCAAGTTGTTGAAGCCTTAAGTAAAGGTAAGTAATTAATGAAAAGCTATACTTTACAAGTATTAGCTGATTTTCTAGACGCTGAAATCCAAGGTGACGCCCAAAAAGAAATTTTTGCGGTGGGCACTTTGGAGAGTGCTGATTCTGGAAAAATCACTTTTTTAGCTAATGCTAAGTATCGAGTTCAATTAGAAAACACTCAAGCCGGCGCCGTACTGCTTTCTCCGACAGATGTTGAAGGTTACGCAGGCAATGCCATTATTTTAAAAGATCCTTATGTGGGGTTTGCTAAACTGGCGCAGTTACTAGACAGTACCCCTAATGCCGCTGACAGTATTCATCCTTCAGCACATATAGATCCTTCTGCTATGATAGGTGAAGGTGTTGCCATTGGCCCTAATGCTGTGATTGGCGCAAATGTGATTTTAGGTGAAAATGTTCAAGTAGGCGCAGGTACTGTGGTAGGGCAAGATAGCATTGTTGGCTCTGGTACACGTTTATGGGCCAATGTGACGGTTTATCATGATGTGCATTTTGGGACTGATTGTATTATACATTCTGGTGCTGTGATTGGCTCTGACGGTTTTGGTTACGCCAATGAGCGTGGTCAATGGATTAAAATTCCTCAAACGGGTGGCGTGCGCATTGGTTCTCGGGTTGAGATTGGTGCGGGTACTAGTGTGGATCGTGGTGCGATCGATCATACCGAAATCCATGACGGCGTAATTATCGATAACCAAGTGCAAATCGCCCATAATGATATTATTGGTGAGAATAGTGCGATCGCCGGTAGTACGACACTGGCAGGTAGTGTCAAAATAGGGAAATATTGTATTATTGGCGGTAATTGCGCTATCTCTGGTCATCTCGACATCGGTGATGGTACGCATATTACAGGCAGTACGAGTGTCACGAATCATATTCGTGAGCCTGGTGTATACTCTTCTGCAACCGTGGCTATGGACAATAAGTTATGGCGTAAAAACACGGTAAGATTTAGACAATTAGATAGCCTTTTTCAACGCGTTAAGCAGTTAGAAAAAAAGGTTGATGTAAATTCAGAGTCATAACTCTGTGAGAGTTTGAGGAATATATTGAGTGTCAAACCAGTTGAATAGTATGGATATTAAGGAAATTTTGAAGTTCCTTCCCCATAGATACCCATTTTTATTGATCGACAGAGTACTTGATTTCACTAAAGGTGAGAGCCTGCATGCGATTAAAAATGTGACGATCAATGAGCCTTTTTTTCAAGGGCATTTCCCTGTTCAGCCAGTGATGCCTGGCGTATTGATTTTAGAAGCCATGGCACAGGCAACAGGTTTGTTGGCTTTTAAAACCATGAGTGATGCACCTTCTAATGATGCGCTATATTATTTCGCAGGTATCGATAAAGCTCGCTTTAAGCGAGTGGTTGAGCCGGGTGATCAGTTGCACTTTGAAGTGAAAATGATTAAAGAGCGCCGCGGAATAGGCGTCTTTACAGGTGAAGCGAAAGTGGATGGTGAACTAGTTTGTTCAGCTGAAATCATGTGTGCCCGTAGAGAGATTGAGACGTGATTGATGAATTAGCATATATCCATCCTGATGCCAAAATTGGCAAGAATGTCACCATTGGCCCTTGGACCTATGTAGGTGCAGGTGTTGAAATTGGTGATGATTCTTGGTTAAGTTCTCATGTTGTGGTGAAAGGTCCTACGGTTATTGGCAAAGGTAATCGTATTTTTCAATTCGCCTCTGTGGGTGAAGAGTGCCAAGATAAAAAATATGCGGGCGAAGAGACGCGTCTCATTATTGGCGATCATAATATTATTCGTGAATCGGTTACCATTCATCGTGGTACTACCCAAGATAATTGGGAAACTCGTATCGGTTCTCATAATCTCTTTATGGCTTATGTGCATATCGCCCATGACTGTGTGGTAGGTGATAATGTGATCATGGCGAATAATGCATCGATTGCGGGCCATGTTCATGTGGGTGATTGGGCTATCTTAGGTGGTATGACAGGCGTACATCAATTTGTACATATTGGCGCCCATGCGTTTACCGCGGGTAGCTCTGTGGTATTACAGGATGTGCCACCGTTTGTTATGGCCTCAGGATTTCCTGCTAAGCCCCGTGGATTAAACATTGAAGGGCTTAAACGTCGTGGTTTTTCCAAAGAGAGTCAGTTAGCGGTTCGCCGTGCTTATAAAACGATGTACCGTAATGGGTTAACGCTTGATGAAGCCATAATAGAATTAACGGAATCGACGCAACAAGACGAACAAGTGAAATTGTTTACCGATTTTGTTAGCACGTCCAGTCGCGGTATTATTCGCTAAAATATATCGTCATGGAGAAAGGCTTGGTTTTTATCCATGGTTTTCATATCCCCATGATTATTGTAGATAGGTATCTTCAATAATCATGGGGATATTCACATTCTGCTGAATTCAATTATCATGACAACTGACAATACTTCCCCCGTTTTTGCTATGGTTGCCGGAGAGCTCTCTGGTGATATTTTAGGTGCTGGCTTAATCAAAGCCTTACAGAAACGTTACCCCAAGGCGAGATTTATCGGTATTGGCGGCCCTCAAATGGATGCGCTGGGATTTGAATCCCTATTTTCTTTTGAAGAGCTTGCTGTCATGGGGATTGTTGAGGTGTTATCTCGTTTACCTCGATTGCTTGAAGTCAGGCGAGAATTGATCACTGTGTTGAGTCAAGTTAAGCCTGATTGCTTTATTGGTATTGATGCACCCGATTTTAATCTCGGCGTCGAAATGAAGCTGAAAGCTAAGGGCATTAAAACCGTACACTATGTTAGCCCTTCGGTTTGGGCTTGGCGCCCTAAACGTATTTTTAAAATAGAGAAAGCAACCAATATGGTGCTGTCTTTATTGCCTTTTGAGAAAGCCTTTTATGATAAACATCAGGTACCTTGTACATTTGTGGGTCATACATTGGCAGATGATATTCCTCTTGAGAGCGATAAAGCTCAGGCGCGAGAGCGTTTAGGCTTATCGGCTTCAGAGACTTATTTGGCGGTTTTGCCTGGTTCACGAGGTGGGGAGTTAAAGCAGCTCGCTGAGCCTTTTGTCAAGGCGGCAATATTGTTAAAACAGCGCTACCCTTCCCTTAAATTTGTGACGCCCTTGGTGAATAAGAAGCGTCGTGCACAATTTGAAGAGGCGTTAAAGGTCCATGCACCGGGCCTTGATATTATTTTAGTTGAGGGGCAATCTCGAGAGGTGATGGCCGCCTCTGATGCGATTTTGCTGGCATCGGGGACAGCCACATTGGAAGCCATGTTAGTGAAAAGGCCTATGGTTGTTGCTTATAGGCTTAATGCGATGACCTACCATATTGCAAAACGCTTGATGTTGATTGATAAATTTTCTTTGCCTAATTTACTATCGGATGAAATCTTAGTGGAAGAGCTTATTCAGGCTGATTGTACGCCTGAAAATATTTCACAGGCCGTTGCAGCACTGTTTGATAATGATATGACCCCCATTATTGATAAGTTTACTGCGCTGCATCAAGTGTTAAAACAAGATGCCAGTGAGAAAGCCGCTGAGGCTGTGGTTGCGCTTATTCAGGTGTGAACCTCTAAAATCGTAATTTTTAATTTATATAGAACGGAATATTGACCTTTATGGCCACCATTAAGAATATATCAGCAGAGCAAATTGCTCAGCTTTGCCAAGGTTGTTATGCTGGAGTTGATGAGGTGGGGCGAGGCCCGTTGATTGGCAATGTGGTTACCGCTGCGGTTATTCTTGATCCCAGCCGTCCCATTTTAGGCTTGAATGACTCCAAAAAATTAACTGAAAAAAAACGCGAAGCCTTGTTTGCTGAAATTAATGAAAAAGCCTTGTCTGTCAGTGTTGGCTCAGCCAGCCCAGTAGAAATTGATGAGCTGAATATTTTACAGGCGACGATGTTAGCGATGCAAAGAGCAGTGGCAGGCTTGAGCATTCAACCTGAATGTGTTTTAGTCGATGGGAATCGTAGTCCAAATTTTAGCGTTCAAAGCCATGCCATTATTAAAGGGGATGGCTTAATTGATGCCATTAGTGCCGCATCGATTATTGCAAAAGTGGTACGAGACAGAGAAATGGCCGAATTGGCCCTTGAATATCCCGAATATGGTTTTGAAAAACATAAAGGGTACCCGACTAAAGTCCATTTTGAAGCACTTGCACGTTTAGGGGTATTAGAGCAGCACAGAAAAAGCTTCCGTCCAGTACAAGCTGCACTAAAATAAACGCTTAATAATCGTTGTTATGTATAATCAGTTCAATAAGGCAGAGCGACACTTATGGTGCAACTTTGTCAGCCTGTAATGGCAATGAATTAAAAAAATCAGTTATTTAACCTAATATAAAGATAAATTTACTTATGTCAGATCCTCGTTTTGTTCATCTACGTGTCCACAGTGACTTTTCTATGACTGACAGTATTACCAAGGTTAAGCCTATTTTGGCCCATGCGGCTGAACAAAAAATGGCGGCTATTGCGTTAACGGATCAAACTAACTTGTGTGGTTTGGTCAAATTTTACAGTGGCTGCCATGGTGCGGGAATAAAGCCGATTATTGGCAGCGACTTTTGGATGCAGTCACCTGAATTTGGCGATGAGCTATGTGCCGTAACGATTCTGGCGATGAATAATGAAGGTTATAAAAACCTGACATTGCTTATTAGTGATGCGTATTTACGAGGTCATATTCAAGACAGAGCGGTGATAGATCATGCTTGGCTGACAAAATATCAAGCAGGATTATTGCTTATTTCTGGTGGCCGAGAAGGGGATATAGGTAAAGCGTTATTAAAGGGTAACCAGGGACAAGTGGATAGTCTGGTTGATTTTTACCAGACGCATTTTCCTAATCGATATTATTTAGAACTTATTCGAACTGGCCGCCCAGATGAAGAGCGTTACTTGCACATGGCGGTGGAATTAGCGCAAACAAAAGGTTTGCCAGTGGTGGCCACTAATCAGGTGGTGTTTATGAGACCTGATGAATTTGAAGCCCATGAAATTCGTGTGGCTATTCATGATGGTTTCACCCTTGCGGATCCTCGCCGGCCCAAAAAATACAGTGAACAGCAATATTTCAAGTCTGAAGCTGAAATGTGTGAGTTGTTTGCCGATATTCCTGAGGCGCTTGCCAACAGTGTTGAAATCGCTAAACGTTGTAATGTCACTGTGCGTCTAGGGGAGTATTTTCTGCCCAATTTTCCAACGGGTGAATTGACCATTGAAGATTTTCTCGTTGAAGTGTCTCAAAAAGGGTTAGAAGAGCGGTTAGCGTTTTTATTTCCTGATGAAAGCGTACGTGCAGCAAAAAGAGGGGAGTACGATGAGCGTTTAGACATTGAATTAAACGTGATCAACCAAATGGGGTTTCCAGGTTACTTCCTCATTGTGATGGAGTTTATTCAGTGGGGAAAAGACAATGATATCCCCATTGGCCCTGGTCGTGGCTCTGGTGCGGGCTCCTTGGTGGCTTATGCACTTAAAATTACCGATCTTGACCCTTTAGAATTTGATTTACTGTTTGAGCGATTCTTAAACCCTGAGCGTGTTTCTATGCCTGATTTCGATATCGATTTTTGTATGGATAGACGTGATGAGGTGATCGATCATGTGGCTGAACTTTACGGTCGAGACGCAGTGTCACAGATCATTACCTTTGGGACCATGGCGGCTAAAGCGGTTATTCGAGATGTGGGTCGTGTTCAAGGCCATGCTTATGGTTTTGTGGATCGTATATCGAAAATGGTGCCCGCAGAGCCGGGAATGACACTGGCAAAAGCGTTTGAAGTCGAGCCGAGTTTACAAGAAGCTTACGATGGCAGCGAAGAAGTCAAAGATCTTATCGATATGTGTCGCATCCTAGAAGGGGTGACGCGTAATGCTGGTAAACATGCTGGGGGGGTCGTGATCTCGCCCACCACCATTACGGATTTTGCGCCTATTTATTGTGACGCCGAAGGGCAAAACCCGGTGACACAATTTGATAAGAACGATGTGGAAACCGCGGGATTGGTTAAGTTTGATTTTTTAGGTTTACGGACCTTAACCATTATCGATTGGGCTCTGCAAATGGTGAATAAAACCAATCAATCGCAAGGTTTACCGATAGTGGATATTGCCACTATTCCGCTCGATGATCCTAAGTCATTTAAATTATTGCAGCGCTATGAAACAACCGCGGTGTTTCAGCTTGAATCCCGTGGTATGAAGGACTTGATCAAACGGCTTCAGCCTGATTGTTTTGAAGATATGATTGCATTGGTGGCCTTGTTTAGACCAGGGCCTTTGCAATCCGGCATGGTTGATAACTTTATTGAGCGTAAACATGGCCGTGAAGAAGTGTCCTACCCCGATGCACAATATCAACATGATTCATTAAAGACGCTACTTGAGCCTACATACGGCATTATCTTGTATCAAGAGCAAGTGATGCAAATTGCACAGGTGTTAGCGGGCTATACCTTAGGTGGGGCGGATATGCTTCGCCGTGCGATGGGTAAGAAAAAACCCGAAGAAATGGCGAAACAGCGAGGCACTTTTAAAGAAGGTTCAATCAATAACGGTGTCGATGGCGACTTGTCGATGAAAATCTTCGACTTAGTGGAAAAGTTTGCGGGTTATGGGTTTAACAAATCTCATTCGGCGGCTTATGCACTGGTTTCATATCAAACTTTGTGGCTAAAAACCCATTATCCGGCGCAGTTTATGGCGGCGGTGATGTCGGCTGATATGGACAATACCGATAAAATTGTGACCTTAGTGGATGAATGCGAGCGGATGGGGATGCCGCTGCTGCCACCGGATGTCAATAAAGGTTTATTACATTTCACCGTCGATAACGATCTCAATATTGTGTATGGGATTGGCGCGATCAAAGGCGTGGGTGAAGGGCCTGTTGAGTCGATTATTGAAGCGCGCAAGCAAGGGGCTTTTACCGATTTATTTGATTTTTGTGCTCGAGTGGATTTAAAAAAGCTGAATAAACGCATACTTGAGAAGCTTATTCAAGCAGGAGCGATGGACAAACTCGGCCCTCATAGAGCGGCAATGATGGCCACTTTGCCAGAAGCTATACGCGCAGCAGATCAGCACGCAAAAGCCGAAGCCATCGGTCAGCACGACATGTTTGGTTTACTCAATAGTGAGCCGGAAGATAATAAACAGCAATTTGTCGAGTGCGCGCCTTGGCCCGATAAAATTTGGCTAGAGGGAGAGCGGGATACGTTAGGCTTGTACCTCACGGGCCATCCTATTAATCAATATTTAAAAGAGCTTAAGCATTATACTTCGTGCAGACTGAAAGATATCCATCCCACAGAGCGCGGGAAAACCATGAAGGCGGCAGGTTTAGTGGTCGCGACACGTGTCATGCTCACAAAAAGAGGCTCAAAAATGGGTCTTGTGACTTTAGATGATAAAAGTGCTCGCTTAGAAGTCATGATGTTCACCGAAGCGTTTGAGAAGTTTAATCATTTATTAGAGAAAGACCGTATTTTGATCATTGAGGGTGAAGTGAGCTTTGATGATTTTTCTGGTGGTAATCGCATGACTGCTAGAAACATTATTGATATGGGAGAAGCTAGAAGTCATTTTGCCCATGCGGTTGAAATGGACATTCAAGGGGATGATGTGAATACCGAGTGGTTTGAACGGCTTAAAGAAGCGGTCTCGCCTTGGAAAGCAGGCAAAGTGCCTATGGTGATTAATTACTCCACTGCACAGGTGAAAAGTCAGGTGAGATTAGGTGAAGAGTGGCACGTAAACCCAAGTGATGAGTTAATGCTATCGCTGGAATCCTTATCTGGCTCAGATAAAGTGCGCATTTTATTTTAATCTTTAATCTACGTATTTTAATGTGGGTATTCTAATGCGAGTATTCTAGTGTGTCTAAGGGAGAGAGCGGATGAGTCATCATGCTATTAATGTTGCTGAATTAATTAATAGAAGTCTTAATGCTGCTCATATTCAAGCAGGCATAAAGATTGTCTTAGCTTATAGCGGCGGAGTGGACTCTGAAGTGTTGGCTCATGGTCTGAGTCTTTTTGCTAATGGGCCGTTATCTAAGGCGTATTCTAAGCCGTTTCAGTATCAACTCATTCATGTGCATCATGGTTTAAGTGCCAATAGCGATGAATGGGCAGGGCATTGCCAGCAACAAGCTATTCATTACCAATTGCCTTTTTCCCTTGAAAAGGTGACAGTGAATACAGGACCCAGATTGAGTATTGAGGCACAAGCGAGAGCGGCTCGTTACAAGGCCATCGCTCAGCATATGCAAGTGGGTGATGTCTTGTTAACGGCTCATCATCAAGACGATCAACTCGAGACTTTATTGTTGGCCCTTAAACGGGGGCTAGGCCCTAAGGGCTTAGCGTCGATGGGGGAAGTGCAGCCTTTCGATAATAACAAACACTTATTACGCCCTTTACTTACCATTGAGCGTGAGCAAATCGAGCACTATGGGGCGAAGCATAGCTTGGCCCATATTGAAGATGAGAGTAATCAAGACACACAGTTTGATCGTAACTTTTTGCGGCATGAGATCATTCCACTGCTTAAAAACCGTTGGCCCAGTATTACAAAGACGGCGAGTCGCAGCGCGCAGTTGTGTTTCGAGCAACAAGCGGTATTGGATGTTGAAGTGGCCAAAAAACTGCCTGTTATGTTGACGTATTCGTTATGGGGGCAAGGGCTGGACTTAGCCCTCTTGGCCGAGGAAAGTGAGGCTTGGCAAGCATTATTGTTGCGGGCCTTTATCGAACAGCAAGGTTTTTCACCACTGTCCCAAGTGCAAAATAAAGAATTATTGACTCAAGTGTTATTTGCAAAAGCCGATGCAAAACAAGCCATGCGCGTGGGCAATATGTTGGCGAGACGCTTTGGACAAGCCTTATATGTGAATGATGCAAAAAAAGAGCAGCGGTTGACTCAACACTATACTCAATGGGCTAAGACGCCAATCATATTAATGTTATCCGCTCCCCTCTCTTCAACGTTTGATGATTTGAGAGAACCCGGTGGCCCCACTCTTATAAATAAAGGCAATCAAGGAGATGTTGGGAACCAAGGTTGTGCAATATCACAAAAATTGTTTGATTTTAACGATAATGCCGCGAGCGTGGCGCAAGGCTTAATCGCGTATTGGAAGCAGGCTAGTGACATGAAAGCGGCGGCTCCTTCAGCGATGCCATTAATACGCCCGCCCAAAGCCACCGAGACAGTGACGTTACGCTTTGGGATTGCTGGCAGTACTCGCTGTCAGCCACACTTTCGTGATAAAGGCCGTGAACTGAAAAAGCTGTGGCAAGAGATCAATATTGCGCCTTGGGTGCGCTCGCGAGTGCCGATGATTTTTTATAATGACAAGCTAGTGTGCGCCGTGGGCTGCTGGATAGAGAAGGGCTTCATACTAAAAGATGAGCTAAAAGGTGAGCTAAAAGGTGAGCTAAAAGGTGAGCTAAAAGGTGAGCTAAAAGGTGAGCTAAAAGGTGAGCATGCTTCATCTGTAACTAACTCATTTGTAAATAGCACACCTGTAAATAGCACACCTGTAAATAGCTCACCTGTAAATAGCTCACCTGTAGATAATACCAAGCCTCATCATAGGGCGGATGGTGTGAGTCATGTGGGTCATATCGCTCATGCCAGTAATAGTGTTGGAATCGAATTTAGGTTGGAGTAGTGTGTCTGTTGTTTGGATCTTCAATAGTATTTATCGCTTCCAGCGGGTTTGTGCAGCTGCCTTTGTGGCACGCTGTTAACTCATCCCTGAGCGCTCTGCGATTTCCTCCCTGAAGTCGAAGGCCACAAATGCATCTACACTATAATTTAAAAAGCCAAAGCTATGTGTTTCTTCGAATTGGACGTATTTGGAGAGCGGCATGGTAAATACAGGTTCTCATGGAGAGTACAGAGCTGCATAGAGAGCCAGAAATGTCATGATAGCTGGGAATGTGATCTATACCGTTGAACATTTTGATAGAAACTCGGTGTTTCAATTTGGCTTATCCTCGCCTTAGTTAAG
Organism: uncultured Shewanella sp.; assembly: GCF_947491715.1. Lineage (GTDB taxonomy): Bacteria > Pseudomonadota > Gammaproteobacteria > Enterobacterales > Shewanellaceae > Shewanella. The sequence continues at coordinate 8,755 of NZ_CANLKR010000043.1, read as the reverse complement.
GTGGGCTGGTGCACTACCAGTGATAAAAAAGCCTTATTACTGGTAGAGATAAATCTAATTGATTCGTCGTTATCTTACTATCTGTACTACATTGTAACGTAGAAGGTTACCGTATCATTAATCAATTTGCTGTCAGATAATGAGTAGAAAGGAATATCGTAAATGCCTAATGAGAAATTTATGTATAACTGTTTTTTATGCCATGATAGTTTTCAGTATGGGCCAGAATTATATGATGGAAAAAAAATCTCTCTTTACGGTGGCATAATGGTTTGTATGGATTGTTACAACGCGAATTGGGATGGTTGGAATCGAGATCATGAAAAGAAACTTATTTCTCATTTAAATGAAAAGGGATTACCTATTCCTGAGCGTAATGAGAAAGGGCTGCTTCCAAGAGGAGAGTGAAAATTTATCATCAATAGTGGTGCCCACTATAAACCTACCTGTTTTTCTTGTATTGCTTCATGCTTATCAACTACTTAAATTAGCAGTTAACGATTTTACAACCATGGGTTTTGAGTGTACCTTGACGTCATAATGTTAAGCAGTCTGGAACGTTATCCTGCTGCTATTCAATAAGCTGTTATGTGTAAGGAAGAGCATTGAAGATTAGCGCATTTATCTTAATCACATTGTTGCTTACTTTTGTAATTGTGTTTTATTCATCGCTTACGCATGTAACTTGGGACGGTCATTGTAGCTACAAGGAAGAACATGGAATGATTCCGTTCTATCGTTCTCAGGCAGGAGAAGGACCAGCGGATGAATGTAAGAATGGGGTGATGTATCCAGGAATTTTCTATTTAGGTGGAATGGTAATATTCTACATATTCCTAATCTGTCTAACTTGGAAGTTTGACCAGGTCACAAGTTAAATACTATATTTACATTCTGTTACTTACCAAAATTGATTTTTAAATTAGATACTCTAATTTTATTTCTTATGACATACGGCGATGGAACAAAGCAATGATAATAATAAACGGAAGTGTAAATAGTAAAGGTAATATTGAATCCATAACAGAATCAGGAATTATTACGATCACATCCAGCAGAATTGAAAAAGGACAATACTCTATTCAAATTAGTGGATATGATTGCAAAAAAGAACCTATGGTTATTGTCACTACTTCTGATACAAGCAGTGACAATTCTTCTGTCGCAGCTTCCATACACAATTGCTCCGGAAAAGGTTTCACAGTGTCGACGCAATCAGCAAACGGTTCGGTGTCCGATTCTGGTTTTAGTTTCATTATTCTTACTCATTACGATAACCACTGCTATATAATTACTTATGGCATTCTAAAGCCAGAAGAAGATAGTTATCCAACTCTTAATGAATTAGTAAAAGTTAACTGGGGCCTTCCTATTTCTAACTCAGAGGGTTGTGGATTATGGATCAATCAGGAAAGAACAAGCAGTATAGGTACATTCAGAAGCGATTCGTATTTCTATATTACAAACCTATTAGGAAAATCGACACATATTAAACAATCAGATTTACCTAAATTAGCCAAGCATAGCATTGAGGCTCGATACCCTGACAAGAACTTTTCATATTTCAGTTACGCAGCATATGAAAATTCTTTTGGATACATGTACCCCCTAATTGCTGAAATAGTAGATCCAACTCCCAATGATGCCTGGGATACAATAAACTTTGCGAACATATTGAGATATGCATACTGCTCCAAGTTAGCCTATTCAACAAGTATTGAAGATCTTCACATCCAATCTACAGAACAAGATAGCGATTTATTCCTAAAACTGATGACATTCGACAATAAAATCGAGGTAATTGATCATATAAATTTTGATAAACTTACCCCAAATGGTATAGCAATTAGGGTTCCTGCTGTCCCTGAACTGGATTTAGAAGAGGAAATTATAATTGCATTTGAAGGCACAGATAATTGGCTTCACACTCTTATAGATATTATATGGGTGGTAGATCACAGAGGAACGGAAATCCACAAACTCGTTGGTAACTGCTATAATTTCGTTCAGCGTGTATTAAAGAGATATCCTGCAAATGAGTCATCTTACGTTTGTGGTTATAACGAACCGACAAATGGTTTCGGGGAGTTCAATGTAGTTCTTACTGGCCACTCGCTAGGTGGGGGGCTAGCATGTCGGGGCGCAATAGAAACTGGTTTATTAGCAAGAACTATTAGTGCACCTGCAAACGCAATTAAGTTTGAACACGGCAGTTATATGTCATATAAAAACGTGATTAATTTCTCTGTAGGAACGGACCCTGTTCCCACATTAACAAGATCCGATAATCGATTTGTTTTCAAAGAAAAACTAGGGAATCCTTTAGAATGCCACTACATTGATAATATTATAAAGGGTATTTTAGAACCATTAGTTGTAAACTATGATCAATGTATAAGCAATTACGATTTATACAGTAAGATATTTGTTGAAGGTGATGCAACTATTGGTGCGGGAATGAAAAGGCAAATTCAACATTGGGGAAAAACCAAACCAACCACAATAGAAAAAAGGGAAATATCATGCAGCAGATCGTAGCATATGGAAGGATCAATGGTGATGGCACAATCGACTCCAACACGTGTCACTCTGGAAACTTTGGTTGTGATACTGATACTCAAACTGGCCTTTATCACCTTTGGTTCAATACTAATCTATTTACAGATAGCGTCGTCGTCGTCGCAACAGTTGATTGCTCTCAACATAAAGATAGCTATTGCGCAGTTGCGTCTGTGCACAATATAACGAATACGGAGTGTCACATATCCATTTCAAATATGTCTAGTGTTAGCAAAAGTCTTCCATTCAACTTTATTGCTATAGGGAATAGCAAATAAACTAATAGTTAAATTGTAAGTGATACTTAAATGCATGTTTCGAGGCATCACATGTGTCGCTGACGCTAGTTTGACATCCTCCCTGCCCTCCAATGCAGGGAGACTAGCAATCAAAGTTCATTTCCACGTAAATAATCCCTAAGCTGCGATTTAAATATTTCTTCTTCGTAAGAATAAAATGTGAGGGGCGCCACAGGCAAGAAAATCAATCCAAGCCACGCTTTATCTACAACTCATCACAATCCTTTGTTAATGAAAAAAGAAACAGCAATACAGCTAATACTTTGTTAATGCAAGCATTATTAGTAAAAAGTGATAAAACTGGGGGTTGTGTCGCAAAGTTGAAAGGTAGATTTTAGTTATTGAAGCAGTGATAAAACCAGTTATCACGGGTAGAGATTAATTAACCACACCAATTCTCACGCCGCCCCAGCCACCGACGGCCTAGCCTTTTATTGATGATAACATTGCTTAAATTCCTCTCTTCTTTACCAACTTCTAATGTAGAGTAAAAAAGTACGTTTTTAGAAACTTACAAATACCCTAGCACAGGGGGAAAGACTCCAGAATATTGACTCTACATATCTCAAAAATACGCCTTAAAAATAAATTCAATGATTCATCTACTTATACTCTAATTTGCTACTTCAATCTAAATTCACAATATACATAATAAGTATGTTAAACTGCTTCTCGCCCTACCGCTTAGTAGGGACTCTTGTACTTTTCCGATGTGACATATCGGCACTCTATAGCTGCCCCCCTAAGCCTTATATCATTAGGCTAAACAATGTTAAAACTAGTAAAATCAAACGTCATTCCTTTGAAGAAAACCTCGCTTAATATACCCACTGCAATCATTTATTGCGAAGGTCAGTTTGGAAAAACAGATGGCAAGACAGCTAACGGCCTTGTCAGATCCTCACAAAAGTACCGAATATTATCAGTCATTGATAGTGAAATGGCGGGACTAAATTCCGGAGAAGTACTCGGAGAAGAAAAGAATAATATTCCCATTGTCGCTAATATGATGGAAGCAACTGAGTTTTCCGAAACCATGCCGGATTACTTTATTTTTGGTATCGCTCCTTCGAGCGGTGTTTTATCTAATGCTGAAAAATCTATTATTCTTGCTGCAATGTCATTGAAGATGAATATTGTTAATGGATTACACGAATTCTTAAGTGATGATCCCAAATTTGTGGAAGCCAGCCAAAGAAATAACGTAACCATTTTTGACATCCGTAAACCTAAAAGCAAAGAAAACTTAAACACATTTAGCGGTAATATTCACGATGTGAAATGCCCACGCATTGCGATTTTAGGAACAGATTGCGCAATAGGGAAACGAACGACCGCGACAATATTAACCGCAACGCTTAGAAAGAAAGGGATTAATGCGGTGATGATTGCAACCGGACAAACTGGCATAATTCAGGGTTCAGCCTACTGTGTTGCTTTAGATGCCGTACCTTCTCAGTTTTGTGCAGGCGAATTAGAATCCGTTATCTTAGAAGCATATAAAATAGAAAAACCTGATGTAATAATCATTGAAGGTCAAGGCGCATTAAGCCATCCAGCATTCTCTACCAGTGCATTTATACTCCGAGGCAGTTGTCCAACTGGCGTTATTTTACAGCATTCGCCCAAACGCATAAATCGTGTCGATTTTCCTAATATGCTGATGCCATCAGTCGCTTCAGAGATAAAACTGATTGAAACCTTCTCTGATACTTGCGTTATTGGAGTCACACTCAATCATGAAGACATGCCTGTCGATGAAATATCGGCATCAATTGACGATTATGCTACTCAATTAGGATTACCTGTCACCGATGCGCTGTCGCAACCTTCGAGTAGCCTAATCAGTATGGTGTTATCTGCCTTTTCTAATTTAGAAAACAAAATGACTGTTAAAGGATGAGCTACCCTCAGTTAGCAATCGACTGCTCCAAAATTTACCACAACACTAAAGCACTTATTCATCGCCTTGGACTCAAAAATATAATGGTCATACCGGTGACCAAGATTTGTTTAGGTCACCCGATCATCGCTCAAGTTCTTATCAATGCTGGTGCGACGATACTTGCAGATTCCAGAGTTGAAAATATTGGAAAAATGAGGCGTGCGGGTATTACCCAGCCAATCATGTTGATCCGTTCTCCAATGATAAGTCAGGTTACTGAAGTCATTCAGTATTGCAGCATCAGTCTCAACACTGAACTATCAGTAATTCAAGGCCTTTCTTGTGCTGCGAATAAATTAGGTGTCATACATGACATCATTATTATGGTGGAACTTGGAGATTTACGTGAGGGGCTAATGACCGAGGATCTTATGGCATTTATCGAAAAGATAATATTTTTACCTAATATCATCTTGAAAGGTATTGGAACCAACCTTGCCTGCCGATATGGCATTTCCCCTGATAATACCAATATGTCTCAACTGTCAGACTTAGCCGATGCAATAGAAAAAAAATTCGATATTCAACTGGACATTATTTCAGGAGGGAATTCTGCAACGCTTAATTGGGCATTTAATAACGTCAGTAAAACAAGAGTTAACCAGCTTCGATTAGGTGAAGCTGTTTTTTTAGGTACAGAAGCGTTACATCAGGACAAAATAGAAGGATTGTTCTGTGACTTCATAACACTTACAGCTGAAGTCATTGAATCTAAAATAAAACCCTCACTACCTTGGGGACAGCAAGCACTAAACGCCTTTGGAGAAACACCAAAAACATGTGATAGAGGAGATGTATCACAAGCCATTCTTGCTTTAGGTCGACAAGATGTTAGCATTGCTGGACTCAAACCTCCAAATGGCGTAACAATTGTTTCCTCAACAAGTGATCATTTAGTTGTTGAGACTTCAAAAATTTTAGAGGTTGGTGAAAAAATTGAATTCCACTTAACTTATGGCGGTATCTTATTCGCCATGACCTCCCCCTTCGTGGACAAACTTTTCCTAAAATATTGAGATGGTGAAGAAACTCAGTTTTAGCAAATGAGAGGCTGCTCAAAATACAGTAATAACCAATATTTTTCGACGCTATCTTAAAAAAACCGGCTCATTATCAATGGTATAGACACTTCAACCTCTTCATGTAAATGTTTTTATAGTAATCGTCCTTAATAGATAATTTATAGTGGTCTCTGTAAATGAGTCAGTTTCATCGAGCTGTAATGAAAAATATATTTGGGTATCAGTCCCTGAACGAGGTCTTTAGGCGGGACAGGGCTGACTTTATGACAAAGCGGAGTCCAAGGTGCAGGATAAGCCGCATCATAGTTGATTCCAATACCTTCAATTCTATAAAGATAGAAGATGTTTTTTAATTCTTTTTTTAAAATTAACATAAATAAAGCCTTATTATAAGGCTCAGGGGGGGCGACTAAGCAACACCGAGAGATAGTTCGGAACAGAAAAGAAGTCCCTACTAAGCAGTAGTGACACATGCCACACTAACACACTTTATAGGTTTCCGGCTAATTTAACTTTATTCTGAGCAAATAATCAGGTGGAAATTACCGCCATATCGAGAAATTCAAAAGCCATTAGTGCAGATAGGTATGGCCTACCAGTGATAAAAAAGCCTTATCACTGGTAGGGCTATAATAAAAGAGTTTACTGGCTTGTTAATGAGTGATAAGTGATGAGTAAAAATAGAGCTTGTATTTTCTGCGGGGAAAAAGCCCGAAATAAAAATAATGAACATGTTCTTCCTCAGTGGCTATTGAGTCTTACAGGTAAGCCAAGCCGAACTGTAAAGTTTGGTTTGAATTATAAGAATGGAAAAATGTTAGAATATAGCTGGAATAGATTTTGCTTTCCTGCTTGTGAGAAGTGTAATAATCATTATTCTGATATTGAGAATCGTTCAAAAAAATATATAGAAACTATTTTAAACAGAGGAAGTTTGTCGAGTTTTGAGTATTCAGATTTAATGGATTGGTTGGATAAAGTTAGGATAGGCTTATGGTTGGGTTACATGTTGATTCAAGGTAACCCTTTAGGTGTTAACCCCAATTTTTATATAAATAATAGGATTTGCAAGAAAGATCGAATGATTGCAATTTACTCAATAGAAAGCAATGAGGTTGGTTTAAATGCAATTGGTGTAGATTCATTAATTTTTCATTCCCAACCTTCTTGTTTTGGTTTAAGAATAAATAATATTTTAATCATTAACATATCAAACGATTACTTATTTTCAGAACGTTGTGGATTTCCATATCCAAAAGTTAGATATACTTCTTTAGATGGGGATAATGCAAATATGATGCATTTTACAAACTTTGAGGTAACAAGGCCTGTCAAGCACCCATTACTCGAGAAAAAAATCATTAAACCATCTATACACCTGTATCAACCAATAATGAATAGACCACATAAAGCTAACAAAAATAGTAAAATATTTCAGTCTGGTTTTGAAGGTGATTACAATCTATGTGATTCGTATCTTCTTCGAAATACAATGTCAAAATATCCTGATCCTCCACCTCCTATAGGCACGAGTAATAGTAATGATGCCTGTAAAGGGAAGCTATTTTTTCAACATCTGAATGAAGTTGAACTGATACAGGATATAAATGAACCAATAAATTTTCAGCGCGTTACAGGGATTCATTCGAGACCAGTATATGAATTAATTAAACAAATTTATGATTTTCAGAATCTAGTATATCAACAAGAAAAAATTGAGGCTAATGACCAACTTTTATTAAAAAGTAGAATGGAAGATAGACAAGAAATTATCAAGTTGAATGAAAATGAGCTATCAAAGTACTTGGAATGGGCAAAGTTAGGGCATAAAGATAATTTCCTTCAAAAACCGTCCTTTTAACATAATACTGATAGTGTCAATCGTGACTTTGCCACTTAACCAAAGTCCTTGGGCTAAGGGGCAAAACCATAGGTTTACTTGCTAAAAAACAATTGAAAATGGCATGCTAAAAAGTGGTCAATTTCATCACTTTGAGAGTTGAGGCTGATTGAGAGATGAGTTGAGTATAAAAGAATGAAAACAGGATTATTGAGGTTGTTTGCTGCTCTATTCGCTTTTTTATTCAGTCTAATAGGGCAAGTGGGCTATCCATGTCCTGCCAAGGCAAAAGCGGAACACCTTTGCTATTCGGCCATAGTGATGAGCGACTTATATTTATTTGAGCAAGATGATGCCAAATTAAACGTGATACATGGTTATTCATTTGCCGCTTATCGCACTGAATTAGGGACCAGTATCTTTGTCAGCCCTTTTGGCAGTGCGAATCCGACATTAACACAAGATACCGATGTTGATAGAGGCTTTTTCCTGAAACAAGTCAAACCCGAAGTCAAGGTGACGGCGGCAGGTGCGGCGGGATTAATGCTTTATAAGCGCAGCCCTGAGAATCAAAACGGCACCGATAGAGTGTCAACCTCATCTGGCATGGGCTTAAGTTTATCGGGCTCGGTATCCAATAACCCATCATTAGGCGCGAGTATTAGCTATAGCCAAAGTCGCTCGCAAATGACCAATTTAACGGATTGGCGCACAATGACCTATTCAAATTCAGGTTATGATGCGAATTGGGATTATCATTTTAATAAGTATTTCGAACTAGATGATTGGGTGGTGGATAAGCTGTTGTCTAAAAAAGCGCGTTTGAAGGCAGTGCCGGTGATTTCTGCCCACGGTTTACAGTATTCAGCAGAGGCGATTTGGTTTGGAAGTCATCATAAGGTGAGTGGTTTTTTTGAGTTTACAGTGAAAACGACGGTCGTGAATGAACGCTTAAAGTTTGTTAAAAATAACTTACTGGATTTTGAGCTAAGCTCGACCCATTTTACCCACGGATTATATACCCAAACCACTTGAAAGTGCATGTTTTCAGAGCCCGTAAAAAGGCTTAATTCAAGGCGCATTATTGAAA
>NZ_CANLKR010000042.1 GCF_947491715.1 uncultured Shewanella sp. | reverse complement strand
CTTAGAATAACTAAGCCCTCAACTCAATGCCTTGCCTAAACGCGTTTTAATTCCAGCTGAATCCTGCATCTTCAAGTAGTTTGGGTATAAATACCTATCCAAGTTAGTATTTACCCCTTTTTTACTTTAAATACATCAAGATCGCCAAGCATCGACCATTCGAGAAGTATCTTGATAAATCGTAAAACGCGTAATTAAGCCTGCTTCAATTTCTAAAATTTGACATGAACGTAGATCAAAGGAAGCGGGATGATCTTGAAAGTGACCTTGTTCTCGACATTCAACATAAGCCCCTTTTTCCGTTTCGGTATAACTCAATACCTCAAAAGTCTTAACGTGATTAACTCGACTAATGATAGCGAAAAAGTCCCTGACTTCTTCAACACCTTGATATAGACCAAAATGCGGCACCTCATCAGAACCCACTAACTCCCAAACGATCTGAGGGCTTAAGAGTCCAAAAATGCTTTCAATATCACTCGCCAAGAAGGCATCATACAGCCTTTTAGCAATCGCGCAGTTCGAGCGATGTATCATAATGACTCCATCATCAGTCAGCAATAATGTCCTATCATATTTTAGATCGCTTCATCGTATCAGGCATGAAAATATATGTCATAAGAGAGCAGAAAATACAAAAAGTGACGTACCAATAAAAACCCGATTCAATGCCTATATCTTTAAAATAAAGCGCAATATATTCTGCTGTTCCACCAAATATTGCCACAGAAATCGAGTAAGGTAACGCCACACCAATGGCTCGAACTTCAACAGGAAATAATTCCGCTTTCACAATGGCATTAATAGAGGTATACAGGCTCACCACAACAAGCGCTAACATAATCAATGTAAATGCGTAAAAAACTGTCGTCGCTTGCTCAAGCAAAGTCAGTATAGGCACAGTGCCTAGCGTCCCGAAAAGACCAAAGGTGATCAATAATTTTTTACGTCCGATGTAGTCAGATAATAAACCGATTACCGGTTGCAAGCACATAAAGATTAACAAGGCAATAGAGCTGATCCAAGTGGCTGTTGTAACAGGCATACCTATAGTATTAATTAAGTATTTCAACATATAAGTCGTATAAGTATAAAAGGCCACATTGCCCCCCATTGAAAGGCCAATAACCAGCAAAAAGGTCTTTTTATGTTTAAGCAGCTCTCTTAACTTACTAAGAGCAGACTCTTTGTGTTTCGAAGGTGGACTAAATTTATTCGTTTCTTCCATTTTCATTCGCATTATCATTGCCGCAATGGCACATAACGCACCAATAAAGAAAGGGATCCGCCACCCCCAAGTATAGAGTTGTTCACTCGAAAGTGTGTTCTGTAAGACAATCAGCACAAGCAACGCAATGAGCTGCCCCATAATGAGTGTGACATATTGAAAGCTCGAATAAAAACCTCTAAATTTCTTAGGGGCAACTTCACTGAGATAAGTAGCAGAAATGCCGTATTCCCCCCCCACACTTAATCCTTGCATTAGCCGCGCAACGAGCAGTAAAAGAGGAGCCAATACGCCTATGCTGTCATAAGACGGCGTTAAAGCGATAATTAACGAACCGATGCACATAATATTAATCGACAATATAAGGGCTTTTTTTCGACCTTTAATATCCGCATAAGCCCCCATTATCCAACCACCTATGGGCCTCATAAAAAACCCCACCGCAAAAATACCCGATGTTTTAAGCAGCTGAGAGGTTAAATCCCCTTCGGGGAAAAAGATCTGAGAAAAGTATATAGAAAAAGCAGCATAAACATACCAATCATACCATTCAATTAAATTACCAATTGACCCTGAAACAATAGACTTGACTTTGTACCACATACTGCAATCTCACGTTTAAATAGAGATGATAAAAAATAACACCGAACACTAAAGTAAAACTAAAGTAAACTGACGATTTTATTCATCATGAAATGCAAACAAGCATAGTCCGAATGCGTAAAATATAAATTAACGGTAAATATATTATTATTAATCTTAAGTCAATCGCGCCAGTATTTATGCGCTATATTTCCCACCATATATATCAACTCAATTTTTTCCACTCGAATAAAATAAATAATAGAGTTAACGATAACGGCCTCGTTCACATGGGATGACTAATCAGAACAAATTTATAAACTACCATTCCCTCATTAAAGCCAATACATCATAATGTACTGTATAATAACCAATAAAAAATATTAACACTCTCTCTTAAACGTTAAGGAGTCCAGAGTACATCCCACACTATAGGTTTAATCGATTTCTCTTCAGATAAAATAATAACAGCCATTTTTTAGCGCTTATTACCTGTTTAACTTAATGTGCATATCGATATTTATCATCATCAATGCCTAACAATACTCCGCTAGAAAATGACTTTTTGTCAGTGAATATTCAAGTTAAAAGTTAATTCGTTTGCACTGAATCCTGCATCTTGAAGTATCATGGATATAATCACCAAATGAATACAAGTTGTAGCGCCCAATGCAATGTTCATCTTCATAAACTAACACTAACAAACACTCACTACCGCTTCAATACTTCAACTTTTCTTTTGTTTTCCCTCTAAAAATATAATAAGCATAACTGGTATAGATCAGTAACAAGGGGATCATAAAAGCAGCAGGAATTAAGGTAAACGATAGCGTCATGTCAGAAGCTTTTGCTTGTTCGTAAGTCAACTCATAAGGCACGATGTAAGGAAAAATATAAGTAAACATACTCAAATAAGTCAATATAAAGATAAAAACACTGAATAAATAAGGTAAATAATGACGGGGTCCTTTAATAATAAAAAATAATATAATAAAATTAACCAGTGTTAATGAAAGCAGCAAAATAAGTAATAACATTTTAACTGAAAATAAAGATACACTTTTATGCATCTCCGTTTGTAAACCCAAAACGAGCATCATGACTAACAAAATAATGGCCAACACCATTGCCAAATCTTGTGCTTTTTTTAACAAATCACCTTCGGTTTTTAAAATTAATCGGCAAGCCCCTAATAGCATATAACCTATGGCTAATGTTATTGCTGAGGAGACCTTAAAAACAATTCCATCCAAATAATGGGCATTAGCATACCCCACGACCAATTGGCCGACTAAATAGCCATGAATTAAGGCTATCATTAATGATGATATAAAAAAAAGGCGATCCCAATTGCGGATCCCTTGTGTCGATTTCAGTCTAAATTCAAAACAAATACCTCTAAATAACAACATCAAAGCCAAAATAATCGCGGGAAGATAAATTTTAGGAAACAGAAAAGCAAAACCGATAGGGAACATGCCGTAAAATGCTGCTAAAGAAAAAACAAGCCATGTTTGATTACCATCCCATGTGGGCAATAATACACTGATCGCAATATCTTTTTGATCATGATTAAAAAAAGGAAATAACACGCCAACACCCAAAGTAAACCCATCAAGGATCACATACATCAATAACCCAAAACCAATAATCAATAGCCAACTTAAACCGAGATAGTCCATTTTACTCATCCTTTTTAGAAATATTTTCTTCAACGGATTGAAAATATGCGTAAGGCATTCTTTCGGTTCCGGCAGCAGAAGGGCCTTGCTTGATGATCCGGCTAAAATAACGAAAGTAAAAAAAGCCGAACACAATACAATAAATCAAGATAATTAACGCTAATGAAATACCCACTTGGACAACACTCAAATCACTGACGACATTTTCTGTTCGAATGATATTGTAAACAACCCAAGGCTGGCGACCAAACTCAGCGGTAAACCAACCCGCTATTATCGCAATAAAGCCAATAGGCGAACAGATCACACATAAATGTAGAAACCGATTAGCATTGTCCAATCGGTTTTTAAGCAATAAAATCGTTCCTATTACTCCCATAAGCAACATTAACGATCCAATGGCCACCATGACTCTAAAACTATAAAAAACAACGGCCACCAAAGGTCTATCTTGTTTATCAACACTCTTCAAGCCAATCAGCTCACCGTCCATTTGGTGCGTATTAATCAATGATGCTAACTTAGGAATTTCTATGGCAAAACGGTTTTTTTCTGCTTCTTCATCTGGATAGGCAAATAAAACCAAAGGCGCGCCCTTTTGTGTATTCCACACTCCTTCAATTGCCGCCGTTTTAATGGGTTGATGTTCATGGACTTTAAGACCCACTTCATCCCCGACAAAAAACTGGCCTACGCTGAGTAGTAAAATACTCACCACAGAGAACCGAATACAAGGCAGTGCAAAATCATGATTGATTTTTTTTATCAAGTAATAGGCACTCACCCCCAATATCACAAAGGAGGTACTTAAATAAGCCGCAATCAACATATGCATATATCTTGGCAGAACAGAAGGATTAAAAATAACATTAAACCAACTCGTTATGACAAATTGACCATTAATATAATCCACGCCGTTAGGCGTTTGCATCCATGAGTTTGCCGACAGGATCCAAAAAGCCGATATTGTCACCCCCAAAAAAATCACAATATTCGAAAAAAAATGTAATGTTTTACTGACTCTTCCCCAACCAAAAATCATAATGCCCAGTGCACCCGCTTCAATAAAGAATGCCGTCAACACTTCATAAGTAAACAATGCCCCGAGCACAGGCCCAACTTGCTTGGCAAAACCTGACCAATTGGTGCCAAATTGAAATTCCATGACTATGCCAGACACCACCCCCATACCAAAAGTCAATGCAAAGACTTTTGTCCAAAATTTCACAATAGCAAGATATTTATCATTTTTTGTGATCAACCAAATCCCTTCAAAAATCATCAAAAAAGTCGATAAACCAATACTAAAAGCAGGGAAAAGAATATGAAAGCTGACGGTAAAAGCAAACTGAATACGCGATAAAATTTCCATCCAATCCATAGATTTTTATTCCCAAAACAATTATTAAGACTCATCACAACCAAGTATAGGAGCAAATAGATTCTCTAAAGAAAAATATTGCTTAAAGATAGGAATATTGCTTAAAAATAAGGAAATGGCTTAAAAATATTGCTTAAAGATAAAAAATAGCGCCCGAGAGGTGATAAAATCACCTCATATTCGCAGGCTTACATTGATGATGCCACGACAAAATCTGGCTGTAAAACGTTTACAAAACTCGACTACCGTGTCAACTACACCAGAAAATCCAGCAATGATTGACACTCATTAAACTGCCTTAATCGTCCACCTATGGCATTGTTATGTTGTATTTTTTCCATGTGAGCGCGAAATTCAGGGCTTTGAGAAAAAGCCGCTTTAAAGCCTTGCGCCGCTTGTGCTCTGTGCGCCTGCGTCGGAAAGAGTTGCCTGATTTTTTTAAGCTCACCATAATCAAGCCAAATCCCCCCACACCCAGGGCAGCGGTCAATTTCAACCTGATTTTTTGGGCTATAAAAATGTCGAGCCATCACAATATCAGGACATTGCGGGCAATGGATCCTAGGAGTTAAATCCACCTTTGGGTCATAAAATGGCTCAAGGTGCTCAACCAGCACTTCCCCCCGCCGTTCATGTGTTTCATCAAAATGTTGCAATTCATTATTATCAAAAAACACACCACCACAGTGAGTTGAATAATCGATACTGATCCCACCGACTTTTACCCGACTCAAAACCGTATGGGTTCTTGGACACTGCATAAATACATCCTTATACTCTGTTTTTATTGTCTATTCTATCATTACTCAGGTCAATTTAGCGAGATGTTCACCTATCACTAATAATGGCAATTCCACCTAGCGTAAAATAAGGTTTAAAAGAAATTAGTTGGATTTAAGGCACGACAAGTACCATTTTATGAGCAACTGATTTTAGCAAGTCATCACCTAGATAACATAATCTAGATAATACTAATTCCACCCAATGTCCACTCAATGACAGCATCAATACACCATCATTGATTTTAAGTATGAACCTCTTTTAAAAGCGAGTGATTAAAACATATAGCCGTTCTTCAAAGACCTGCCTGATTGTATCAAGTACAGTTCATCTAAATCCCACACCATTAACGTGACTTAGCAAAGACTTGTGTCCAATAATAATGATAATTGGCATCACTGTTTGCGCTGCAGGCTAAGCCCATTTCTGTGGCATTTTCGCTCATTATATTCTTACAATGACCTTCACTCGCCATCCACCCATCCACAACAGACTGTGCCGTAGTCTGGCCACCAGCAATATTTTCTGCTACATAAGACCAAGTGTAACCTTGCGCGGTAACCCGAGTCGCGATAGTACTTTCATCAAGGCCTGTATGACTGAAAAAATTATAATTAGCCATATTATTTGAGTGCTCTTGTGCAGCAGCGGTTAATTGAGTATTCCAGGTTAGCTCATCCACAGGGCCATAGCGTTCACTACCACACATCTGTTGCTGTGAACGCTGTTCATTAATTAAAGCCAAAACACGGGTCAGATCATCACTACAGCTCATTTGGTTATAGTTGGTATTACCACTGTTAGTGCTAGCATCGTCTGTATCATTCACAACCGCTTCATCAGACTGATTGTCGCTGATTTCCCCATCATCACTACTACAACCAGAGATCAACCCCACACAAAATACTCCGACTAATCCATACCGCATATTGTTCCCTAGTTACTGTTAATTACAACGAGCCTAATAATAACAAAAGCTTTAAAATTTTAAACGAATCAACTTAAAATTTACAAACTTTGAGTAATACTTATCAAAAATGCTCAATCTAGCATTGAACAAAGTCACAGTGACATGAGAATATTGAATTGACGACACACGCAAAGAATGACCACTCGCTGCTTCAATGTACTTTATTTTGCCACTGACTTTATATTCAATAATCTTGCACTTCTAATTGCGACTTTGAACAAGAACAAAGAGTCATAGGCAGCTCCATAAATAAATCATCCAAGGCAATCATGGAGTGATGTGATAAGGGATACCCAAATTTATGAGCATCAATGATGCTAACAATTGCTTAAAACAATGACTTCAAACTATTGCTTCAAACTATTTCTTCAAAGAGATGGAAATTTAAACCGTTAACTTTCTCACACCAATGAAAGACACTCTGACGAACAGCACCGTTTTAGGTGTCTTGCGATATCGGGTATAACTTGAGAAAAAGCCCTTTTACGAGAGTCATAATGGCGACAAATACCAACATGGATATGGCAAGTTCAATATACCAAGGCTGAGTGTTTTTCCACCAAAAAGAATAGAGATCGGGGTAACCCAAACCCGCAACCATACCCACGCTCACGCTCAAGACCCTTATGATCTTATTGACTCTTAATGAGAACTCAGACTTTTTGTTACAATTAGCACATGAATAAGGTGTCCATTTCGTCATCAGCATAAAACGAAATGGGTTACAAATGTTCTGGCAGTGAGGACAGCGTGTCATAATAGACTCCATTTACATCATTCATTTAATCCCTTTAAACGCACGCTCTTTATTGATTAGCATGACAGTCATCCAGATGAGATTTTTTGTTCTGAATTAAAAAAGTCACAAAATAAGCCTAAGTAATATACGGTTTTAAAAACCATTCAATCAATGCTACCAAAGTCGGCCTCTCAATAAGAGGCCTAAAACTAATGGCTATCCTTTCACCCTCATTCAAGTCGCTCATTATTAATGACACAAACTCAGTACATCAAAATTAAGCACATCAAAATTCGAACTTTTAAACCATCCCCCTTATTCGACCATTAGCTATCTTATCAAATGAAATTCGATCTATTAGAGTAATAAGTGTTGGTCAAATAAACATATTTCAATTTTACAAGGAGTAAAAAATGGGAAATATTATTGCTGGAGCATGTTCTGGTAGCTCAAGTTATAACGGCTTAGATTATGATGATTTTCCAACGAGAAGATCCCACAATCATCAAACAACGGATAGACACACATCTCAACACACACACTCCGGTCATCAAAATACAGATCATTTAAACCTCGATATTGATTTTGATGGAGCGAATAATTTTGAAGAATATGCATCAAAGGCATTCAGGACTGAATTAGCCATTACCGAAAACAAAATGAAACAAGCATACTCCCCTCAAACAACCAACACATTGACAGCAAAAACTTTAGTTCATAAACCTTCTAAAGACATTCAAATAACCTATGATAATGCCAGATCAAACTATCAAAAATATATTGAGAACGTATTAAAAGATAACCACAAATCACCCGAATGGTTAGTGAAAATGATGACCAAATGGGAAGCCAAAAATCCAATATCAAATTTCGAAATGAATGCTCAAGCCGCTGTCACATCGACACCAAAAGCCATTACGTTTCCACAGCAAGCCACACATGGACAAGTAGAACCTATCCCTAAGTCTATAAGCACTCCAATCATTGAAAAAAAATCAGTCGGTGAGACTGATCAAAATAAGGACATAAGTCATCATAGAACAAGATTCGATATTCAAAATGACAGGCATAAACCCGAGTTCGCATCGAAAGGTTTTTTCACCTCTCTTCTTAGTTGTTTACCATTTATCGACAATGACCTAGAATAAACTTTCAGAATCACTGAAACTGTATTAAATCCAGCTAGTACGGTATTCAGTTATGGCTTCCTCTCTTTGAATATCTTTGAGTGAGTAAGCCATTGAACAACCAGTCCCATTAAACAACCTATCATAGACACTATATGAGTTTTAGAGGGCTTTTCGAAAAAGGCGGTTTTTTTATCACCATTCCTCTATTCATCCCCATGGATCAATTCACAGTTAACATGTCAATATTATGACAATTTAAGGCTTACTTGTTATGTTGATTTAGCTCGTGCTACGACACATCATTAATCTTGAGCCTGAACTTGTGCAGGACTTTCAATAGCTTCACCTGCGAAGTAAAGCCACAACCGAGGACTGTGCCTGACTAACATTTTGTATCAAGGAGTACTTTAGCGTATCGACCAACAAAAGTGCGCCCAGGGTTTGCGCCGATAATCCATTCATCCACGCAGAACAAATCAAATAACCCCACTTTAATCAGTGTCGGTATTGCAGCTTTCAACTGTTCCTCGACCTCACCACGTTCACCTAAATTGTACAAAGTAATGTTATGTAACATTGTTGCCACCGTACCAGTTTGCACCTTAGTGCCGTCCGTGAGACGAACGGCTGGCAGTTCTTCCCCCTCTGCTACTATCTTTTTATTAATCAAACCCAGCTGCTGTGTATTTTCTGGTGAATCTTCAGACATTTTTGCCTCCTTCAATAACGGTACAAATAACGCACCTTTGTATTGTGTGCCTGCATGCCAAGCGAGTATTCTTGAGTATCGTAGGCGCATCGATAAATGAGGGTTAATATAAATCTATCCCAGCTCTTTGAGCAAGTCTCCCCCTTAAAGCGCCAGCATCGATACTGCTATACTCTTTGAGTCAGAATAAGAGACAACACATTATATAGCCAAAACCTGTTATGACTCTCACTAAGTTTCTTTAGCTTCATAAAAGTCAAAACAGGCTTGGCTATAACATCCACCTATGTCTATAACGTTGTTATAATTTGATTTATAATAAGTTTATCGCTTTAGTCTTCGGCATGGTCGCGTTGAATAAACGAACAACATCATCATATTCTACATATCCGCGATCTTCACCACCAAGGTATTTAAAAATAAGCCCAACTTCAACTTCACCTGCACTGCTGATCTCAACATTTTGTTCAGCACAAATGGCTAATTTCACTTTCATAATATCATTCTGGTTCAACCGGCCCTGTGGATCCGCTTCAGCCAATAATTTTTCCAGCGTATTGCTTCGGGTTACATCATTCACTTCAGTATCGCCATAACTAAATGTTAATCCACATTCATGAGCGACACCTCTGGCTTGATGTAAGTTTGTAATATTAACATGGCCAATTTGAGCCTTACCGTGATAAACGTCCGACGGATGCGTTAACTGTCCTGCCGATACTAAAGTGGCAACACTGCCACAACCAAGAATACCACAGCCAAACTCTTTTGCTTTTGCTGTAAAGTTAACAAGTCCAACCATGATATCACTGTTATTTTCAGGGTGTTCAGAATCAAACAAACCTGCCCTTTCTAATATACGAATGAATGGACATAATACCGCTTTATTTTCTGCCCTGTCGCTATCCACTGAAATACTCGGATAGGCTGCTATCAGCTCTTCACTTGTTAATGCTTCACTTGCTTGCGAAACAAACGGTAATTGAAAAATCATTAGCAATAATATAGTGACTTTCTTCATTGTATTTTTTCCCTGTATATTTGTCCTGAAAAGTATATAGCGGTCAATGTTATAAACATCCCGATATGCTCACACTCGAAAAGTATCATTTATTTTTAAAGAGTAAATCTCAATTTAGTTAAAAGACAGTACTGAATTAATAGCGCTGAAGTAATAGCGCTGAAATCATTTCGCGTTGGCACACGTATAAAAAGGCTCTTTTTCTGTTCTATCTATCATAATATTTTCCCCTTTATTGATGAAATTTCTTTTATTTAATTTCAATGTGTTCATATGTATTTTTAATAAAGCAATAAAATAAAACCTCCTTATTAACTGACTTTGATAAAAGATAACTTTTTATTAAATAATACAATACTAGACTTTAGTCAATCTTGTATAACATGGATAAATGCAATTTCCCTGTTGTATTATTATTGAATAGTAAATTACGTAAAGCTAATAAATAAACAGCTAAATGATAGGCCATTAATAAATTCAATAGGATCAGATTTAGCTTTATTACGAGTAAAACATAATTAAGAACTACAAAAATAACTGAAATCAGCGTACCGCTACTGAATTTAGTTCTCCATTCCTCTATTGGCATGACCCTATTACCTATTATGAAACATTATGGTAACATATGGATACAAAACAGCGAGCATTAATTTAAAACGGCTTTAAAATATGTGATTAATATCAACCAATCACTTCAAGTTCAAATGTACTCATTCTTCCATTTGCACTTTTGCTTATAAAACTCAGTGGAGATACAACTGTGACCGTTGATGACAGGGTGAGAGTTTGCCCAGCAAAGCGTTTCGAACGATAAATAGGAATATTTATCTGGCAATTAAACATGGATGATGTTTGCTATCGTCGAGCTTACCAGGACGTACTTGCAGTGTATCACAGAGATATCTGCACAAAAATCCTGCGGCAAGCAATTGATAAAATTGAAGTTGCAACAGAATAACCAGCTGACTAAATACCAAAAAAAGCAACATTGATAAACTTGATTAAGCGAAGCTTAATCCTTTAACTTGCTACAGCGATAAAGACCAATATGGCTATGCTTTCAATAAACAAGTCAATAGAAACACAATTCAGATCGCATGTCTGTGTATATATTCAAAAAACTCATAGCTTTGCTTTACCACTCAGTGCAAGTGAATTCAAGCAAATAATTATGGGTGTCCGTATAAGCCTTTAAGCACTATCAAGCCAACGATGACAATTTCCAGCGCCTTGTCGTCGCTTTCGCTCTAAATGAGCACAATAAGCATCCAGTTCTTGTAAGCTACCTGCTGGGCCTTTAAATAAACGAGTAAACTCTGTCGTCAACTTCAGCCAGTTCTCTTGAGGAATATTCAATCGATTGAGAATAGGCATGGCTAACTCACTGATAGCACCACGCTTATCATCACGAATAATCCGACCTGTTTCCTCCACTAACTGCAAATAATCTTTAAGATGAAATAATAGCCCTTTAGGCTCCTCTCGTGTTTCATTACCGACAAACGCTAATAAATTGGCGGGTTGCTCACCCTTTAACGCGGCCTTTATGCGCCTTTGAATACTGGTAAAATCTGACTCCTCTGGCGTGTCTGCAATTTTTGCGCGGATAGGATTTAAATCGACATAGGCCATACAAGACAGTACCGCCGCCTCATCTAATAATGCTTGGCTTTTAAACCGTCCTTCCCAAAACCGTCCACTACACTTGTCTTCATGATTCGCTTTTCTTGCGATAGGTTCATTTAGCGCTCTCATGAACCAACTTATATCACTCAGCCGACTACGATACTTCGCTATTGTTTCTGATAATAAAGCGACTTCAAACTCTTCAAGCGCTAATCCTTGTGAAAATTTTTGCGTAATCTCTGCCCCCTTAAACAATTGATGCCAACGCTCGGCAACCTCCCATTCAGACCAAGCATTCGCTTCATAAATATCCACATTTAATACTAAATGCAAATGATTTGACATCACCGAATAGGCACAAATATCAATGGAAAATACTTGCCCAAGTTCAAGAATACGCTCTTCTACCCATGCTCGACGATGCTCATATGACTGGCCCGTATATTCATCTTCACCGCACAAATAAGCACGTCTGACACACCGAGATACACAATGGTAGTAAGGGGTATCTTCAACGCTCACTATTGCTTTCCTTGCCATTGGCATCACACTAGCCCTATTCAACCAATCAATTATAAAAGCTTAGTTAGTGAGCATTAATTAAGCAAATAACTATGGGTGTCTGTGTTATTCAACTATGGGTGTCTGTGTTATTCAACTATGTTATTCAACTAGCTAAAATGAGAAACGAAGTGGAACCGAGCAAGCTATTACTAATCCGATTTAATGGCCTTGTTAAGCGCTAATAACCGCGTACTCTATTGGCAAACGGAATTCACAACGCAATGTTTCGATATAGCTTTGCTCTAATGTGGTCGCAGCATTTGGTCCTACAATTATCAATTTTTCAGGCCTTTTACACTCCGGCCAATATGCGTACTCAAGGATTTGCCCTAAAGCTTGTCGAATACAAGCTTTAGCTGGTGAGGCGGTTTTTATTTCGTAGAACCAGAGGTTGTCACCACTTTTTACAACAAGGTCAATACTACCATTAGTGCATTGTATCTCTGTGCCAACACTTTCAACGCCATGCGCTTCTGCCAATTTTTCATAAAGCTTTAGTTGAATATCATTATGCCTTAACCTAATGTTAAGTTCTTTTTCTGCAATCGTACCGCTAGTATTAGATAGCTTCTTGGTACAACCTGGTGTGAAATTAAAGTAACTTGCCTCTTTAGACTTATTTTCTGATGTCGTTTGATTTTCAGTATATAAATATAGCGGCAATAAGCGATCAAGCGTTTCTAAAACAAGTTGATAGCTGATCTTTGTAAGATCCTGCTTACCACCCAAGAATATGAACAAGCCTTCACGCACATTTTCTTGAGAAATTGGCGAAGGCATATAATCAAAGCTTCTCTTGCCTTCAAAGTGCCACATCCTAAGATCTGAGAAATTATCCCCAAATTCGGACATATATTCATTGAATAAAGATATTTTTGGTATCAAGACATCAATCGTAGGGAGTGATTGGCTGCATGATAGCGAAAAAGCTACACCATATCGAAGTTCAGAACCTTCAATTCCAATATTGAATTGTAGTTCCTTTCTTCCTCCATAATGCCAGCCCCACTCTTCAAAAACAGTTCTATGGTCAAAAAGTTGATTTGAGGGCAACCTCTTTAACTTTTGGATTCTCTTTCTTATTTTTTGAAGCTGACCAACATCGAAGTTGTGAGCTTCAGCGTTTATTCCATTAGCAATTTCTTGGAGTGATTGCATATTAGACTCCATTTGCGCTTAACGCCCGCATTTGCGGCTGGTTTGGAGCGCAGTGGAAAACCAGTCCGACAACATGCGCTTGTTAGATTTATACATGGTACCCAGCGCCACGCATTTCTATCTTTAACTGTTCTTGCCAGCTACCTTCGGGATCCATGCCAACATACACGACACCACTAATATCATTGGGCGTTTCAACGGCCCCTTTAACTACGGCGTTTACCCTAGGCCGACCTAACTTACCGATGAGGTAGCCATGCTCAAAAACAACATTTTGGCGAGCTCTGTGTTGACCAGTTAAATTTCCAACTTTTTGCCCAACATCACATGGTGTGTATAGGACAATGCCAAACCCAACGTTTGAGTAATGCTCGATTTTTTCAATTATCGTCATGCCTGAGCTGGCTTGCATATGGAGGGTGATTGGCTCTAAGCCAAGACTCGTTACAAAATTAGCGACATCAAGCTTTGCGATTTCATCGTGCCCGTGGACTATGAACACTTGTGAGTTATTAAAGCTACCATCAACTGCTTGAGGTGGTAATACTGGTGGCTCTGGGATTCTTAATTTCTGGGATGCTTCTACTTGTTGCTGATTTAGATAGCCATGGAGAATAAGTATGTCAAAAATAGGTTCATCTTTTACAGCCCAGTGAGTTCTAGATAACTCCCACCTACCAAGATCAATATCTCCCCGCATCGCTTCAATAGCACCAGTTGGAAGTGCGGGAAGGATAGGGTCAAATTCAAAACTTATAACAACAGAACCACTACGTAATCTAATGTCTGTTATATATCCAATTCTGGATTGGGTCGCCTCATTCTCTGTTACAAATAGTGCAGGGAAACTTTTTAGTTCGTTAATGGCGTTTTCATCGAAGAATTTATACCGCTCACTGATCTCGTCAGCGGTACATTCAACTACTGCACGGCTTCTATCACATTCATATGGCGAAGAGTCCCAACTTTCGGGACTATAAGAAATCAGCAAGTTAAACAAATTGTTCCTCCATTAGTATGAAATCTCCTAGAAATATAACAGCTTATTAAATAGCCGCTCGATAATGTTCCAGTTAAAATGACAACTCATCAGAAGCTAATCAAAAACCAAATTAACACAAGATACTGTTTATTATAATAAATATTGTATAACAAACTGATTAATTCGCCCTACAGCCGCCAAGAAACAACAAGTTAACATAATGATACATATTAAGGGAAGTTAATCTTTATTCCCCTACAAAAGTATTCTTACAAAAATAGTTTAAGAACGTGATCCACCTCTTACTTCCCTGTTTTTTGTTCAATGCATTTCACTAGACGACTTTTACTACACGCTTTTACTACACGAAAGACTCAGACAGGCTCACTTGCTCAGCCTTCTGTGAATGTTTATCATTTAAAATAGAATGTAGGTAGTGATATACACAATGCACCACTATTCATAAACCCCATTCGAAGATATCCATTGTTTTTGCTTTTTCTGTTACATACCCCATCGGAGTAGCTAAAATGATTAAATCAAAAATTGCGTGATTAAGGCATGGATGCCGCAATAGCCTTAGTTGAGACAGGGATGACGAATATGAGGCGATAGCGATTATTGTCAATTTAATCATGAAGCGCTTTACTGCGTCTGGGGCGGCAAAGGTGATCCAAGAGGGGATTGCTGTAGATCCCCTTTTGGCCCAGTGTGGATACAAATCCACTATCTTGCCCCCGCAGGAAGCGATAAACTCCCATAAAAGTTAAGTGATAAATACACTCATCAATACAACAGAGACCAAACCAACTCAAATCCATTAAGCTAAAAGCTAACAACGCCACCCATTCAAACCATTGAAGTAGAAAAATAAACAATATTACATCCAATTCGAAGAAACCCACCGCTTTGCTTTTGACATTAGATCCCCCATTGGAGCAGCTTCTAAAATTCGATAAAAAATGGCGTGATTGAGACAGGACGTCGAAAATAGCCTTAGTTAAGACAGGGATGACAAATATGAGGCGATAGCTATTTTTAGAAATCGAATATAGAAGTGCATTGCTCCGTTGGGCGTTATGGAGATTGTAAAGAGGATAAGGACGAGCAGTCCTCTTTACCCCAGTGTGAGTGGGAACTCACGACGTTCCATTAAGCGAAGCTTAATTCATAATCAATAGTTCACTAACAGTGAACTATGCCCAACCCCTTTCCCAATCCTTCCACACTGGGTTTAAGCCTTTATTCATCATGGCGTACGCCACCTGCTGGCTGCTGCGCTCATCGCTTATTTCAAACTGATCCAACTCAGTATTTGGGTTGCTATAGCCCCCGGGCTGGGTGGAGCTGGCCGCGCTGGCATGAGTGACGCCCAGTGGAAACAAGTTATCGCGCAAACTTGGCGATTCTCGCGTCGATAAGCTAATTTCTAATTCGTGATTAAACAGACGAAAAGCACAGATCATTTGCACTAAGCCCGTGTCCGTGAGCGCCACTTTAGGTTCAATGCCGCCGGTGCAAGGACGCAGCCTAGGCAAGGAAATACTGTAGCGGCTGCGCCAATAGGTTTGCTCTAAATAAGATAAGTGATGCCCCATCAATAAGGCATCGAGGCGCCAGTCATCTAAGCCCAGTAACACCCCTAAGCCGATTTTATCGACACCGGCTTGTGCGACTCTGTCTGGCGTCTCAAGCCTAAATGCAAAATCTTGCTTTTTACCGCGAGTATGATGGGCCGCATAGGTTTGTCTCTGATAGGTTTCTTGATACACCATGACTGCATCTAATCCTTGATCAACCAAGGTGCTGTAATCCCCAACAGACATGGGCTGAACCTCTAACGCCACATGATTAAAGTGTTGTTTCACCTGTGGTAGAACTTGGCTAAAATAGTCGATACCCACTTTGGTTTCATGCTCGCCGGACACTAACAAGATAGAATCGAAATGCATGGCTTTGATCAGCTGTATTTCACTGTCCAATTCTGCGGGGGTTAATATTTTACGCTTAAGCTTATTGCTCATGCTAAAACCACAATAATCGCATTCGTTAGCGCATAAGTTGGACAAATACAGCGGTAAAAACATGCCGATATTGGCTCCAAAACGCTGACGAGTCAGCGCCACTGACTGCGCGGCCATTTGCTCAATGTACGGCTCCGCTGCCGGTGACAAGAGGGCCAATAAGCTCTCAAGGTTGCCTCTGGGTTGTGATAAGGCTCGCTCAACGTCCTCGCTCGTCGTCGAATACAAGGCCAATTTCAATTCAGCCTGAGGAATACCCTTAAAGACATCAATAAAACTCATCAGTTAACCTATTGTTTATTTAGATTAATCAACGAAATAATAACTCAAAAAATTAATTTAAGTCTATTCTGTTGATAGCAATCCTTAATATAATCACGAACACAATCATGAATACAGTCACGAATATTAGCGCGCTAACTCTCAGTATTAGACCGTAATACCGACTGAGTGACGCGCTGCCTGCTTTAACCTTGCTTTAAAAAGCCGGTGAGTGGACTGGTGTTTACCGCATGGGTCGTCACTGCGCCCAAGCCCGCTAAATAGGCTTCTCGCCCTGTTTTAACCGCACTGGCAAAGCAGCGAGCCATCACCTCAGGTTGGGGACTACTGGCAATGGCGGTGTTCACCAATACGGCATCCGCCCCCATCTCCATGGCTTGGCAGGCATGTGACGGCGCGCCTATGCCCGCGTCCACAATGACAGGTACAGTAGATTGCTCAATGATAATGCGTAAGAAGTCGGCGGTAATTAAACCCTGATTGGAGCCGATAGGACTGCCAAGGGGCATGACTGCAGCGCAGCCCACTTCCTCTAAACGGCGACAGAGTACGGGATCGGCATGAATATAGGGCAGTACCACAAATCCTTTGTCACATAATATTTGCGCCGCTGCTAAGGTTTCAACAGGATCGGGCATCAAGTATTTAGGATCGGGATGAATTTCAAGCTTCACCCAATGTGTGCCCAATACCTCTTTGGCTAACTCGGCGGCAAACACGGCTTCTTTGGCATTGCGGGCCCCTGCCGTATTGGGCAATAATTTCACGCCACTTTGTTTTAATGGCGCAAGAATATCCTCAGAACCTTCGACTAAATCGAGGCGCTTCATGGCCATGGTCACCAGTTCTGAGCGTGAGGCACTTAACGAGGCTAACATATCTCGACTCGAGCGAAATTTGCCCGTTCCGGTTAATAAACGTGAATGGAATTCAACATCGGCAATTTTTAACATATTTATCCTCCCGCGACGACTGTAAATACATCGATTCGATCTTCACTCTGACAGCTTTGGGTTGGCCAAAGACTTCGAGGCACCACGCCTTGATTAACGACTAGCGCAACGCTTTGTGGATCGACACTTTGCTGCTTGAGTAATTGCAATAAAGTGAACTCAGACTCAACACTGACGGCTTTATCATTGAAGTAAATGATTTTTTCATTAATGTTATTCTCACTCATCATGCACTCCTTCGTTCGCTTTTTGTACTAGCTTCTGAAGTGACGGCATCTATTTCACGTTCAGTATAGGTACTCACACCGCACACTGGGCATTGGGGATCCCGTTGCCGCTTCGCCACCTGCCACTGCAAGGTTTTGCCATTCAACCTCAATAATTGTGCAGCGCTGCCACAATCTTCCACCCCAAGTAAATGATTCAAAGCTAACAGTGCTTGCATCGAGGCCATCACGCCCACTATGGGCCCAAGTACGCCCACAGTGCTGCAGGTTTGACTGACTTGCATTTCACTGGGAAACAAACAATGGTAGCAGCCAGCATCGGCCGCCTTAGCCATATCCACTTGTAAGAGTTGCCCTTGGAAGTGCGCCGCAGATGCAGAAATAAGCGGCTTTGCCCTTTGCACACAGAGACGATTAACAAGGTGGCGCGTGGCAAAATTATCTGTGCAATCGAGCACCAAGTCCGCATCATCAAACGCCGCTTGTATTGATGCTTGAGCCGAGTCGTTATTCTTAGACCCTTTATCCATCGCCTCCTCATCCAGATAACAATCAATTGCCTGAATATCACAATCAACATAGGCTGTTTGCAGTTTGGCTTGAGCGCAGCGCGCCTTAGCTTGACCAAGATCGCCATCAGTAAACAATAACTGGCGAGGCAAATTAGACACTTCCACCTGATCGCCATCGATAAGGGTTAATCGCCCCACGCCTGCAGCCGCCAGATATTGCGCCGCCAAATGCCCCAAGCCGCCAATGCCCACAATAATGACATGCCCCCTTTGCAGCTGACATTGCCCCGCTTCCCCCACTTCAGGCAGTAACACCTGACGGGAATAACGCATAAAGGCTTTTGAGGACAGTTCATTTGCTTTGCTTTTGCTTGCATTCATGCATGGCTCCATCTTTGTGACTCCATTTCAGTGATAAATCGCTAAACGCATCTGTAGGCGATGTCGCCTGCGTCACCGCTCGCACCACAGCAATATCATCCACACCCGTCGCTTTCACTTGCTCAAGTCGGTCATCATCGATACCGCCGATGGCCACCAGCGGATAATGCCCTTTCATTAAAGACACATAACGACTGAGCTTATTCAACCCTTGTGGCAATGACGGCATTTCTTTGGTGGTGGTGGGGAAAATATGCCCCAGCGCTAAATACGAAGGGGCCAGTTGACTGGCCAGCAGCAATTCAAAATAACTGTGACTGGACACACCCAGCGCCATATTGGCTTGATTCAATGCAAAAAGATCCGCAAAAGCCAGATCTTCTTGGCCTAAATGCACCCCATAGGCACCATGCTTAATGGCTAGTTGCCAGTGATCGTTAATGAATACTCGCGCCCTATACTGCTGACCTAAGGCAACAGCTTGAATGATTTGCTTCTCTATTTTTTCCTCTACTTTCTCCTCTAAATAAGGATCATCTGAGCCTTTTACCCTCAGCTGAATGGTTTGCGTGCCTGCCGCTAACAAACTGGCCAACATGTCAATATCATCCACCACAGGGTATAAACCCAGCGGGCCATTGATGGGGGTAAATGGCTTGTCTAATTTACGCAAGGTCACAGGCTCAATATCCAGCTCGGTAGCCAACCCTTGATAACGAGAGTCAAGCAGTGCTTTCGCCATATACTGGTGTGCATCATGGGACTTTGTCTTATCAGCCGTTGCAAGTTTGTCATTCGCTAACATCACAATACTGGGAAAGTCGCTCAAGGTACTCGGCCAACCCAGTCTTGCCAACACGCCAGCACCGCTGCCCGGCTGATAGCTGGCTTTTAAGCCCGCACTCACATAGGCCTTGGCCACCACAATCGCATCATGGAGCACAAACCCTGAGGCCATCACCGCGGCAATTGCTGACGATAAAGTACAACCTGTGCCATGATTATTGGGCGTATCGACACGCTTTCCTGTTAACAAAAAACTGCAATCTTGATGGTCAATCGACACTTCAGGCACGGCGCCACACACAAACACATCTCGGGCCCAATCCGGATCCCATGTGCCCCCTCTATCCCCCCCTTTGGCTAACACGGCGCAATCAAACCTTGACGCCAATTGTTTTGCCGCTTGTACACAGGCACTGGCATTAGCACTGGTCAAGAGTAAAGGCTGATCCACTAACAAGCCTAACTCTATTGCATTGGGCGTCACTAACGTCAATAAGCCTTTAAAGCACTCAAAATTTAATGCCTTTTGCGCGTTCAGCGCATCACCACAACTGGCTATCATTACAGGATCGAGAATAACGGACACTTGGCACTGCGTGTTGCTTTGATACGCCGCCAGTGTGTCCTTCAGCCAGTTAGCCACCAGCTCGAGTTGCGCCTGAGAGACAAGCAAGCCGATTTTAATCGCCTTAGGCGGCATGTCAGTGAGTAAGGTATTAAGCTGCGTGAGCAACATAGCCTCTGACACACCTTCAACTAAGGTCACTGCCACTGAACTTTGCGCCGTCACAGTGCTGATCACTGAGCAAGCATGGCAGCCTAAATCTTGCATAGTCGCAAGATCGGCTTGAATACCCGCCCCGCCACCACTGTCTGAGCCGGCTATAGTCCAGACGATGGGTTTAGAGGCTTGATTAACCATTGAAGATTGCCCTTTGGCCATGGTTATACCTCATCAACCGCTAGCGCTTGAGATTTGTCAGCCTGTTTTTCATCAATATTTTTTTCTAAGTGCTTATTATTTAAGTGCTCATCAGCAAAGACGGCTTTTCCAGCCTCATGGTACAACTCAGCCCCTTGTTCCTTAAAGGCTTTTGACATTTGTGCCATTCCCTGCTCAGCCACTTCTTGCGTGCTCACTTTTGCTTTAAAGTCGGTGTGGCTCTCAATGGATACCGTTTGAACAAGCTGCTCTGCATTGGCAGAGCTGACATTGGCTTCAAGGCTCGCAGCATAATCACGCACATCTTGAGTGATCTTCATCGAGCAGAATTTGGGCCCACACATAGAGCAAAAATGCGCTACTTTAGCCGATTCTTGCGGCAATGACTCATCGTGATAGGCTCTGGCCGTATCAGGATCAAGCCCTAAGTTATATTGATCTTCCCAGCGAAATTCAAAGCGCGCTTTAGATAAGGCATTGTCTCTCACCTGCGCCCCCGGATGCCCTTTCGCCACATCCGCCGCGTGGGCCGCAATTTTATAAGCAATCAAACCTTGTTTGACATCTTCTTTGTTCGGCAAGCCTAAATGCTCTTTTGGCGTGACATAACACAACATAGCGCAGCCGTACCAACCGATCATGGCCGCCCCAATGCCTGAAGTAAAATGATCGTATCCCGGAGCAATATCCGTGGTTTGCGGACCTAAGGTATAAAACGGCGCTTCATCACAATGCTCAAGCTGCTTGTCCATGTTCTCTTTAATCAAGTTCATGGGAATATGGCCTGGGCCTTCGATGATCGTTTGCACGTCGTACTCCCATGCAATTTTCACCAGCTCACCTAAGGTTTCTAGCTCGGCAAATTGGGCTTCATCGTTAGCATCAGCTATGCAGCCTGGACGCATGCCATCCCCAAGGGATAAAGACACATCATAAGCGGCACAAAGCTCACAAATTTCTCTAAAATGTTCGTAAAGGAAGCTTTCTTTATGATGCGATAAACACCACTTGGCCATAATTGAGCCACCCCGTGACACCATACCCGTTAGACGTTTAGCCGTCATCGGTACATAACGCAGCAACACACCCGCATGAATTGTGAAATAATCCACACCTTGCTCGGCTTGCTCAATAAGCGTGTCTCTAAACACTTCCCAGGTTAAGTCTTCGGCCACACCATTGACTTTTTCAAGGGCTTGGTAGATAGGCACAGTACCAATAGGCACAGGAGAATTGCGAATGATCCACTCACGGGTTTCATGAATATAACGCCCGGTTGATAAGTCCATTACCGTATCGGCGCCCCAACGGGTTGACCACACGAGTTTTTCGACTTCTTCTTCGATGGATGAGGTCACCGCCGAGTTACCAATATTGGCATTCACTTTGACTAAAAAGTTACGCCCAATGATCATCGGCTCAGCTTCAGGGTGATTAATATTGAGCGGTATGATCGCACGCCCCCGCGCCACTTCGCTGCGCACAAACTCAGGGGTAATAAGCTCGCCAATGACGGCGCCAAAGCTCTCACCTTTATCTTTTTTAGTGAGAATAGGATCCGTCACTTCTGCTCGTGCCATGTTTTCACGCAGGGCAATGTATTCCATTTCAGGGGTAATGATCCCTTGGCGAGCATAATGCAATTGGGTCACACATTGACCCGTTTTGGCTTTTCGAGGCGGCAATAAGGTTTCAAACCGCAGATGATCCAGACCATCATCGGCGAGGCGTTGCTGAGTAAAGCCAGAGCTCACAGCCTCAAGCTGCTCAGTATCATTACGCTCATCAATCCAGGTTTCACGAAATTTATTTAAGCCCGCACGCACATTAATGCTGGCATCGGGATCAGAGTAAGCTCCGGCACAGTCATACACAGTGATCGGTGGATTTGACTCAAATACGGGCGCATCTTCGGTGCCACTGACTAAGGTGTCAGTTTGATGAATTTGGCGCATGCCCACACGCAAGTCTTCACGGCTACCGGTTAAATAAATTTTTTCAGAATTAGGGTGTTGTAATGGCTTAAGAGAATCAATAAAGGCTTGTGCATTGGCACGGGTTTCACGACGATTTGACATTAGCAATCTCACTTTAAAGTAGAAATGAAGTTGCTTGTCAGGAGGGTGAGAGTTGATCAGCGGGCATAAGCAAACAAAAGCTTTGCAAACACCAAAATAATTGCTACCTAATTTACAGTCTATGGCCCTAGCGGCTCAATAAAAACGTGTTTTTGAACACGTCTAACAACATAGCGTATCGCTTACATTTTACTTAAACGTAATTGTAAGGCTTAGGAAGAAAAACAATTATACAGCTTGTTTCCTTCGCAGGGTTCAGCCTGATCAGGTTCAACGGATCCCGAATAAACGGTCTCAGCCATAAAGGCACT
Organism: uncultured Shewanella sp.; assembly: GCF_947491715.1. Classification (GTDB taxonomy): domain Bacteria; phylum Pseudomonadota; class Gammaproteobacteria; order Enterobacterales; family Shewanellaceae; genus Shewanella. Next base: position 16,335 of record NZ_CANLKR010000042.1, on the reverse strand, counting down.
CCGACAAGATGCAGGCAGTATAGGCCTAAACCATTAGGCTTCACAAGGTTTTATTTTATCGTCTTAAAATACAATGAATCAATAAAATTGAGCAATAACCATCTGATAATGCATAATTAATTGTATACTCACCTTTTTAAACACATTTGAAATCAAAATAATTCATATCAATTAATCACGGCATCATGTTGTTTTAATCGCTGATTAATTAAATTTTGAACATTTTTCTTATCCTCATCAGGACTGCAACGATAGCCGACAGTTGCCACGATTTCTGCATTGGGGTTCATTTGTGTCGGCGTTTTAATCATGCGATAACAATAATCTCCCTTTTGAACAATTCGATTAGGATCCTGAAGATGTCCATGAACTTGGGGTAACCTCGCGGTTTGATTTAACGTTGCGATGGGACTATTCAATGCCTCCATCTTAGGTGTCATGTCACTTAATGTGGCAATATTTGATGCAGGCAGTTCAGTCTTAACAACAAGATCATTCAATTTACTGTCATTTTGTTGCTGTAAGTAAGATAACGTCTTTTCATCAAGTATCGTTCCATTGATGATATTAGTATTCAATCCTTCTGTATGTTGAGCAATTTTGACAGATGGGTCTAAATCATCAAATCGAAAACGCTTTTTTTCAGCTGGACTCACCTTAGCATTGACCTTTGATGTTAGATTGGCTGGATTATTTAATACGGACTGAGGTATGGGTTTATCCCCTTTAGCGCTGTTTTTTAACGTACGTTTTCCCCCTTCAGACTTGACTTCCTGTTGCATAGTGACTCGACTCATGCTGGTATTATCGGCAAGGTTTATCGCGCTAGATTTAGTCATTACATCCATTTTATTAGTGAATGTTGGATCATTGACTTGCGGTTGCCCTCCTTTTGAATCACTCGTTGTAACGACCTCACTCTTAGGTAACGGTGAAACATACAAATAGCTTTTTATGGTCTCTTTAGTTGTTACCTTAGTCCGCCTATTATCAACATTTTGCTGCCATAGCTTGTCGATACAAAAAAACAACGCAATATGAAGCATACCCACTAGCAAGACAGCCAAATAGAGACCTTCCTGTTTTTGCTTAAAAGTCACCGGTTTTTCAAAAGATATTTGCCAAGGCTCTAGTGCATTGATTTTAACAACACTATCAATGTTTGTTGTTGAAAGAACAGAGAAAACATCACAAATTGGGGCGAGATCGCAGTCTTCTTTTTGCGCACATATTTTTCCACCTGTTATATTATTTTCCGTTTTACCCTGCTGCATTTAACGTCTTCCCTGTTCAATTGAACAATACAATTTTATTCCACTGTCTGTTCGCATCCTCAATAGTCACGAAGATTAGAAAACAAAAAACAGCTTAAGTTCAATGTGAGAAACTCAGCAGCCAAAAGTACAGTACAGAAAATAACGGTTTCTCAATTGAACATTTTTTTCAGTAGCAAAAATATTAAGCTTACAGGTGTATACCCAAACCACTTGAAAGTGCATGTTTTCAGAGCCCGTGAAAAGGCTTAATTCAAGGCGCATTATTGAAAGAATGCTTATTGCCTTTTGAGGTGATGCAACGTAGAAGTTAGTCTTTTTACAGGCTCCCAACGGGCTGGCCTCTTTATATGTAAAAGCAAACACTTTTATTCTGCGTTATTGAATATCAACTTAGAATAACTAAGCCCTCAACTCGATGCCTTGCCTAAACGCGTTTTAATTCCAGCTGAATCCTGCATCTTCAAGTGGTTTGGGTATACGCTTAATTAGTATTCAAAGCTATCCGATCCTGCTACACTGGTGAATAACAGGTCAAACCAGAAAACACTATGCCTATAAAGCAGTTATCAAATAAAGCAACACAATACACAAAACAACCTTCCAGCCATAATGACATCTCTAACGCTCACCCCATTGGTGAATACAGCATTGATGAAGAAAGAGCCAACACGCTGAGCCATGGACTCGGCGTTCTCGGCGGAGTCGTGGCTTTATTGTTAAGTATTCAAAAAGGTTATAATACACTCAGCACCTTGCAATTGAGCGGTGTCATATTATATTGCTCGAGTATCATCTTGTTGTTTCTCTGCTCCACCTTGTACCACAATGCTAAAACTCTCTATTGGAAACGCCAATTTAAGATTGCTGATCATTGTGCTATTTACCTTTTAATCGCTGGCACCTACACCCCTTTAATGTTGATCAGCATTGAAGGAGCCGAGTCCGATCTTATTTTACTTGCCATTTGGCTACTGGCCTTCGCAGGGATCATATTTAAAACTTTTTTCACCGGCCGGTTTAAAGTCTTCAGTTTATCTTTATATTTAGCCATGGGCTGGCTCTGTATCGCCATACTCAGTGAACTTATTGCGCAACTCACGCCTCTAGGATTTAATTTACTTATCGCTGGTGGCTTGTTTTATACCTTAGGCGTTATTTTCTACGTGCTAAAATCCATTCCTTTTAATCATGCCATTTGGCACCTATTTGTGCTTGGCGGTGCGACCAGTCATTTCCTCTGTGTTTATTTAACCGTCATTTAAATACGTATCCTTAACCGCCCAACGCAGGACCTAAGTTTATCAATAAATAGCAACTCATCGCCTCGACGCCTAAATACGGAGTATTTTCTTGATTTTTTGTAAAAAAATACTTTTTGATAAAAACACCGCTAACTGCTTTCTGATGAACAAAACACAGCAGCAAACACCAAAATAATGACATTAAGCAGAGTAAAATATCGAAAAATTATTTTGTAACTGCTATTTCAGGATTAAACTCCATTTATTTACAAGTGAACATAAATAAAAAGCTTCAAAAACCGACCATTATTCGTTATTGTTTCGCCTTAATCATGAATAACAAATCTTATTTTTTTGCATTTTCGAGGTGTAAATGCGCCCAATCATAAAATCCAACAAACTCGATGCAGTGTGTTATGACCTTCGTGGACCCGTTCATAAAGAAGCAAAGCGACTTGAAGATGAAGGTCACCGGATCTTAAAACTTAATATTGGCAATCCCGCCCCTTTTGGTTTTGAAGCCCCAGAAGAAATCGTTCGAGATGTCATCACCAATTTACCCAGTGCTCAAGGGTACAGTGAGTCTAAGGGCTTGTTTTCTGCACGCAAAGCTATTATGCAACACTACCAATCTCAAGCTATTTTCGGGGTTGATATCGACGATATTTATATTGGTAATGGTGTTTCTGAGCTGATTGTGATGGCGATGCAGGGCTTATTAAATAATGGTGATGAAATACTGGTGCCTTCGCCTGATTATCCATTATGGACAGCCGCAGTACACCTTTCTGGCGGGAATGCCGCACACTATCGCTGCGATGAAAGTTCAGACTGGTTTCCAGATGTTGAAGATATCAAGAAAAAAATCACCCCAAGAACCCGTGGATTAGTGTTAATTAACCCTAATAACCCGACTGGTGCAGTTTACTCTAAAGCCGTATTACTTGAAATTGTCGAGCTATGTCGCCAGCATGATCTCATTTTATTTGCAGACGAAATTTATGATAAAATTCTATTTGATGATGCCGTGCATATTCCTGCAGCCAGTTTATCGGATGATATTTTAACCGTTACCTTCAATGGCTTGTCTAAAAGCTATCGCGCTGCAGGTTTTCGAGTCGGATGGATGATGCTCACCGGTAACCTCAAAGCAGCAAAAAGTTATAAAGAAGGCCTAGATATGCTGGCCTCCATGCGACTTTGCTCCAATGTCCCGAATCAACATGCGATACAAACAGCATTAGGCGGTTATCAAAGCATTAAAGAATTAGTCCAACCAGGTGGACGCCTCTGCATTCAGCGGGACACTTGCTATGATCTCTTGAATCAAATACCCGGCGTCAGTGTCACTAAACCTAAAGGCGCCTTATACGCTTTCCCAAAATTTGACAACAAGAAATTTAACATCCGTGACGATGAACGTTTAGTACTCGATTTATTGAAAGAGAAAAAAATATTACTCGCACAAGGGACAGCATTTAATTGGCCTGAGCCGGATCATCTTCGAGTGGTGTTTTTGCCTTATAAAGAAGAACTCGAAAAAGCCCTCAATGATTTTGGCGACTTTATGAGCGAATATCGCCAATAATCAGCCTTTGTATTAAAAACGTCATAAAAGCGATGATCTTCATCGCTTTTTTCATGGCATGGCTTGACTCTTTTTCACTAAGATGTGCTAGGGTATTAAGTAAGCTTTAATCGCTAATAGAGGGATGTAATGAGTCACCTTTTTGCTCACCTTGCACGCATGAAGTTAATCCAACGTTGGCCACTGATGTACAATGTTCGCACAGAGAATGTTCAGGAACACTCTTTACAAGTGGCCATGGTTGCTCATGTACTGGCACTCATTAGCAACAGAAAATTTGATGGAAATTTTAATCCTGAACATGCTGCTACATTGGCCTTATTTCATGATGCCAGTGAGGTGATCACAGGCGATTTACCGACACCTGTGAAATATTTTAATAAAGATATTGAAGCGGAATATAAAAAAATAGAGGCCATTGCAGAACATAGACTCTTAGAGATGGTGCCCGATGAATTTAAAGCGGATTATCAAGCGCTGCTGTGCTCTGAATATCAAGATGAAACCTATCGACCTTTAATTAAAGCCGCTGATAGATTATGTGCATACCTCAAATGCTTAGAAGAGCAACGAGCAGGAAACACCGAATTTGACAGTGCAAAAAAACGACTTGAAAACACACTAAAAAACACTCATTCACCGGAAGTTCACTATTTCATTGAACATTTTATTCCCAGTTTTACTCTCGATTTTGATGAAATAAACCGACTTTTATAAGGAGCGCACATGTCTTACTCTCCTTGGCATGACCGACGATTAACCGAAGATAAACGTAGACGTAACGATCATCGCAGCCCTTTTCAGCGTGATCGCGCTCGCATTCTGCATTCTGCCGCATTTAGACGATTACAAGCAAAAACCCAAGTCTTAGGGGTGGGGATGAATGACTTTTATCGTACTCGCCTTACGCATTCTTTAGAAGTATCACAAATTGGAACAGGCATTCGCGCCCAACTTAAACGTAAACACCCCGAACTTGGCCCATTACTGGATTCAACTAGCCTGATTGAGTCACTTTGCTTAGCTCATGATATTGGCCATCCTCCTTACGGTCATGGAGGAGAAATTGCTCTGAACTATATGATGCGAGATCACGGTGGGTTTGAAGGTAATGGCCAAACTTTTCGAATCTTAACTCGCCTCGAGCCTTATACTCAACACTATGGCATGAATTTATGCAGGCGAACTCTGCTCGGTGTACTAAAATACCCAGCACCTTACTCGGCACTGTATCAAACTAATGGTGCCTTACCCGTACAAAACCATCGCCAGCTTCAGCCAGCCCAGTGGCCCCCAGTCAAAGGAATATTTGATGATGATCTCGATATTTTACATTGGGTACTTAGCCCGCTTTGTGAAAGTGATAAGCAGCACTTTTTACAAAATCACTTAACAGAAGAACATCAACATAAAAGAACAAAGTATAAGTCCTTTGATTGCTCCATTATGGAACTCGCCGATGACACCGCCTATGCGGTTCACGATCTTGAAGATGCTATTGTCATGGGAATAGTGAGCCTAAATCAATGGCAAAATGATGTAGGGATCCCACTATCAAAAAGCGAAGATCCTTGGGTGGCCAATGAATTTGCTGCGATTGGTGATAAATTATTTTCATCGCAACATCATTTGCGAAAAGATGCCATAGGCACACTGGTCAATGGTTTTGTCACTGCCATTTACTTGGATGAAAATCCAGAGTTTGAAGAGCCCTTACTCAAGTTTAATGCCAAACTTGAACCTGAGTTTGCCTATGCTTTGGATATTTTAAAGCAATTTGTTTTTAAATATGTGATCAGAAAACCAGAAGTGCAAATGCTAGAATATAAAGGGCAGCAAATTGTTATGGAGCTCTTTGAGGCCTTTGAATCCGATCCAATGCGATTACTGCCACTCAACACACAAGAGCGATGGCAATATAGCTTAGATCATAATCTGAATCCACATAGAGTCTTATCTGATTATATATCTGGCATGACTGACGAATTTGCTGCGCGATTACATCAACAACTCTTCAGCACGCATTTAGATAACATGATGGAATTGAAAAGAGAAACATACTAAGGGCCTGTTGATCTTTAACGAGTATTGACACCGCCCTGTATAGATTATTGATATAAGGCCAAAAGCTTGTGTGATGTTATCAACTTGACTTCAACATCACACGATCTCCCTCACATCAATAAGAAAGAAGCAATAAAACAATATTAAAAACCATATATGCTGTCCTCCTTATTGATAGTTAAGGATCTATTTACTCTATTTAAAGAGTGGTATCCATCGTTGAGTGATTGCCTCCACAATCAAATTTTATCCCATTCACTTAATCTCAAAAACGCAGCCATCGAACACTTACTATATTTAAAACCAATGATTTATTTCCTCTTAAAACAAACAATAATATTCATAATTTAACTTAGTTAATACCCTTGATTAAAAAAGTTAAAAAAGAAACAATCATAAAAACAAATAACACAATTAATAGATTATTTTTATTATTATCAAACATTCCTCTCAAATTATTATGCATATTTTTGTAAATAAAAGTATTTAAATTGTCAGCAACATGACATTGTGCAAATGTATTGCAACGATTAACTTATAAAAATTAAGATAAGATAATGATGAAAGCAAACAAGAGCCACATTGGCTCACATCTCTTCCTAAACAGTAAAACCTTACTCTATACTTTAACTGCAGCAACATTAACATTGAGTCTCCCCTCTTTTGCTACAGATACATTAACAGTTAAAACTGAGCAAAGTCAGATGGGCGGCCCTTATGTCATTGGCGGTAATGACAATGAAAATAGTCTATCAACCAATGCTGGTAAGGTCGCTGAGTTTGGCGCTTATTATGCAAAAGATCTTTTTTATACTCAGATTGTTCCATTAACACCCAAGCTACTTAGGCAATCGATGAAAGCCAACATAAGCTACGATACTAATGGTGATCCTGAGCCTCAGATGTATAACTATGTAATAGAAAATAATATTATTTATGTCGCCACATGGGATCCCAGAGAAAATATTACCGATATGGATCCTGATTGTCATCTCGATATTGATACACTATCAGGTTATATGCCCGATGCTTATGAGGCAGATGAAAAAGACTGTCCCATCAACGTTTATAGCGGAAAAGATGTGGGCATTGAAGATGCTGTCAGTAAACACTTTCTTATTTCACAGTTAGGGGGTGAAACAGGAAAACTTGAAAACTATCAGCCTAAAGAATGGATAAAAACCACTGTTGACTATGCTGGTGAAATTCATGTTTATCCTATTTACAACCATGCAAAGCATCAATACCGTTACCAATATACTATTAATTCCAATAGTGGTACCTATCGACCCAATAATGGCGATGACACCCTATGTGACAATGCCCAAGTTAACCTCAACTATTTAAACGGTGCCGCCAGCGTTTTTAATCGTATTTTAAATAAAGCCCCCTCTGATTTAGATGTGATTAATTACAGTAGTGAAGGTGAAATAACCACATCAATTACTTATCCATTGACGCAAGAGTGTTACGCCATCAATTAATTATCTTCTAAATAGGATCTTAATGACGCTCTCTGACTTATCATAGTGAGCGTTATACTCTTTTACTCTTTTACTCTTTTACTCTTTTACTCTTTTACTCTTTTACTCTTTTACTTTAAAATATTAATTACTCACTTTTTAAATCAACGATTATTTACACTCAATGACATTATTCTTTATTTATATACAAGAACAAAGGATGATTAAATAACAACCAAAAAATAATTAATATAAAACAAAAAACATCACGTAAATACCATAACCTACTGAATGTATTAAATTAAAAAACCATATATACTGATACAAATACTATACACACATTGATAATAGTTAATGTTAATATTGATATTAATACAATCTTAAAATTAACTCATTGAAAATTTAGCCTTATCTGATAAAGTCATGATTCATAACTTACAAGAAATGACAAAAGATTACGAAGCTATTATTGATAAAAATTGAGTATCCCCAAATAACTCCATTAAAAATAATATCATTTTACTTGATACGAATGCGCCTGATTTCATTTTAAACCGCATTATATGATTAACCGCAATGGTGAGGTAAGACTATGGCCCAATATGATGTTAATAAACCGACTAACGGTCAAGCAGAGCATACTTTTAACCACAAAGGATATAAAATTGTTGCCAGCCAAGCCTATTCATTCACTCTCGGAGCAAAAGAATCAGTCGTTCTTGGTGCAAATGTGTCAATAAAAGCTCTCACCGATACGAGCGCAAATTTAGGCTTTAAACATTCTTTCTTTCTCGGGGCTAAAACCGATGTGAATGTCTCATATAATCTCAGCTACACCTCTAAAAGAACAGATGTAAAGCTTGAAGACTACACAGCAAAAGGCATAGAGAAAAAAGCCATTGCTGAACACAAATCTGTTATGGCTGATAAAATGTCGGCAGTACTTGGTAGCATACACCTAATTAATCAACACCTTCAAGCTACAAATACCAATGTCACCACAAACACAACCAATATTGCAACTCATGGCACGAACCTCGATGCAACAAATACCCGCTTAGATACCACCAATACTCGTATAGACACCACCAATACCCATATCGATGAAGTCAATACACGTATGGATACAGCACAAGTGCATATGGGATTAAATTCTATGTGTATTAGACAAAATCAAATAGCGATAGAAGAAGCTGAAAGTATAAGAATGCTGGAAAGCGGAATATTAATGCTTGACTAGCCTATTCCAAACGAAAATAGCATACAAAAATAAGTCAACATACCAGTGTTTTTAAATACATTGAGATTTATTAACAAAATTTTATTAAATATAATATGTTACACCTTATTGAAGCGGAATAAACACTGTTATTCCGCTACTTTAATGTACACTCAACAACTAAAACAAAAAAACAGGCATCAATGAACGAGAAACTCAACGATGCATGCTTTACTCTCTTCCTCAAAACAGCAATCCCACATCATTAAGGCCCAGTTTTTAAGCAAAGTCTCTCTATTTATCTTGGCCTTCATTAACCTTACTTTTAGTATGTGATTTTGTTCACAGTTATTACGGCCAAATCGCGGTATTTTTTCTATAGTTGATAAGGCAGCTGAAAAATTTCATCGAAATAAATGTATTTCAAGGTGTGCTGTATTTTTTATTGGAGACGTTATGACTGTCACAAATGAGCAAACACTCAATCAATTAATTCATAAAGTTAAAATGGCCCAAGCCCATTTTGCCACGTTCAGTCAAGAGCAAGTTGACATTATCTTTAGAGCAGCGGCGTTAGCTGCTGCGAACGCAAGGATCCCATTGGCTAAACTTGCTGTAGAGGAGACGCAAATGGGTGTAATGGAAGATAAAGTAATTAAAAACCACTTCGCCTCCGAATATATTTATCATAAATACAAAGATGACAAGACTTGCGGGATTTTAGAAGAAGATCCCACCTTTGGTACCATCACGCTTGCTGAGCCCGTGGGCTTGATCTGCGGTATTATTCCAACAACTAATCCCACCTCAACCGCCATTTTTAAAGCCTTAATCAGCCTTAAAACCCGTAATGGGATCATCTTTTCGCCTCACCCTCGCGCTAAAAGTGCCACGATTATGGCGGCAAAGTTAGTATTAGAGGCCGCCATTGAAGCTGGCGCACCAAAAGATATTATTGGTTGGATTGATGAGCCTAGTGTCCCACTTTCACACCAACTGATGACACACCCCGATCTCAACCTTATTCTCGCAACGGGAGGTCCAGGTATGGTGAAAGCCGCCTATTCATCAGGTAAACCTGCCATTGGTGTTGGCGCCGGTAATACTCCCATCGTCATTGATGAAACCGCCGATGTAAAGCGTGCCGTCAGCTCCATTATTATGTCAAAAACCTTTGATAATGGGGTCGTATGCGCTTCTGAACAAGCCATTGTGGTGGTTGATGAGGTTTATGATGTTGTTAAAAAACGCTTTGCTGAACATGGCGGTTATTTATTAACTCAAACAGAGCATGATGCACTGCAAACCGTTATTTTACAAAATGGTGGATTAAATGCGGATATTGTTGGGCAAAGCGCTATCGATATTGCTGCTATGGCTAAGTTAACCGTGCCCCCACAGACTCGCATTTTAATTGCAGAAGTCACTGACATTAATAATGATGAAGCCTTTGCACATGAAAAACTCTCTCCTTTACTGGGTATGTATCGTGCGACAGATTTCAATGATGCCGTAGATAAAGCCGATGCCTTAGTCAAATTAGGCGGAATTGGCCATACATCCGGTCTTTATACCGATCAAGATACACAAGAGCTGCGAATAAAAGACTTTGGTTTTAAAATGAAAACCGCACGCATTTTAATCAACACCCCCGCATCACAGGGAGGGATTGGCGATCTGTATAATTTTAAACTGGCACCATCACTCACATTAGGTTGCGGTTCTTGGGGTGGCAACTCCATTTCTGAAAATGTGGGCCCAAGCCACTTAATTAATAAAAAAATGATCGCCAAGAGGGCTGAAAATATGTTGTGGCACAAATTACCAGCCTCTATTTATTTCCGCAGAGGTTGTTTACCCATTGCTCTTGAAGAAATTAACCATAAAAAACGCGCTTTAATCATCACGGATAAATACCTCTTCAATAACGGTTATTGCGATGAGACATTGAGTATTTTAAAAGCACAAGGGCTTACAACAGATGTTTTTTATGATGTCGAGGCCGATCCCACTATGGCCATTGTTGAGCAAGGTACTAAAATGGCTCAGAATTTTCAACCTGATGTCATTATCGCTCTTGGCGGTGGATCCCCGATGGATGCCGCTAAGATAATCTGGGTCATGTATGAACATCCCGATGTACATTTCGCTGATTTAGCCCGCCGATTTATGGATATTCGTAAACGTATCTACGAATTTCCTAAAATGGGTGAAAAGGCCATGATGGTTGCTATCCCTACCACGTCTGGAACAGGCTCAGAAGTCACGCCTTTTGCTGTGGTCACCGATGAAAAAACGGGCATGAAATACCCTATTGCGGATTATCAACTCACCCCTAATATGGCCATTGTTGATCCTAACTTGGTGATGCATATGCCGAAAACACTGACCGCTTTTGGTGGAATAGATGCCGTTACCCATGCGTTAGAAGCCTATGTAAGCGTCATGGCCAATGAATACAGTGATGGTCAGGCCTTACAAGCCCTCAACCTATTATGCGAATACCTTCCCGATGCCTACGAACAAGGAGAAAATGCCCCCATCGCTCGCGAGAAAGTGCATAATGCCGCCACCATCGCAGGGATCGCTTTTGCAAACGCCTTTTTAGGGGTATGCCATTCACTCGCCCATAAAATTGGCGCTGAATTTCACCTTGCACACGGCCTCGCCAATGCACTACTGATCACCAATGTCATCCGTTTTAATGCCACTGATATTCCAACAAAACAGGCTGCGTTTAGTCAATATGATAGACCTAAAGCACTTTGCCGTTATGGTGAAATTACCGATCATCTCAAATTAGGCGGTGACAGTGCACAGGAGAAGTTACAATTACTGATCGATAAAGTGGAACAGCTAAAATCTCAAATTGGGATCCCTCCTTCCATTCAAGCCGCTGGAGTCGATGAAAACTTATTTATGAGTAAACTTGATGAATTGGCTGAAGAAGCCTTTGACGATCAATGCACAGGGGCGAACCCTCGTTATCCACTGATCAGCGAGCTAAAAAGTATTCTTATTGCCAGTTATTATGGCAAAGCTTATCAAGATGAATAACACCTAGGGTAACCGCTTCGTGTGATCTAGCCAAAAATCATAAAGCCCGCTATCAAAGCGGGCTTTTCTTGGCTAGTTTATTTTTGCTTTGATTCGATATTGATGCAACAAAGGCTCTGTATAGCCCGATGGCTGGGCTTGTCCTTCAAAAATCAGATCGCAAGCCGCTTTAAAGGCCAATCCCGTATAATCAGGAGACATAGGTTGATACAGAGGGTCATCCCTGTTTTGGCTGTCCACCACCTTAGCCATTCGCTTTAATGCCGACAACACTTGTGCTTGAGTACAAATACCATGCAATAACCAATTGGCCATATGTTGAGAAGATATACGCAATGTTGCTCTATCTTCCATCAACCCCACATGGTTAATATCTAACACTTTTGAACAACCAATGCCTTGATCAACCCAGCGAACCACATAACCTAAAATACTTTGTGCATTATTATCTAATTCTTGTTGAACTTGCTCTAGTGTCAACGCCTCTTCATCAGGCATCAGAGGCAAAGTCAATAATGTATCAATACTGGCACGAGCATGTTGTTTGATTCGGTTTTGATACGCCTTCACATCAATTAAGTGGTAATGAGTCGAGTGTAAAACAGCCGCATTAGGTGACGGAACCCACGCCGTATTCGCGCCAGCCCTAGGGTGGGCAATTTTATCAGCCAACATCGCTGCCATTTCATCAGGCATAGCCCACATGCCTTTACCTATTTGTCCATGCCCTTGTAAACCACAAGCCAAACCAATATCCACATTCCAATCTTCATAAGCATTAAGCCAAGGCGCTTGCTTCATTTGCGATTTTGGTACCATAGGTCCAGCATGCATAGAGGTGTGAATTTCATCCCCTGTTCTATCTAAAAAGCCAGTATTAATAAAGACCACTCTGTGTTTTGCTTCTCGAATGCAGGCTTTTAAGTTGACTGTGGTTCTGCGCTCTTCATCCATAATCCCAAGTTTGATTGTATTACGTGCTAAGCCTAAAGCATCTTCAATACGTGCAAACAAGGTGCAAGTAAACGCCACTTCTTCTGGCCCATGCATTTTAGGTTTAACAATATTAACGCTGCCAGCTCGACTGTTCACTCGACCATTATTTAATCCTTTCAAGTCATGCATAGCGGCTAACACAGTGAGCATACCATCCAGTATTCCTTCCGGTATCGCTTCATTGTTTTTATTCAACACGGCATCGGTCATCATTAAGTGACCGACATTGCGTACGAACAATAAGCTGCGCCCAGGTAACGTCAGTGGCTCTCCAGTGGGAGTCAAGTAATGACGATCATCTTGTAAAGTACGTGTGATCCGACGTCCATTTTTATTGACTTTCTCACTCAACACACCTTGCATCAATCCTAGCCAATTTCGATACACTTCAATTTTGTCTTCACTGTCCACCGCCGCAACGGAGTCTTCACAGTCCATAATTGTTGTAACAGCCGCCTCAACCAATAAATCTTTGACTCCCGCCTTGTCCATTTTGCCAACATCGCTTTGGCTATCAATTAGAATATCGACATGTAGCCCATGATTTTTAAGTAAAATAGAAGTCGGTTGTTGGCACACTCCTGTATAACCAACAAATTTACTGGGCTCAATCAAGGCAGTAATTCGACCATCCTCTAAGGCAACTTGCAATAGCCCATCTTCAATGAAATATCGCATCGCATCAGCATGGCTGTTATCTTCCAAAGGTGCGACGATATCCAGGTGCTGCTTAGCAAACTGGATCACCTTTTCTCCCCTAACAGGATTAAAAAACGCTCCTTTTTCAGCCCCCCCCTCATCGCTAATCGCATCGGTGCCATATAAAGCATCATACAAACTGCCCCAACGAGCATTCGCCGCATTCAAAGCAAAACGAGCATTTTTAACGGGCACCACTAATTGAGGCCCAGCTTGCTCAGTGATTTCACGATCAATATTTTTCGTCTCAACAGAAAAATCAACACCCAGCGGTAATAAATAACCAATATCTTGTAAAAACATTTTGTAACGCACGGGATCAAAGTCTTTCCCCTGATGAGCTCGGTGCCAATCATCAATTTGAGATTGAAATTGCTCCCTTTTAACTAACAACGCTTTATTGATAGGGGTAAGCTCATTGACAATTTGTTCAAATTTAGCCCAGAAATCATTGGATTTAATCCCTATTCCACTTAACATTCTTTCATCGACTAATTGCCATAACCCTGCCGCAACATTCAGTCCGCCCACTTGTATACGTGTCGTCATAAAACCATCCCATGTAATGAGGTGAATGCCATAAAGCGCGTCCATCCTGTTGAAATATAAAACATGCCATTTTTCCAGTCTATCTCAAGGCACTTTCATTTCACTAATTTATCATGGTTATGATTAACATTTATCAAATGAATAGTGAATCTCTCGAAACTAAAAGAGGGATAAGAACCAAAATGTCAATTTAAGGCTTCCCGTTCAATACTGACAATAAGGATTAAAGAGACACAAGTGATACCAGTAATATTTCAAAGGTGCCTGATCTGGGGCGATACCATCAAATGGCTTATTCGATGGTATCGCTCATTTTAAAAATGAAAGCGCCTTTATACCCTCCAAACACAGTATTACATTCTTTTGGCCATGGGATGCTCATCATTAAATTCCAATAGATCCCATAAATTACCATAAAGATCTTCAAATACCGCCACCGTGCCGTAATCTTGCTCGGCGGGTTCACGGACAAATGTGATCCCTTCAGCGACCATTCGATGATAATCCCGCCAAAAATCATCTGTGCTTAAAAATAAAAACACCCTTCCTGCAGTTTGTTGACCCACTACTTGCTCTTGTTCAGGTTTTGATGCTTTCGCCAATAACAAGGTTGCCCCTTGCGATCCTGGAGGAGAGACCACCACCCAACGTTTATCCTGCTCGGTTTGATAAGTGTCTTCAATTAATTCAAAATTGAGCTTATTAACATAAAAGTCAATAGCTTCATCATAGTCTTTTACCACTAGTGCTACGTGAACGAGTGCTTGTTGCATATTATTACGACCTTCAGACTTTTACCTTGAAATAGATAATATCAGTAAACAGTCCACAAGAAACGGGCTAACATCACGTATTATCTTCAAACCCTCTTAATGGCCATTTATTGGCCTGTAACCAATTTTCCTTGGCAAAAACACACGCTCCATCGGTAACATGTAAAGTGTAAGCCTGACGAGAATGAGCTGAGCGATTTGCTGCACTGTAATGGGGTAATAGCCCATGAAATACAACTAAGCTGCCCGCTTTCACCTCAAGTGGTACCCCTGTTTCTGTTGGCCAAGGTACATCACTTAAGACTTGCATATGTGTTTGCTTGCCTGTTCTGTTAAACCGTTCCCTTAAAGGACCCAAGTGCCCTTTAGGTTCAATCCATAAACAGCCATTTTGTAAAGTGGCATCCTCAATAGCAAACCAAAATGTTATCACGCTCTGAGGGACAGTATAAAAAAAGCTAGCATCTTGATGCCAATTGACCTCACCGCCAATTCTGGGCTGTTTATAGATATACATAGACTGACGGATTTGAGGTTGTTTAAGCCCTAAACCATGGGCAATTTCCCCCCAAATAGCTAAATGACTAAAAACATTAAAAACAGAATCGAGTTCATGAAGCGCATGGCCAATTTTATTAATGCATAAGTGTTTTTGCTGTACAAACTGACCATCACAATCAAAAGCTTCTGCTTCAAAAAAACAGCGCACGTCCTCAGCGGAATCCAGGAAATAATCATCATTGGTGCGATTATTATCTTTTGTACTAAAAATATGCTGTCTATTACCATCTTGGCAATCATTCACCCAAACGGCGGCTCGCGCTTGAAGTGCCTTTAACCATTGAGGCGTGATGACCTCCTTTAACACCACAAAACCCTGCTGTTGATAGTCTGTTTTTTGCTCTTCTGTTAACATTAACTTTTCCTAAAAACATGGTCAATGTTTTCAGCTTAACCAAAATAGCGCAGAGAAGACAGTGGAGAAATATCAACATAAAGAAAGTGTTGTAAAGGATAATCTACAGTATCACTTTACAAAAAAGCACTGACATGATACCTCACTTCATGTACATGACTTTGACTTGCGAGGGGGCCAAGGTCACTCCGGGACAATTCGGCGACATCCCATTTTGTCCTGTCATGCTCGTTAACCGCATCGCCGGTAAACCCTCTACCATCACCCCCATACTCCCCATCTTAAACGTCGTCGGCCCCATCATCATTCCTGACGCCACACCGCCTACCGCACCCGCATTATCACCACTGCTTAAGGTGATTATTGACCCTTGGTTTATCGATGGACCCCCATCCACTAAAACACTCAATGCCGCTGTCCCCGGATTACACATGTTACCTTGTGAAATATTCGGGTACGGCACCGGAATTGGCCCTACCGGACCCGGCGTATT
>NZ_CANLKR010000041.1 GCF_947491715.1 uncultured Shewanella sp. | reverse complement strand
CTTATAACCAATTAAGACCACATCTTAGTTTAGGGATGAAAACCCCAAACGAAGTACATGAAAAAGCCAGTCGGGGGGTCCAACTGGCTTAATAAAAACCGTCAACCTATTTTAGGACTAGACACAATGCTCAAATCGCTTTATTTAATAAAAGCAAAGGCATCCCCATAGAGATGTTCTTCGTCAACGCCCATGCCGCGAAATACTTCGCGTGCGGCGCCGACCATATCAAAGCGGCCTGCAATATAAATATCAAAGCCAATAAGGCTGGTGAAATCTGTTTTAATTTGTTCTAATAAATTGGCTTCTTTACCTTGCCAGTCTTGAGTAGCTTCTTCAATTACAGGAATAAAATGCAGCCAAGGATGGGCGTCATGCCATTGTCTAGCAATCTCTTCATAGTACATCGCTTCTTGTGTGCGACAACCCCAATAAAGTTGGGTTTCTATTGCTTGTCCAAGGGCAATTTGTTGCTCAACAATACTTTTAATGTAAGAAAAGCCTGTGCCGCCGGCAATGAGTAAGCGGGGGCGTTGGCTGTCACTTCTAAAGTGTGCGTCACCGCCTGGTACTTCAACTTCAATATCAGTATTGTCTTGTAAGCATTGTTTTAGCTTTTCGACCACTTGCATGGGATAACTTTCGGTTACGGCGGCACCTATATGTAATTCAATGTGCTCTGCATCTGGCGCGCTGGCGATAGAAAAAGGGCGTTTGTCTTTTTCTCCCATGACGATACACAAGTATTGCCCAGCTTTAAAATCAAAGGCCGTCTCAGGTTTGAGTGTCACTTGAAAAACGGCATCGTTAAAAGGTGAAACTTGTTCAATTTTACAGCGAATGGTCTTCATTTAACTTCCTTGAGTATGCCATCTATCTCAATGGCGTATACTACTAATATCAGGGGTTTTATTATTTAATTTTTGGTGAATGAATTGACTCATCGAGACCTAATTCTTGCCAAATATCATCAACTTTTTGTTTAACATTTTCATCCATAATAATCGGGGTTCCCCATTCTCGAGTGGTTTCCCCTTGCCATTTATTGGTGGCATCTAATCCCATTTTTGAACCCAGTCCCGAGACGGGTGAAGCAAAATCCAAATAATCAATAGGCGTATTATCGATCATTACAGTATCACGGCTGGGATCCATTCGAGTTGTGATGGCCCAAATCACATCCTGCCAATCACGACAGTTAACATCTTCATCAACGACGACAATGAATTTAGTATACATAAATTGGCGTAAGAAAGACCAAGCGCCCATCATGACGCGTTTGGCATGGCCTGGATATTGCTTTTTAATCGAGATGACCGCCATTCGATATGAACAACCTTCAGGAGGTAAATAAAAATCAATAATTTCAGGATATTGCTTTTGTAAAATCGGCACAAAAACTTCATTGAGTGCCACACCTAACATAGCGGGCTCATCGGGTGGCCTACCAGTATAAGTGCTATGATAAATCGGATCTTTTCTATGGGTAATATGAGTAACAGTAAAGACTGGGAATTCATCCGTTTCATTATAATAACCGGTATGATCCCCATAAGGGCCTTCTTCAGCCATTTCGGTTGGATCAATATACCCTTCTAAAATGATTTCGCTGCTGGCGGGCACTTCTAAATCACAGCTGATCGCCTTACACACTTGGGTGCGCTCGCCTCGTAATAATCCTGCAAACGCATATTCACTCATTGAATCGGGGACTGGGGTTACTGCCCCTAAAATGGTAACGGGATCACTGCCGAGTGCGACGACCACAGGATAAGGCTCGCCAGGATGTTGTTCTTTAAAATCTTTAAAATCTAATGCGCCGCCACGATGATCAAGCCAACGCATAATGAGTTTGTTTTTACCTAATAATTGTTGGCGATAAATGCCTAAATTTTGTCTTTCTTTATTGGGACCCTTTGTGATTGTTAAGCCCCAACTGACTAAAGGGGCTGCATCACCAGGCCAGCAGTGTTGAATTGGCAGTTGTGTCAAATCGACATCATCACCTTTTAATATCACTTGCTGGCATTCTGGATTGCGCACGGTCTTAGGGGGCATATTTAAGGCTTGCTTAAATTTAGGCAGTTTAGCGATTGCATCTTTAAAGCCCCTTGGTGGCTCAGGTTCTTTTAAAAAAGCTAACAGTTCACCAACATCTCTCAGGGCAAGAGGGTCTTCCTTTCCAAGTGCCATTGCGACACGTTTAGCGCTGCCAAATAAGTTGGCTAAAACAGGAATAGAGTGATTTTTGGGGTTTTCAAATAATAAAGCTGGCCCACCAGCTCTGAGGACTCTATCAGCAATTTCCGTCATTTCTAAGTGAGGATCAACGGGATAGCTAATTCGTTTTAATTCACCACTTTGTTCAAGGTGGTCAATGAAACTCCGCAAATCCTTAAAACTCATATGGAAATATTCTCTAATGTTAGGCTTGTATGCGCGGCACTATAGCATTTTACCTAAGGCTAAGTCATCTTTGCCTTGCTAATATAAACTTGTATTGTTATTGGTTAAGGAGCACTAAGTATGGCGCCTATTCTTAATTTACCAGTGATAACATTAAAAATTATTTATGTTTCGAGTGATTGATACGGGTTTACGTGTAAACTCTTATCAAGAGTACTCCATTTAGTTTTGCGCTTAGCGTTTAGCTTAGTAGTCGGAGATTAACATGCGTATTTTAACCACTCATATCATTGCCGTTATGCTACTGTTGCCTAGTGTTTCTGTGTTAGCTGACTCTAATACGATGAAAAGCGCACAGCAAAAGAACCAGAGGCAAGTGTCTAATCATCAATCTAAATCACAGCATAAAGTCGCTTCAAGTCATCATTCAGTTCAACATAAAAATCAGTATGTTTATAATCGAGCTTACTATAATAATCGGTATAATCAGCGTTATAACAGTCGCTATGGCTATCACTCAGGTTATGGTAGTAGAGTTGGTTGGAGTATCGGCATTGGGTCAGGTTGGAATAATGGCTGGTATCCTTATGGTGGTTATTATGGTTCCCGTTGGGGATACCCTTGGGGCAGAGCGGGCTATTATGGTGCTTCTGCTTTTCCCCTTTTTGGTTGGAGCAGGCCGCTTGTTAGACCTAGTCAACCCAAAGTTATTGCACCGCCTCAGCAAATAACCACCAGTGTACAATATAGTCAAGGGCTGACTCGTTTACCGGATAATGCAAAAGTGATACAAACCAGTACTGGTACACAATACGAGTGGCAAGGCATTCTTTACCGTTATGACTGGCAGACGCAAACTTATCAAACCGTCAATACTAAAGAGTAAGGTATTGAATAATGAAGAACAATAAACATTGGTCTAAAGTGCAATTGTTATATGATGTTGTGAGCAATCCTAATATTATTTTAAAAGGGAAACACAGTTACTATAGTGATGCCTATGATGAAGGTTTTGAAGCTTCAGTTGTCAGGTATTTACACGGAGACGAAGTGAGTAGTCAGTGGCAAGCTAAATGGCATATTGATCAACTTATTATTGGTAATTATGTGTGTATTGGTGCTGAGGTCGTTATTTTGATGGGGGGGAACCATACTCATCGAGATGATTGGTTTTGTTTGTATCCTTTTATGGATATGATCGAAGAGAGTTATCTGGGTAAAGGGGATACCTGTATTGATGATGGAGCATGGTTAGGGATGCGGGCTATGGTAATGCCTGGCGTCCATATAGGAGAAGGAGCCATTATTGCAGCGAATAGTGTTGTTACAAAAGATGTCCCTGCATACAGTGTCGTGGGCGGAAGCCCTGCAACTCATATTCGTTATCGTTTTTCTCAAGATGTGATTAAACGTTTGCTTGCTTTAAAAATGTATGATTGGTGTGAATCTAAGTTAATGAAATTAAGACCCTTTATATGTAACTCAGATATATTAGCATTAGAGCAAGCGAGCAAAGCGTATAAAGGTTAATTCAATCTGAGTGTGTTTATTCCCGTGATACTTCAATATGCACTATTTTATAACGAGATGATTTTAAAAAATGTAGCCTAATATGGTATATTGTTTATAAGTTGTAAGGTCATATTTGTGAGTCAACTGCTTAAATAGGAAGTTAACTGTTACCTACTAATGACGCCCATGTAATAAGAGGTAGAATGGTGACGAAAAATAAATTAGATGAATATGCTAAAGCGATAGCAATAAAGTCAGTGTTTCATTTTGATGATAACGAACATTATTGTGCAATTAATTATGCCGATGTTTATGATTCGCTGATATCTTCGGGGAGTATAGCATATCGAGGTAAGGTTTTTCAGCCTTCTCCACATTTAGTGCATTTGCCTGAAAAGGCGCTTATTGGACAAATGAAAGTAACAATGGAGCAAATTCAAGCGACGTTTGAAGGCAAAAAGGGCATTTGTATTAGAGGGGCTCGAGGGGCTGAACCCAAGAAGTCTATTTTTGATTGGACAGTGGATCTCTCGGCTTTAGGTTTATTAGGAGTCATTGCCTCTTTATTTTTGATTTTTGATTGATATTTTTCTTAAAAGCACCATTTATTATATTGAGTAGTGGTGCTTTTTTATTTGCCAATTTGTGTTTTTTTTCTTATCTTGCTTTCCTTCTATTTTCCCATTCATTGAGGAATATTCATGAAGTACCAATGGATTTTGTTTGATGCGGATGAAACCTTGTTTCATTTTAATTCATTCAAAGGCTTACAAAGGTTATTCTTAGATTATGATGTGATTTTTACTGAGCAAGATTTCAAAGCATACCAAAGCGTCAATTTGCCATTATGGGGGGATTATCAAGATGGCAAAATTACGGCTCAGCAGTTACAAGAAAGACGCTTTATTCTCTGGGCTGAAAAACTCAATGTATCACCTCAACAGTTGAATGCTGGTTTTTTGCATGCCATGGCAGATATTTGCCAATTATTACCTGGGGCTCAGGCATTGCTTGATGCTTTGAACGGTAAAGTGCGGTTAGGGATTATTACCAATGGCTTTACTCAACTGCAAACCATTCGATTACAAAAAACGGGTTTGCTGGATATTTTTTCGTTAGTGGTGATCTCAGAAGAGGTGGGATTAGCCAAACCCCACGTGGGTATTTTTGAATATGCATTTGAGCGTATGAGTTTACATGAGTCAAAAGAGCAAGGGATCCTTGATTTGAATCGTATCCTCATGGTGGGTGATAATCAGTATTCTGACATTCAAGGCGGTATGAATTCGAGTATTGATACTTGCTGGCTTAATCGTTTTAAAGAGCCCTTAGTTGAGGGAATTTACCCTACTTATCAAGTCAGTTCATTATTAGCATTGAAAGAGCTGCTTGTGCCAAGTGATAAGGCTGTTGAAAATGTCAATAGTGCTCAAAGCAAGGTGAGTTAAATAGTGATGTAAAACACAGCAATGTGCTCCTTTTTTATACGGAAGAATTATTTTGGTTGTTTTTTTGTTCGCTTAGGTCTGCTAAGGGTTTACAAGGTCATGATAACCTCCTATTATCGGCGCCACTGGAGAGATGGCAGAGTGGTCGAATGCACCGGTCTTGAAAACCGGCATGGGTTTGTAGCCCATCTAGGGTTCAAATCCCTATCTCTCCGCCAAATAAAACGAAAAAGCCTATCAGAAATGATAGGCTTTTTTGTGCCTGTAATTTAACAATCGGTTTGTAGCACGACTATGTAGGGTTCAAGTCCCTATCCCTGTGCCAAATAAAACAAAAAAGGCAATCTTAACAGGTTGCCTTTTTTGTGTCTAAAATCTAATGGGTTTGTAGCACACTTACTTAGGGTTCAAATCCCTATCTCTCCGCCAAATAAAAAATAAAAAAACCTATTCCTAAAGATAGGTTTTTTTATGCCTGTAATTTAACAATCGGTTTGTAGCACGACTATGTAGGGTTCAAATCACTATCTCTGTGCCAAATTTAGAGAAGCGCCCTTAAGAAATTAAGGGCGTTTTTTTGCATCTGGAATAAAAATGAAACTGGTATGGGTTTGTAGCACACTTATGTTGGGTTTAAATCCCTATCTCTGTATCTAAAACTTAGTAGTTCAGTGGGTATGGAATGGGTTTGTAGCGCGACTATGTAGGCGGAAAGTCCCATTTCTTTGCTGCATAGGTCAATATTGTGTGTAAACCGATAATATCGGGAATTTATTTTGACCAAAGGCGATGGTGATGGATAAGGTCTCATGTGCTTTAAAAGAATGAGAAAAATCATGTGGAAAAATGCGTTTTCCATCAGCAAGTAACGCTAAAATATGCTTCTCTGATAAGGTACGTCGACCGGCACTGTTATTTTCTATTGTGACCACCGCCCAGCGCTCGCCGAGGTCATTACTCATCAGGACATAGTTTTTAATAAAGAAATTACTCCGAGTGGGTTGAGTGTTTCTGTCGTTTGGAAAGGATAAATCTGAGGCGGGTACAGAGACTTGATCGACATTGAGTGCTTCACTTTCTGTTGAGATTGCTGAAAAAGAGATTAATGATAATAAGACAAACAAATACTTAATCAATGGAGACTCCAAATATAGTTTTATGTGCAGTTTTAACTTTTTGTATTGTTTTTATTATTGGGCTTGATTATTGATTGTTTCCTCCGTGTAGACTGTTTTTGATGGTTTTGTGCTTCATATGAAGCCAAATATTGATGAGTAATACAGTAATATTGAGGCTAATCATTATCCAAGGTCTAGCGGTTAATGGGAATAGGTTTGTAATAAAAGGGATAATGGGAATGGATAAGGCAACAGTGCTATAAATCAGTGAGAAATAAAGCAGCCAGAACCCCCAAATGTGTTTAAGCCATAAAGCCCATGCGGTACAAACAGAGAGGATAAACCATGGAATAGCGACGAGATTATAGGCCGCACTTAATGATGTCATACTAACGCCTGCCAATATTTCCCAATGCAGTATGACTGAAATGATAATTAAGATAGCCATCACTTGTTGCCCATATTGATAGAGTTTGGTTTGCATTTTTATCCTTCTTGATTAAATCATCATTCATTATTAATATTAGCTTAACGGGCGTTTTGTGAAATATCTTCTCGATATTAATTAAAATGTACCATTGTTAATTGATTGATGTAAATTAATTATTGTTTAGTTTGTTGATGGTTTTCAAGAGGCTTTCAGGTGAAGGTTTAATGCTAATTTTGTGGGTGAGAGTTTGCTGTAAAGTGAATAATTATCTGTTCATTAGTGGATATAGTGAGGGAGCAAGGTACCCTTTTGTAAGGTTTTTATGATTGTATAAAATTATTTATAACCTGATTGAATTTTTTGGGGTTTTCAATAAAGGGGAAGTGTTTACCGCCTTCATGTTCTTCAAAGATGATGAGTTTGGCATTGGGGATTTGTTCACTGGTCCAAATTTGGGAAGAGGCTGAGATTAAGCTAGCGCGTCCACCAATGACTAAAGTCGGCAATGTTATTTTTGGAAAAAGGCTACGCCAGTCTTGATAGAATGCATCATGAAGTAAGGCCGCAGCCGATTTTTTAGGCAGAGTGTCACTGCTTTTGAGGACTAATTGTTTATGTTCATTTTTGGCTAGGGGATTGACCATAGTATTAAAAAAAATGTTCATAAAATGGTCGCCTTGATTGGTTGTAATTTGATGGCAGAGTTTTTCAAGGGATTTGGGATCTGATGTTGGCCCATAATGTTGAATTTCTGTTTGGCTCCAGAGTGGATTTATCATGGGGACAGCGGCCCTATCGATAAAAATGAGCTTACTGATAAGGGAGGAACCGAAGAGCTCTAAATAACTGCAAATAACCGTTGCGCCAAAGTTATGGCCGAGAAGATTCAGTTCGCGCAGTTGTAAATGTTTAATAAGTTCATGAAGGTCTTTGGCAAATCTATGCACTTTATAGCCATAATTGACTTTTTCAGATAATCCATGCCCCCGCATATCGAGTGCTAAAATACGATATTGATTGCTTAATGCTTCAAGTTGATATTTAAATACCTGACAGCTGATATTCCATGTGGGCAGCATGAGTAAAGATGGACCTTTACCTTTGTCCAAGTAGTGTAATTTGGCGCCATCATTAGTGGTAAAATAATGGCTGTAAGAAGCATTAATAGCCATAATATATTCAATTAGTTATTATTAAACACCACATTATAACAAAAATTCTATTTGGACATGAAATAAAAATAATTAATTTAAAATATAGGTTATTGTGTTTTTGATTAACACTGATTATTGCTTCGCATTAAGTTACTGGGCAACGTTTTCTATTCCTTGTGCTATAGATGTTTTGGGCTTAGTCAGAGTTGTCAATAATGTAGGATCATTACAGGTGACCTCTTACATTGTTGACTGAATTGATTCAATACTTATGGCTTTTATTTACATCAAGCTCCTCTTATGAATTGGTCAACAATTTGGTTAAATTTTTTTGGGTTTTCTATAAAAGGGTAATGTTTACCTCCTTCACTTTCTTCAAATATAATTAATTTAGCATTGGGGATTTGTTTGCTGGTCCAGAGTTGTGAGGATGCTGATATTAAACTCGCTTGGCCACCAACCACCAATGTTGGTCTATCTATGGCAGGAAACACATTACGCCAGTCTTGGTAGAAAGTATCATGGAGCAAAGATGCCGCAGCTTTCTTAGGTAGGGTATTACTGTTTTCGAGGATTAATTGTTTTTTATCATTATTCGTGAGGTTATTGACTAAAGTGTGAAAAAATACTTCCATATAATAGTCATTTTCAGTCTGAGAAATTAAGCCGCATAGTTTGTAAATAGCTTTATCATCAGCGGTGGGACCATAATTCTTGATGTCCTCTTGGTTCCAATTTGAGTTAATTATTGGTACGGCTGTTCTGTCAATAAGTATGAGCTTATCTATTGAACTTGAATTAAAAAGCTCTAAATAAGAGCAAATAACGCCAGCACCAAAGGTATGGCCGAGTAATATGACTTTTGTTAAGTGCAAGTGTTCTATGAAATCATGAAGATCATAAGCAAAGCGACATGTAGTGTACCCATGGGAAACTTTTTCAGAGAGACCATGTCCTCTCATATCGAGCGCTAATACTCGATATTGATGACTAAGAGATTCCAATTGATATTTAAATATCTGACAAGAAATATTCCATGAGGGTAATAAGACTAGAGGCTGACCCTTTCCTTTTTCGAGGTAATGTAAATATACGCCATCATTCGTTGTGAAGTAATGACTATTACTCGTATTTATTACCATCATCAATAATGTTAGGAGAGAAATGAATCTAACAATTATAACATCACTTGAGAGCGAGTAATGATAATCCCCCCCTTTGATGGCAAGTATTATGTAAGCGTTTGTTAATCTATTTTTAGGGCATAAATATTTAAATGAATATATTCGATAAGGACATTTTCTTCTTTAAATAAAGATGACCATTAAAGCTTTGGAGCCTCAATGGTTATCTATTTTACCTTGCCAACATCGGGTAAGTAAAAAAGGCTAAGTGTGCAAAGTTAAATGCAAAGTGACAGAGAATAGCGGCCCATAGTCGACCAGTAAAATGAAAAATAAGGCCATATCCAATACCAGCCAGCGTGGCAAATATCATTAATAATGCTCCACCCGCAAAATGGGCGAGTCCAAAAAGAATACTGGCGATCAGAAGTCCTATTATCCATCCGCATTTTGCACTGATCACTTGCTGGAAGAAGCCGCGAAATAGCGCTTCTTCGGCAACACACACTAAGATGAGGTTATTAAATGCAAATAGCCACCACCAACCTGGAAGAGACAATTCAGGTTTGAGTGCGCCCAAAAGGCTTGCGATGGGCAATAAGGCAAATAGAGGTATTAAAGTGAATATTATTGGCTTTAGTGTAACGGCCTTAATTTTACCAAGAAGAGGAGGGTAAGCCAATATCAAGGTAAATATTAACATAGGTTTATCAATGTTGAGGTATATGGAAAAAGGCATACTGTCTTTGCTTGCCGTTACTTTATTTAAGACTTGTAGGTTGTTAAAGCCAGGCACAAAGTGGAAAAATAGTGCTAGTGCCCAAATACTGATGATGGCTAAACTCACATAGCGCCAAAATGGCCTAAATGATGGGGTTTTGTAGGCTAAAGATAATCCGATCAGAATACTCACTAGCCCTAATATCCTGAGTTTCTGTTCAAATAAGGCGCCAATAAAGAAAAGGGCTAGTAAAGCGAATGCGGCTTTGGATTCTTGCAATAAAATCGCAATGATGGCGAGCGTGAGCGGGAAGAAAATCCACATTGATAAATCGAGCGTCATTGGTCTCTCCTTATGTGTTGGTTTTATGAGTATCACGGGTATAAATATAGGTGATTATACATATTATGTTTTTGAATAATTGATAGTTTGTTTGCTGCTGTTGATAATCATCTCTTTTTGCCTTTATCAACGGCTTGTTGATGAAAATAATGTGGCAGATTTTCCAAATGATGCAATCTTTGATTGGCGAGGATAGACTCGGTCGTTAACGATAGCGGTTAAGCCAATAATAGCCATGGGTATAAAATAGAGATCTTTGCTGTTTCTTGTAAGAGATCTCTGACTTTAATTGTAATCATGGTCTATTTGTTTTCATCAATAATAGCTAATTTAATAAACTAATGAAGTTATTTTAGAGGGTGTTCAGTTTAAATAGAGGAATAAAGCAGAGCTTCCTTTATATGCTAACCCATTAACTTAAGCCTTGTCATTGTTTTTTTATTGTTCATTCTCATTTGGTTTTATGGCAATTAATCATCGTGATTTTATTTATTATGTTAAATTAAAGAGTACAGAATTTATTTTAATAAATATTTCAGTTTTTCTAATTGTACGTTTTTGCAAGGTTTATTTTTAACTTTCATTTAGTTTAGGTGCTTTTTTATTTTTATATTAAGATGGATTTTAATACCTTTGTCTAGTGTGTTGCCTTGTTTATTATTTATCGAACTCTCCGGTGCTTACATCATTGTTCTTGTACTAGGCTAATGGATAGCAAACCTTACTTGTGTGTTTTGAAGGCTTTATTTTAAAGTGCTGATTTTTATGATTATTAATTTATACCGCTATAAATGTGGTCTACTTATAGTGTGTTGTGTTCTGAATATGCCATGTTTTTTTGCTTTATAAAGCTTGTTTGGTGTTGTGCTTATCTCTATTTTTATTCTTTCATGTTCTATAGCTTAGTCAGTATTGGGTCTGTTGATTTTTAAAATCATTGAAGTAAGATACCTCCTTAATAAGCGGGTTTAAGCTAGGCAATAATTAACCTTTATCTTTTATTAGTAAACGCTATTTAAGAGTGTTTACTATCTAGATGAGTACTGAATGAAATATTTGTATCATTACGTAATACAATGTTTTCTGTTGACAGCCGCGCCCAAAAATAATTTTTCGATACTATCTATGATATGGAGATTGTAATGGCTAAAGATGGAACCGTCGCGCCTAAAGAGCGCATTAATATTAAATATGTTCCTGCAACTGGGGACGCGCAAGCGGAAATGGAACTTCCGTTAAAACTATTAGTTGTAGGCGATTTTAAAGGGCATGCTGAATCCACTCAGCTTGAAGATAGAGAAGCCGTTTCAGTCAATAAAACGAATTTTTCTTCTGTGATGAAAGAGAGCAAATTATCTGTTTCAGGTAGTGTAGCCAATAAGTTAGTGGAAGAAGAAGGCAGTGAGCTGCCTTTTGAATTATCGTTTAATTCGTTGAAAGACTTCACACCAGATGAAGTGGCAAGACAAGTACCAGAAATCAAAAAACTGGTTGAGCTTCGTGAAGCTCTTGTGGCACTAAAAGGTCCGCTGGGTAACATTCCTTCCTTCCGTGTTCGCTTGCAAGAGTTATTTTCTGAAGAAGCATCACGTGAGCAATTACTACGCGAACTTCAAGACGCTCAAGACTAAATGAGTCACTCACTTTAAAAGGTGACTGTTGGATTTAGCTAATGTTGACATATAAAATTTATTAGAGGGATATCACCACATGGAAGGTCAAGTTCAAACAACTGACAATGCCGCTTTAGAAGGCGGTAATCTACTCGATGAGATCATGGCGCATACGCGTATGGATCCTGTTGATGAAGGTTATGATGTTGCCAAGAAAGGGGTGGCGGCATTTATTTCAAATATTCTAGGATCGGATAAAACATCTGAGCCTGTTAATAAGGCATTGGTTGACAAAATGCTGGTTGAGTTAGACCAGAAGATCAGTGCACAAATGGATGAAGTATTACATCATGAAGATGTACAGCAGATTGAATCTGCGTGGAGAGGCTTAAAACTTCTCGTTGATCGTACTGATTTTCGTGAAAATATTAAAATCGATTTATTACATGTCACTAAAGATGAGTTATTAGATGATTTTGAATTTGCGCCTGAGACGACGCAATCAGGATTGTATAAACATGTTTACTCATCGGGTTATGGACAATTTGGTGGCGAACCAATCGGGGCAATCGTTGGCAGCTATGCGTTTACGCCATCTTCTCAAGACATGAAGTTGTTGCAATACGTGTCCGCTGTGGGCGCAATGGCTCATGCGCCTTTCTTGTCGTCAGTGGCACCTGATTTCTTTGGCATTCAGTCGTTTGAAGAATTACCTAATTTAAAAGATCTAAAAGCCACGTTTGAAGGACCTAAATATACGAAATGGCGCGGATTACGTGAATCTGAAGATGCAAGATACTTAGGGTTAACGGCACCTCGTTTCTTATTACGTGTACCTTACGACCCCATTGATAACCCAATCAATAGCTTTAACTACCGTGAAAATGTGAGTGAAAGCCATGAAGATTATTTGTGGGGAAATACGGCCTTTGCGTTAGCGACACGTTTAACAGAAAGTTTTGCCAGTTATCGTTGGTGCCCGAACATCATTGGTCCTCAAAGTGGTGGCGCAGTGGACGATCTACCTGTGCACGTGTTTGAGACCATGGGCGCATTGCAGTCAAAAATTCCAACAGAAGTCTTGATCACCGACCGTAAAGAATATGAATTAGCCGAAGAAGGTTTCATCAGCCTAACTATGCGTAAAGGCAGTGATAACGCAGCGTTTTTCTCAGCGAATTCGATTCAAAAGCCAAAAGTCTTCCCTGCGACCAAAGAAGGTAAAGAAGCGGAAACTAACTATAAGTTAGGCACGCAGATCCCTTACATGATGATCATTAACCGTTTAGCCCACTACATTAAAGTGCTACAACGTGAGCAGATTGGTGCATGGAAAGAGCGTCAAGATCTTGAAAGAGAGTTGAATGGTTGGATTAAGCAATATGTAGCCGACCAAGAAAATCCGCCTGCAGAAGTTCGTAGCCGTAAGCCTTTACGCGCCGCTAACATTTCGGTCTCAAATGTTGAAGGCGATCCAGGTTGGTATCAAGTGAGTTTATCGGTTAGACCTCATTTCAAATATATGGGTGCTAACTTCGAATTATCACTGGTTGGTAAGTTGGATCAGGAGTAATAACAGGTGTTTGACACTGAAGAAAAAAGATTAGGAGGCAGGAGTTTCTTTGAGCGCTTAATCCCTGATGCGCCGAGAGTATCGGTGGATCATTCTTCAGTGGATGAGACCATGGATTCTATTAAACGTAGCATTACTCGAGTATTGAATGCACGTATAGGCGAATCACAAAGCTGCCCAGAGTATGGATTACTCGATTTTAATGATACTTCTTTGAGCAGCTTTGACTTAGGGTTACAGATCCGCTTGTCAATTAAACAGTGTATTGAACAGTTTGAACCTCGTATAAAGAATGTTGAAGTATCTGTTTTTAATGATGAAAACAATCCAATGAATCTCACTTTTAATATTCTTGGCACCTTGGTCGTAGCAAACATGGATGAAAAAATTCAAATTGAGCTTTTTCTGGATAATAACCGAAAATATAGAGTGATTTAGTCGTGTCACAAAATAAATATTTCAGGGATGAGCTTGCTTTTTTAAAAGAGCAAGGTAAAGAATTTTCGGATATGCATCCTCAATTGGCCCGTTATTTACACGGCAAGAGTACCGATCCTGATGTTGAAAGGTTATTGGAAGGCTTTGCTTTTTTAACTGGGCGCCTACGTGAAAAAATTGATGATGACTTTCCAGAGCTGACCCATTCAATGATCAATATGCTGTGGCCGAATTATTTGCGCCCAGTGCCCAGTACGACCATAGTGGCTTTCTCCCCGAATGAAGGGATGGATGAGAAACAGCTGATCTTAAGTGGCTGTGAAATGAAGAGTCACCCAGTTGCCGATACCATTTGCCAATTTAGAACCTGTCGTGATGTGGACATTTATCCTTTTACGGTTGATGACATTATTTCATCTCACTCACGTGAGTCTTCAACTATTGATTTGGCGTTGCATTCCTCAGCTAAAACCAGTTTGCAACAGATTGGATTAAATGATCTTCGTTTTTATTTAGGTAACGATGATTATAGTGCTAAGACTCTGTATTTGTGGTTGAATAACTGTCTTCAAAGTATTGAACTGATAGCCGATGGTCAAGCTTATACTCTGATGCGCAATTCATTAAAAGCGGTGGGGTTTGATTCCAATGATGCCATTTTGCCTTATCCTAAAAACGTTTATGAAGGCTACCGTATTTTACAGGAGTATTTTACCTTTCCTGAGGCCTTTCATTTTGTTGATGTCACCAACATTGATAAGGTGATCCCCGCCTATGTGTCGGGTGATTTTACATTACGCTTTAAATTTTCAAAAACCTTGCCTTCCGATGTACGCATTAATCAAGGGAGCATGCAGCTTTATTGCGTGCCTGCGATTAATTTATTTGAGCATGATGCAGATCCCATTGAACTCAATGGCCGTCGAACCGAATACCCCATTATTCCGTCGAGTCGTAAAGGCGGACATTATGAAATCTTTAGTGTTGATCATGTGCAAGGTTGGATTGATTCTGATGCGGGCAGAATTCGTGGACAAAATCGCGTTTACACCCCTTTTGAAAGCTTTCAACATGAAATTGAACGTACCCGTCATCGTTTAGCTTTATATTATCGTATTAAAGTGCGCAGCAGTATTCGTCATGATGGTTTTGAGCATTTGATGTCTTTTGTGCGCAGTGATGAGACCCATATGGTGAATATGACTGAAGCGGTGTCATTGCGTTTAACTTGTACCAACAGGCAGTTACCCAGAGAGTTGGGCAAAGGGGATATTTGCATTGCCACAGATAAAACCCCCAGTTTTGTGACCTTTAAAAATATTACAGAACCTTCAGCGTCACTGCGTCCACCGCTTGATGGGGGCTTGTTATGGACATTAATTTCTAATTTATCATTGAATTACCTCTCACTCTTATCAAAAGATGCCTTGAGCTCTGTTATTCGTGCTTATGATTTTAAAGCGCTGGTGGACAGGCAGGCAGAAATGGTCGCCAAACAACGCTTAGCGGGCATTTTAAATATCACTTCAGGCCCAACGGAGCGTATCGTAAAAGGCTTACCCGTTAGAGGATTACAGTCTGAAGTGACGCTTAAAGAGTCTGCATTTGGTAGTGAAGGGGATCTGTTTTTATTTGGGTCGGTGCTTAGCCGGTTCTTTTCTTTGTATGCCAGTATTAATTCGTTTCATGAATTAGTGGTGGTGAATGCCGATAATCAGGAAAAATATACATGGAATATACAGATCGGGCAGCAGCCGTTAATTTAGTGCCACCCGAATGGCAGGCAAGGATGCCTGAAAAAGTTCGCTCGTATAACTTTTTTCAATTGGTGGAGCTGATACATCGTCTCGAAGGTAACGATGCGGACAGTCGTGACTGGGAAAATCAGGGCCAATTATTTTTTACTGCCGATCCCAGTTTAGGTTTTGCCAGTAGTGATGTCTCAAATTTAACGAGACGGCTTGATAATCGCTTACAGTTAGATACCACTTTTTTAGGATTAAATGGGGCGCAGTCGCCTTTACCCAATTATCTTCTCGATCAAATTGCCGATCCTGAAGATGAGGGCATGAAGCGTAATTTCTTGGATTTTTTCAATCATAGGCTTATTTCCTTATTTTATAAAAGCTGGCGAAAATATCGTTATTACGTTCGATTTCAAGATAATGCGAGTGATACCTTTTCCAAGCAAGTGTTTTCACTTGTGGGGTTGTCAAACGAAGATTTACGCGGTGAAACATCCATAAACTGGTGCAAAATGTTGGCTTACGCGGGCATGTTGGCTGGGCGAAGTCGTTCACCACAAACCGTATCGGGCATTATTGCTCACTGTTTCGATTTAAAGCATGTGTCTATTCGCGAATGGGAAAAAAGAAAAGTCCGTGTCCCCAAGACACAGCAATTTTTACTTGGCAGAGCGAATGCCAGTTTAGGTGAAGACACGGTGATTGGTGAGAAAGTGACGGATGTCATGGGGAAATTTGTGATTTGTATTGACAATCTTTCCTTTGAAACTTTTCAAGATTTTTTACCTTCAGGTAAAGAATTTAAACCCTTGTGTAAGGTGATGGAAGTGGTGCTAAGAGAGCAAATGGCTTACGACTTAGAATTGACCTTAGCGAAAGAAGCGACGCCGATGTTAACCCTTGGTGATGAGAAAGGTGGGCAATTGGGTTGGTCATCTTTTTTAAGTAAAACCCAGCAAAAAAAGAAAGTGCTGATCCAGATCAGGCAATAGATAAGGAGCAAGTCATTGCATAAATCAATTACATTTCAAGTTGTGAATACCCAGTTATTGGAATCTGGATTGGCGACAACACATAAATTTGACGAAGCGGGCGGCGTAATTGGTTCCGCTGCAAGTGCCGATTGGGTGCTTAATGACAGTGAATACAATATTAAGCCTCAGCACTGTCAGTTGCTTAAAGTGGATGGCGAATTTTGTTTAATGGAGCTGGCGGGTCCCGTTTATATCAATGGGGCAACCTTACCCATAGGCTTTGAAAAAAAGGTCAAACTCAAAGATAACGATACCCTTATTTTGGGTCAGTATCATGTTCGCGTTAATTTTGCGCATGCTGCGGGAAAACAGCATCAAGGCAGCCAAGCATTAGAAGACTTATTTCCTCAAACCGAAAATGATGTGGATTTATTAAGTGATGAATTGTTTGAACCTATCGTTGCTGCCCCCGCTGCTGTGATAAAAGATGATCCATTAGAAGCCTTAGATGCGCTTCAAACCAGCAAGATAGAGACGTTAGATTTACTAAACGATGATCTTCCAGTCGCTAAAGCTGAGACACCTGAAGATGATTATTTATTAGGTAAAGATCAGCAGTGGAAAGGTCAAGATTTTATTGTTCAAGCGGATTCAGAGTTTGATACCGATTCAGCAATAGCGCTTAAACAAAAAACCAGTATGGATAAATTTATTATGGATGAGAAAACACTCGATTTACTTGAGTCTGAGCTGAGCAGTGATGCTGGGAGCAATTGGAATGATGAGCTAGGTACGGGCATGAATCACTTAGCCGTGGGGCCACTTTTTAGAGGCCTTGGAGTGCAAGTGGGCAATAAAAATGACTCCAATCAAATGCAAGCGGTGGCAATGGACATGGGGAGATCCTTGCAAGCCACGATTAAAGGCCTACTGTCATTACATCAAAGTGTTAATAATAGCCGTTATGCGCATATCAATAAGAACTTACAGCCAATAGAAGATAATCCATTGAGACTCGGTTTAGGGTACGAAGATACCATGAAAACCTTGTTTGATAATCAGTCTTGCGCGGTGCATTTATCCTCTCAAGCCGCGATTGCGGAAAGTTTAAAAACCATTGAATTACATAATGAAGCGGTACAAACGGCCATTACAGAATCCCTTGGACATATTTTAGAAGCCTTTTCACCTGAAGGCTTAATGAAACGCTTTAAAAAATATCGCCGCGCGAGTGATGTTCAAAATCAATCAACTGAGCATTGGGCGTGGAATATGTATGAAAGTTATTATCAAGAGCTCACCTCTAATCGCCAACAAGGTTTTGAAAAGCTGTTCTGGGAAATTTTCGATCAAGCCTACGATAAAAAATTACGTGAATTACAGCGGTTAGCCTAATGAGCTATGTACGTTTAGGACTCATTTTAAGCGTGCTAATTCAGTTGGGAGCATGTAGTTCGGCATGGGAAGCCACACAAAAAGCCGGTCAGGTGATCTGGGATCCTGATACGCCAGTGGGCGCGCCGAAACACCTACCCACCCAAGTGACTTATAGCATGGTAGGGGATCACGTGCTTAACCCTAATGCCAATGGCGAGTCGACGCCTGTGGTATATCAGGTGTTTTTACTTGAAGACGATTCATTGTTTATGGCGGCAGATTTTGATGCTTTGGTTGAAGATCATGAAACCGCCTTAGGGTCCAATTACCTTAAGCACAGTGATTACATTATTTTCCCGGATCAATTTAAGTTTATTGAACCTTTAAAGCTGAAACCTGACACCCACTATATTGGCGTGATGGCGCAATATAGCGACCCCAATGTGGCGCAGTGGAAAAAAGTCGTCAAGGTAAAGTCGATTGGCCGAGAATATCATTTACTCATGTTCTTTACAGAGCATGAGCTCAAATTAGAAATAGTAGAATAATTATGTCATCGAGAAACCGAGTCATTTGGAATGAAGGTTTATTCATTAAACCTCAGCATTTTCAACAGCAACAACGTTATTTTGAGTACATTGTTGAGACAAAGTCGTCTCAATCAACAGGCTACTTATACGGTATTACTCAGCTGAGTTTAAATCCTGAATATTTAAGTTTCGGCCGTATTGCCATTGAACATGCTGTGGGTGTGATGCCCGATGGCACTGTGTTTAATATGCCTCAAGAAGATGTGTTACCTGATGCATTAGAAGTGACAGACAGTGCCTTAGCTAACCAAATTGTGTATTTGGCTTTACCCATTAAAGGGGATTCGGTGACAGAGATTTCTCATGCCGATAAAATGGACGCCAGTCGTTATGAGTCACGACGCTATGAAGTGCGTGATGTGCATACCGAGCAAGGGGATTTGACCACCATTGATGTGAGCCCGTTGCGTATGCGTTTGATGCTTGAAAAAGACGATCGTAGTGCGTATACCTCATTGGCTATTGCTCGCATTTTAGAAAAGCGTCCCGATGGCAGTGTCATGCTGGATGACAGTTTTATTCCTTGTCATTTAAATGTCACGGGTGTGCCGAGATTGCATCGTTTCATCGGTGAAATGGCGGGGTTGATGAAAGAGCGAGCCAAAAACATTGCGCAGCGCATTGGTATGCCAAGTCAAGGTGGAGTGGCAGATGTATCAGATTTTATGTTGCTACAATCACTTAATCGCATGCACCCTATTTTACAGCACATGGCCACTCAAAAACGTATTCACCCAGAGCGTTTATATGAAAACCTGGTCAGTATCTGTGGCGAGCTATTTACCTTTACCGATGAGAGTCGAACGGCGCCGGAGTTTAAGGCTTATAACCATAAACTGCCCCTTGAATCTTTCTCGCCTATCATGACATTACTTCGTCAGTCGCTCAGTATTGTGCTTGAGCCTAAAGCGGTGTCACTGCAATTACATCAACGCAAGTACGGCTTGCAAATTGCGCCGGTACAAGATCCTGATTTAGTCAAAGAGGCGACGTTTATTCTGGCGGTGAAAGCCAAAATGCCGCTGGATGACTTACGCAAATTATTTATCCAACAAACCAAAGTGGCCTCGGTTGAGAAAATACGCGAGCTGATTTCATTACAATTACCGGGCGTACCGTTAACACCGCTGCCAGTTGCCCCACGTCAGTTACCTTATCATGCAGGCTTTACCTACTTCCAGCTTGACCGCGCAAGCCCTGAGTGGCGCATGCTCAGTAATTCATCGGGTTTTGCTTTTCATGTTGCGGGTGATTTTTCAGAGCTTGAATTGCAATTTTGGGCCATAAGGAGCTAATGGAGGAGCTAATGGAGGAGCTAATGGTGAGGGATGACAAACATAATATCGATACCGATCAGCAATATGGGTTTCATCTGGTCGCGATAACAGGAGCTAATGGCAATGGATGATAAACATAATATCGATGATAAACCACAAAAACAGCAAGTCGATACCAGTTTAGAAGGGAATTTCTTTGAACATGCCAAGCAAAATAATATCGATGATGATCTGCAATATGGGTTTCATCTGGTCGCGATAAGAGGAACTAATGGCAATGGATGATAAACCACAAAAACAACAGGTTGATACCAGTTTAGACGGCAGCTTGTTTGATCATGCTAAACAAATCGACGGTGATCAGCAATATTGGTTCAAGTTGCGTGGCGAGAGTATTAATCTACTGATTGATGCGGCCACACCGCTGCTGGGTATGGCACTAAGGGTGAAAAAACTCACGGCTCATGAAGAGGTGCCCGAGCTTTATCAGCAGACTTTGGAAGACATTATTGCCATTGAAACTGAGCTGGTAACAGCAGGGTATGAACATGCCATAGTGCTGGCTTATCGTTATTTATTATGTTGCTTTATTGATGAAGCGGTTATGAGCACCGAATGGGGCTCTCAAAGTGTGTGGGCGGAACATTCTTTACTGACTCGTTTTCATAATGAGACTTGGGGTGGTGAAAAAGTATTCACTATTTTACAAAGACTTGAGAGTGAACCACACAAATATAAAGATTTATTAGAATTTATCTTTTTATGTTTCTCTTTGGGCTTTGAGGGTCGCTATAAGGTGATGGCGAATGGCCGTGAAGAGTTCGATAAAATTTATACCGAGCTCTATGAGACGATTCGCCGTTTAACCGATGAGGAGCCTGAGCAGCTGACCAGTGCCACCGAACACGTGGTCAATACTAAGTATAAAATTGGTCATCAATTGCCTTTGTGGACCATTTTTGCAGGTTTCTTCTGTTTGCTTAGCGTGATTTTTACTTTTTATTCAGTGTCATTAAATCAGAAATCATCTGGTGTACTGAATCAATTATTTCAGATTTTAAAATAGGGAAATTTTATGATCCGTATCGAATTATCGACTCTGATCGGCAAGCTTAATCAACAGAGTAAGCTGGGATTAGAGCAAGCTGCTTCTTTATGCATTAGTCGTCAAAACAGCGAAGTGACCATAGCGCACTTGTTGTTTGTCTTGCTGGATAACCCGTTAAGCGATATGCGTGTGCTGTTAAAGCAAGCTAATATCGATCATGAGTTAGTGAAGCAATACTTAGGGGATTCGCTGCCTCGAGAAGCAGACTTAGATACCCGCCCAGGGTTTTCGCCTTTGCTGGTGGAGTTACTGCAAGATGCTTGGTTATTATCCACCACAGACTTACAAGAATTATCATTACGCTCAGGCGCCATTTTTGCCGCTGCTGTGATGCGACCCGAGCGGTATTTGCCCTTTAATTTAATTACCTTGCTTGAGGGGATTAATCGTGAAGACTTGCGTAAGCACTTTGTCGCGCTGACAGAAAACTCAGCGGAGTCTGCCAGCCCTTCACTCGAAGGCAACAAAGCGGCTTTAGTGAACAATACTGATAGTGCTCTTGCTAAGTTCACAACTGATTTTACTGAGCTGGCCAAGCAAGGCGAGCTGGATCCTGTTTTGTGCCGCGATGATGAAATCGCCTTGATGATTGATATTTTATGTCGTCGCCGTAAGAACAACCCGATTGTGGTGGGTGATGCGGGTGTGGGGAAAAGCGCCGTTGTTGAGGGCTTAGCCAGACGTATCGTTGAAGGTAAAGTACCTGATAGATTAAAAGACGTTAGCTTGCTGTCACTGGATTTAGGCTTGTTGCAAGCGGGCGCATCGGTTAAAGGCGAATTTGAGAAACGCTTGAAAGCGTTAATTGATGAAGTGAAAGCCTCACCTAAAGCGATTATTTTATTTATCGATGAAGCACACACTTTGATTGGAGCCGGTAATCAAGAAGGTGGCGGTGATGCGGCCAACTTACTCAAACCTGCGTTGGCTCGTGGTGAGTTGTGTACTGTTGGTGCGACGACATGGAAAGAGTATAAAAAGTATTTTGAAAAAGATCCTGCTCTCACGCGTCGTTTCCAACTGGTGAAATTGGATGAACCCAGTGTGGATCAAGCGGTGGATATTCTTCGTGGTCTACACCATGTGTATGAAAAATCCCATCAAGTGTTAATCAATGACTCGGCATTAGAAGCTGCCGCTCGTTTGTCGGCGCGTTATGTGGCCAATCGTCAACTTCCCGATAAAGCTATTGATGTATTAGATACCGCCTGTGCGCGGATTGCGATTAATTTAAGCTCGCCACCAAAAGGCATGGCTGAACTTGAAAGCTTAGGCTATCAGCATCAAAAAGAAATCAGCTTATTAGAGCGCCAGCAACATTTAGGTCAAGACATTGATGAAGCTAGGTTGAGCGAGCTTAAAGCCAGTGCAGAGCAACAAGCCCATGACTATGAGCAATTAGAAGCTAATTGGAAGCAACAACAAGAATTAGTCTCAAGTATGTTGTCGCTACGTGAGCAATTGTTGAATGAGGATAACAGTGACAATTTTGATGACATTCGTGCTCAAGTACAAGCGCTGAACCTGACCATTGAAGAGCTCACCCAAGAAGGAAAACTGGTTTATCCAGAGGTTGATGCCGAGCAAGTGGCGGCGGTTATTGCTGACTGGACAGGTGTTCCAGTGTCGCAAATGAACACCGACGAGCTGCATAAGATCACCCATTTACCCGCTATTTTAGGGGAAGCTCTAAAAGGTCAGAATGTGGCCATAGAGCGTATTCATCGCAATATGTTGACGGCTCGTGCCGATCTACGCCGAGCGGGTCGCCCTAAAGGGGCATTTTTGCTGGTGGGCCCAAGTGGTGTGGGGAAAACTGAAACTGTGGTGCAAATTGCGGAGCAGCTTTATGGCGGTAAGCAATTTTTGACCACCATTAACATGTCTGAGTATCAAGAGAAGCACACGGTATCGCGTTTAATTGGTTCTCCGCCAGGTTATGTGGGTTTTGGTGAAGGGGGAGTATTAACCGAAGCCATACGTAAGATGCCTTATTCTATTGTTCTGCTTGATGAAGTGGAAAAAGCACACCCTGACGTGTTGAATCTTTTTTATCAAGCCTTTGATAAAGGTGAGCTTGCCGATGGTGAAGGAAGACTGATTGATTGCCAGAATATTATCTTCTTTTTAACCTCTAACTTAGGGTATCAAAGTATCGTCGATAACGCCGAGACGCCTGAGAATATTGATGATGCGCTTTACCCCGAACTTGTCGAATTTTTCAAACCTGCCTTATTAGCGCGCATGGAAATTGTGCCTTATTTACCTTTAGGTGAAACGGTATTGAAAGACATTATCGGTTATAAGCTTGCTAAATTAGAGAGCCTGTTGGTTGAACGTTATAAGGCGCAGGTGAGCATAGCACCTAGCTTAGTGGATGAGATTTACAGGCGTTCGACTCGCGCTGAAAATGGTGCTCGTATGTTGGAGGCTATTATTGATGGCCAAATGTTACCGCCTGTATCACTGGCGTTATTGAACAAGCTCGCTAATAAAGAAGAGGTGGAGCAAATTCATTTAGGTTTCACTGACGGCGAATTTGTGGGTGAGGTTATCTAGTGCAATCCCAGCAATGGTTACAGCGAGCATCAGCATTATTGGCGTGTCGTCAGGTCGCGCCACTCATCAATGAGTTTTTGGATGGCCTACGGGTTGAACTGCCTTCTGACTTGCCTTTTTTACTGTTACCGACAGTAGATGGACGTGAGTTGACTGTGGTGGCCAATGAGCCTGATTATTTTCAATCCATTGCCAGCGGCGTCAAGTGGGAAGTGGATGATTTTGAACATCCTTTTTCTCATGCGCTGCAATCGCAAAAAACCATGGTGCTGGATCATGAGACCTTGCTGTATTGGCAAGGTCACAGTGGGTTTATGGCATTAACGCTGAACATGAAAAAAGATCAGCATTTGGCTATTTACCCATTGAACAGTGATAAAGGTGCCGTTGTTGGTATTCTCGTGCTGGCTTTGCCAGCCGCTATGGCAGCGGATTTAGTGGAGCGTCCAGATTGGCAAAATTTTGTGGCGGTGTTTACTCGCCATTGGCAGTTACTTGAATCCATTCGTCATCAA
Organism: uncultured Shewanella sp.; assembly: GCF_947491715.1. Taxonomy (GTDB): domain Bacteria; phylum Pseudomonadota; class Gammaproteobacteria; order Enterobacterales; family Shewanellaceae; genus Shewanella. The sequence goes on along the minus strand of NZ_CANLKR010000041.1, from coordinate 20,845 downwards.
GATAGGCAGCAAAGTTTACTGTCCGATTCCATCGTCTCTATTCGCAAAGAAAAGTTTGATAAAGAGCAAGCTGAAGCCCTGAGTCATGACTTGGTCGGTAGCAGTGAACTAATGCAAACCTTGCGTAAAGAAATTGTGCGTGTCGGGCAATCTGATTTAGCGGTGATGATCCAAGGACAAACGGGGACAGGTAAAGAGTTGGTTGCCCGTGGTGTTCATGATTATTCTAAGCGAAAACATGCCCCTTTTATTGCCATTAATTGCGCCGCTATTCCAGATAATCTATTGGAGTCTGAGTTATTTGGTTATGAAAAAGGCGCCTTTTCTGGCGCAGAGAGTGCCAAAAAAGGCTTAATTGCTGCAGCCGATGGTGGCAGCTTGTTTCTCGATGAAATCGGCGATATGCCACTCTTGTTACAAACTAAGTTGTTGAGGGTATTGGAAAGCCGTCAATTTAGAGCTTTAGGTGCAGCGAAAGAAACACAATCTGATTTTAGGTTGATTGTCGCCTCCCATGTGGATTTAAAGCAAAAATCCCGCACTGGCGCATTTAGGCAAGACTTGTTTTATCGTTTATGTCAGTTCCCCATTCGCATACCAGCATTAAAAGACAGAGTGAGCGATGTGCCTGAATTAGTTGAACACTTTATTCATCGCTTTAATAGAAGTCAAAAAAGGCAAGTGCCAGGGGTGCGCTTTTCGGCTATCGATAAACTCATAAAACATGATTATCCCGGTAATGTTCGTGAGCTGAGAAACATAGTGGAATATGCTTGTGCCTTGACGTTAGATGGCCAAGAAATTGATTTGAGTGCCTTGCCGACATTGGATATTGAACCTGAAACGCCCTTTGATAAGACATCTCAACAGGAAGAAGCCGCATTTCCAGCCAGTTTATTGAATGAGATCACACATAAGTTTGACCAAATCGATGATCTTAAAGAGGCGGTGTTGCAATTTGAGCGTGCGGTGATCGAAGCGAGATTGACGTCATTTTCTGGCGATCGAGGCCGAGCGGCGACTAGCTTAGGTTTGCCTAAACGAACCTTGGCACATAAATGTATAAAATTGGAGATAAGTTAATGATGGCACAGATCAAAGGAATGTTACTGGCCTTGTTGTTTTGTCCGCTAGGTCTTGTTCATGCTGAGGGCACTTTACTTGAAGATGCCCTTAAGTGTCGACAAGTGCCCAGCAAGTTAGAGCGGCTGCTGTGTTTTGATACGGTATTTGTCACGCCCACGATGAGTGAGTCAGCACAGATCCAAGTCATTGATGATCCTCATACTAAGCAATGGAAGCGCGCATTTGACAACGAAGCTAAGCGGGAACATCAGCGAGGTTTTTTACTGAGTGATGCCTTCACAACGCCAGATGATGACCCAAATATTTGGGCAACGGCGCAGGCCATAGGCGCGATCCCCCCAAGGCCTATCATGATGCTCAGCTGTATTGATAATATCAGCCGTGTTGAGCTGATTTTTGCCGATCCCATTAATATTCGCACTGCGGCCATTAGCATTAATACGTCTCAAGGGGAGTCGACTCAAGATTGGATGGTCGACAATTCAGGCTACATTTTACGCACAGGACGAGGCTTACAGGCGATTGTTGCAATGAAGGCTATGTTGTTGGATAAAGAGTTTGTTTTGAGGTCGGAGCACAAATGGATTGATGGGCTGCAATTTGATACTCACCAAATGGAGCAATCCTTAAAGGCATTGCGCCGTGAATGCAGCTGGTAGGTCAAGGGAGAATGATCATGTTCAAAGCGTGTATGAGGCCAAGATTTGTCCTTATTAATGGAGAGAACCTTTTAGCGCTGAATAATACAGTGGCTTGGAGGAGCGAAAATGTCTAAAGAATATTTAACCAAAATTACCCAGCCCATCAGTGCCGATAATGCTGTGGGCGAGCGTTTATTTGACGATCCCTTATTTGATTTTATTGAATCGCAAATGATCAAAGTGGGATCACTGTCTCACGGCGATATTCAATGGCGTGAAGTCGAAACGGGGATTGTGACTTTACTGGAAACCAAGTCAAAAGATTTGAAGTTAATAGCGTATTTGCTGCAATGCTTACAGCATCAAGCCAGCATTGAGCGCTTTACGTTATCTTTGCTTATTTTACATGGTTTTATGCAAGGTTTTTGGGAAAGCTGTTTTCCTGCTCCGGGTGCGCGCGGGGTATTGCCAAGGCGTCGTTTCTTTACGCAAATCATGCAGCGTTTGGTTAAAGCGGCGGAAAATTTAGATACCGAGTTTTGTGACCAAGACGAAAAACAATCTATTACTGAAGCATTAGCCGCCTTAATGGCCATTGCTAAGCAGTTTGAGTTGCCTCTTGATGAGTTAAGCCGTTTAGAGTCAGCATTAAAACGGCGTTTAAGCGGAGAGTCTAAACCTAAACAAGCAGCTCAAACAGCTGAGCTGCATGCCAGTTCATCGACTCAAAATACACCTCAGGCAAGTACTGAAGGCAGTTCGCCAACGCCACCTAGCTTAAATATCGACTCCAGTAATGATAAGGCCACAAAACAAACATTACAAAAAGTGGCTGATTTCTTGAGTGAATTTGAATTAGGCATTGAGCTGAGTTTGCGTTTAAGACGATTTGCCGTGTGGTTTTCTATTATCAGTCCGCCTGAGCGAACCGCCAGTGGTGAGACACGTTTGATGCCCGTTGCGGTAGATAGAGTCAATGAATACCAAACCTTGTTGAGTAAAGGTGCGGATATGGCGCTGCTTAGGCGTGTCGAGCAAAGTTTAACTCTGGCTCCTTTTTGGTTTGATGGTCATCATTTAAGTGCGCAAATTTGCCAGTCGTTAGGGCATTCCGAGTGGGCCAATGCCATTAGAGAAGAAACCTATTCGTTTTTAAATCGCGTGCCAGGTTTAATGGATATGTCATTTAAAGGAGCGGTGCCATTTGTCAGTAGTGAGACTCGCCAGTGGTTAGACAGTGCTAGCGGTGCCAGCATGGCTGGCGGTGAAGTCATGAGTAGCTGGGAGCAAAAACGTCAAGAAACCTTAGAGCTTGCGGATCAAGGTGGCTTGTCAGTGGCATTAGCTATGTTAAATGAGGGAATGAGCAGTACTAAAGAGCCGAGAGAGCAGTTTTACTTGAGGTTAATAAGCGCAGAATTAATGGATAGCCACCAATTATCGGCCATGGCTAAAGTTGAATATCATCAGTTGCATACGCAGGCGATGGAGACCAGTTTAACGGATTGGGAACCAACCTTGGTGTCACATCTACAAAAAGTCACCTCGGTGAACTAAGGACAGGGAATGAGTAATATATTGTCTATAATAAAAGGTTTTTTAAAGAAAATCTTACCTGAGTTAAAATCGGCTATGCCGATCTTATTGGCAGTGATTTTTGTGCTGGTCAATGTGGCGATTTGGTGGGCGGGACCTTGGCTTGAAATTGACGATCAAAAGCCTTTTGCTTCTGTGGCTGCTCGTGCCTTATTCAGTACAATTTTTTCACTGTCTTGTTTTACCTTATGGGGATTATTGCAATGGCGTAAAGTGAAAGCCTATGCCGCGCAAGAAATGAAAGATCAACAGCTGATTGAAGATCCCATTCAAGGCATTGTTGAAAGACAAGAGGTGGAACTTGATGAAGTTATGGTGCACCTCAAGCAAAGTTTAAATAAGCGTAATTATCTTTATACTTTGCCTTGGTTTTTGGTGTTAGGGTTAGAAAATGCGGGTAAAACCAGCCTGATTAACCGCTCGGGTCAACAATTTATGTTTTCGACGACCCGTCGTAGCGCCGGACGTAAAAGCAAAAATCCCTTTTCTTTTGATTGGTGGGTCGGCCGTGATGCCGTGCTTATCGATCCTGATGGTGAGTTATTAACTCAGAGGCAAACAAAAGTCGAAGGCAGTGGGGAGATGGAGCGTCGATTATGGCTTCATTTTGTGCAATGGTTAGAGAAAACCCGTAACCGTCGCCCGCTAAACGGCGTGGTATTAGCCATTGATGTGGCCGATATGGTCAGTGGCACTGTGTCTGACAGAAAGGCTTATGGTCAGCTTATTCGTACCCGTTTACGGGAGTTGATGGAAACCTTATCGACCCGTTTGCCTGTATATATTTCATTGACTAAGTTGGATTTATTACAAGGTTTTGAGCCTTTTTTTCGCCATTATACTCAGAGCCAACGTGATGAAATTCTAGGGTTTACGTTTTCTTTGAACTCGGTGGACAACCTAGACAGTTGGTTAGAAGAGTTTGATGCTGACTTTGCTGTGTTTATTGAGCGCATTAATGCCTGTTTACCTCGAGCCTTGCTGCAATGCCGTGATGTGGAAGAGCGGGCTGAAATTTACAGTTTCTCTCGTCAAATTGCCGGTGCCCATGGGGTATTGCGTAACTTTTTTAACGAGGCTTTAGCGTCGGATCAGTTCTCTACTTCGGCTTTAGTTCGTGGTGTGTATTTTACCTCTGTGTATCAAGAAGGGGTGCCAACCAATGCCTATGTTGACAGTGCATCGCGCAAATATGGCTTAAGCGAAACCATTAACAGTGCACAAAAAAGTGAAAATTCCACCGCATTTTTTACTCAGCCTTTGTTTAAACGCATTATTTATCCTGAGGCAGGTTTAGCCTCTGATAACTTTAAGGTTGCTAAGCAAAAGCGTCGTTTGATGGCGTTATCTTTTGTGGCTTGCTCGATAGCGTCGGTATTACTGGTGGGCAGTTGGCATCGTTACTATTTGCAAAATAACAAACAAGCTGATGCAGTTCTCAGTAAAGTAAATAGCTTTAATGAACAATATCATCAGTTTAGTTTTGATGAAGTGGCTAAAAGTATAGTACCGCCGTTAAATACTATTCGCTCGGCAACGTTAGAGTTTGGTTTTTTTCATGAAAAACCGCGTTTTGTCTCTGATCTGGGATTATATCAAGGCCATGTGATAGGCCCGAAAGTAGAAGAAACTTACCTTAATTTATTAGCTTACCGTTATATTCCTGCGTTGCTGAAGCAAGTGGCCACGGATATGCTTAATGCCTCAAAAGCCAGCGATGAAAAGCTGTCTTTATTGCGAGTCTTTAGAATGATGGTGGATCAAAGTGGTCGCCAAAATAAGTTTGTCACCGATTATTTCGCTTCGCGCTGGCAGCAAGCTTATGAAGGTAATCGTGAGCTACAGGCCCAACTGATGGCGCATCTTGATTATGCTCTTGAACATACCAATTTAGAGGCCATGCGCCAAGCGGGTAATGAAGAGGCCATTGATGCCATTAGTCCTTATGATGGTTTGATCGCGCGCACGCAGCAAGAATTGAGTCATTTGCCCATTGAGCAACGGGTGTACCGTAACTTAAAGCAAACGGCATCCTCTGAGCTGGGTGGAGCACTGGATTTAAAACTGACCACGGGACCTGCATTTGAACTTGTGTTCAGTGATCGCGATATTCATGGCGATTCAGATTCATTAAATGTACCAAGATTACTCACTAAACAAGGATTTAAAGGGTATTTTATTCCTAAGTCCGATTCAGTTTCTGAATTAGCGTTAATTGATAGCTGGGTGCTTGGGCAGTCACAGTCCAGTGATTTCAGTGCTGAAGATAAAAAAGTGTTGCGCAATAAAATTCGCGATCAGTATATCAGTGATTACAACAGTACTTGGCGAGGTGCCTTGAATCAATTTGATATCAAAGCTTTTAGAGACATTAATCACGGCGTATTCGTGCTGGATACTATCAGTTCGGGCAGCAAGCCCATTAGCCGTATATTGAATACCTTATCGGATAATACAGAGCTTTTTCCGACCTTACCCGATGATGATAATGCTAAAACGGCCTTAATGGCGACGCCTGAATATAAAATTGCGGCATTAATTGATGGTAATTTTGCCAAGCTAAACCAGCTAGAAAAGGTGGATGGCACTCAGCCTAACTACATGGCTGAAGTGATGGATTCTGTGACTCAGCTTCATGGTTATTTAAAAGCGATTCAAGATGCGCCAGATGTGGGGAAAGCCGCTTTACAGGCGGCACAAGAAAGGTTAACACTCAATGATGCCGATCCTATTTTTGCCTTGAAACGTATTGCCAGTAATTTACCTAAGCCCATGGACAGTATTATGGTGAAGCTGGCCAACGAAAGTTGGAAGGTGGTTCTGCAAAGTGCTATCAAACATCTTGAAGTCCGCTGGCATAATGATATTTACCTTGAATATCAGCAAAAATTGGCGTCACGTTATCCTTTTAATACCGAGACAACTAAGCAAGTTTCCTTGGCGGATTTTGAACATTTCTTTGGCCCAGACGGCACCATCAATGTGTTTTATGAGCAGCAAATGAAGATGTTTATAGAAGAGAATATCAATACTTTAGAGCAGTTTGCACAAACAGAAGACAGCAAAGATGGGGGCAAATCTGGCCTTATTCGTCAAGAAGTGATGGACTCACTTAAGCAGGCGAAACAAATTCAACAAGCTTTCTTTAATCGCCAGGGGAATTTAGATGTGCAATTTACCATGGAAGCCTTGCAAATGAGCCCAAATAAGCGTCGTAGTGTGATTAATATTGATGGCCAATATGTTGAGTACTCTCATGGCCCACAACGCAGTGTGGAACTGGTTTGGCCTAATACCTTAAGAAAGTCGGCTGAAAGTAAATTGACCTTAGTGCCTAGTACGGCCAACCAATCGCCTCGCAGTTTAGCTTACGATGGACCATGGGCATTCTTCCGTTTATTGGATACCGCAAGAATGACAGGCTCAAGTAGCACTAGCATTGATTATCAATTTTCCATTGATAAAGGCGATGTGACCTATCGTTTGCATACGCAAGATACGGCTAATCCATTTACCAGTCGTTTGCTGAGCGATTACAGCATTCCTGAAACCCTATATTGATTGACTTATTTGCTAAATACCTTCCCTTTTACTTTTAGGTTCCTTGAAGTATTAGGGGAGCACATTTAGCCATTTTGAAAGGTGGTATTATATTGTGACAGAGCAAATTCTCACCGGAGTTAACCGTTTTAAGGTAACACAAAAACCGGCCTTGCTCAGAGATGACAGTCGTTATCAAGCGATGCGTACAGAAATAAATCGGCGTTATAGTCCGTTAAGTGGTCGTGTTGATTGGGATAAAATCAAAAGCTTGGCTGAAAGTATTGCGACAGATGCTGGAGCGGACTTATTAACCTCAGCCTATTATTGTGTGGCGGTGTGTAAAACCGATGGTGTATCGGGTTTAGCGACAGGTTTGGAATTAATGTTAGCGGTGCTGGCTCATGCCAGTAAAGAGTCGAGTCCGTCGCTGGAAAAAACCACCGAGATCATCAATTGGATGGTGACGCGGGTGACGCCGGATCTGAAAGAACTGCTGGGCACCATGGATAATGTGCGTGACTTGTATCGCTGTGAATATGCTTGTCAGCAGTTATTTGAATTGGTGCAATCTTATCAGCAAGATGCGTCACCGAATTTAGTGCCGAATCTGGATACTTTAGGTTTTTTAATTTTTGAAAAGCTTGATGCGGTGAATCAAGTTCATAACGTTGTCCCTACCTTGAATAACCTCAAGAGCAAGAGTAAGGACTCACAACGTAAATTATTATTTTGGCGAGGCTTGTCTTTTTCTTGTCTGGCAGTGTTGGGTTTCACTTTTGTCTTCTTGATAGGCACCTTATATAAAGCGCCACAGAATGTTGTGGATTTTTTAGTGGTACAAACCTCAGCAACTAAGGTGTTAGTCGATCCAAAGCCGCGAGAGGTTACACCTATCAATACCCAAATTGATGCGTTATTTTCAGCTGTGCCGCCTGCGAATAAAGATATGTTGATTTATCCTCAGCAAATTGAGTTTTTAATTGATTTAGATAAATATTATCAGCGCTTTTCCAAAGCCCGTACACGTATGGCAAACATTCGCCAGCAAATTAATCAGCTATCGAGTAATAATTCAAAAATTACTCAGTTAAAACAGATGTCGACCGAGCTGGATCAGTATGCCAGTAGTTTATCGCCAGTGTTAGGAAGGGCTTACTATATTGATGAGATGTTAAATACGGCGCAACTGGATCGCGCTGAGCAAGAGTTGATGTTATTGGATGGGCAATTAAAGTCTTTACTCATCAAGCGTATGTTATTAAAGCAAGAATGGGCTAATAAAGCACTCACCCAGAACAGCCTTGAGCGTCTTGAGCACAATGACAGCCTTGAGCGGATAAAGGACGCTGATCGTCTTGTGGATAGCAGCCCTGAGCGCAATGAGGGCCTTGAGAGTAATGAGAGCCTTGAGCAGTTATAACAGAAGCCTTGAGTGCCTTGTTATTGGGGGCAGCCTTTAGCTGCGCAATCAGAAAAGCCTTTTCTTGGGCCAGCTCTGAGCCTGAGTCGAGCAAAAAGTTGCCCGAACCGAGCAATAACTTGCCTAATTTGAGCAAGTTATTGCTCAATCTGTAATAAGGTGAAAACATTATTCTTTAAAAACAGTGTATTAAAACTTGGCATGTGAGTTGCATTCTTCTAAGGCGGTTAGTGACATCATTATGAAAAATAATAATGGCAAAATGTCACTAACACACTGATAACACTTATCAATATTCTAGTTTCAAAGGGCATCCTCTTTATGAATAGCCTTTATGAAGAGAATGTATGAACAGCCTTTATGAATATTGAAATGATGTTAGCTCTAGGGACTCAAGTAAGTCATTACTTACAAACATAGTTAAGGAATCAAGCTGTGCCAACACCATGTTATATCTCTATCTTAGGCCAAACTCAGGGACTCATCACTGCAGGTGCATTTACTGCCGATTCAGTGGGTGATATTTTTGTTGAAGGCCATGAAAATGAAATGCTAGTACAAGAATTTAGCCATGTTGTGAATGTACCGACGGATCCGCAATCGGGTCAGCCTTCGGGGCAGCGAGTACATCGACCTTTTACTTTCACTGTCGCCTTGAATAAAGCCGTACCGTTAATGTACAACGCCTTGTCGACAGGGGAAAAGTTAACCAACGTAGTGCTTAAATGGTATCGCACTTCCACTGAAGGCAAGCAAGAGCAGTTTTTTGTGACTTCATTGGAGGGGGCGACGATAGTCAATATTGAGTGTCAAATGCCTCATTGCCAAGATCCTAAGCAATCTAATTTCACTCAATTGATTAAAGTGTCGCTTGCTTATCGTAAGATCAATTGGGATCACCTGACGGCAGGGACAACAGGTGGTGATGATTGGCGTAAACCCAATGAGTCATTGCTGGATGCGGTGACGGGCGCTGCGAGCTAACAGCCCTGAGCTAATAAATCGCCCTGAGCGGCTTTTACTTTATTGGGTTAAGAGAACAGCCCTGGGCGGTTTTTTAAACAAATGACCCTGAGCGGTTTTTTAAACAAATGACCCTGAGCAGCTCTTTAAATAAGCACGTCACCATATCGCCTTTCTTATGCGATGTGGTGACGTCAGCTTATATCTGTTTCGCTATGTGCCTTGTCTGTTAAGGGCCTATAGCAAAGCAATAAAGTGAGCCAAGCGAACACGTTAGCTAACGTACTGAGGTATCAAAATGCTAAGGTATAAAATACAAAAAGGAATTTATCATGTCGTCACAAACAGGGAGCTCGGCCAGTGAAGTATTAAGTGGCTCAGGCTTACGTTATCATTTTAGCGCAGAAGGGCTCGATGAAAGCGATTTCGATTTAGTGGACTTTCGCTTTAGCGAGAGCTTATCCACCCCCTTTGAAGTCAAACTCAGTTTAGTGAGCCGTCGAAGTGATATTAACCCCAATGATGTGGTGGACTTAAGCGGTTTAATGCAATGGGCGGTTAATGGGGTGGTTCAGCGCCAAGTACACGGTATCGTGAGCCGTTTTACAAAGGGGGATACGGGCCATCATCATACTCGATATTATCTCACCTTAGTGCCTGCTTTTTCGCGTTTATCCCTGCGGCATAATAGCCGTATTTTCCAAGAGCAAAGTGCCCTTGCCATTATTCAAACCTTACTGACTGAGATGGGGATCACTGATTTCGCCTTTAACTGTGAACCAAGCTTAAGCGAGCGAGTGCGGGAATATTGCGTTCAATATCGTGAAACGGATCTGGACTTCATTCAGCGATTAGCAGCCGAAGAAGGGCTGTTTTATCATTTTGAGCATACTGCAACCAGTCACACTCTCATCTTGAGTGACAGCCCCCTAAAGCTGGCGAAATTAAGTGAGCCTTTTCCCTATAATGCCACCAATGGCGGCGTGTCTGACATGCCTTTTGTGCGCCAGTTTTCTTTCACCCACAAAGTGCGTCCAGCAGTCGTCACTCTCAAAGACAGCAGTTTTAAGCAGCCCGAGTACAGTTTTTTACAACAGGCGATGGCCAGCGATTGTGAGCATCAGCAAGACCAAGGTGATCAAGGGCGCTATGAGCATTTTGATTTTCCTGGGCGTTATAAAAGTGATGATACGGGCATGCCTTATACTCAGGCCAGATTAGATTATTTACGTCGTGACGCCAAACAGGGCCAAGCCAAGAGTCATATCATGGCGGCCAGCAGTGGGTATAAATTTGATTTAGTGGATCACTTAGAGGTGGAGTGTAACCGTGATTGGCTGTTAACGCGCGTGACGCACTTTGGTGTCCAAGGGGCGGCGAGCGAAGAGACCAACACCACCACGCCTACCACTTATCATAATGAGTTTGCTTTTATTCCAGCTAATAGCCCATGGCAAGCCAAGCCCAACCCTAAACCCCTTATTAATGGTGAGCAAATCGCCACGGTTGTGGGGCCAGAGGGGGAAGAGATTTATTGTGATGAATTTGGCCGAGTGAAAGTGCAATTTGCATGGGACAGATACAGCAATGGCGATGATCTATCCAGTGGTTGGGTAAGAGTCAGTCAAGGATGGGCGGGCGGGCAATATGGCATGATGTCGGTGCCGCGCATTGGCAATCAAGTGATAGTGTCTTATTTTGAAGGGGATCCGGATCAGCCCATTATCACAGGTCGCAGCCATGATGCGGTCAATTCCCCTGCCTATAGCTTACCTGAGCATCAAGCGCGCACGGTATTGAAAACCAAAACTCACAGAGGCGAAGGCAGCAACGAGCTGTATTTTGATGATGAAGCGGGGGAGGAAGCCATTTATTTCCATGCCCAAAAAGACATGAACATCAAAGTCACTGACACTCAGCGCAATGTCATTCGTAATGCCCAACATTTGAGCGTGGCCAACGATCGCATTGGTTTAGTACAGGGGCATGATCACCTTACCGTTAAAGGGGAAAGCCGCACCTTAATTGCTAAAAACCAGTCCGTTCAAATCAAAGGCAGCCAACACCAAAAAGTCGGTAAAAAATATCTACTGGAAGCGGGCGGCGATGTTCATCTTAAGTCCGGCGGTAAAATGGTTATCGACGCGGGCGCCGAAGTCACGTTAAAAGTGGGGGGCAATTTTGTCAAAATCGACCCCGCTGGCGTGCATATCAACGGTTCGGTCATTAATTTAAATTCAGGCGGTAGCGCAGGCAGCGGTAGCGGCTATGGCGGCAAGAAACCCATATTGCCCAAAGAGGTAATGGAAGCGGTAGTGGCAGAAGAAGTGGAACCTGCGATTGTTGAGCAAAGTTTGGTGAGCGCGGCAGCGGAGGAGTTGCCGATTATTACCCTCTGCCAACGTCAAAGTGATGGCTCTTGCCCAAGGGAAGACTGCCCTTGTTTGGGGGCGCAAGCATGACACCAATCGATTTTGATCAAATAGCATTGGCTCCAAATGAAAAGCGTTGGGCGATGATAGACAGAGCCGATCATTACCTTAAATGGCTTTATGAAAATAATCCTGCGCCGAATTACGAGTACTTGTTTGATGACACTGAGCTGATTGATGTCATGCAAGTGGGGCCGATAGTGCTGGCATTAAACAATGATGCGGATCTAGTCTGGCTCAATGAAAAAGCCCAAAGTGATGACAAAATGAGTCTAATGATTATTTCATCCTCATTAACCACTGAGCAAGTACTGGCTAAGCTGCGAGCGAATACTATTGTGATGTTCGCTGAAAATAGAAAAGGCATTTTTCGCTATTTCGATAAACGTGTTGCCAGTTATTTTTTTCAGCATGAAAACTTAAACAATTTGTTTCATGGTTTTTCGGCAATTTATTGGTTTGGCAACACCTATGGGCAATTAGAAACACAAGGTCATCGCTGGTGGGGCTGCTTTAACGATAGCGATAGTCATAATCCTGAGTTTGTGCACTCAACGAGCCATCTTGACGGGGCATTGCCAGCAAGGCCAATCGTCAGGTTAAACCAAGGGCAAATGCAGCGCTTAAATCGAATGCAACAAGATAAGCAGGCTCTTTTGCGAGCATCAAAAATAGCACAGCCAGAATTTGTGCAAGCTCCCAAACAGTTAATTCCATCCGTATTCAGTCAATGATAAAGGGAACTCATCATGGCGAGTGAATTAGAAACATGTAAGAAAAAAGAATATCTTGTTGAAATTTTAGGGATAAAAGAGTCAGATACGCAAAAAGTCGTCATCACAGGGCAAAAACCTGCTGATGAAGTCATTGATACCAAGAATAACAGCCAGCTACATGTGTGGCAGGCCGATGGGGTGCGAGACAAGGCCACATTATTAATTGAAACCGAGAAAGGCCCAGTAGAGCTGCCCTTATTTGACAGCTTTTGGACGTCCGATCGCTGCCAAGGTAGCCATGATTATGTGGTTGCACCCATAGTGCCTCTGGTTAAGCTTGAGAATAATCGAACTGGGGTTATTCATGCCAGAGACGGTTTTTTGTATATCTTTATGGGGCAAAAGATTTGGCGTGAAATCTTGATCAGCTTTGAGGATGATTGCACCCCCATTTACAAAGACACTTTATTAACCAAATTACGAGCGGAAGATGAAAACGCCGACATTCCATCAGAATATGATAGGCCTGCCATTGGTCAGCCCATGGAGGCGATTTATCTTCCCATTAAAAACTATCGCTCTTGGGGCGGTTTGCTTGAGAGTGAAAAGCCTCAAGTGTTTTACAGTGAGGTGCAACTCAGCGCCGAGCGTTTAAGGGTATTAGAGGCGGATAAAAAGCAATTAAGCGATCATTGCGAGCGTATTTCATTTAACCTGCCCAGCGATCATGCCAGTTTTGGCCGTTTCTATAAATTAGATAAAGTTGCGCCACAACGAGCCCGCAGTAAGCAGTCGGTAGGTGAGATGATGTACGCCGATCCCGTTGCTTATTTACAAGACTTAAGCGGTGATTACGCTAAAGGCATTGCCGATTTAGCCGTTGAGGAATTAACTCAATTAGAAACCGATGGCCCCTTTGGTCGATTCCATTCCGATAGCTTAAGGCATCAAAAAACACCTGAGCCGGGTGAGATAAGTTTAGGTCGTTATGATATGGCACCAAGACTCAGGGCGCTGCATTTAAGCAAACATCGACCCGTGCCAGATAATGCGGTGATCCCTAATGATGATGAGTTATGGCAAAGCCATGGTAGCGAAAGTGATATTTTCGAAGCCAGTCGTGAAAACCAGTATGTGGGTCTTATTTTAAGCGATCCCTTATTTGACTTGCGTCACCAAATTGAGCAGACGACCCAAGGATTAACCTATTTAACTGAGCTGCAAGAATACATTGGCAGACATGAACATTTTAATTTAGCCAATTTTGTCCATCATGTGATTTTAGCTAAACATGAGCCCAAATTGAGGCAATTGTATGACGATTACGGCGATAAGGTGTCAGTGAAAGATAACGCGCCGTTAACCCGCATTATCCTGCCCGAATTGCGTAAGGTGGCCCGTGATGCCATTGAACAAGCTCAGTATATGAGCAATAAACTGGTTAATCGTGATTATGGTCATGCCGCATTGCTGGATTTATTTACCCTCAATAATGAAGATTATCTCGCTGGCCACTTACTTATTAGCCGTTTTGCCGACAGCTTGCTCTATAGCGCAGAGGGTAAAGACAGTTTTGTTAAAAAAGCCAATAAATCCAAATATACTCGTCAAATATTCTGGTTTTTAAAGGCACTAAGTAATGACCATGAGCTGACACCCATGTTATATCCTGCTGAGGGAGAAGTACCTGCGGATGGTGTATGGGATTATCAAGCCTGTTTACAGCAAGGCCCGAGTGAAAATAAGGGCGATGGTCATTGTCGAATTTATGAGTTATTAACATTGGCTCAAGGGGATCAGCTTAGCGATAAACCGCTGCAGACGCTGGATGTCATTTTTGCCGCCAGTGTTGATAATAGTTTCGCTGAAGCAGAAGCAAAGCAAGTTGATACAGCAACAGGTGTGTTATCGGGCATGAAGCGGTTTTTTAATGATCTCGGTGGCTTTATGGGTGGCTTAGCCGTGGCGGGGCAGGCTTACATGACGACATTAAAAGGGAGTAATGAACTGATCAAAAGTGATGCTAAAGTGTTTGTGCATACGCTTGAATTGCAAAAAGTCTTGAGCGCAAAAGCCTTTGCCGACATTCATTTTATCTCAGGCGATATTCCTAGCGGTCATGTGTTAGTGGGAGCAAGTTTTCAGCAGCAAGATTTTGGGATAACGGCCAGCAGCAAACAGATCACAACCTTAAATAATGTCAAAGTGGATGGCATAGGCGAGAGTAGTGATAATCTGGCCGCGGCTAACCATAAACAAACCCTAAAGCAAAATAGCTCGAATAGCCTCAAGCATCCACCCAGACAGCACATTGCGATATTTACTGCGCCCGCTGATTCTGATGTGGCAAAAATGTCCCAGCAACAAGTCATTAAAGACATGCATGCTGCGGGTCGATTTGAAGTGGGTTTACAAAAAATCATGCCCGGCTTATTAATATTGGAATTGTGGAATTTACAGGCTGCAGTGGAGGGATTACAAACAGATAAAACTAGAAGAGGCCGACATATATTTTCAACTGTTGGTGCTACCTTTGATACTCTATTAACCTTTGAGCAAGTGTTGGGCTTAATTAATCAAAAAAATGTGTTAACCCGTTCATTATCGCCCAGAGTGATCCCAACAGGCAAAGCTTGGCTAGAGGCTAATACCAGAAGCGGTAGTCTCTTTAACCGTGTCGCTGGACGTATGGTGGGCCGCGTGGCGGCCTCTTATGCACTCGGGATTGTATCTGGGGTGATCACCGTGGGAGTGTACTTAGCCGATATGGCTAATGATATCAAACAAGGCGATACTGATGCGGCGATTGCCAATGGGATTGCGGCCTTTTGCGCCGCCACCTCAACGAGCGCCTTATTTTTAGGTATGTTTAGTGTAGGGTTTGCCATGCCTGTCTTTTGGGTATTTTTGGTGTTGGGCGGCATTGCTGCCGGCATTGCCGCTTGGCTCGATGATGATGATATTGAGTTACTGCTTATCAATGGCCCGTTAGGTTTGGAGCCTAATAAAGCTCGCTATGGCTATTTACATCAGCCTAACGAAGCTTACTATCGTTTAGTGAGTTATTTAACTCAGCCACAACTGACTTTCAGCCAATTATCAGATAATGAACTACGCCACTTAACACCATTAATACAACAACATGTGCCGACAAATAGTGCTATTGCTGATGCAGGCAATGTGGTGAATCGTAAAGTGAGTGTCACGACTCAATTTCCCAGCTGGTTTCGTCTCAATGATTTCAGAGTGAAGGTCCGCTTAATTAAGGATATTTATCATTATCGTCAAAAAGATAGTTATTTTTATAAGGCTGATCAAACTGAAGAAGCAAGCTTTGATCCATATTATCAACAGACACCTCAAGGCTTGGATATTTTTGTTCAAAAGCCCAATATCATAACGCAAGATCCCAGTAGGTTCAGTGGCCCTAAGATGTTTAAATATCGCCTGCAATTGAAGCTGCAATTAATCGCGCGAAAGAGTGAGCAACAAGCGTGGGTGTTTCCAGCGCCGCCGATTGGCACGGATGGTGAATTTACGTTAGCCGATCGGGTTGTTGATTTTGAACAAGCTGATCAAGACTTTTGGCTATTTGAAGAATGGACCTAATGCTTGATCACGCTATAAGAATAAATATAAGAACAATTAAAATAAAAGGGAGAGCAGATGAGTATGCTTAGTGCCACAGAAGAATATCGAAAATATTATGCCAATACGGCCTATAGCAGTCAGATGTGGAAGCAGCAATCACCCAATAAAAGTCATACTTTCTCGGGCATGTTTGCTATGTCTTTTAGTGATATACGCCATGTGATCCCTCATGGCTATATTAATGATACCCATGAGATCATCCATGCCCCAATGCACCCTGATGAGGCCCACATTCCCTTTAGTTTCGATCATGAAAAAATCTGTACCGTCAAAGGAACACGAGATTTATTTAGGATAATTTGTACGCTGGGTGGCTATCTGACATTGATTTTTGGAGCGGGGGTTACTGCCGTGTGTTTGTTGTTAATGTTGGTTTTTAGAAATGATAATGAACTTTTCGAATATTTAATTGAATTTACTGTTCTTTTTGGCGGTGGAGGATTGCTAGTAGGCGGATTACTGGTCGCTTTAACAAAACTTCCCATGTCCATCGGATTAATCATTTTTGGCAGTGGAGTCAGGGATTTTGAGTTTAATCGCCGCACGGGCATGTTGACCCGCTGGAAGTATATTCCTCTGACGGGCATTAAGCGCCGCACTATCTCTAAGCCCTTTAGTGAGTTTGTGCCTTACCTGCAAAGTATTACAACAGGAGCGGGAACCAATGCGGGTTGGAATATGATCATGATGCATAAAGACTCTCGTCGTTTAAGTTTTGGTTCCTTTGGTATGGTGAATGTGATTTCTCGCGGTGATGCCATGGCTTTTTGGGATTTTATTCAGTGTTACATGGACATTAGTCAACCTTTGCCTGACAGCCCGCTGCTGGAAGCTTATCGTCAGCAAGATCCTGTCACCCGTGAGCATGACAAACAAAGTGGCCGCCCAGAGCGCTACTGGCGGGACATGACTCACGATGAAATCCAAGTCAAAGCTTTGGACATGCAATCACGCATAGCTCGATTAGCCGCAGGTGAAGAAGGGTAGTTTTAGCATAATACCCATCTGGCGGGACATGAGCGATACACAAGATAGTGAAATCCAGAATAAAGCCATGGAAATGCAAGCCCGTATCGCTCGATTAGCCGCAGGTGAAGAGGTGTAGTTTTAGCATAATACCCATCTGGCGGGACATGAGCGATACACAAGATAGTGAAATCCAGAATAAAGCCATGGACATGCAAGCCCGTATCGCTCGATTAGCCGCAGGTGAAGAAGGGTAGCTATGTCTTAGATATAGAGTGCAATCCATTAATCAATTACAAAATGTGCTCCTTGATATGAAGCGATTTAATTTGATTTGGCTTGTTATAGACTCTATCTTCAAACAGTATCGTTTTTAGTTTTGATCAAATTTGATGTATGCACGCAAATTTGGCAGAGCGTAATCTTTTGAGCAGAGATCCTACTGTAATGAGGGATAGTGTAAATGGCGAACAGTACAACAAAGTCTAATAACAAACTATTTTTGTGGGCACTGACCTCGGCGCTTGCTGGATTTCTTTTTGGTTTTGATACAGTTGTTATCTCTGGGGCTGAAATAACGATTCAAGCATTATGGGGGTTGTCTCCAAGCCTGCATGGTGTAGCGATGAGCTCAGCGTTGTGGGGTACAGTGTTAGGTGCCCTTATTGGTGGTTGGCCTACTGATCGTTTTGGGCGGGTAAAAACCTTAATTATGATCGGTTTTCTTTATTTTATTTCTGCACTATGGTCTGCGCTCGCTCACGACCCTTATACTTTTATCATTGCACGTTTTATTGGTGGTTTGGCTATCGGAGTGTCTACTATTGCCGTACCCCTCTATATTTCTGAAATTTCCCCCGCTAACAAGCGAGGAAGATTAACGGGTTTATTTCAATTTAATGTTGTGTTTGGCATTCTTATTGCCTTTATATCTAATGCGCTATTAGCTAATATCGGAGAAGATGCCTGGCGTTGGATGCTTGGTGTTCAAGTTTTGCCAGCGACTATTTATTGCTTATTGTGTTTTTATCTTCCAGAAAGTCCACGCTGGCTTATTGGTAAATGTAATCGTGTTTCTGAAGGTAGGAAAGTTCTTGGGATTATTAACCCTAATATGTCTGCTGATATGATTAATAAGATGAGTGATAATCTTATCGATGCGGCTTCGGTCACTGGTATTAGAACGCCTTTTTGGAGTAATAGACTCAAGTATCCTATCTTTTTGGCATTTTTCATTGCTTTTTTTAACCAATTGTCTGGAATTAATGCGATTCTTTATTTTGCGCCTCGCATTTTTGAAATGACAGGGTTAGGCGCTCATGCTGCTTTATTGCAATCTGCGGGTATCGGTGTGACCAACCTTATAGGGACTTTTATAGGCCTTTGGCTTATTGATAGAATTGGCCGTCGAATGTTACTTTACATTGGTTCGTTTGGCTATATTGTGGCTCTGGGGACTTGTTCTTGGGCGTTTGCTAATAATATCTACTCTATTGTTCCTTTTTGTATTTTCCTTTTTATCGCAGCGCATGCTATTGGGCAAGGAACGGTTATTTGGGTTTTTATATCCGAGATATTTCCTATTGAACATCGAACAGAAGGCCAGACCTTAGGAGCATCAGTGCATTGGGTGTGCGCAGCACTGTTAACATTAGTTTTTCCTGCTATTATCACGACTTTCCCTCCCAGTTATGTTTTTGGTTTTTTCTGCGTGATGATGGTACTGCAACTTATCTGGGTGTTTACTATAGTGCCAGAAACGAAAGGGATCTCTTTAGAGGAAATACAGAAGAAGTTAGGCACGACACCTTCTACGGCACTACAGGATAAGAGTCGCAGTTCAATCGATATGTCATGATAAATCAAATGTATAGGTATGACTCATGGTGTTGGCACTCAGGAATTTGTGTTTTTGGGCTAGCGTATTTCTTGTCTACTTTGTGAAAACAAGTGATTGGTAACCGACCTTTAAATTTTTAATTCATAATCATGATTTTAGGTGTTTCTCTTTATGGTGCTATAAAAATTTTCATCTTTTCCCCTTGAACTTTATTTGAGCTGTCCCTATATCAGTAATGAGGCCGATGAGAGGCTTCCACTTACCAAGCAGTGCCGAAAGGGCTGCAAGCATTCCAGTTGTTATTATGATTGCTATGTTGTTACTGTGTTAGTGTCATATTAGTGATAGTGAGTGCAAGGGTAAGCCATTAAGTGCGGCAAATGTCGGCTTAACAATTTAAATATTGCTTATTCATGAGGATATTATTATGCGTAATTATGACTTAACCCCCCTATACCGTAGTGCCATTGGTTTTGACCGTTTCGCTCAATTGGCTGAGCATGCGGCATCGAAAAAAGCGAATTCAGGTTATCCCCCTTATAATATTGAATTAATTGATGAAAATCATTATCGCATCACTATGGCGGTAGCAGGATTCAATATGAATGAACTCGATATTACCAATGAAGGTGATAAATTACTGATTAAAGGCACTAAACCTGAGGCCAGTACTGAGCGTAACTATTTATATCAAGGTATTGCTGAGCGAGAGTTCGAGCGGACTTTCCAACTCGCTGATCACGTCAAAGTTGTGGGAGCAAATCTTGAAAATGGGTTACTGGATATCGATCTTGAACGTGAAATTCCTGAGGCGTTAAAGCCGAGAAAAATTGCCATTAACCAAGGCAAAATAGTGAATTCAAGCGAGAAATAGTCAATAGAATGACATTTACATGCATATGTAAGGGAGCCGATGGCTCCCTTTTTAGTTTTTCAAAACGTTAATTTAGTATGATTAACCTACAAAGAGGCTGTTAACGATTAATATAGCAGCAGTCACACGTTTTTTTATAATTATCGCTTGTCAATTGGGGGGGAGATGGTTATATTGCAGCACGAATTCAAAGGCAACCTCATTAACTTAATGAGAACAACGGATTCAGTTTTACAATCGGACGTGTGAATGGAGCAGTTTGGTAGCAAGTTAGTCGAACTCAACTCTTTATATAAGTCATTTAATAAGGTTGTAAAACATAGAAATAAAAATCGGACGCGGGATGGAGCAGTTTGGTAGCTCGTCGGGCTCATAACCCGAAGGTCGTTGGTTCAAATCCAGCTCCCGCAACCACTTTCTTAACTCTTACTTACTATTAGCAAACCAGTAAGAGAATGAAAGTAAAATAGCAATATTAGAATAAAAATCGGACGTGTGAATGGAGCAGTTTGACTATTTATTAACGAATAAGTCGTCGGACTCAACTATCTATAAAGAAAGTGGCGAAGGTCGTTGCTAAGCACTTTATAGAGAGTAATCCAGCTTCACGCAACCACTTTCTTAACTCTTACTTGCTATTAGCAAACCAGTAAGAGAATGAAAGTAAAATAGCAATATTAGAATAAAAATCGGACGCGGGATGGAGCAGTTTGGTAGCTCGTCGGGCTCATAACCCGAAGGTCGTTGGTTCAAATCCAGCTCCCGCAACCACTTTCTTAACTCTTACTTGCTATTAGCAAACCAGTAAGAGAATGAAAGTAAAATAGCAATATTAGAATAAAAATCGGACGTGTGAATGGAGCAGTTTGACTATTTATTAACGAATAAGTCGTCGGGCTCAACTATCTATAAAGAAAGTGGCGAAGGTCGTTGCTAAGCACTTTATAGAGAGTAATCCAGCTTCACGCAACCACTTATCTTACTCATATCTCTATGTCGGTTATGAAACTAGATAACAAAAAGTAAAAATAAAAATCGGACGCGGGATGGAGCAGTTTGGTAGCTCGTCGGGCTCATAACCCGAAGGTCGTTGGTTCAAATCCAGCTCCCGCAACCA
>NZ_CANLKR010000040.1 GCF_947491715.1 uncultured Shewanella sp. | reverse complement strand
CAGCTAACCCTCTATGTGACGAAATAAGACAAAACAATTAAACATCTCTGCTCCCCCGTAACAGCTAACCCTTTATATCAATATGATGAATGACATGAGTGACGATGACGAAATAATCTAATGTCTCGATTGAACCATAACAGCTAACCCTCTATGTGACGAAATAAGACAAAACAATTAAACATCTCTGCTCCCCCGTAACAGCTAACCCTTTATAGGAGTGACGTGACGAAACAATCTAAAGTCTCGATTAGATAGCAAAACCCACACAGCAGTCCCCAACATGAGCCCCCCCATGATGAGAAATAAGTCATTAAATGCCATGATCTCTGCTTGCTGTGTAATACGTTCCGTTAAAATCGATGAAGCTATTTGCCCCACAGTTCCATTGTTCCCTACATGGGCACTGTGCATCACCATCGTCTTGACTTGGCTAATAAAATTAGCATAACCCTGGCTGCCAACGGCAATACTGGATTGAATGTTACTGCTATGAATATGCACTTGAGTAATAAAGAATGTAGTCAACATGGCAGTACCAAAAGACCCACCGATGCTGCGAAATACATTAATGATAATGGCCGAAGAGGCGCTGTCTTTACGCGTGACATTCTTGGTCGCCAACAAAGATAAAGGCACCATAATAAAAGGCTGGCCTAACGCACGAATAAACAAGGATAAGGTCATTTGCTCACCCATAAAGTTCATGCTCATTTGACTGTCCATAAAAGCGCTCAATGCCAGCACACCAAAACCAATGACAATCATATATTTAAGATTAATGATTTTGACTAATTTAGGAATAAAAGGTAACACTAATAGTTGTGGTAGCCCCATCCAAATAACAACAGAGCCAATTTGTGAAGCACTGTAATCATGTACCATGGACAGGTAATAAGGCACTAAAAATAACGTGCCATAAATAGCGGTTCCCATCATAATGAAAACCACCATGCAATAGGAGAAACTCATATCCTTGAACATGGCTAAATTAATGAGTGGGTAATGACAATGAAGCTGATCATAGATAAAAACGACAAAGCTTATCGCCGCCACCACACTCAAATAGCATATCAAGCTACTTTGAAACCAATAATCCGTTCCCCCTTTTTCTAAAATGACCTCCAAAGAGCCTAAAAACAACATCACTGAAATAATGCCAACAAAATCCCCCGCGCGTAAAACTTCCCATCTCACCTTGTTAAACAGCATTCCTTGATAAATCAATCCCGCCGCCACTAAACCGGGTAAAAAATTAATGTAAAAAATCATATTCCAAGAGAAGTGACTGGTTAACCACCCGCCCAATGAAGGGCCGATGGCTGGCGCAAAAGTTGACACTACGCTGAATAATGTCATGCCCATCGGCCGTTTTTCATCAGGCAATAATTCAATAATCAACCGAAAAGAAATGGGAATAAGCGCGCCACCACAAAAACCCTGAATGGTGCGAAAAAGCAACATTGAATCTAAGTTCCACGCATTGGCACATAAAAACGATGCGCCAATGAAACCCGCAATACAATAAAGCGCATAACGCCCAGTACCAAACGCTTGAGTCAGCCAGCCCACCAGCGGTATCGCCACAATTTCAGCGGTGAAATAAGAGGTCATGAGCCACGAACTTTGATCTTGGCTCATGGACAATGCGCCTTGGATAACCTTTATAGAGGAATTCATGATCTGAATATCCAAAATGGCCATGAAGCCCCCAATAAGGCCTCCAATAATCACCCACCACTGAGAGGATGACACCGCTTTTTGTTGCTGGTTGCTTTCAGGTAATAACGCACCATCCTTTTGCTGAGCGGCCTGTTCATCAAGGTTTGAAGGTGATCCCTTATCGATGAGCGTGGAAGCTGATACTTGGCTCATATCAAAACCTGCAACAATTTTTGTGCCAAGGATCCGATATAAGGTGGATTTAATATGGATAAATGATCGCCTTTAGCCCATAAATGACACAAAGGCTGTTGAGTAAAGGCCTGCCACCCTAATCCTTTATGAGAGAGTGTTATTCTTCCTTTCAATACTGTTTTTGCTTCTACAACAATAATCTCTCCTGCATACATGGCTCCAGAGTATTGCTCAGTGGCGTCAATATGAGTCTGTAAGATCCGAATGAAATAAGCAAAATCCTCCTCAGACACGCTCTGTGGAACTAATCCAGCTCGTTTAAATTCATCAAAAAAGACACGTGATCGCTGCCCGTCATCAAGACTCGATAACCCTTCTGGCGTGATAATAAGATCTTTCCCCATAAACCGGCTCACTTTACTCGCAAAGTGCGCCAATTTATGAACATCATCCATTGAGCTTGAATTCTCGACTCTCACCTTTGGTGCACCTTGATCTAAAATCAATAGACGAGGTGTACTGCCTGTTTTGTCATGCAGTTGTATCGCCATTTCAAAGGCAATGGTTGCCCCAAGAGACCATCCACCAAGAATAATATTCTCTCGATTAATAATGCCAGAAGCGTCTTGAAGATATTTATCCGCAAGAGAACTAATGTGCTTATCTTTCTCATCCAAACGAGTAAAGTCAGCGACTTGAATAGCATAAATGGGAATGTCACATCCTAATTCATTAGCAAGATCATGATAACAAACAACATTCCCCCCCGCAGGATGGATCAATAATAAGGTTGGATAACCTTCAGGTTGACCTGCTTGTAAACACACCAGCACCTGAGGTTGACTTACCGCTCCTTGCTCAATGAAAAGGGTTAATTGCTCAATACTCGGATTATCATAAAAATCATTAATACTCATATCCTTACCAAAATTACGATTAATATTGATCACTAAGTTCAACCCGTTTAACGAATGCCCACCCATGTCAAAAAAGTTGGCTTTAATATCTACTGCAGATTCTTTTAACGTGTCGCAAAACAATTGATGCAGCTTTTGCTCCGTATCTGATTTGGGCCGATTAATCACTTGCTGAATATGTAATTTCTGCTGTGATAATTGACGATAATTCACTTTCCCGCTGTGATTGAGTGGTAAAACCTTTAACCACTCAATATGATCGGGCTTCATAAAATGCGGTAATTCTGTATTCAGCCGAGCTTTAATCGCTTTTTGATCAACACTGTCAATACAAGGAATATAAGCAACAAGTTGCGCCTTTCCCTCACCATTTTTCAGCGGATGAGGCCTGTGGAGTACACCAACTGCTTGCTGACAGATCAGGGATAATCTATGCTCTATTTCAGCCAGCTCCACACGAAAGCCACGAATTTTGACTTGCCTATCCATACGGCCTAAAAACACAATGGTTCCATCTGGCCGCTCCATCGCACGATCGCCACTACGATATAAACGATGATCCGAAAACATGGGATGATGAATAAACATCTTTTGAGTTAACCCCTCTTGGTGAAGGTAACCATTGGCCATATGATGGCTAGCAATATATAGCTCCCCTGAACGACCCACAGGCAATATTTGTTGCTCTTCATCCAATATAAAAAGTTGACTGTCTGCAAACGCATAACCTATCGGCACGCTTGCTGATCCTTCAAGCAGTGCTTTGGGCACCTCATAACAAGCGACTCCGACCGTGGTTTCAGTTGGACCATAATGATTTAAAATACGGCAATGCGATTTTTCTCTGATTTTATCAACAAGCTGTTTAGTTAATATTTCTCCTCCCATTACCAACAAATCACGGGGCAAAATCACCTTTGCTTCCTCAAGTTGAAGTAACACCTCTAAATGTGAAGGTGTCATTTTGGCACAATGGAGAGGATACTGAGTCAAATAGGTGCATAGCGCATTGGGATCATCCAATAATGTCGTAGAAATCACCTCCAAACAGCCGCCATTAATTAACGCTGGAAAGACCATGGTGTGGGCTAGATCGGTATTAAAGGATGAAAACATGCCATAATGGGCATTGTTTTTTTGCGCAAGCTTAGGTGTCATCGCCTCGCAGTATTGGGCTAACTGGTTATGGGTCACATCAACAGCTTTAGGGGTTCCTGAGCTGCCGGAGGTGAATAAAATATACGCAGGTAAATCAGGATCATCTCCCCAAAAATAATTCTCACAACCCGTCACATCGTTTGGACAATCAAGATGATTTAAATAGTTTATCGGTGCCCCCAATCTAGGCCCATCACCGATCAGTAACGTCGCACCGACTTGGGTTAATAGAGGGGTAATTTGCTTATCATTTAATGTTTCATCTAAGGGAAGATAACAAGCATTCGCTTTCCACAATGCTAAAATAACCACAACATAATATTCATTTTTAGGCAGCTGTAAAGCAACAATCTCACCACTTTCCACCCCTTGCTGTTTCAGCCAACACGCTAACGTACTGGCCTTGATATCCAATGTTGCATAGGACATGCTGCGACCTTCACACCGCACAGCCTGCGCCAATGGTTGTTTAGCAACTTGATCTTCAAATTGTTGACACACCGTTTTAACACTGGCTTTTTTAGGTAATGCTTTTTGTTCAAAGGCTTGTGATTGAGGGCGGTCAAGTAACGAAAAATCCTGTAATTTTGCCTGAGAATCCTGCGACATCCAATTTAATATCTGAGCAAAATCAGCCATCATTTTCTTAATAAAATCAATATTAAATAAGTCGGCGTTATAATACATCGTCAAAATAATGCTATCGATTTCGGCTTCCACCCATAAGTTTAAGTCGAGCTTTGTCACCCCATAATCGACTTTTAACGACTCATATTGAAGTTTTTCAGGGTCGTGAAAAGGAAAAACTTGATAGCTTAACATTGCTTGATAAAGGGGGTTACTTTGTTCGAAATGTCGTTGCTCTAATGCCTGTACGATATGACTAAACGGAATATTTTGATGAGCGAAAGCCTGCTGACTTTCTGTTTTAACTCCGTTAACCAAGTCGGCAATGGTCAAATCAGCAGAGACATGGCCAATAATCGGCAACGCATTGGTGAACACGCCCATCAACATTTGGCTATTGGCCAGGTTTCGATTCGCAAAAGGCACACCAACAACCACTTCTTTTTGACTACTATACAAATGCAATAACCACTGAAAAGCAGCAAGAAAAACATGAAACTCTGTTCCATGAACCACCTTACTGGCAGCTTGGATCATCTCCCATTGCGAGGCACTTAGCTTAAGCGAATACATTTCGCCTTTATCATTATTGGTTGACGTTTTTATCCTATTCGTTGGGATCAGCAGTTGCCCTTCAACATTGGCAAGTTTATCTTGCCAAAATGTCATGCCCTTTTGATATTCATCGGATGTTATCCATGCTTGTTCATAAAGTGCATAATCAAAAAATTGCAATGTATCAGTCACCGTTGGCGTCAGACCTTGATTAAGCTTGTCATAGGTGTCTAAAAACGCCTGTAAGAATAAGTTCACTGTCCATCCATCTGAAATAATGTGATGGAACAACATTAATAATGCACTGCGATCATCATTCACTTTAATGACTCGAAAATGCACCAGTGGCCCTTGAGACAAGTCTAACGGCCTTAACCCTTCTTCAATAGCAGCTTGTTTAAGCCAGGTTTGTTTCTCACTTTCGCTACCATGACTAAAGTCATCATAAGCAAAACGGTATGCTTTACCTGTGCTCACTTTCTGCACTGGCTCACCATTCACTTCGGTAAAAACCGTGCTAAAAATGGCATGTTGTTTCACAATATGCGCCACCGCTTTTTCAGATAACGCCGCTAGAAAGGGGGTATCAACGCGGCAAACTACCGCAACAGGATTGTTGTAAGCAAGATGATTACCCTTTTTCTGACTAAGCAGCCAAATACTCTTTTGTGTTTCTGTCAACGGGTAATGAGCTCGCGGTTCATGATGCCGCTTAAGGGCAAAGTCTTTTTTCTTCGATTTATTGGCAACCTTCTTTTTCGCTAAGGCTTTTATTTCAGACACGCTTAAGGATTGAAGCTGATTTTTAATTGACGACATAATGAATTCCTCACCAAAGAAACAAAATCGTCAGGCAACGAGATAGGTTGCCTGACTGCTGTCTTACTCAGCTTCTAACAAGGCTTCAAGCTCTGATAGCACTAAGTTCCCCAAACCCGATATCGTTTGCTCTTGATAAAACAAGTCCACTCGAATATCGATTTCAAACAACTCAGATACCGCCGAAATTACTTGCACCGCAAGCAATGAATTGCCGCCTAATTCGGTAAAGTTATCTTTCACCCCTATACCCACAATCCCTAAAATAGACTGCCAGACTTTAACAATTTCACGCTCAATATCACTTGATGGCTCAACATAATCCACCGAGAGTTCAGGACGACTATGGCCTTCTGCATTAGCAGAAGATTCAGTATCAAGATCAGTGTCCGTTTTTTCAGGCACGGTTTCTCGAATCAGCTGTCCCAAGTCACTTGTTGCCACAACCACTTGCTCTAATTCGATATTTTGCATAAGCCTTTGAACTGAACTCACCCCTTCATGATAAAGAATATCCTTATCGCCTAGTTCAACATCAGGAACGTTAATGGCTCTCTTGTCCTCATTGCTCATCCCCACAGGATTTTCTGCGCCCACTTTAATAAGCGTATAATTCTCAAGAACGAGTAATACCCCTCCATTAGGAGAGTAGAAGGTAATGTTCATCATGATGCTGGCATCATCTTGTTTAAAAGGATGTTTTAATGCCACATGCACATGGCAATCAGACTCAATTGGCGCGTTGAATATGATTTTTCCGTAGCTGATTGGTAGGAAGTTATTCTTCGATAATCGACTAATACAAGCAATTGCCGTAGAATCTATCATCGCAGGATGATAGGAATATACCTGTAAATCATCACTAAATACATCGGCCAATTGCTTATGTATAATCCATTCTCCCTCGCCTTCACTTATGCTCGCATGATTGTTCCAGCGATCACTCAAGTATAAAAAGCCCCCATCATCTTTTCGCAGACTCTCATTGAGTTCCACTTCAAAAACAGAGGTTAAACAGCGCTGCTGGAGTGTTTTTAAGGCCTCTTTATTACAATCTGCAGGTAAGATTAAGCGGTTAATCGTACCAAAGGCATGTTCCTGCCATTCAAGCTCCAATATTCCACGACTGCGTAAGCTATAGTGATAGCCTTTTTCTGTTTCTGAGACAAACAAGCTCATACTTTTTGGCCATGCATTTTCAAAAATAATGGGAGAGGTCAACATTAAACTACCCACTTGCAATAACTCATGAGCTTTAAAATCAGCCAGTAATTCATGTAACATGGCTAAAATAGTCGTCCCAACAAGTGTGGGCTGACCTTTCAACTTATGTTCATCAATCACCCAGTCTTGATTGACCTTCAAGTTAATCCGATATTCTTCATCACTTCGATGCTTATTGATTAAGGTTAATAATTGCCCTTCTTGAGCTTCAAAACCCAATTTCACCCCAATAGCTTCATTATTGCTATCCACTTGCTTGGTCCAATTCACCGCCATACCGACATCACCCCATTGCCCCCAATTAATGGAAGCGGTATTGCCACTCGTCCGCTGATTACGATAAGCGGCATAAGCATCCATAAAGGCATTACCTGAGCAATAATCTAAGCGAGCTTCATCACCTAGCACCGCCGTAATAGATGAAAACAACATTAAGAAATCCAATGAATGATCAATTAAAAGCTCATCTAATATCAATGTGCCTTTCACTTTAGGATCAAGCGTCTTAGCACAGTCTTCTTTTTGCTTAAGTGGAATAATGCCACCACCAGCAATTCCAGCAGTATGAAAAACGCCGTGAATTTGCTTAAAGGGCGCCAGCGCCGCTTTCATTTCATCAAAGTCGCAAATATTCGCTTGTAATAAATGAACCTTATTTCCTCGCTCCTCTAGACGCAATATACTCGCAAGTTTCACACTAATAGGATCGTCAATAGCATGGCTCACTATCCAGTTTTGCCATTCGCAACGTTCAGGTAAACTAGAGCGATAAGTGAGTAATAAGGTGCTATTTGAAATCGTCGACAAATAATCTGCCATAAGTAGGCCCAATCCGCCGACCCCGCCAGTGATCAGGTACACACCGTTCTCACGAACCGAACTAGGCATACCTTGAGAGTGCTGATCTAAATAAACTGATTGATAGTCTTCTTCAAAACGTAGCTTCCCTCTATAAGCAATCACTTGCCCGTCAGATGGAATAAGAGCTTCAATAATCAATTGCTGAGCAATATCTTGCTCTGAACACATATTCACCAGATCAATATCAACCTGATGACACTGAACTTCAGAGTATTCATGATAAAACACACGAGCAGGTCCCATCAGTAAGGCATTTTCTGGTGCATAAACCGTTTCACCAGCCACACTATAAGTATTATTTGAAACCAACACTAACTGTAAATTATCCAATAAATTTGCTTCTATAAGCATTTGCTGTAAGTAAAGCGGGCTATAGAAACCATCAATTTCTTGTGTCAAAATCCCTTGTCTGGCGCAAGCAATCCCCTCTTGTGTTAACGACTGCACATTCGATACTTGAGCCTCTAAATTCCATAAATGCAACACACGATTAGGTTGAAGATCACGCTCTTTTAAGGCATTAAATAACGAACGATAATCACCCGTTTCACTTGGGTTAATGCAATAGTGATTATCATCGTCAACGTGTTGGAAGCCCTCCCCTTTGGTCACCCAAATAATGGGTTCAGCTCTGGCCATTAACTCGGTTTTAATCATTTCTGATAGGCTATTTTCTTGAGCAAACACCAACCAGCAAGAGGCTTGCGCTGTAATGTGTTTATTGAGGTAAGACTGGCCTATACGTTTCCAAGAAGGAATATAGAACCAATCCCCGATATCGGCTTTTTTCTGTTTTAAGGCTTTTACAGAACTCAGCTCAGCCCCCTCAGCAGCCACTTTTGCTTTCGGTAGTTTGAATTCTTTACGCTGAAAAGGATAACCTGGCAGTGATAAGCGATTTCTCACTGTCCCTTGATGCATTTGAGCCCAAGGTAAGCTCACTCCGTTGGCCCAGAGACTCGCCAATGAGGTTAATAAGTGCTCAACAGAGATGTCTTGCTCTTTAGCAATAGGCATCGACGCATGCACAACTAATGTTTCACCGGGTTTGAAATGCTGCTTAACCGCTGAGTCTAAAGACCGTCCAGGGCCCACTTCAAAGAAAGCCAGTTCAGCATCGGTTGCCAATAAGGTTTTAAGGGCATGGCTAAATTTCACGGGTTGGCGAACGTGTTGCACCCAGTATTCAGGATCGATTGCTAGCTCATCCGTTATCCAGTCCCCCGTCACTGTTGACACAAAAGGTGTGCTAGGTGCATTTAATGTGATCCCCTCAATCACTTCTCTAAACCCCTCTAATACCGGCTCCATCATATAGGAATGAAAAGCATGGGAGGTATCTAAGTGCTTGCAGAAAATCCCATCATCTTCAAGTTGATCTTGCAATTCGGCGATTTCATCCAGCTCACCCGCTAATACGCACAACCCTGGATAATTCATTGCCGCAATGTCAATGCTTGTACCTTGAATATGCCCTTTCACCTCTTCTTCGATCAATAGCACCGCAAGCATTGATCCCGCGGGTAAGCCTTGCACTAATTTTCCACGCAGTGCCACCGCTTTTAGTGCATCTTCAACACTGAATACACCCGCTAAACACGCGGCCACATATTCACCCACACTGTGGCCTATCATGACACTGGGGGTCATGTCCCATGACGCCAATAATTTGGCCATGGCGTAGCTCACAATAAACAGAGCAGGTTGAGTAAATTGAGTTTCATTTATTTTTTCAAGATCATGACTATCTGTTTCTTGAAAAATAATCTCTTTAATATTGCGGCCCAAAATCGGGATCAAGCTCTCACAACAAGCATCAAATGTGGCTTTAAATACGGGATAAGTATCGTAGATAGGCCTTGCCATATTAATGTACTGGTTCCCTTGACCCGGAAACATAAAGACCAACTCTGGCGTATCTTTAAAGCTTGATTTAATCACTTGAGCCTGATTGACTTTATCCAATAAACTGGCTTTATCATTCACCACAACAAAACTGCTAAAATTAAACCGCTCACGCCCCATCTGTAAGGTATAAGCCACATCTGCCAAATTAACATCAGGATTGGCTTCAAGGTAGTGACCTAAATTTCCTTTCATAGTGTCTAAAGCTTGTCGATTCTTCGCCGATAGTGGAAATATAGAGTGCCCTTTAGCCAGATCACTTTGTCGCTGAATGGGCGCTTCTTCTACAATCACACAGGCATTGGTTCCGCCAACACCAAAGGAATTAATTAAGGCTCTTAAGGGCGCTTTTTTCATGTCTAAGCGCGTCAATTCAGTATTAACTTTAAAAGGACTGTTCTCGAAATCAATATTCGGATTAGGTGATTGATAATGCAATGATGCGGGTAATTGATGGTGCTTAAGCGATAAGGACGTTTTGATCAAACTTGCCGCACCAGAGGCGACATCTGTATGCCCAATATTACTTTTTACGGAGCCTAGTAAACAAAATTGCTTCTTGTTAGTATAGCTTTGAAAAGTCTGTGATAATGATGAAAATTCGATAGGATCGCCCAACGCCGTTGCGGTTCCATGAGCCTCAATAAAATGAATGTCGCTGGGATCAATACCCGATCCATCAATCGCACTCTTAGCCACCGCAATTTGCCCATCAATACTGGGAGCAGTAAAACCTGCTTTTAGGTTACCATCATTATTAATGGCCCCACCTTTAATGACAGAATAAATATGATCGCCATCCCGCTCTGCATCTTCAAGTCGCTTTAAAATCAAGACACCGGCACCACGGCTAAAGATAGTGCCATCAGCTCTTGCATCAAAGGTATAACATCGTCCTTGCGCCGACTCCATACCACCTTGTTTATACTCATAGCCTCTTCTTTCAGGCGTATCAATGGATGCGGCGCCAGCCAGAATGAGATCGCTTTCACCGCATTGTAAACTGCGCATGCCCATGACCGTTGCCACTAATGCTGTAGAGCAGGCTGTTTGCACATTTACACTGGGCCCTTTAAGGTTTAACTTATAAGACACACGTGTCGTGACATAATCTTTATCATTATTCGTCACAATTGACGTACCACTGGCATATTGATGCACATCGGGATGATTATTCACTTCGTTTAAATGCCAAGCCGTTCCAGTGCCACCAAACACGCCGACTTTTCCAGGGTACTTCTCAGGGACATAACCCGCATCCTCAAACGCATGCCAGCAACACTCTAAAAACACACGATGCTGCGGATCTAAGGTTTCAGCATCCCTTGGGGTAACATCAAAAAAGTGTGCATCAAAATGCTGTGCATTACCGATAATCCCTCGACGTGGAACATAATTTGGAGAGGCAATAAGCGCCTCTTCAATACCCGACTCTCTTAACTCTTCTTTGCTAAATTGCGTAATACTCTCTACCCCGTTCAAGAGGTTTTCCCAAAAGTCGTTTACATTGGCAGCACCCGGTAATCGTGCAGCCATTCCGATAATAGCAATATCTTTATTCTTCGTGCTCGTAGTAGACTTCATTGTGTTTACCCCTGTAATAATCGCTAAAGTAAATAGATGATGTAACTATTGCTTATTTATATGTTGACTAAGTTTTTTAATGGTTGGGAATTGAAGTAAATCCATTATTGAGACTTTATCCGTTACCTCTTTCTTTATATATCTATGAACCTTGGCCATTAATAGTGAATTACCTCCAACATCAAAAAAATTATCACTCAATGAAATATCGCCCTTATTTAATACTTCTTTCCAAATAGCAGAAATCTTTGACTCTGTATCATTCGTTATATTACTTTTAGATATAGGCATAATGTACTCTCTTTTAATTTTACCAATAATTTTCCTCACCGACTCTAACTGTGAATAATCTGTTTTTTCATTATTCAGCGTAGGCATTTTTTCTAATTCAATAAATTGAGATGGGCACATATAAAAAGGCAAATATTCACTAAGATAGTCTTTGATTGATTGAACATTTAATTCTTCACCGTCTTTCAAGGTAAAATAAGCTTTCAATACTTTATTATAGACACCTGCATTGTTATTAACATTCATTTCATTTTCATAACTCACCGCAATATTTTTTATTTCATCAATATTAAAAATAACAGATTCAATCTCACTCAATTCAATTCGATGACCTCGTATTTTGACTTGCCTATCCATTCTGCCTAAATATTCCATCACGCCATCTTCACGCTCTCGAACTCTATCTCCAGTTTTATACATGCGAGTATCATTAAAAAACGCATCAATAAAAGGATTATCGACAAACTTAGACTCAGTCATAGACACATTATTAATATAGCCTTTCGCTAAAATATCCCCAGCTAAATAAAGTTCACCCGTCTCCCCCTGAGAAACAAGCCCCCCTTTCTCATCCAGTACATACGCTTTTGCATGAGGAATAGGCTTGCCAATGGGCACATAACCTTTATCTTTTTTAGCGGTTGCCCTCCAATGGAAACAAAATATACTGGCTTCTGTTGGACCGTATAAGTTATGAATAATCGCTGAGGTTTGCGATGATAATTGCCTGACTAATGCTTGATCTAAGGCTTCTCCTCCAGAAAAAAGGTGCTGGAGCTGGTGACAACCTTTGAACACTTGAGCATCTGCTATGGTATGCAAAGCCGTGGGCACAAACTGGGCAACGGTGACACCATGCGCTTGCATAAAATCAATAAGCAATACAGGATCGTATTTTTTCTCGTCCTCAATAAGAGCACAACTTGCTCCGATGCAAAGTGGCCAAAACATTTCCCAAACCGACACATCAAAACTAAAAGTTGTTTGAGCTAGGACAACATCTTTTGGCGATAACGAAAACGTATTTTGCATCCAATGCAAATAATTCACCACCGTTCGATGTGAGACTAATACACCTTTTGGCCGACCTGTTGAACCTGATGTATAAATAACATAGCAAGGACTGCTGTCATCAATCATTGGTGATTCAAACCTTACCTTTTTTACCCAATCAATATCAACTAGGTTAATATTTAATAATGAATGAACAACTGGAAACGGTTTATTGTTCTTATCATCAATCACCCCTTTTGCTTCTGAGTTTTCTATCATGAACTTCAGTCTTTCTTCAGGAAAAGACGTATCTAAAGGTAAATAAATTGCGCCTACCTTCATGATTCCAATTAAGCAAGCTATCATTTCGGCACTTTTATTTAAATATACGGCAATCACCTCTCCAGGCTTGACCCCATTTTCTCTTAATTCTTGAGCAATCACATCACTCATGGAAGATAACTGTTCATAATGAATATTTCGATTATCCATTTTTATTGCAGTATTATTGGAAAACAATGTAAACGATCGCGTTAATACTGAGTGCAATAAACGTTCAAAAGCCATATAATGCCTCCACCTTATTTTAAATTATAAAAAATAATCCTTATTGCATTAATTTAAAAATATAAATTAATAAACATGAGTAATAATATTAAAAATTTTATTGATACACTTCACGATTGATTATGTTTTCAAACACACTTGAAAATTGATTAATGTCATCATTGGAATATTGTTGAATATCGAAACTTAAATACCCCATTAATGCATCTTGATGCTCTTCAACCGTAAGCATGATCCCTTGCCTTACGGCATTCGGTTGTAACTCTTTCACCACCCACGAAGACTTTTCAAGATTAAATTCGGGTAATTGCGTTAAATAATTGAAATTGGCTAAAAAAGGGAGTACTGCTGATTGTTTCTCTTGGCGATAATCATCAACAAGCTCACCATAGCTCATATACGCATAGGGTAAACGTTTAAAAAAACTGGTTCGACATTGGGTGAGCAACGCCGTAAATGGCACTTCTTTACAACCTTGAACACTAAAATTAATCATATTAACAAAGCAGCCCAAGGCGTGAGGAAAATCTGCCCGACTTCGGTTAGAAACCGGGATCCCAACTTGGCAAGCTTGTTGCGTATGAGTTTGTAATAAAGCAGAGTAAAAAGCAGTGAGTAACACCATAGAGACTGTCGTTTGCTGACGTTTAGCATATTCCTCAATGTGCTTTAACACACCCAATCGATAATCCTGCGTCAGTAGATTGTCACACCTCATTGTACAGCATAGTCTCACAGCATCCTGTGTGATCCCATTTGATATTGACGACTTTACCCCATCGCTATTTTGAGCGGAAACACACTCAGCTGCTGAAAGCGTAAAATCAGCGCTCAGCTGCTCGCGCCAAAAAGTTAATCCAGCCTGACGATGCTCCAACATAAAACCTTGTTGATACGCTATATAGTCACCATACTCATCAACTTGCTCTGCAACCTTCGTTTTATCCTGCGCTAATGTTTGATACAGCTTCACTAATTGATGAGACCAAAGCTTGATTGACTCATGATCAAACAGCATATGATGCACAGTGTGCAATAACACATGATGCTCATCCCCAACCGTTAACAGCTGAAAATGGATCAAGGGGCCTGAGTCTATGTCAGCACAAACAGACTGGGCATATTGACGCAGCCACTGGGGATCGTCAACGTTTCTCTGTGACACATTTTTTTCGATAATCCGAATGTCATCAAGTGTAAAAGGCACATCAATGTCGTCCGGTTCATCGAGATTAATTCGAGTCAATAACACCGGATTTTGCTCAACAAGGCTCAAAAGGCTTGCTCTTAAGCGCTGTTTATCCAATTCTCCTTTAATCTCATGACAAAAATAAATTTGATAATCTGTATTATCACTGAATAAATCTAGCATCATGAAATAGGTTTGCTCATGACTCAATGATGCCTTAGAACGAACAGGTTTGATTGCTGAAGTTTGCTGGCTTTGTTTCATTGACATTACCTTTTTTGATAACGCCTCAATGCTGGGATATTCGAAAAAATCATTGAAAGGCAACATATAGCCTAACGTTAACTGAATAAGGGATTGCGCTCGGATCAAATGCAGAGAATTAGCCCCTAATGCAATGATATTATCGTGTGGGCTAATCACTCCACACTCAAGAACTGATTGCCAGATAGCAAGCATTGCTTGCTCAATGGATGCTTTCTCATCAATAGATGTTTTCTCAATGGATATTTTCTCAATGGATGCTTTCTCAATGGATGCTTTCTCAATGGACGCTTTCTCAATTGAAAGTTCATTGCCAAACTCCTGTTTGACGGTAGCACGGGGTTTACCGCCTTGAATGCGGCAGGCAGCCTGATGTTTATCTCCCTTAGGATGAGGCAAACGGGATTTATCGACTTTTCCATTGGGTAACTTGGGAAACGCACTTAACAAAATAATATGACTTGGCAATAAAGCATGCACAATTTTTGCTTGTAAAAATGCGCTTAATTGTCTTCGAAGCAGGGTTTTACACTTCGATGACAGCAAGGTTTTATCTTCTTCAAGCAACACATAAGCCACCAAGGACTGAATATCATTAAGATTATGATAGATAGTGACAAGACACGCACTCACACTAGGGTATTGGCAGATCAATTGCTCAATATCCTCGGCATCGAATCGAATACCATTCAATTTTAATTGGCAGTCTTTTCGCCCTAAATATATCAGCCTATCATCTTCATTTATTTTGACTAAGTCACCACTGGCATGTGCCCATATCCGTTGACCTTGTTTATTCAATACCGAACAAAAACGCTGCTGCGTCCGCTCAGGATCATTTAGGTAACCTCTCGCCACTCCTTCACCCGCAATAAAAAGCTCTCCAACTTCCCCCTTAGTCACCCTTTTTTTTTGATCATCTAATAACAAAATATCCGTACCTTCAATGCCCAGTCCTAAATGCACGGGGATCTCAGGCAATAGTTCACAGAAGGTCGCATTTGCTGTCGCTTCGGTTGGGCCATATAAGTTAAAGAGTCGTAATTCTGGTACTAATTGAAAGCTCTCTCTTTTTAAGGTCTCAGGAACAGCCTCTCCAGACAATAACACCACTTTGGGTAATGCCAATTCATTGTGTTCATGATTGGCTAATTTGAAAAAAACCAACAGTTCTCGCCAAACCGTAGGGACGCAATAGAGGGCTGCATGATGATGTTGACCAAACCAAGTCAGCAAAAATTGAAAGTTACGCAAACAATCTTCCGGCAATATATACAACAGTTCGCCACGACGTAACGAGTAAAATATTTGACTGACTGCTGCGGCGAAACTCACCGCAGAGGTGAAAGGCAAGCAAGACTTGTCACTTCCCCAAGACTGCTGTGCAAACCAAGCAGAATAATAACTCAGCTGTGCATGCTCAATCATGACCCCTTTAGGTTTTCCTGTGGATCCCGAAGTATAAAGAATATAAGCAAGATCATTGGGTTCAATTTGGACAGGGGGCAACTCAATATCACGCTTTTCTGTGAACATTTCAGCCATATCACAGGAACACAAATCCAAATCATTAACGAGTTTTTTTTCAAGATTTTTATTATCTGTCAAAAAGATACTCACATTGGCATCGAGAGCAATCGACATTATTTGGTCATGTGTGTGAAATTCTGATAGTGGAATATAGGCTAAACCTGCTTTTAATATTCCTAATAATACAACTGGTAAATAAACATTTTTTTCAGTATGAACGAGAACAATCCCCCCTTGTTCATATTCACAGAGGTGTTGCAAATAACACGACACACGATCGGATAAGGTTTTTAATTCTCTATAAGTAATAACTTGCTTAAGATCTTGAATAGCAAGATTATCTCCTTCCAACTTTGATACGTGATCAATAATGTGACTTATCGATAAAAACCCCATACGCACTCACCTTTTGAACAGCACCTTTTTTGACAGAAATCAGTATGACAACAAAGAGAAAATAAATTGTTCTTTATATCAATGTGCAAAACTAATCCCACTAAAATATTAATATCACCAGAGACAATAATGACCATTATTGATAGCGATAAGCATGTCATATCGATAAAATTAGAAATACTTAATAAAGATTAAAATCATCATGCTTTATTGATTAAGTAAGTTAATTAATGACTCTCTATTTTCTTCATTCAATTTTATCGTTCAATACATTCTAAGAATAAAAATAAACTTTGTCAGGTTATAAAAACTACAACTTGAATGTCATTATAAGTTATGCTAGAGATCTGAGAGTCGAATTAAATAGAGAGTTAACTCTAAATAGAAATGATTAACTAATAAATATATATTATATTCTGACCAATGCCAACATTAAAATATTGATTACCGTTACACTAAAAAAACAATAAAAAAACAATAAAAACCATATAAAACAACAAAATAAATAAAAATATTAGTATATAAAAAACAAACAACCATTCTATTTCAATAGTGTACATTAAATATTTTAACACCAAAATATAAAAAGATACTAAATAACTTATTAACAGCGATTAATAAAATAACTATTCCATGTAAAAATGGAATACAGGGTAACTAGAATTATAATAAAAACTGTCCATCTAAATTATAAGTTAACAATAATTCAGTTATTAAACTCTATAAACAGTTAATCAATATTAACGTGATTAAACTGTATTACATGAGTAAAATACGAGCGAAGTTTTGTTCTTCATAACAAACATGAACCATATTACAGTAAAAGGTATATTTCATGTTGATGGTTAATGGATAAGATATTATGGTCTATCTAAGATAAAGCAATAGGCACTTTAAATCAGTATTGGTAAGCAGTCAGAAAATAAGAATGCACATCTTAAAATAACGTATTCTATTTTAGGAGAAAAGATGGATATTCATTCAGCAGAAATAAAACAAGCATGCGCTTTTTTCAAAAAACAAATAATGCAACAAAAAGAAGAAATTATCCACACATTCTTTAGTAAATTAAACATAGATAACAGAACAATTTACCCTATTTCAACAGACTATGATTGGTTAGTCGAATATTGGTCATCGGGTCTCTATAAAAAAATAGGACAAAGGATCAACACAGGAATAAAATCATGGGATCACATGGATGATGAACATCAGCAGGTATTAAAAAATAAAAATATAAAGTATAAGACTGATATTACAGATAATTATGGTAATATTGTTGATATTTTTTCTGTCGCAACCAAAAGAAGCCTAAAAGACAAAGATCTGCTTTCTTTATATGCAAAAAAACCTATCATTAGCAGTATTTCCAGCTCGATTTGGTGTAAATTCAATATAAAGCCTCTTCCTCTAGAAAAGTTAGAATGCCCTACAACACTTAACCCCCTAGATATTGATGTCAAACATGAGTGTTTCCAATTTGGAAAAATAAAATTTACCAGTAAAGAAATGGAGAGCATACATTGGTTATTAGAACTCAATTCATTAAAAGAAATTGCTTGGAAACATCAATGCAGTCAAACAGCAGAGCGCAAGCGAATCGACACCATTAAAACCAAGCTCAACTGCCAAGGATTTTCTTCTTCGGCCTTATTTATTGCGTTAAAAGAAAATGGGATTACCGCTGCTTGCTTGAAAGATTATCTGATGCCCCCTTAATCGCTTCCTTTTATTCTCCTATAAATAAACCCATTAGCATCTGAGACAATCACTCTAACGCCATTCAACGAAAAGTGGCCATCCCTAGAGGATAAACACATGAAACTGAAACGCCACAGCTTGTATCTTTCATTAATCTTATTAGCTTCCATTCAAACAGCGCATGCCACAAGCTTACTCGATGTCTACAAACAAGCACTCAACAACGATCCTATTGTATTGCAAGCTAAAGCAAAACGTGATTCACTTTATGAGAATATTAATCAATCCAAAGCCGATTTATTACCCAATATCAGTGGTACGCTTAGCGCCTCTCGTTCTTGGGATAATCAGTATTCCAGCCTCAGTACAAGTGGCGATGTTGCCTCTGCAGGCCTAACCCTATCGCAACCTATCTATGATAGTCGCCTCTGGTCCAAGTTGACCATTGCTGAGAAAACCGCTGCTCAAGCGGATATTACCTATGCCGCAGCACTGCAAAACTTGATTGTTAGGGTCAGTAAAGCCTACTTCAACGTACTCACAGCTCAAGATGACTATCGTTTTAAAACAGCAGCAAAGCAGGCTTACAAGCGTCAACTCTCACAAACTCAAGCTAGATTTAAAGTAGGGCTTTCACCCATTGGCGATGTGCAATCAGCTCAAGCACAATACGATTTATCCACCGCACAGTCCATTACCGCGAAGAATACCTTAACTAACGATTATGAAAGCCTGAGAGCTATTACAGGTGTTGATGATAAAAACCTTAATATTCTCGACACCGCCCATTTTGAAACCAGTCCTATCTTACCTATCAATATTCAAGATTGGGTAACAATATCGAATAACAAAAATCTCTCGCTACTCTCAGATAGTGTGGGGAAAACAATCGCTGAAGAAAATATTAATTACTATAAAGCAGGTCATTTACCGACATTAAGTTTAGATGCCAGTGCTAACAAATACAGTGAAGATATTAATAATTCAAGTTATCCGAACAATTATAACTACAATACGGGATCAATATCGCTCGATCTGAATGTGCCTATTTATTCAGGGGGCAAGATCAACTCCCAAGTACGACAAGCTCAAGATGATTACGTTAACGCTTGTCAAGTATTAGAGCAAACCCATCGTAGCATCATTCAACATGTACGCAGTGATTACAATAATGTGAACGCATCCATAAGCACAATAAAAGCCTATAAACAATCGGTTGTTTCTGCCAACATAGCAGCCAAAGCCACACAAGCGGGTTTTGAGGTGGGCACACGTACCATAGTCGACGTCCTTAATACCACCAGCACCTTATACAATTCAAAAAGTGAATTGGCACAAAGTCGCTATGATTACATCGATTCAGTATTAGCACTAAAACAAGCAGCAGGAACACTCACCAAAAAAGATTTAATTGATATCAATGAAGGCTTGATAACCCCAAGTGATCCTATTACAAAACCAAGTTAAGGTGAGCAATATACTTATGTTTTTAATTCAACAATGTTCACAATTTGTTCCTGCAATGGCGCATCCTTGAGGGCTTGAAATAATTCAGGCTTATCTCTTTTTGCAGACTGTAAATATTGCCCTTTAAAACGTAAGCTCACCGTTTTATGTTTAAAGGGGAAAGGACTCATCAAATAATGATGATTATCTAATGGCTGAATTGTTACTGTTTGAGTTGCTGTCGCTGACATTGGGACTTGAGCAAAAATATGTGGTTGTCGTTGTGATGCACAAGTACAGCTAAAGTAAAGTGATAAAGTATCAAAAAATTGTAATTGCTTATAATTTTGCCATAGATATCGTTTTAACCAAGCTTGAGTGATCGAATCTTGCTTTAATTGCGTTTCAAGCAAAGTTTTCCTTTGCTCCAATAAAATACACTGTTGATTAAATTCATCCTTATATTCCTTAGGAATGGTATCAATCAAGGCATTATTACTTAATCCATAGCGACCATGATAAATTCCCCACATATGCATGACAGCTAATAAACCACAATAAAGATGATGCGCTTGATTAAAATTAACTGACTTCATCATAGTGGTGACTTTTAATGCATTAGGCGTATTGGATAAATGCCAAGGTAAGCCAGTTTGAGGATCCACACAGGGAAAGGCATCTAACTCAAACCACCCTCGATCGTGATGGTTAATAAGATAGAGCATCTCATTTAAGGGCACTACAGGCTCAAAATAAGCATTACCAAATAGTTTGGCGAATCGCCCTGCTAGCAAACAGTGCTCAGCCATTGTCACAATGAAATGAGGCTCCCCCTGAGGAGCACTTTGCACAATCATGTATTAACCTCTTTATACCGTATCATCAAATATAGCAGTATATGTAGCACGAGTCGTCACATGCTCAACTGAACGTCACTCACTAGGCGCTCGCCATAGAAATAACCCTCGATAGAAGCTGGACCATTCTCAATCATGCGAAAACAAAAAAGACTTCTCTACCAGCATCATTCAAAATAAGTCAATCTATGACAGCTCTGACACACGATCTGTCACTGCGCTTTAATATCATCATTCAAAGGCCAACCGATATTCAATCTAAAACAATCTTGATAACAATCTCGACTACTAAACAAATTGCCTGAGCTAATTAATACCCCTTGTTGTTCACACATGCAAAACAATTGCTCTGCACTGACCATTTTTATTATAGGAACGAAAAAGGCGTTCAAAATTGATTATCCATTCCCTATCGCTCACCTTTCAACCAAAAATAAAACTCAAATAAGACCAAGGTCTAACAAAGCCCAATCTGGTCTGATGAGTTTATAACGCTCTGAGTATAAAAGTGATAGCAATTTATTTCCCCATCAACTTATTATTACATTAACACTGGTTAATTTATCTATTTCCATCACATTTATCCAAAAATAAAATGCAATGAAAAGATGAATAAACGTACTAAAAAGACCAAGCTAAAAACTAATGCCAAAATAATTAGCAAACTTTGCGGTATAAGGGGGAAAAATGACAAGCAGTAAACAGATGACTCCTGAACTCAATCAGCTCGTAGACGCAATACAGCGTGCCATTGGAGAACATCAAACTCAAGCTGAATATAACGGTGTGACAGGCACTGAACTCGATAATGCCTACAGAGATGCCCTTGAACAGTATCAGCAACAAAACATGCAATCAGCCCTAGTCTCCTTCACTTATTTAGTGATGAATAACCCTTGGAAGCGAGCCTATATTGTTGGGTTCGCCTCTTGTTTACATGCCTTAGATCAATTTGAAAATGCCCTTTCTTTTTACGGCTATGCCGCCTTAATGGATGCTTGTGATGCTGGCGTGACCTTTCGAATTGCCCAATGTTACTCCTCGATAGACAGACCTATTGAGTCTATTGAAGCCCTACAAACCTGCATAGATCAAAGCTTCATCGATCCTGTTCAGCTAGAAATAAGAACACTAGCACAGAATTTACTTCAAGAAATCATTGGCTAGTTATACACCTCATTAAGGAGAATGCTCATGACTCAAAATGTTGGTAGAAGTAGTAGGGCCGCACTAGACCTCGCTACCCCTCAAGAAAAACCAAAAGTATCAACCAGTAAATTTGATAGCACGCAGGTCCCCCTTTCGAATATAAGTTCAGATTGGGTACATGTGACGCGCCCTATTGACAGAACAGTAGAAGCATTGGATTTATCAGAGGTTAGTGATCTTAATAAAAAAAAGCTAGAATCGATGGATTTAATAAAACTTTCAACAGAGCTCACCCAAAAAGCAAAAGATAATGGTGTTGAGCTCGCCAAAAAGAACTTTTTTAAGGCCTTATTTAATGTTGCTTTGGCCGGTGTAGGATTAGGCTTATCCATTGCAGCCACTGTGTTAACAGGCGGAGCTGGCGTTCCGGTCATGGCAATGTCTGGTGTTGCATTTGCCCTTGTGGTTTCTGATGCGGGCTGCGCATTTGCCGATTGGCGCAGCAAAGCTGGAGGAGGAGATGGCCTTAAAATGGGCTCAGATGCTTTAGCAAATGCCGTCTATACCATGCTTGATAAAATGGGCATGAATAATGAAGATGCCACATATTGGGCCAATACGACATCAGTTGTATTAAAAACAGCGCTCACTGTAAGCACATTATGGTGCAGTGCAACATCTGCTGCCAGTGTACCAGGTGCAATTGGCAGTACTTTATCGATGATAAAGATGGGGAAAAGTACGACCAGCAGTGTGGCAGGCATGGGACTCGATCTTGGAATAACCGACACCAGAAATAAGGGAAATCGATTAAAAACATCCAGCCGCAATGCAAAACAATTCGAAGCCAATACGGAAAGTGAAAAAAAATTAAAACAGGTACAACAAGAAAATGCTCTTCTTAAATCGCAACTAATAAAACTTGAATCGAGTTTAGAGCTACACCAACTCGCAAGAAAACAAACCATGACAAACTTAGAGAGTGCCAATAGTGAATTTGCGCCCCCCAAACAATGTGTTCACCTTCTTGTCTAGTCTAAGAATATAAACGAGGATATCGCTAAAGCCTTACTAGCAAAAAAAGAACGGATTTATTGAACAGAAACAAACCAATATGAAGAGTGAGGTTGCTCATTACGTAACCTCACCATTGTCACAGTAACAATTTATTGTTTTATCGTATTCATTTGTAATAACTTCGCCTCAATGATATTCACTTGCCATTGATTAACATGCTGATTTTTTGCAAGAGTAAATGCTTTTTGATAATAATCTACAGCCAATTTTTGATTGCCAGCCTTCTCATATTCTGCGGCTATCGCCTTGATATATTCGATTGAGTGGCTAAAATCTGTTTCTCTACTCAATAAAAGCGCAATACCTGCTTGAGTCGAATCAAAATGCCCTCGATAACTCGCCAACATCATCACAAAAGCCGATTCTGAGCTCGGCAGATCTTGT
This sequence comes from uncultured Shewanella sp., assembly GCF_947491715.1. Taxonomy (GTDB): domain Bacteria; phylum Pseudomonadota; class Gammaproteobacteria; order Enterobacterales; family Shewanellaceae; genus Shewanella. Next base: position 23,306 of record NZ_CANLKR010000040.1, on the reverse strand, counting down.
TTCACTTTTTGCATAAAAGCCTCAATATCAGCCTGTTTTTCATTCCGATAAAAATAACGAATAGCCGCCCTAACGCTAGAAGTGGGGATAGCCTGTTTGATATTAAATAAGGCTAATAAGGGTTTATAATGTGCAACAATATCATCAGCTGAGTGAATGTTATTCAGTACTTTTTCCTGAATAAACCAGCCATTGAAAAGATGTTTAAGGCTATTTCGAAGACTCACCAATGCCACCGAAACATGATTTTCATTTGGGTAATGAGTAAATTGCCACTTAATATGCTTCGGCTGTAGATCATCTAACACATCAAGCAGGCCATATTGCCCCATGCGAGTCTCGTCACCCAAAGATAAATATAAAGATACTGGCTCATGTTGGCTTTTGGCGAACACTTTTTTCGCCCGCTGAACAAACGCATAATCATTTAACCAAACAGATGGGCTCGATGATAAATAACTGTTGAAATGATCAGGTGATTCAAGTAATGCATTCAAGACAAAAAGCCCCCCGATAGAATGACCAAATAATATCGCATTATCAGCAATGCGGTAATGTTTGGCCATATAAGGCATAAGCTCTTCATTGATATGAGCTAAAAACTCTGACGCTTTGCCTTTATCTTTCTCTTTTCGAGGGGCACTTAAACCCTGAGGCGTCATATATTGTCGATATTTGTCTGTCCCTTTATCCGCCACCCCCACGACAATAAGATCGGGAATGAGTTGTCCTTTATTGGCTAACAAATCTAACATCCCCGAGACCCCATGAAACAAATAGTCCCCATCTAAAAGATAGAGAACGGGGTAATCTGTGGTTTCATCAGCATGATAATTTTCAGGTAACAGCACCTGAAATTGACGTTCCTCATTAAGCAATAATGAGTCAAAAATGATTCTTTCACCTAAAGTAATCTGGGCAGAGAACGCCCACGAAGAAAAACATAACACAACCAAACATAAGCACCTTGCTATTGATTTTATCATAATCCATTTCTACTTATTTTAGAACCAACCTTGATCCTATATGCGTTTTATGCCCATTTCATCTAATTAAAACAGGGCATTACCATAAAGGAACATACCAGCTCAACTCAAAAAATAACAGAAATTAAAAATAAACGACCAACAACAATCTTGAGCAATAAATTCAATACGCATTGGCAAGGATAGGAATCCCTTTCTCTAAAACCTCAATGCACATTGAAGAGTATTTTGGATCGAAACTGGGTGAATCAAGCTCAAAATTAATACTTCTAATGACATTATTACGATTGGTTAATACCGAAAATTGACATTGTTGGAACGAATCAAGCTTGACCTTATTCAAACTGGGCTTAATGACACTTTCTAGTTGATTATCACTCTGTTTAAGCCCTTGAGTAAATGACCATACATACTCACGATCACCGTTATACTCAACCCGTTCATCTTGAGGCTTTCCAATATCACTCATTAAATCATGTATCGACTGGCCTTGATAAGCTTGATTCTCAGTACGTTCTGTTAATACTTTATTCGCGCAAGCCGATAACAGAAGTAAGGTCAACATCATCACAGGAGCCTTTAAGTATACTTTCATATTACCGCCTTAATCTAACTTGAAACATTCATTCTACCACTCCTCTAAGCCCCATTCTATCAGCATTATCTCATTTTTTTGTTCATATAACCTTCACCTCAATAAAACTTGGCTAAACTTAAGATGATCATTTAAATAAGGGCAGCACCTTTGACCCCAAAAACCATCCAATCACGTTCAACGTTTGCAGTCATACTCATTCTCGCCCCCTTAATTTTTAGTTTTGCCTTAGCATTAGATATTTATGTCCCAAGCATTCCAGCCATTAAAGCGTACTTTAATGCCAGTCAATTAACAGTACAGTTAACCGTTAGTCTTTTTTTATTAATGGCAGGTTTAGGCCAATTATTAATGGGACCATTAAGCGACCAATTTGGCAGGCTTCGAATTATTTTCTCCAGTATTACTATCTTTACGATAGGATCTATCATTTGTACGCTTTCAACGAATATTAACATGCTGATTATGGGTCGCATCGTGCAGGCAATAGGCGCTTGTGGCATGATGGTATCGGCGTTTGCCATTGTCAGAGATCTTTTTTCAGGTGATGATTGTGCAAAAGTCTATAGCTTTTTAAATTCAACCATAGCCCTATCCCCCATCCTTGCCCCCATCATCGGTGGCTATATTGAACATTGGTTTAATTGGCGTATCACCTTTGCGGCGCTGGCTAGTATTAGTTTGATGATTTTACTGTCGGTGAGTATCACACTGAATGAAACCTTACCAATGACAAAACGAACAACAATGTCCACCGGTTTATTGAAAACTTATGCCCACATTTTTAGCAACCAAACGTTTTTCATCTTTACTATGTGCGCTTCATGCGGGTTTGCAGGGTTTTTAACCTTTTTTTCTTCTTCTTCCTACATCATTATTTCTCTACTGCACATCACACCGGATCATTTTGGATTTTATTTCGCCTCTCTAGGCATTGTGTTTTTCATCGGTAGCTTTATCAGTGGCTTTGCCGCTAAAAAAATAGGGACCTTTAATACGGTATTTTTAGGGGCCATTCTCATGACACTCAGTGGCCTGTTGATGATTGGATGGTATCTTTATTTTGGCTTAAGCCTGTTTGGTTTTATGGGGCCCATGATGCTAATGGGCCTAGGCGGAGCCATGTTATTGGGCGCTGGGGCCGGCGGCGCTATTGAACCTTTCGGCGAAATGGCTGGTACAGCCTCAGCGCTATTTGGCTGCTGCGAATTTGTGTTTGCCTTTCTGATCTCTACATTTGTATTACAATGGAAGGTCACTTCAACACTCCCTTTAGGCCTAACGCTGATAATATTAGGCTGCCTAGCAACTGCCTTGTGTTTAATGTACCGAAAAATAAAACCCACCAATAACTTGGCTTGAAGGTTGACATAAAAAACGACCACTACTGATCAACTTTATTGTTTTATTTGGCACAAAGATAGGGACTTGAACCCTACATAATCGTGCTATAAAACCATGCCGTTTTCATTTTTATCCCAGATACAATAAAGGCAACCTTAACAGGTTGCCTTTATTGTTTTATTTTGCACAGAGATAGGGATTGAACCCTACATAGTCGCGCTACAAAACCATTCCATACCCACTGGACTATTAAGTTGTAGACACAAGAAAGCCCATCATTGCTGATGGGCTTTCTTGTTTTATTTGGCGGAGAGATAGGGATTTGAACCCTAGATGGGCTACAAACCCATGCCGGTTTTCAAGACCGGTGCATTCGACCACTCTGCCATCTCTCCAGTGGCGAGAATAATATATCGACCTGTTCTCATTGTAAACTGCTATCTCTCTTTAAATGAGTTAAGTGCTGAGATAAGCAACAAAGCGATCGAAGTTTCCCCAGCACACTTTTATTAGCATAATCAATCAACGGATTGACTTACAGTCACTCTCCCCTTAACTAGCTAGCCCTATAATAAAGTCAACCATCTCTTTTAAAAAAGAGATGAATTCATCAAGCACTGAAAAAGATATGCTACTATCCCATTATCATCTCTTTATATTGCTAAGTGTTCGCCTTTATGAACTCAACGGTTATTCCAACTACAGCCTTATCACCCCAATTTTCCATCCCGAAGATTGCAGAGCATACCACTCAAATACAAGACAATCAGAATAAAGCCTTCCTACAAAATGAAGGCAATCCGCCTCAGGCTGATGCAAAAAGTGCACTATTATTAGGTCAAGAGCGAACAATCGATGCCTTTACATTATTAGCAAAAATACCCCAGCAACATATGTACATCGCAGATAGTGAAGGAATAAGTCGGTTGCCTTTCATCACAGCCTTAGTCAAAAACATTCACCCAGTAAATACACGTTTTTGCTATTTAGCTGGCAATATTAAACGTACTGATTTGATTGGCAAACCAAGCCACTTACCGTCTCCTCCCCAACATGTTCCTCAAGGTGGTGCTCTAAGCCAATATGACTATGTGTTTATATGTGCTGAATCGCTATTAAAACAAGAGCGTCTTTGGGATCTTATGATGCACATTTTATGCGAAAGGGAATATAGAATCAGCCAATCCGCCGCTCCAATCCCGTTAACAGCCAATATTGTTCTCATTGGCAGTTCATCACTTTATAGCCATGCTTGGGTAGAAGAACGACTCTTTTCAACCCATTTTCCACTACTTGGCGAACTGACTCATGAAATCGACCGCAGCCAGTACAGTGAAAGCGATTATCTTAATTGGCTCATTGCCGTTGCCAGCACCCAAAATGTAACACTTTCACAATCGAGCCTTAAGCCTTTGTTCAATTACGCATCGAAAATGGCTGATCACCAGCAAAGGTTCACTTTACTTTCTACTTTTATCGCACAAGTGTTAGCTCAAGCAAAAGCATACAGCCAAACTGACACTATCAAGGATGTCGATATCGAAAGGGCTACTCATCAATTCAATCAACGCCACAATGCCTCTGCCCAACTCTCAGCACAAAATTTTGATGATAAGTTTATTAATGTGTCCACTGACACACAACTGATCGGTCAAATAAATGGACTCACGGTACTCGACACTGTCGAATATCGTTATGGAGAACCCGCCCGCATTACGGCATCCGTGCATTATGGTGATGGTGAGGTTGCTGATATTGAAAGAAAATCTGAACTTGGTGGCAATATTCATGCAAAAGGAATGATGATCCTATCTGCTTGCCTATACCGTATTTTTGGCCGCGATGCCCCACTTCACCTCAATGCAAATATTGTCTTTGAACAATCTTACCAAGAGATTGATGGTGACAGCGCCTCACTGGCAGAATATTGCTGCCTCATTTCAGCCATCAGTGAACAAGCTATCCATCAAGGTATCGCGGCAACCGGCGCAATTGATCAATTTGGCAATGTACAAGCCATTGGTGGCGTTAATGAAAAAATCGAAGGCTTCTTTGATTTATGTGAAAGACGTGGCCTCACTGGACAGCAAGGTGTGATTATACCCACCGCAAATTGTCAGCAGCTCAATTTAAAGCCCGCTATCATTAAAGCTGTTGAGCAACAACAATTTCGCATATATCAAGTAGAGCACATTGATGAAGCCGTTGAACTGCTAATGAAAAAATCAGCAGGAAAAGCCAATGCAGACCATCACTTCCCTGAAGATTCGTTGTATGGTCTAGTACAGGCTAGGTTAGATCGTTTAGCGGGTTATCCCGAGGAAGAAAAAACACTCTTGAGCAAATTCCTTGAAAAAATCCGTTTTTTCTAGCTGATCGGAGTTGTTTAGCTTACACGTGTTCGCTAATCTAAGCGCTCAAATTGCTGGAGTAAAAAATACAATGGGTAACGCAAACAATTTCGATAAAGCAGATCTTATTGCTTCTGGTTTAGGAGAGTTATTTGAAGCCAACTCTCCTCGTCTTCCTAAAGACAATATGCTAATGATCGACCGTATAACAAAAATTAATGGTGATGGTGGTGAATTTGGTAAGGGAGAAATTGTTGCTGAGTTAGATATCAATCCCGATCTATGGTTTTTTGATTGTCATTTTGCGGGGGATCCTGTCATGCCTGGCTGCCTTGGACTCGATGCCATGTGGCAGCTGGTTGGCTTTTTCCTAAGCTGGGAAGGAGCGCTAGGAAAAGGTCGAGCACTTGGTGTAGGTGAAGTGAAATTTACCGGACAAGTCTTACCTACAGCGAAAAAAGTCACTTATAAGCTCACTATCAAACGTAAAGTATATCGTAAGCTTGTGATGGGCATTGCCGATGCGACAATGGAAGTAGACGGCCGTGAAATTTATTCGGCCAAGGATCTGAAAGTGGGCGTATTCACGGATACCTCAGATTTCTAATCACTGATCTCTAATTAAACACAAAGTAGCCCTGCTTAAAAGCGTTTATTACGCTCACAAGCCGACAAAATAAAATCCCTTCATTACATGAATGAAGGGATTTTTTGTTCACGACGAATATATCCATGATGCATAAAAAAGAGCGGATATTGCTGTCCGCTCTTCATACTCTCATTAATCAATCAGTGATATTAAACACTATAACGGCGTCTAAACCATAATATGGGTAAAAACAACAACCAAGCAAAACTGGCTGCCCCTTCACGGGTATAGTTTTCATTGCCAGAACTCACAGTACAAGCCGTACCACCTGATACAGGCTTTAGCACTACCATACGAGATACCGCAGAGGTCACAGGGCCACCATTACCTGCCTTCTCAATATTCGGTAAGCCGTTAGCACCAATCACCACGCTGCCATTACTGGTTGAGTAGACAGGCTTTTGCACCATAGCCATTCCCACTATCACACCATTGTCATTAATACTATTGGTTTGAACAATATCAATATCTTCATCATAAGTGAATACTTCACCAGTACCACTTGTCACCGTAACTTGTTTACGGCTCCAATTGCCTGCTGTATCTTGTTGATAACCTTTCGACTCGCAGGTCAATAAATCATTGACATCATTGAACTCCTGCGCATTCATGTTATACAGGAAGCCGGATTTAGGACGATTAGTCGACGTATTGCTGTCTTTTGACTCAATCCAGCCCACGACTTGATTATTAATATTGATGTCATAGGCTTCGCTGCTTAAGTCTGAGGTACTGCTGTAAAAATCATTCGGTGTCACAACAGAGCCACCGGATTGTGTATCATAATAGAAGAACTTACTGCGAAGGTAACTGTTAATGTATTTAGTGTAACTGCCCACTACTATGCCGTTATCGTTAATCCCTTTCGCAATGGATGTTGTGGTACTGCTGCCCGTATCTATCCAGTTATAGGCATAAGTCCCATCACCGTTTGGCGTCCAATATGCTGCGTCATAATATAAGCTACTGCCATTATTGCGATACACATAAGAGCGCCCCGCCACCACATCACTATTATTAATGGCTAAGCCTTGCGCATCGTATACCGTTGTGCCTGATTCTGTGGCACCAAGGGGTAACTGAGTGGCCGTAACAGCACTCGTTGTAGAATCATATTGCCACACATAAGCCCGCAATTGATAATCAATATTACCACTATATTGTTCATTTTGAATGCAAGCATCAAGTGCTGCACTCCCCGTGATACAAGCATCGACATAACCTTGACTGGTACTGCTTAAACCGGTGCTCGCATAACCTGTGACGATACTATTAGTATTCACCCCCGCGCCGACTGACCAGCCCCCCAAGGTCACAGTCACACTATCACCATTACTGTCCGTACCTGTATAATCTGTATAAGGTGGCACTAATTCAATTTCAGTATTTGTGCTCTCTTGTACAAAGCCCCGCAGTTCATAATCACGATAATAATAAGTCGTTCCCGTAGAACTGTCCGTTTGCTCTGGCGCTGTCATAGCCCCCGTTCGTAAGTCGCTATCATTTAACCCATAATAGTAACTATCAACCGTATTTTCACCACCATCAGGATAGACGGGCGTGACTTGCCCATTAACGCTCACAAAGTTGGGCGTCCATGCAGTATTGGCATCATTAAGATCACTGGTAAAAATAAACTGACTGGCCACCATGGCGGTGGTATTTGACATTTTATAAGCATTACCACTGCTGTCTGTTGAGCTACCGCTGCTGTCTAATGGAGTCACTGTACTGGACTCTGACGGTGCAATGGCATCCGCCAAGCTCACACCATTTGATGCAGCTTTAGCAATATTGGTGGCTGTACCGAGAGAAAAGTCGTTATTGTTTATCACCATGCCAAAGCCTTTTTGCGTGGCTGACAAGGTGCCGGTTAATCTTGGGTTCGTATCGCTACTATTGTAGACTTCATCTAAATTCACGACTTCATAGACATCCGCTGCAGTCGCGCTTTGTAACACACCAAATACCCCAAGGGCCACTAACGATAAGGCACTGTTTACTGTAAACGTCATTGTTATTTCCTATTATTATTTTAAGCTTACTTCATCGACTCAAGCGTTTCCCATCGCTCAAAGCAAACTTCCAATTGTTGTTCTTTATCCGCTAATAAGGCGAGCTTCTTATTAACGATATCTTGTGATTGTTCATAAAATGCTGGCGCGGCGATTTCATTGGTCAAAGTATCAATGTCTTCCTCAAGGGTTTCCATAGTTGCCGGCAGCATTTCAAGCTCTCGTTGCAATTTATAGGACAATTTTTTCTCAACTTTTTCAACCGAGGTCTTGTCTTTTTTCACTTGCTTAATATTGCTTTGTTCAACAGGTGCTTGGACAGCCTTTTCGTTAGCAGGTTCCTCAGAATAAAATTTAGCACCTTGGCGCACCGCATCCTGATAGCCCCCCACATACTCACTCCAGTGTCCATTACCGGTAAACCACCAGCTACTGGTTACCGTATTATCGATAAACTCCCTATCATGGCTAACAATGAGCAAGGTCCCTTTATAATCGGTTAACAAAGATTCTAATAACTCAAGGGTCTCAATATCCAAATCATTGGTAGGCTCATCGAGAATAATTAAGTTCGCAGGCTTTAATAATAATCGTGCCAATAATAAACGATTTTTCTCACCCCCCGATAAGGCTTTTACTGGCGTTCTGGCGCGCATTGGCGAAAACAAAAAATCTTGAAGATAACTTAAAATATGCCTATCTTGACCGTTAATAGTGACGGTTTTTTTGCCTTCTCCCACATTGTCTTCAACGGTTTTTTCCGGATCAAGCGCTTCACGATATTGATCAAAGTACGCGATATCAAGCTTAGTGCCGACTTTCACTTCACCACATTGTGGCTCAAGCTGCCCAATTAATAATTTAATTAAGGTCGACTTGCCGCAACCATTGGGGCCAATCAAGGCGATTCTGTCACCGCGCATCACCGCACTGGTAAAGTTTTTAACTAAGTTTTTCTCAGGAATATTATATTCTAAGTTCTCAATATCAAACACAAGCTTACCGGAACGCTCTGTATCCGATACGGCCATTTTAGCGCCACCTTGACGATTAATGCGTTCACTGCGCTCTGTTCGAAGTGCTTTTAACGCGCGCACTCGGCCTTCATTGCGAGTCCGTCTCGCCTTAACACCTTGACGGATCCACGCCTCTTCTTCAGCCAGTTTTTTATCAAAATGGGCATTTTGCTCCATTTCCACCCTGAGCCACTCTGCTTTACCTTCTAAATACTGTTGGTAATTTCCAGGCCAAGACGTCACCACACCACGATCAAGATCCACAATGCGCGTCGACATACGCGAGATAAATCCCCGATCGTGGCTAATAAAGACAATTGCACCTTTATAGCCGAGTAGAAATGTTTCTAACCATTCAATGGTATCAATATCTAAATGGTTAGTAGGCTCATCCAAGAGTAATAAATCCGGTTCGCTCACTAAAGCGCGAGCCAAAGCGACTTTACGTTGCCAACCACCAGATAACGCATTCAATGCTTTATCAGGATCAAGGCCTAAACGTTCACAATTTTGCTGAATACGGCTATCAAGCAACCAACCATTACTGTGATCTAACTCTTCTTGCAAACGCTGCATTTGATTCAGCATGCGCTCCATATCATCAGGGGAGGCATGAGCGACATCGTGGGATAACTGATGATAACGTTCTAATTTTTCCCCCACCGCTTTTAGTCCACCTGCGATGTAAGAATACACAGTGCCTTCTTCTGCCTTTGGCGGATCTTGTTGCAGGCGGCTCACTTTGACATCATTGGTAATATTGAATTCACCATCATCAAGCTGTGCATCTTTTGATAACACTTTCAATAATGTAGACTTACCCGCACCATTACGCCCAACAATACAGACTCTCTCTCCAGCTTCAATGGTAAAATCAGCATTAAGCAAGAGTGGCGTATAACCGTACGCTAACGAACCATTATTAATACGAACCAGACTCAAACGACACCCCTAATCAATTCTTGTATTTCGACTTGCGTAAAAGGCCAAGCAATTTCCTGACCCGTCTTAACCTGCTTTAATACGGGAATAGAGATCCCATATTGCTTGACTAAACTCTCATCATCACAAATATCTTGATGATGCACACTTAACTGAAAATCTGCCACTAACACCTCGGCTAGCTCACACAAATGACACCCCTCAGTGCCGTAAAGCACATAATCACCCTTTTGCATGTTTAATCAGCCAAGTATTATGAATGTGTGGATTACGTTTATAATCTAATGGCAATGTCTTGTCATCAATATTTTGCACATGGATGTTAGCCGCACTCAGCACCGCTTTATCTAACTTAAACTTGCGCTTATTATTTGAAAAAATGATCTCACCTTCTGGATTTAATAATCGCATCAAATTCACCAGCATATTGGCGTGATCGCGCTGAACATCAAAAGAATCTTCCATGCGCTTTGAATTTGAGAATGTCGGTGGATCGATGAAAATTAAATCAAAGGTTTGATGACACGTTTTTATCCAGTGCAGGCAATTCGCTTGTACAAACTCATACTGCTTACCGGCAAGGTTATTAAGCTCAAAATTATCTTTAGCCCAATTTAGATAGGTATTAGACATATCCACCGTTGTCACCGATTTGGCACCGCCTAATGCCGCATGCACAGAGGCAGACCCCGTATAGGCAAACAGATTCAGTACATCGCGCCCAGATGATTTTTGCCCAACCAGCTTACGGGTTAAACGATGATCTAAAAATAAACCTGTATCTAAATACCCTTTAAGATTTAACTTAAACTTAGCGCCATATTCCTGTGTAATACGCTCTAATGTTTCATCTTCTCTTTTTTGATACTGGTTACTGCCTTTTTGACGCTCACGGGTCTTAAGCACAATATGCTCCGGACTAATATCCAATGCACTCGGCAAAGACAGTAACACATCGGTAATACGGCGCTTAGTCACAGATTCAGGTATTTCAGCAGGTGCTGAATATTCTTGTACTATGACATGATCTAAATAACGGTCAATGGCCACATTATATTCCGGAATATCGCCATCATATAAACGGTAACTGTCCACCCCTTCTTTTTTTGCCCACTTTTCTAATTGCTTCACATTTTTCTTTAAACGATTTACAAAAGGCTGCGCTGCTTCACTCGGCGCGCCTAACTGTTTGATGTTCGCAGGATCCACTCGGCGAGTGCTATTCGCATGCAAAGTATAAAGGTTAAAGGCACATTCGAGTTGACCATTAAACATTTTCATCTGTTTATCGGCTTTTAACTTCAGGCAAGACAATAACTCAGTATCGCTATTCACGATTCCGACCTGCCACCCCCCAAATTCCGCTTTCAACTTATCACCCAATTGATAATACAATTGCAGTAACTCAGTGGTATTGCCTAAACGTTCCCCATAAGGCGGGTTGCTGATTAAATATCCTGTTTCAGCAGGCACACTAACATTAAGCGCATTAATGACTTTAAAGTCAATTAACTCAAACACTCCCGCCGCATCGGCATTGCCTTTTGCCAAGGCAATCATGCGTGAATCAATATCCGAGCCATAAAACTGTATATCACAACGTGTTTTACCTAATGATGCGCGAGCTTTGGCTTCTTCTAACAAAGCATCCCACCCTTTTACATCATGACGTAGCCAATGCTCAAAGCCAAATGATTTGCGCTGCAAACCAGGTGCAATATCACACGCCATCATCGCAGCTTCAATCAACAAGGTGCCACTACCACAAAAAGGATCAAACAAGGTTTGTGGATTTTTTTGCCACCCACTACGCACTAACATATTGGCGGCTAAATTCTCTTTTAAGGGCGCTTCACCCACATTGGTTCGATAACCCCGTTGATGCAATGCTGGGCCCGAAAAATTAAGGCCTAAAGTAATTTCATTTCGCCGGTAGTGGGCATCGATTCTAAAATCAGCATCGACACGGGATACATCTGGGCGTGCGCTGCCATCATCACGAAAGCGATCCACCACCGCATCTTTTATTTTAAGTGCACCAAACTGGGTATTGTTAATGAATCCACCCAACCCATGAAAATCAATACTAAAGGTACTTTTATTCGAGAAATGGGTCTGCCAATCCACACAGTAAGCCGCATTGTAAAGCTGTTCGGGGCTCTCACAGGGCCCTTTGTAGATCACTAAAATAATCCGACTTGCTAGCCGACACCACAAGGTAATGCGATAAGCTAGATCGAGAGGTGCAGAGAAATACACCCCCGCAACACTCTCTTTAATATTTGTCGCACCAAGCTCTGCCAGCTCTAAAGAAAGTGCATATTCATAGCCTCGAGGGGCCGCAGCAAAAAAATTCAACATGGGTATAATCAGATCACAAGAAAAATCAATGCCACATTATACCTTTTCAACACCATAAAAGAATCAAAGAATCAAAGAATCTCCTCTTCAATAAGAAGCAGCCTTCACTTGCATCGACAATAAAAGGGATCCCTTGATCACCTTCTGATTAAATTCACTCAATATAAAGGGTTTCTATCCCATCAAACGCATCACACTATCAAAAACAAATGTCATACCAATCCAAGCGAGGTAACAACCAGCAACACCCGTCACGAGTCGAATGGTCACGGCATTCACAATCCGCTTCCCCCCTTCTAGCATACCGGCCAAAATCACATCCCAAAGCAAAATCCCGATAAATAGATATGACACATTCAAAAGAATACTGGTGTTATCCGTCCCCCAACTAAATTCGCCACTGGTAAAAATAGTTAACCAAAAAGCCAAAGCAAAAGGATTCATAATCGAAATACCAAAACCCACTTGCACTCCATTAGATAAACTTTCAACCTGATTTGCTTTCCCTGCGTCAGTATCATCATGATTATCTTGATTCAACATTTCACGATACTTAATCGCTTTTATGATGTTTTTGATTCCAATATAAAGCAGTAATGCACCACCGAATAAAGACAACACCCCCAACAATAACGTATTACTCGCTATCTTTGACATACCGTAAAAAGCAGCAACAATAAATACGATATCCCCTAACGCTGCTCCAAATTTTACTTTAAAAGCTGGCATAAAGCCGCCAATCAACCCGCGTCTAATTGCTTCTGCCGATACTGGCCCGATAGGGGCAGAAAAGGACAAACCAAGTAAAATCATTGATACCATATTGACAACCATTAACTGAAAAACAATAAATAAAGGCTATCATTATATTCATTAAATTATATTCACAAATAATTTATGTATTGGATATTAATGCAGTACTTTAGAGTAACAACGTTAAAATCGCGATGACAAGAAAGATAATGTCGTATTAATTCATCACACAATCGATATTATTGGCACACCTTCTTTCCCTATACTCATTATTTATCTCAATCAAAAAACAAATTAAATACCTTTAATTATCAGTAGTTTTTAACAAATATTTATTGTTAACAATTGAATTACGAAGCTATCAATAACAAACTTAAAGCAATAAAATCAATATATTACAAATTATCAACGAACGTAATATAAAATAACTAAAAGGTAATTTTACTACTGATTAATATATAAATAGAGAATAAGACACATCAAGTACATCAATTTGTCATACTAGTTCAGTCTAAAATGCTATAAGTGCAATTATTCTAACCTAATGTTTAACAAACAAACACATTACAGTTTAAAGCAGAGCCTGTTACTTTTTCAGTAAATAAAAGACAATTGCGACTTTGATATTAACGACTAACTGGATATGACTTCAAGGATCTTATTAAACAATACGTAAGGTGTCGCTTCACATTATGATGACGTCCAGTTGCAAAATATCCTCTCGATTTGCTCTATAAAGGAAAACGAGCGAATGAAATGATATGTCGATTCACATCATCACCACATATTTTTTAGGTGATAAAAACGGTACTCAAAAGCAGTAATGTCATTACCATACAAACCGGTATGGCGTCAAAACAGCCGAACAACATATTAGTGATCGGCCATTTTATCAAAAAGCAAATTAATCTTGCTCTTCCGTCCTATATTTATCCGCCGTCTCTTTCAATATGGGCTGTAATTCCCCTTTTTGATACATTTCAGTCAAAATGTCACAACCGCCAATCAACTCACCTTCAACCCATAGCTGAGGAAATGTCGGCCAATTGGCATATTTAGGTAATTCAGAACGAATATCAGGATGTTGAAGAATATCCACATACGCAAATTGCTCATTACAATTAATCATGATCTGAGCAACTTGAGATGAAAAACCACAGCTCGGTAACTTAGGCGACCCTTTCATATATAAAATAATTGGGTTTTCAGAAAGTTGCTGTTTAATTTTATCTACTGTTTCCATTTTTTTATTCCTAAGCTGGTAAAACATAACCTATGTCTAGCAACTATTGTACGTCAGGTTACACCAGAACAAAAACCTACTTTTTAAAAGGGTATTGACAAAAACAAATCAAGGATAAATATTTTTAAAATATTTCACAAAGAAAGAGACACTCACCCCTTTTATTGGGTAAAATGATTAACAGTGAGCAAGACATATAAACATAAACTTAGAGTTAATGGAGAAAGCTAATGGCTTTTGAACTACCAGCATTACCATACGCAAACGACGCCCTTGAGCCACACATCTCTCAAGAAACTATCGAGTTTCATTACGGTAAACATCACAAAACCTATGTGGTTAAGCTAAACGGTTTGATCGAAGGCACTGAGCTGGAAAGCAAATCACTTGAAGACATCATTAAAACCTCATCTGGCGGTATTTTTAACAATGCAGCTCAGATCTGGAACCACACTTTCTACTGGAATGGTTTAGCCCCCAATGCTGGTGGCGCTGCAACAGGCGAAATTGCCAACGCCATTGAAAAAAGCTTTGGTTCATTTGATGCCTTTAAAGCACAATTCACCGATTCTGCTGTAAACAATTTCGGCAGTGCTTGGACTTGGTTAGTCAAAAAAGCCGACGGTTCATTAGCCATTGTTAATACTAGCAATGCAGCAACACCATTAACAGATGAAGGCGTGACACCTCTACTTACCGTTGATGTGTGGGAACATGCTTATTATATCGATTACCGCAATGTTCGCCCTGATTATCTGGCACACTTCTGGGAATTAGTAAACTGGGAGTTTGTTAACCAGAACTTTGCTGCGTAATATCATTTTTTATTATTGATAAGCAGGTATCAGTGATATCTGCTTTTTAACCACTTACCGTCCCCCTAACCCTCAACCATTACCTCCCACAAACAAATGCAACTGTTGCAATCGCAACTATTTGTTGTTGTTTTTATTGAGATTTACATACCAAGTCCCCTTTTTAGGTCTAAAATTAATAATAGTGGGCCAAATCATTCAAACCACTATCATTATATTTTGGCGTATCAGGGGGGGAGTGCACTATGGGTATCTTTGAACATTACCAGCAACGCTATGAAAAAAAACTCGATGAAGAGTATTCATTAGAAGAATTCTTAACTCTTTGTAAAAAAGATAAAACCACCTACGTTTCTGCAGCTGAGCGTTTATTACTCGCTATCGGAGAGCCAGAACAAATTGACACGGCTAAAGATCCGATTCTTAGTCGAATATTTTCTAACCGATTAATCTCCAAATACCCCGCATTCAATGAATTCTATGGCATGGAAGACGCCATAGAGCAAATAGTGGCTTACCTTAAGCATTCAGCCCAAGGACTAGAAGAGTCAAAACAAATTCTCTATTTATTGGGGCCAGTTGGCGGAGGGAAGTCATCTTTAGCAGAAAAGCTCAAAGCCTTAATGCAAAATATTCCCATTTATGTCTTAAGTGCTGATGGAGTAAGAAGTCCTGTCAATGATCACCCTTTTTGCCTTTTTAATCCTGAAGAAGATGGCAAATTAATCGAGAAAGAATACCAAATACCCCAACGTTACTTAAAATCCATCATGTCACCTTGGGCAGTCAAACGACTCCATGAATTCGGTGGGGACATAGCTAAATTCAAAGTCATTAAAGTCTACCCTTCCATTTTAGATCAAATTGCCATAGCCAAAACAGAGCCTGGAGATGAGAATAACCAAGATATCTCTTCTCTAGTGGGAAAGGTTGATATCAGACAGTTAGAACACTTTGCTCAAAATGACGCCGATGCTTATTCCTATTCAGGCGCATTATGCCGTGCCAATCAAGGTATTATGGAATTTGTGGAAATGTTTAAAGCTCCAATAAAGGTGCTACATCCTTTACTCACAGCCACTCAAGAAGGCAACTATAACGGCACAGAGGGACTGTCCGCACTGCCTTATAACGGGATAATTCTTGCCCACTCAAATGAATCTGAGTGGTCGACTTTTAGAAATAATAAAACCAATGAAGCTTTTCTTGACCGCGTTTACATTGTTAAAGTCCCGTATTGTCTTCGCGTAACCAAAGAAATCCAGATTTATGAAAAGCTGATCAGTAACTCTGAACTCCATCAGGCTCCTTGTGCCCCTGGCACATTAGAAACCTTGGCACAATTTAGTGTCTTATCTCGCATTCTGCCACCAGAAAACTCATCTCTTTTCTCTAAAATGCGCGTATATGACGGGGAAAGCTTAAAAGATACCGATCCTAAAGCAAAGTCCTATCAGGAATATCGCGACTATGCAGGCGTCGATGAAGGAATGTCAGGTTTATCGACCCGTTTCGCCTTTAAAATCCTCTCTAGGGTCTTTAACTTCGATAATACCGAAATTGCCGCTAACCCCGTTCACTTATTTTATGTATTAGAACGGCAAATTGAACAAGAGCAGTTCCCTGCTGATGTTGCAGAGCGCTATCTTGAATTCTTAAAAGGTTATCTCATTCCTAAATATGTCGAATTTATTGGTAAAGAAATCCAAACAGCTTACCTCGAATCTTATTCTGAATACGGACAAAATATTTTTGATCGCTATGTCGTGTATGCCGATTTTTGGATCCAAGATCAAGAGTATCGAGACCCAGATACAGGACAATTATTCGACCGTGCTGCCTTAAATGCAGAACTCGAAAAAATTGAAAAACCAGCAGGGATAAGTAACCCCAAAGATTTCCGCAATGAGATTGTCAATTTTGTACTCAGAGCAAGAGCCAACAATGATGGTATGAACCCCATTTGGACCAGTTATGAAAAACTGAGGACGGTAATAGAAAAGAAAATGTTTTCTAATACTGAGGATTTACTACCTGTTATCTCTTTCAATACTAAGACCTCCAATGACGATCAAAGAAAACACGATGACTTTGTTAACCGAATGATGGAAAAAGGCTATACAAAAAAACAAGTCAGGCTCTTATCTGAATGGTATTTAAGAGTGCGTAAGTCTTCTTAACTGAGTGGTGAGACGAGATCAATTGATCTCGTCGTTTTGGAGGTCCATATGGCTAATTTTATTGATAGACGCTTAAATGCTAAAGGTAAAAGCACCGTTAATCGTCAACGATTTATTCATCGCTATAAAAAACAGATTAAACAGGCAGTCAGTGATGCCGTCACCCGTCGCAGTGTCACCGATGTAGATAAAGGAGAAGAAGTCAGTATTCCAACCCGTGATATTAATGAACCTTCTTTTCATCAAGGCCAAGGGGGAATAAGAGAAAGAGTCCATCCAGGTAACGATCAATTTATGCGGGGCGATAAAATAGATCGTCCTCCCTCAGGTGAAGGAGGTGGCTCGGGTCCAGGGGATGCCTCTGATAGCGGTGAAGGCCAAGATGATTTCATTTTTCAAATATCAAAAGATGAGTACCTAGAACTGCTATTTGAAGATTTAGAACTGCCCAACTTACAAAAAAACCAGCTCAATAAATTAGTCGAATATCAAATTGTTCGTGCCGGATTTACCAATGATGGTGTCCCCGCGAATATCAATATTGTCCGCTCTTTACGTTCATCTCTGGCTAGACGCATTGCCTTATCTGCCTCAAAAAGAGCAGAGCTTAAAAAATTAGAAGATGAATTAAGGCAACTAGAAGATACACCCGGTGCTGAAGCTGAAAAAATCATCACACTAAGAGCTGAAATTAAAACCTTAAAAGACAAGATTGCCAAAGTCCCTTTTATTGATACTTTCGATCTACGATTCAATAATTTCATCAAAAAAGAAATCCCTTCAAGTCAAGCTGTCATGTTTTGTTTAATGGATGTCTCAGGTTCAATGGATCAAGCCACAAAAGATATTGCTAAGCGCTTCTACATACTTTTATATCTATTTTTAACAAGAACCTATAAAAACCTCGAAGTCGTGTATATTAGGCACCATACCCAAGCCAAAGAAGTCGATGAACAAGAGTTTTTCTATTCTCAAGAAACAGGAGGAACCATAGTTTCAAGTGCACTAAAACTCATGCATGAAATTCAACAAAAACGATACCCTGAAACTGAATGGAATATCTACGCAGCACAAGCATCTGACGGTGATAATTGGGCTGATGACTCTCCTCAATGCCATAAGCTATTGGAAAAAAATATTTTACCTCTCGTTCGTTATTTTAGTTATATTGAAATTACCAATAGAGCTCACCAGACACTCTGGCGAGAATATGAAAACTTGCAAAAATCATTTTCCAACATTGCCGTTCAACATATTAAACACGCTGACGATATCTATCCTGTTTTTAGAGAATTATTCAAGAAACAATCGGTTTAGGGGGCATTATGGGGAAAAAAACGATTCGAACACCACTAAATGATGGACCAGACTGGACCTTTGATTTACTACAAGACTATTTAATAGAGATTGAACGTGTTGCGGCGCATTACAAGTTAGAGAGTTACCCTAATCAAATTGAAGTGATCACCGCTGAACAAATGATGGATGCTTATGCTGGCATAGGTATGCCGATAGGTTATACTCACTGGTCTTTCGGAAAACGTTTTATTCAAACAGAGCAAGGTTATAAACGTGGGCAGATGGGACTAGCCTACGAAATTGTTATCAACTCCAATCCCTGCATTGCATACCTTATGGAAGAAAATACCATCACGATGCAAGCCCTTGTCATGGCCCATGCCAGTTTTGGCCATAATAGCTTTTTCAAAAATAATTACTTATTTAAAACATGGACAGATGCAAGTTCTATTATTGATTACCTTGTCTTTGCTCGTAACTATATTAGTGAATGTGAAGAAGTTCACGGGATAGAAGCCGTAGAAAGTATTATCGACTCTTGCCATGCTCTAATGAATTACGGTGTCGATCGATACAAACGCCCCAGTGAAATATCCTTCAAAGAAGAACAACTCAGACAAAAAGAACGTGAAGCCTATCTACAAAGCCAAGTTAATGATCTTTGGCGAACCATCCCCACCCCCAAAGCAACGATAGCTGAAACAAAAGAACCTAACTTCCCCTCAGAGCCTCAGGAAAATATTCTTTATTTTATTGAAAAGAATGCGCCTCTACTCAAACCTTGGCAACGCGAGATCGTGCGTATAGTGCGCAAGATGGGGCAATATTTTTATCCGCAAAAACAAACACAAGTCATGAATGAAGGTTGGGCAACGTTTTGGCACTACACCATTCTCAACCACCTCTACGATGAAGGAAAAGTGACCGAGCGTTTTATGCTTGAATTTTTACAAAACCACACTAATGTCGTAACACAACCCGCCTATAATAGTCCTTACTATAACGGTATTAATCCTTATGCTCTTGGTTTTAATATGTTTGTTGATCTAAGGCGTATTTGTGAATCCCCTACTGAAGAGGATAAACACTGGTTTCCCGATATCGCTGGGACACCTTGGTTAGACACCTTGCACTTCGCAATGGAAAATTTCAAAGATGAAAGCTTCATTAGCCAATACCTTTCACCTAACATCATACGGCAATTTAAACTCTTCTCTATTCTTGATGACAATAGCAAGGATCATTTATCAGTGTCAGCGATTCATGATAAACAAGGCTACCAAGATATTCGGCAAATGTTATCCCAGCAATACAACTTATCCAATTTAGAACCCAACATCCAAGTTCAAAATGTTGCCATTTCAGGCGATCGTTCCCTCACACTCAGGTATATTCCTACCCATCAAATTCCACTCGACGACAGTTGTCACGAAGTCGTTAAACATTTACACGAACTGTGGGGATTTAACGTAAAAATCGAACAAGAAAATGAACAAGGAGATATTGTTTTACTCGCAGCTTGCCCAGAGAAAGTTTCTCATTAGACATAAAAAAAGCGCCTTTCAGGCGCTTTTTTCGCTTATTAAAATTTAAGCGAATTTGAAATCAACATGCTCAATAAGAGGCTTAAACGCATGACGTTGCATATCTTGAACACGTACTTTCGTGTCTTTACCATCAATAGTTAATGTCAGCTCTGAAGTGTAGAAATCTTCATTAGCTTGAATGTTAATGATATCTTTGTGATCAAAAACAATAGAAATCGCTTCTTTACCTGGTCCATAAACAACAGCAGGAACTTTATCTGCATGACGTAGGCGGCGGCTCGAACCTTTCCCTAATTCAGTACGGATTTGTGCAACAATAGTATAAGACATAATTTACTCACTAAAATTAAAAAATAAAAGGCATTTTTTTCGACCAAAAATACCCTGCTTTAAAGCGAAGCGCATCCTACCACAAAAGCGACAAACCAACAAACACTTTATTCTAATCCATGTATAGGCAAACAAAACAATAAAAACAGGGCTCTAGTGAGCCCTGTTTGAAGATTTATTCCCTCACCAATGCCTTACTGGGCCGGTATCAATATGCACGAACCCTGACTTAGGATAATATCCCACGCCACCCAGCTTCAATGACATAGCCGCTTCTCTGACATCGGCCAATTTTACACTCGGTAAAGCAAGGTCAAGCGCCATTCCTTTCATATGATAACTGTGCTTCGCCACACCACTGCTTCTTCTTGCTAACATTGCATTCGTTTTCGGTGAGCGATAACCAGAAATAATATGAATTTCTTCTTTCACATTAAGTGCATTTTGAAGTTTAAAGGCATAATCAAACAAACGCTTATCCATCGGAATGGTCTCGTTTTGCCTGAAATCCCGTAGTATTTGATTAAACTCAGTTAAAATATTAGTTTGATAATCCCCATCAACCCAGTAACTTCCTTGTTCACGCTCCCCTGTATGGCGATTATAAAAACTCAAGGTTCTCACGCCTTTTGTGGACCGACTAGCATTGGCTTTTTTTGGTAATACCGAAAACGCAGCAGCGCCTCCGAGCCCTAACAATAACTGTCTTCGAGCAGAACATACAACAGACACTGAATCCCCACTGAACAATAAATAAACAACAGAGGAGAAGCTACCCTTTAATTGGTCACAAAGCAAGCAATATGGTTGTTATTTAACATTTCCCTTGCTAAGTTGTTGAATAAGGTTAGTGAGCCACTGAAAGTAATTGCGCTTTTTGCTGGTTATAAATATCAGCTCGGTGTTGCACTTTCCCCTTTTTATCTAGCCAAGATGTCCAATAAACAAGATGCACAGGCAAGGATGACTTGAGAGAAAACCAACGACTTTCTTCTCGTTTCACTTGCATTCGTTGCCATGTTTTTTTATCGTTCACTAAATTCTCTGCCATCCAGTCAGCCAAAAATTTGACCTTTTCAACACGAATACATCCTGATGATAATGCTCTATTAGCTTTGTTAAATAAGTTAGGTGTCACTGTATCATGTAAATAAATACTGAAGTCATTTGGAAAATAAAACTTATAACGCCCTAAGGTATTTTTTTCCCCTGGTTTTTGTACTAAACGATATGGAAAAGCGCCTTTAGCAATATCACTCCATTGAGAGGGAGTGCGAAACAATCGTTGCCCATCTCTATCATACACTTCATAATTTCCTTGATTAATATACAAGCCATTGCGTCTAATTTTAGGCAATAAATCACGGTACATTATACGCTTGGGAACTCGCCAACTAGGATTAATAATGACATTTGTTATTGCACTGCTGAGTAAAGGTGTTTGACGTGAAGGCTTACCGACAATCACACGGGAATCTAACTTTATTTCACCATTATCAACAAGTAACATGTCAAAGCCCGGAATATTAATCACAATAAATTGCGGCTCTCGATTAGCCAAGAAAGTATGCTTCTTAACGTAATTTTCAGCCAACATTCTCGCTCTATCTCGAGGTTTCACATTTAACCAACGCAAAGTTGCAGGACCAATAACACCATCGGTTTCTAAACCATGACGTTGTTGAAATATTTTCACCGCCCCAACCAGTTGTTCGGTATAATCACTGCCTATCATACTAGAGTCCATCAAATCCCCTAATAACCATAATCTCAACCCAATTTGATTGAGAACAGGATCCTTATCTCCTTCCTTAATCAGTCGAGTCAAAGATAACAGCGGCCAAGAATAAGAGTCTTCTAGCCATGTAAAATGCTTAATATTATTCGTTAGAAACAAAAAGTCATCAAGCTGAGGTTCCAGCCCAACGGCCCGTTGGTAAACATCAGCTTCTAATCTAAAATATGGATCTTTCAAAGGGATCGCTTTACCTTCCCAATAACTCGATACTTCAGATTCAATACTGTTTCTCAATGCGCTGTGATAAGTCAGATCTTTGTTTTCAACAAGCAAGTAATAATCATAGAAGGCGCTATCTGGATCAACAAAGGATAGGAATAACAAGTGATCGGCGATTAATTGACGGCTTAATTTCTCACGCTCTTGAGCAAACAATGAAATTGAAGAAAGATAAACAACAAGACAACATATTAAAGCACTTCGCTTAAACATCACATTATCACCATCAATCGAGACTAAAGGGCTACTACTTAAGTATGGCGAAAATTAAACGACTGTTTGTGACAAAATGTAGAGGTGACTCATTATACCCAAAAATAACCTTCAATATTCTCCTACAGATCTAAACCAATCTTTCAATGGAGATTTATGTGATCAGTTGAATATATTTATCTATCTTAGCTAATAATGCCTCTTTTTTGAAAGGCTTGGCCGTATAATCATTCATACCGCAATCAAAACAGTGCTGGATATCTTCATCTAATACGCTCGCCGTTAGCGCTATGATCGCTACAGGATTAATTTCTTTGTCTTTCTCATATGCCCTGATCTCCTCTGTTGCACGAAAACCATCTTTAATGGGCATCATACAGTCCATTAAAATAACCGAGTATTGCTCACCCGAACACACTTTATCCACGGCTTCTTGGCCATTATTTGCAATATCATAATCATAGCCTCCTTTTTTCAAAAGCATCGTCGCCACTTTTTGATTAACAAGGTTATCTTCTACGACTAAAATAAGTGGCTTATAAATATTTTTATTTGCCAGATCCACCTTCTCGATATTATCTGTATTATCTGTATTATCTGTATTATCTGTATTATCTGTATTATCTGTATTATCTGTATTATCTGTATTA
>NZ_CANLKR010000039.1 GCF_947491715.1 uncultured Shewanella sp. | reverse complement strand
GCCGAAGGCGCTCCCCTGCTAAGGGAGTATGGGCTTTAACTCCCATCGAGGGTTCGAATCCCTCCCTCTCCGCCATTACATTATCATCACAATTATTGTGACAAAAAAACCGCTTTCAAGCGGTTTTTTTGTATCTGTAGAAAAATGACTGAACAATAATGTTATCGGTGCTTTCAATCTCTTTATTATTTGATTTCTTTTTTAACCACGAAGATTCTGTCCTGATGTGAGCCAAAGTAATAATGTCAACGCAATGATGATAGTTGCACTAATCGAGATAATATAAATGAATCCTTTTTTTCCTTGTTTTAAAGGGATCCCGTGGTAGCTTAAAAACAGTATCCAACCTAAGGATAGTAGAGCAGGAAGAATAAATAATTTTGCCATTATTTCACCGTTAAAGAGATAGACTATTGAAAAGTATAAAATAAAAAAAACTATTTTGTTTGTTTTTTCTCTGGATTTTTATTTTTAATCGATATACGTAATTGTTGTATTTAATATTTCTTTGGTAGATGTTTCTTTCATAAGAGAAACAATGGGCGGCGAAGTCATGGTAACAAATTGTGTTTAATTGCCAGTGGTACTAACTTGTGTTGGCATTGGTTCGAAGAAGATGTTGTTTATTTTTATGTTTAAATCGTTACTGTGGTTACTTTTGTATTTAAAATTAGTATTCATCTGTTTCTACTGATTTTTTTTCTTGTGTTTGTTTTCACTTCGATGTTTAATTTTATATTTTTGTGATTAATAGAAATAAAAGTGGTTTTTAAGTGGAGTAGATAATATGGCTGAGCTATGGTTGATGTTCAGTGCAGCATTTTTAGCCGCCACTTTGCTACCCGGTGGTTCAGAGCTTTTGTTGATTGCGATGTTGAATGAGCAGAAAGTTTCTTGGGAAGCGTTAGTTGCTATGGCTACTATTGGCAATTCTTTAGGTGCAATGACCAGTTATTATTTAGGTTATTTAGGGCGTTTTGCTATATCGCCAGAGGAAATGTCAAAAGGAAAATATAAGCAAGGTATGAATTTAATCCAACGTTATGGTTATTGGGCATTACTATTAGCTTGGGTACCGATCATTGGGGATGTACTTTGTTTGTTTGCAGGTTGGATGCGGATTGTGTTTTTTCAATCAATGATCATGATTTTTATCGGTAAGTTAGTTCGTTACCTTGCTATTGTGATCTTGGTTTGGTATTGGTAATGGTTAGAAAACACAGTGATTAACTCGCTGTATATTTTAACCTTTTCATGGTATTTGATAGACACAAAACATATAAGTAGGCACTGATGAGAGGAAAGACATTGAAAACATGGTTTTTGGCGGTGGGAATGGCTGCTATTTTAGTTGCTTGTGCAGACAAAACGGTACAATCAACTTTACCCAAGGGAGTGGAGTTATTGGAAACCAGTAAACAGACAGGATCGCAAGTTGGGATCTCCTTTCGTAAATATCAGTTGGCTAATGGATTAATTGTCATATTACACCAAGATCATTCCGATCCTCTTGTGACAGTGGATGTCACTTACCACGTGGGTTCTGCTAGAGAATCAGCGGGTCGTTCAGGTTTTGCACATTTGTTTGAGCACATGATGTTTCAAGGCTCGGAACATGTTGCAGATGAGCAGCACTTTAAAACTGTTACTGAAGCGGGTGGGACATTAAATGGTACCACTAACACAGATAGAACCAATTATTTTGAAACGGTGCCCAGTAACCAGCTTGAGAAGATGCTGTGGTTGGAATCCGATAGAATGGGATTCTTTCTTCCCGCTTTGACAGAGAAAAAGTTTGAAGTACAAAGAGAAACTGTGAAGAATGAGCGGGCTCAGCGTATTGATAATCAGCCTTACGGGCAAATGGGCGAACGCTTTAATCAGGCATTTTATCCGAAAGAACATCCGTATTCTTGGCCAGTTATTGGCTGGCCTGAGGACTTAAATCGAGCAGAGTTAGGGGACGTGAGAGCGTTTTTTCAACGTTGGTATAGTCCTAATAATGCGACTCTTACCATAGGGGGGGATTTTGATGAAGCGCAAACGCTACAATGGGTGAATAAATATTTTGGTGAGATCCCAAGAGGACCTGAGGTCAAATCAGCTAAAAAGACGTTAGTTAAACTTGATAAAACTCGTTACTTATCAATGGAAGATAGAGTTTATTTACCCTTATTAAGAATTGCTTTCCCTACTGTTTATGCTAGGCATCCTGATGAAGCTGCACTCGATTTGTTGGCGAATATTTTAGGAGGGGGGAAGACATCTTTATTATATAAAAATTTAGTCAAGACGGGTTATGCTGTTCAAGCTGGTGTTAATCATCCTTGTCAAGAGTTGGCGTGCCAATTTACTTTATATGCGGTGGCTAATCCGGATAAAGAAGCAAATTTAGGTAATTTAGAGCAACGTATTTTGAATTCTATTAATGAATTTGAGCAGCGTGGGGTCACGCAAGAAGATTTAGATAAAGTCAAAGTACAATTTGAAGCTTCTACTATTTTTGGGCTTCAAAGTGTGTCAGGGAAAGTGTCAATGTTAGCTTATAATCAAACTTTTTCTGGCGATCCCGATATGATTGCTTCAGATCTTAAACGCTATGCGAGTGTGACTCGTGAAGATGTAATGAGAGTCTTTGATACCTATATTAAAGATAAACCTATGGTGGTAATGAGTGTTGTTCCTATGGGCAAGAGAAACTTGATTGCTAAGCCTGATACTTTTGTTCCAGAGTCTGAAGTGAGTGTGCAAAATGTGGTTGAAGCTCCTTCATCAATTCAGCAAATTGAATCTAGTTTCGATCGAACAAAGATGCCTTCTGCAGGTCCTGCACTTGTGTTAAAAGCCCCCGTCATTTGGAAGAAACAACTTGAAAATGGTATTCAAGTTATAGGCACTCAAAGCAATGAAACCCCAACGACAGAGCTGATGATTTACCTTAGTGGCGGTCATCGACTCGTTGATGTGAACAAAGCGGGATTGGCTAAAATCACTGCGTCAATGATGAATGAATCTAGTCGTTCTAGGAGTACAGAAGAGTTAACACAAGCGCTTGAAATGCTAGGAAGCCAAGTGAGTTTTGGGGCGAGTGATTATCAAAGTTACATTCAAGTGTCTTGCTTGACTTCTCGTTTGGATGAAACCTTGGCAATTGTGGAAGAGAAATTGTTTCAACCTGGATTTAAAGAAGCTGATTTTATTCGCGTTAAAGAACAAATGTTGAAAAGTTTGCAGCACATGCAATCAGAACCCAGCTATCTGGCAAATACCGCTTTTAGTCATTTACTTTTTGGTGATAATAATGCATTGGGCGTGAATGGAACAGGCACGTTAGCAACGATTAATAAACTAACATTAAAAGATGTTGAAGCTTTCTATGAAGAGCAATATACGGCAAAGAACGCTCAGTTTGTTGCTGTCGGGAATTTAAAGCAACAGGCATTGATGTCTAAATTAGCAGGCTTTTCACATTGGACAGGCAAAGCGAGTCACTTACCTCCGTTAGGTCCTTTACCTAAACTAAAAGGTGGTACCATATATATTTTGGATAAACCTGATGCAGCACAATCTGTGATTAAAATAGGAAAACGTGCGTTGCCTTATGATGCAACGGGTTTATTTTTTAAATCTAATTTGATGAATTATCCACTGGGCGGGGCATTCAATAGTCGGATAAATTTGAATTTGAGAGAAGATAAAGGTTACACCTACGGGGCGAGAAGTTTTTTTGATGGGGGGATTGAACAAGGCTACTTTGAAGCGACAACCAGTGTACGTGCTGATGTGACAGCAGCCTCAGTGAAAGAGCTCATCAAAGAGATAACACGTTATCAGCAGTTTGGTATGACGGATAAAGAGCTGAGTTTTATGCGTAATTCTATTTCGCAAAGTGAAGCGTTAGATTATGAAACGCCATATCAAAAAGCCACCTTTATGCGTTTAATTCAACGATATCATTTAGATGAAGACTTTACTGTAAAGCAGAGTGACATTATTCAGTCTATTTCTAAAGAGAAATTGAATGAGCTGGCGTCTAAGGAATTGATTTTAGATGATATGATTATTTTAATTGTCGGAGATAAAGCCAAAATTGAAGCTCAAATTGAGCAATTAGGTTACCCTATTGAAGTGATTAAATTGTAAAATAATGATGTTTTTGTTGTAAAACGCTAAGTTAGCCCTTATATACTTTATGTCATAAGATTAACCTCGTTAGGGTGCTACGAGGGCTATTTAAAAGACGGTGTTATCTGACTTTGAAAGCTGAAAAATGACTCTAATGCAGAGTCATTTTTTGATGTAAGGTCAGAGTAGAAGGTTCAGAGGCTTATTTGTCAAGATTGCGCTTTCTCATTATTTTTATGTATAGTCAATAAGTTACATTGATGTCCGTTCACTTATCAGAGAGTATAAAATTGAAATCATTCAATAAGTTAGTTGCAGCTTTATCAGAACAGCCTGGCAGAGAAGCATTGAGAACAATGTATCGAGGTATTGAACGAGAAGCATTACGTATTGAACAATCTGGGCATTTAGCAATGGATCCCCATCCCCAAGTATTAGGCTCGGCATTAACGCATTCACGGATCACTACAGATTATAGTGAATCCTTACTTGAGTTTATAACGCCAGTATATAGTGACATCAATGGGCTACTTGATGATCTTAAACAAACACATGCTTATACTGTTCAGCATATTAAAGGACAAAAGCTTTGGCCTGTGAGTATGCCCTGTTATGTAGGAAGTAAGGCTGATATTCCCATTGCGAATTACGGTACTTCAAATGTTGGGAAAATGAAGCGCCTATATCGAGAGGGGCTCACGCATCGTTACGGTGCTTTGATGCAAATCATTTCTGGAGTGCATTTTAACTTTTCAGCATCGAAATCCTTATTTGAAAAAATGCTTTTAGCGTCTGATAAGAAAATGGAATTGGAGGATTTTACCTCAGAAGCTTATTTTGGCTTAATTCGTAACTATCGTCGTTTAGTTTGGATATTACCCTATTTATTTGGTGCATCGCCGGCTGTTTGTCAGTCTTTTGTCAAAAATCAATCGACAGATTTACCTTTTAAAAAATTAGGTAAGGGCACGTTATATTTGCCCTATGCGACATCATTAAGAATGAGCGATTTAGGTTATACGAATCAAGAGCAAGAATGTTTAAGTATTAGTTACAATAGCCTACCTGAGTATTTAAAAGGAATGAAAGCGGCTATTAACATGCCATCTACCCAATTTGAAAAAATTGGAGTTAAAGTGGGTGGGGATTATAGGCAGCTTAATGCCAATATTTTACAAATTGAGAATGAGTTTTATGCGCCTATTCGAGCCAAAAGAGTGGCGCTATCGGGCGAAAAGCCTTCTGAGGCATTAGAAAGAGGTGGGGTTGAGTATATTGAAGTTCGAGCACTAGACGTGAACCCTTTTAGTGAGGTTGGTATTTCTGAAGAGCAGGTTCGCTTTTTGGATTTATTTTTACTTTATTGTTTGTTACAAGATTCTCCTTGTTCTGATGAGAGTGAAGAGCAAGAAATGGCTGCAAATTTACAGTCAGTTGTTTTGGAGGGGCGTAAACCTAACCTCACCTTATTAAGAAATGGAAAAAGCATTGAACTGGCTCAATGGATGAGGGTGTTGTTTGACGATCTTAGCCAACTAGCAAATTTACTGGATACTGATGAGGATAAATCTTATCAGTTGATTTTATCTCAATATGCAGAGGCTATTAGTGATCCTAATAATACATTCTCCGGTAAAATTATGAAACTCCTTCAGCAAGAAGGAGTGGATCACGGGCAGTGGGTAGCCCATTTAGCGGATCAATATCAAGCACAGTTAATGGATTACCCTTTATCTGAAGAGGTAAAGAAGCAATATCAAATGGCTGCAGATGATTCTTTGACGAAACAAGCGCAATTAGAAGCAAATGATGACCAGACATTTGATGAATACTTAACCAGCTACTTTAAGAATCCTTATGAAGCTTAAGTTTATTTTTTGTTTATTGATGACGGGCTTACTCTTTGCTTGTTCATCTAAGCCTGAAAATTTACGTCAATGCGGTACGGTCTCAGGCTATTTAACGCCTGATAGAACGAATAATTTATACCCTGTAGTGGTAACTCATCTTGATGGAAAGCCTGTCATTTCAAAACCTAATTATTGGTTAGCGCCGGGCCAATATAAATTTACTCTCGCTGAGTTGATTGACAGTCCTAAGTTGAAGGTAGTGTTGTCGGCTCGAAAAACAAAAACGTTAGTCATTAATGTGACGAGTAATGAGCAATATCACCTCGCAGCTAAATTTAATACAGATAGGCAATATACAGGAAATAACAGTGGTTATTGGGAGCCTATTGTTTGGCAGCAAGATGCATTAAAGTGTGAGCTTCCTATTTCGCCACAAGAGTAAATCTATTGTGCAATTGCATCATGAGTCTATCAATGTGAAACTAAGGAGTCTGATTTTTACATTGGTAGTACTTTTATGACGTGGCGATTGTTATTACAACTTATTTTTATTTCTTCTTTTTTGACTGCTTGTGCGAGTTCTCCACCTAAAAATGCAGAAAACATTTGTGCTATTTTTAAGGAGAACAGAGGTTGGTACGATGCCGCAAAAAATACCAGAGAGAAGTGGGGCGTTCCTGTTCATGTGCCCATTGCTATCATGTATCAAGAAAGTTCATTTAAGCACAATGCTGCGCCGCCAATGGAATATTTTTTGGGTTTTATTCCTATTGGACGTGTTAGCAGTGCTTATGGTTACGCTCAAGCCAAAACCATGACTTGGGATGATTATGTTAGAGAAACAGGTAATTCTTGGTCAAGTAGAAGTGACTTTGACGATGCCATGGATTTTATGGGATGGTTTATTTATAAAACGCAAAAGATTAATGGTGTATCAAAATGGGATGCCAAGAAGCAGTACCTCAATTACCATGAAGGTTGGGGAGGTTATAAACGACAGACTTATCGTTCAAAAGCTTGGCTGATGAAAGTATCAAATAAAGTTGATGCGAGAGCTAAACGTTATGCTAAGCAATATCGAGGCTGTCAAAAAGATTTAGATTCCTCATGGTTATGGCGCTTATTCTTTGGTTGATGCTTAGTATTTGTGATGTTTATTTCACACAAAGGCATTGTTTAAAGCTTTACTCATACTCGCTGAGCGGACATAGTCTTTAAGTCTGCTTTTAGTGCTTGTAGAGCATGTTGATAACTGATATTCCAATCATCTAGATAGTGACTGCTACTATAGTGAATTTTTATTGGTCTAATATCAGCCGATATTGAAGCCTTTTGTATGTTTGATTGAAGTTGTTTCAATTGATTTTGAGTGTGCTCTTTGGGACCATGACAAAGAATGATAAACTCGTTGCCGCCAAAATAGGCAATAATAGCTTCATTTAACCATTGTTTTTGCAGATGATAACTGAGTAGGTGGATAGCCTTGTTACCTGCTTGGTACCCTCCATTTTTATTATATAAATGTAAGTTATTGATTTTAATTAACAGCAAGTAACTTCCAAAGTGAGGCTTGGCTTTCCACTGTTGGCACGCTTTTTCAAATCCATATTGATTATAAAGCTTGGTGAGTTGATCTCGGTAGGTGAGTTTTTGTATGCCCTTAGTTTTGTGATAAAGGTTTATGGCATGAGCTGCTTCGTGGGTAAGGAGTTTAACAAGGTGGCAGTCATATTGATTAAATGCATTAAGTGAACCACTGTCTAAATTGAGCAAGCCATAGAGTTTACCATCGATGCGAATAGGGCTTGATAATGTTGAGTAAATAGGCATGATAGCAGCTTTTTGAAGCAATAACTGTTTCTCTTTATTGAGTGTGCTGTTTTCATTAATATGTGTCATATCATCAACAATAACCACACGGTCACAATGACCATTAGTTAAGCGATATTCGAAAGACTGCTCTAAATGGAAATCAATTTGTCTCAATGTATTCAGATCGATGCCCACTGATGATTCAAAGAGTAAGTTTTGGGTAATGGGATCGACTTTTATGATCGTACCCATTTCTGCTCCATCAATACAAGTAACCGCTTTTTTGAGCAATGCGTTGAGGAATGAAGCTTCATTTTCATATTGGTTAGAAAAATTAATTAACTCAAGGCTAATATCATTAATATGGTGCATTTGGTGTAAGTGCTGATTGGCCCTGCTCAGTCTTCCTTGGTGGAAGTAGTAGCTTAAGCTATAGCCTAAGATATAAATGATGCAAACAAGAGAAAGGGTTAATATTGATTGGTACTTTGAAATACCATTGAAAAAAGTACTCCAATATAGAATGAGCAACAAAAGTGGCGTACCCAGTAAGGCAATATGAAATTTCAGATCGAATTGATCGGTTATTTTATTATTATTATTGAACACCAGAAAATCCTTTCTGTAAATTTAACTACTACGTGCAAGAGAATAATTTTATTTATTATTCATGATGCTATTATACCTAAGGGGATTGAATATGCTACTCAGGGAGGTCGGAAGTCCTTATAGAATATAAGGGGTCATTGGAATAAACAGAGTTCGAGATAATTTCATGCTTCATAATAAATACATTTATTTCAATATATTAGGGTATTGTTTCTGATTTAGAATTCTGTGTATAAATTCAAGAGGGACTGCTTGGGTTACGCTTTTAATTGACTTTCTTTATAATGCGCCCAAACTCAGGCTGACTAAGGATTTAAGATGACTCAAGCATTTGTTGCTGTACTAATGGGATCAGACTCTGATTTACCTACAATGCAAGCCACATTAGATATATTGAAAAAGTTCGATATTAAGTTTGAAGCGAAAGTAACTTCAGCTCATAGAACGCCTGCAGCAACGCACAGTTATGTTGCAGATGCAGAATCGCGTGGGTGTAAAGTGTTTATTTGTGCAGCGGGATTAGCGGCACATCTTGCTGGTGCCGTAGCTGGGATCACAACACGTCCTGTTATTGGCGTGCCCATTGATTGCGGTCCATTGCATGGGCAGGACGCATTACTTTCAACCGTTATGATGCCGGGGGGGGTTCCTGTTGCAACCGTTGCTATCGGTAAAGCAGGGGCAAAAAATGCGGGATATTTAGCAGCTCAAATGCTAGCTGTTGCTGATGAAGGATTAGCTCAAGCGATCTTTGAAGAAAGGGCAGATTCTGCTCTTGCGGTTGGTGAAAAAGATCAAGCGCTCCAAGCTGCTCTCAAAGGTTAACCCTTGTCATGACCTTGTGAGTGATGGTTAAGATCATCACTCATTATCATTTCCCAATTTTAAGACTATGATCTATTTTGTTTTAAAAATGTTTCTTCATTTGGGTGTTTATGTTTCTTTAAGCTGAAGGCGTTGACGTGAACTGACTGATCCTGAAGTTGGGTCTTTTTTTTTAAGAAATAATGTCCATTCATCCAATAAATCCCAGCAAATATGTGCCTTATGGGCTAGAATAGAATATGTGAGATGTTGTTTTAGGTAATCAAAATTCGTATTGATGGGTTATTGGGTACGATTGTTCAGAAATAAACATATAAGGTTACCTGTAAGAGCATTGTTGAAACAATATGTAATAGCATTAGCACTGTGTTCATAGGAGTTTTTCTTATTGGAGCAGTGTCTGTAGTATTAACTCTTCTTTACTTTGCTTGAGTTTTGATTGAATAGGGGCAAATCTGTATAAGAAGACACTTTAAAGTAGGAATTGCTATGAAATTAAATCTTTCAGGTCACCACGTTGATGTTACCGAGAGCGTTAAAGCGCATATCACCGAAAAGTTTTCAAAAATAGAGAGTCACTTCCCCACCTTAATATCACTCGATACCACTATTTCAAAAGTCCATGGTGAATTTCAAGTTGAAATTCGCACTAATTATGAAGGTTCTAGAGTTTCTGTATCGGCGACACATGATGTTATGTATCCCGCTATTGCCTCAGCAGGAAAAAAACTAGATGCGGCTTTAAAGCATCGTAAAGGTCAATTAAAAGCAGATAAACACCAAAAACCGATTTGCACTACCCCTATTATTGCCCATGAAAAAGTGCAAGA
The DNA here is from genome assembly GCF_947491715.1 of uncultured Shewanella sp. Classification (GTDB taxonomy): domain Bacteria; phylum Pseudomonadota; class Gammaproteobacteria; order Enterobacterales; family Shewanellaceae; genus Shewanella. The sequence continues at coordinate 37,676 of NZ_CANLKR010000039.1, read as the reverse complement.
GATGGATTTAAATTAGTCCATTAAAAATGTTAGCCACTCTTTACATGATGAGTGGCTAAGCAAAGTCTTTTCAATTTCAGCGATTTTTTGTCTCTTTCTTCCTTTCCTTATGACTATCACTATTTATACTGAAAGATAACGTATTCTTTATGGTGAGCCTGTTATGACTCGGCTGTGTCGCTTTGCCCTTGTGGCTGTAGTGTTTGTGGATCTGATGGGGCAGGGGCTTGTTTTTCCCATTATCAATGAACTTATGATGTCACAGTCGGTTGCTTTTTTGCCAGCAGGTGTCAGTGATGCTACAAGGCATTTTCTTTATGGTTTAGTCATAGGTATTTTTTTTATTGCGTGGTTTCTAGGAGCGGTTTATATCGCTAAGCTATCAGACAGTATTGGTCGTAAGAAGGCGATTCTTATATGCCTTTTTGGTGCATTAATGGGGTATTTTATCACTATTACTGCAATATTTTTGAGCAGTCTTTGGTTATTGATTTTAGGGCGTGCGATTACTGGTTTTACAGCGGGTAATCAACCTATAGCACAAGCTGCTATGATGGATGCCAGCAAAAATGATACAGAAAAATCGCGTAATATGGGGTTTATTGTTGCGGGAATAAGTACTGGATTAATGGGGGGGCCGCTCATAGGGGGGTTATTGTCTGATAAAAATTTATTGGGGAGTATAGCAAATATCCAGCTTCCTTTTTATGTGGCAAGTATGCTGGTTCTTTTGACTATCTTTTTGGTGTTATTTTATTATCAAGACATAAAAAAGCCCGATAAACCGGTGGCATTCAAGCCTTTTGAATTATTGACTATGATACTAAAGTTGAAAGATAGGCCTTTGGTGTTGAGATTATCTGGTGTGTATTTGAGTTTTATGACCGCTAATGTGACTTTTTATATTTTTCTAACAAATTATTTGAGTAGTCGATTTGACCTTGGTTTATTTGGTACGAGTATGGCTATGTTAATCATGGGAACGACGATTGCTTTTTCAAGTTTATTTTTAATTGAACCGGTATTAAATTATTGGGGTAAACGTCGTACTATTGCAATTGTATCAATCCTTATGGCTGTTTTTTCTATCGTATTTACAACAAGCTCAAGTGTTATCATCTGTTATATTTCTATTGCGGTATTTTATTTGGGGTTTGGCGTGGCTTATCCAACGTTATTATGCCTTTTTTCTGACAGCGTAAGCCAAGAGGAGCAAGGGTGGTCGATGGGGATCACTACAGCGGGTTTTACGTTGGCGGCAGGTGTGATGTCTCTAATTGGAGGAGGATTGATGGCTTTAAATATCCATCTTCCTTTTTATATCTGTGCGATTACAGCAATAATTGCGGTTCTCTTAATGAAGTTGACTTGGAATACAGCAGGGATCCAAGTGGTGCTTTCTGATTAGACGGCTAGCAATTAAATTAGACTTAGTTTTAGTGCTTGTAATATTGCTTCGTTTCGGCCTTGACTTTTTAACTTCAAGAGTATGGTTGAAATATGATTTTTAACCGTACCTTCGGCAAGAAAAATAGCTTTAGCTATATCTTGATTAGAGAATCCTCCTGCCATTAAAGATAATATTTCATGTTCTCTTTTGGAAATATTCATACTTTTTTGCGTATTTTTTGATGTGTGATAATGGGAGGCCGATATGTGCTCAAGTATATCATTTGAAAATAAATAGTGACCGTCATTTACATGTATAATCGCTTTTACTAAGTGGTTGTAGGTCACATCCTTCAGTAAAAACCCGTTGGCTCCAGAAGAGATACTATCGACGAGTAGCTGATAGTCACTGAAAGTGGTTAGCATGATGACTGGGAGATCATTATTCATTTCTCGTATACGTTTAACAGTATTGATCCCATTCAATGTGGGCATACGTATATCACAAAGTAAAACATCAACCTTTTCTTGTTCAAGTTTTTTGAGCGCTTCTTCACCATTTTCAGCTTGCCATTGGAGATGAATGTTTTCTGAGATAGAGAGAAGACTTGCGAAGTTTTGTCTTTCTATTTGTTGATCATCGACAAGCGCTACACGAATTTTTGAGGTGGACTTTTCTTCTTTAAAGGTGCCAAACTGTTCACTTACCATTGAATTTTCCTTTATTCAATTCATATGAAGCTGTTTTTCATGTGTTGCTTAAGGTGAATCTATGGTGATCGGAAAAAATACAGATAAAGTTCGTCCTTGCTGAGATGTTGACCGGTATCATGTACGGCTGAATAATCATGATTCTGTGTTGTTTTTAGATCATATAATTTATTCATTTCTGGATGCTTTCGGTATTAAGTAAATTAGTATATTTATAATATTGATTACTGTTTTAAGCTTGTTTTTTAATAGTAGATTAAATACAGGCTGGTTGTGCTTATTGATGGTTAAAATTGCTTAACATTAAATGCGACAGTTCAATTAAGGTATATAGAGCTCGTTTCAATAACCCAATCTAGGCTATTGAAACGGGGCGGAAGGTATCACTTAATAAGCTACATTGAAAATTTGTTGGAAAGATGGTGGTGGGGCGATGTCTACAGGAATGTTAAGTTTGCGAGAAATATCATTTGCAGAAATTAACCCTCTTATATGGTGCCTTTTTTGATCGATAACCAGGATATGGTGTAATCCATTGGTTTGTAATGCTCGAATAACATCACTCACTTTTGCTGACTTTATTTGATGATAATCAAGTGCTAATAAGGATTCTCTATGGATCATCATATCCCTAATGGATAGCTCGTTTCGAGATTCACCTACAGCTTGTGCTTGTTTTAATATTTTTCTTTCCAGCAATTCATCTTTTGTGACGATGCCTAAAAACGTGTTGTTTTTATCGACGACTAGTCTCATGTAAGCATGGGTTTTTTCCATGATTTCTACTGTTTCAACTGCTGTGGTACGGGCGTCAACGACCAAAGGCAAAGAGTGATCAAAATCAGTAAAAATAGATACAGCAGGCGAATTAAGTTCAGTGATGTCTTCTTCGGATGACCAGAGTAAATGATCGATAGATGCAGTACTAAAAAGATCCAAATTTCTCATAACAACTACCTCCATAGGTAATTCAAATTTGTATAAGAGGAAGGCTGTTTTTCAAACAATGCGATTTAACGGTCTCAGCTCAATAAAAGATGAGAGAGCAAAAGGACAAGAAAAAATAACCCTATACCTAAACACTAGAACAGAGCACGTACTTAAGTCAATATAGGAAGAAGACTATTAAGTATTATTAACTATTCAATAAGAATATTTGATACTTATGTGAAATAAAATACTTAAACGTTTGTTTTATTGTTTTTATTTGGTTTTTATTTGGTTTGTTTCATGTTTTTATATGTTAATTTTTGTGGTGGTTAGGATTTTTATTTAATCAAGATGACATGTTTACTCAATTACATTTTAAAAACAACAAATGACCAAATCGACACTATTATATTAAACTTCAACATATTATTAAAATTGAATTGTCAATATCCTTTATCGTAGGCAATACAGTTTAGGTTTAATAGTCTGTGGTATGCCTGCTAACTTATGCTGATAAAATAATCAACTTTTTTTGTTTATTTGTAATCGTGAATTATCTGTCGCCACTTTGTCGCTATTCAGATGTGACAAAGGGTTAACCTTTCGGCTAACCCTTTGTTTTAATTGGTGGAGGCGGCGGGGCTCGAACCCGCGTCCAAAAAGCCTACATCCAAGGCGCTACATGCTTAGTCTCTCTTTTAGTTAACCAAGTACACTCCGAAAGACAGGATTGCAATTGGCGAGTTCAGTACTGTTTCGCGGTTCACCCCTGAACGTGGTTCCCTCGCTATCAAATGTAAAGGTGACCATCTATATACTCTGCCCATTTGATAAACGTGAGCAAGATGGCTAGCTAGCCTAAGCTGCTAGAGCGTAGTTATCGTCGTTTGCAACTATAACTGTGCGGCTTTTTACGAGGCCAACCGCCCCTCGGCATGCTCCCAGGGTTTCGAGAATCTTGTCGAATCCAGAATCGCCCCCAAGTACAAAATAATTGTAACTGCTTAATTGTATTTCACCAAGCAGTTTCTAAAAATTAACAACTGTTTGTTCGTTATCTGCGCTATTGGGTTTTATTGACGTACTGCATTCTTAATCGTACGGGCTTTTTCTATTTGCCATTCACGATCTTTGGTATCGTCACGTTTATCATGCTCTTTTTTACCTTTACCTAGGCCGATTTCAATTTTGACCCAAGCGCCTTTTTGCCAATACATTGATATGGGCACAATAGAATAGCCTTTACGATCAACCAGACCTTGTAATTTATCTAACTCTCTGCGTTTTAAAAGCAGCTTTCTTGAACGCATTGGGTCGCACACGACATGTGTTGATGCCGTGTTGAGTGGGGCTATGGTGCAACCAAATAAATAGGCTTCGCCATCTCTAAGGAACACGTAGCTTTCAGACAAGTTAACCTTGCCCATACGAATAGATTTTACTTCCCACCCCATGAGGGACAAACCGGCTTCTAATTTTTCTTCGAATTTGTAATCGAAGGTGGCACGTTTATTACGGGCAATTGAAGCGCTTGGGGTTTTTGATTTTTTCTTAGCCATAGCAGGCTATTATACTCAGAGTCAAACAATTTGGAATTACTTAGGGGCATTTTTTAGTAAATTTATTTTCAATATAATCAGTTTGTTCTTTTTTTGCCCGCTTTAGGTTTAAGAAAGATGGGTAAGAAAATATACGTTTTCTTCTCTTCATGTTAAAATCGGCATATTAAGGTTAGTAATTGAGTGTAATAGGCGATATGACACAGATCTCTCGCAGTGTGTTAGTCCGTTTTAGTGCTATGCAGATGTATGATCTCGTTAATGATGTAGATTCTTATCAAGAGTTTTTACCTGGCTGCGTAGGAGGTAAAGTGCTGACTTTTGACGGCGAAACCATGTTGGCTTCGGTTGATGTGGCCAAAGCTGGGATCAGTAAGAGCTTTACTACTCGTAATCAACTTGAGCCGGGAAAACGGATTAATTTAGTATTGGAAAATGGTCCGTTTAAGTATCTTCATGGAGAATGGCGTTTCACTGAATTGGCTGAAGATGCCTGTCAAATTGATTTTGAACTTAATTTTGAATTTTCAAACTTCCTTGTTGAAAAAGCTTTTGGCAAAGTGTTTAAAGAGCTGGTGTCGTCAATGGTATCGGCTTTTACTGGGCGTGCTAAAGTGGTATATCACTCATGAATGCAGTTGAAAGCACAACAGAACAGGCACCATTTAATGTTGAAGTGATCTATGCCTTACCTCATCTACAAAAAAGATTGCAAGTTAAGGTCGTTCCGGGAACCACTTGTATGGACGCCGTTAGACAAAGTGGCATCAGTGCTTATTTTCCCGAACTTGATCTCGAAAGGGTTAAATTAGGAATATTTAGCCGTATCGTTAAGCATAATGATATTATCCAATGTGGCCAGCGCATTGAAATTTATCGTCCATTAATTGCTGATCCAAAAGATGTCCGCCGAAGAAGGGCTGAAAAAGCGAAGGAAGAAGGGCGTGCAAATAAAATAACCGGCGGTAGAGCTTAGACTTTTTAGCTAAGCTCTCGTGTTTACTCATCGCTTTATGAATAAAAGCGCACCGATAATGCCGTTTATTGAGTGTTCTTAATTTTGTTATCTAGTGCGTTTACTGACTGTTTATGGGGTCATTGCTGACATTATTTGTCGCCGGTGTAGTAAAATCCGGTAATTTACTCTGTTCGAGAGGCGTATTGAAATCAGGGCTTAAGTCATAATCCCCTTCCGCTTGGATCAGCTTATCGTCACTAAAGCGAATGATCAATTCTTTATGGATAATGCTCGCATCACGTCCACTTTTAAAATGGTACACATAATACCAAGTATCATCAGCAAAACTGTCATGAATGACAGGGCGGCCAAGAATATACTGAACTTGCTCTTTGGTCATTTGCATGCGAAGCTTTTCAACTTGTTGCTTTTCCATGTAGTTACCTTGGGCAACATCAGGTTTGTAGATTAACCAATCAAATACACTACATGCACTAAGCGATAACGAGAGCGCAGCGGCGCCCAATAAAGTCAGACTTTGTTTTTTAATTGTCATTGAATGCGCTACTTCATAAAAATCTGTGTTCATGATAACCAAGCACTCCCCTTGCTGACAAGGGATATCTTACTGCCTCTGGCTTGGCCCTGTGTAACTTGTAAGACATACAAGTTTATAACATTGATCTTATATTGAGTCACCCATTTCCTAATAGTTCAATTAAATTGCTTAAAATTGAATGGGTGGTGAATATTTGTTGAGAACCGTCTCTTTGTGATGTGTTTTTGAGGAAGAATCATCAGTTATTGAGCAGCTTTGAGTGTATTCAACACAGCTAAAAGATGTAAAATTAATCGCTCCCTTACTTTGATTATTTGAATTTACTGTATTTTATACTTTTTTTGTTGCATTTATCGTGAATATGCCCATGATCCACTCTTCATTTTGAATACAATGAAGGAAAGAAACTTAAGTAGTTTCAGTCTTTTTGGTTACCTTTGTGATAAAAATGTTGGAAAAGAAGCTGTGTTTAATGTAGATTGCTTGTTGGGAACAAAAAAGCCTTTTGATGGGACATTATTTGGTTACATATTGGTCACAGCTTTGTTATCAATTGTCAATTGCGACAAGCGTTTCACAAGGACATTTGAAATGGAATTGTCACCAGTAGCAGTATAATAAAAATTAGCAGCATAATAAAAATAATAAACGAATGGCGTGAATAATAAAAAATACAATCATCTCACGTTGAGCAGTTGATGATTTTAGCTGCTTATTAGCTTTATTGCTTAAAGTTTGCACGTTTAGGGAAATGGATCGAGTCAATGAAAGATATGGATAGCAACATTTTAGGCAACCAGAAAAATGGGCGTCTCGTTTGTGTGGGCACAGGGTTAAATCTTGCTGGACAAATTACGGTATTAAGCCAAAGTTATATTGAGCAAGCGGAAGTGGTGTTCAGTTTGATGCCTGATGGCTTTGCTGAGCGCTGGGTGGCTCGTTTAAATAAAGATGTTCGCAGTTTACAGCCTTTTTATGCACAAAACGGTGGGGTTAAAAATCGCCGTGATACTTATGCCCAGATGGTGGATGCCATTGTGACTGAGGTGCGCTTAGGTAAACAAGTGGTTTGTGCCTTATACGGTCATCCCGGTGTCTTTGCCTGTGTGGGTCATAGAGCGATTGAGCAATTAAAAAAAGAAGGATACACAGCCCATATGGAGCCTGGTGTGTCAGCTGAGGCTTGCCTTTGGGCAGATTTAGGCGTGGATCCGGCCACTTCTGGCCACCAAAGTGTTGAAGCCAGTCAGTTCATGTTTTATCAGCAATCCATCTCGCCTGCGGCGTATTTAGTCTTATGGCAAATTGGTCTTGCGGGTGAACATACACTGACACAATTTCATACCAGCTCTGATAAATTACAAGTATTAGTGGACCTATTACAACAATGGTACCCACTAGAGCATGAAGTGATACTTTATGAGGCGGCCACTTTACCCATTCAATCACCCAGAATCGATAAGTTAATGTTAAAAGATTTACCCCAAGCCACATTGACTGACATCAGTACCCTGTGTATTCCTCCCTGTGAACCATTACAGCTTAATCATCAAGTGTTGGCCCAATTAGGCATAACGGCTAATGATTTGGGGTAAAGGTTGTTTATTGGAGGGGAGTACTGAGTAGTCATAACGACAAGCAGCAAGTTGTAACAGCAAGCCGTAAGCGTCAGTAAAAGGTGGTAAGAAGTAAGCGTTAAGAAGCAAGTGGTCAGAAGTAAGAAGTCATAACAAAAAAAAGCGTTGTATTTTATACATTTTTAACCAATAAGGAGATTGACTCATGTCAAATTTAGACGGCCTATTAGCCAAGTTGAGCACGGATGCGGAATTGAAAGATCAGTTTTTAACCGATCCTGAGTCTGTAATGGATGAAGCGGAATTAACCGATGAAGAGAAAACGGCGATCCGCGAGTCTGATGCGGATAAACTATCTGATCTCACTGGGGATAATGAGGTGTATGGGAAGTATGTTATATACCCAAACTAGTTTATAAAGGCGGTTTTTGATTCTAGTGGATTGAACTTAATCAAAAGATAAAGAGGGTACCATGGGGACAGTAAATAGAAACAATGCTATGAATTATAAAGCTGTGTCTTTTTTGATTCTGGCGATCTTACTTTCTCCATTTTTAACATGGGCCAATGATGAATCGATTGTCAAATTTAAGCAAGAGTTATCAGCGTTAGAAACAAAAACTATGAATTCGCCTGATCATGTTGTGAAAGTGTTATCTGAAATGGCACCGAATTTAGAGCAAATGCCTTTAGAACTTCAATATCAATATTGGTTAATGCAAGCGCATTCTTTTACGTTAACAAATCACAGCGAACAAGCAATCAATTTACTGCGTCAAAAGTTAGAGATATCAGTCTCTAAGGAGTATCTGAAATACCATACTAAAATGCTTGTCTTGTTGGCGAGTATTTACTCTTTCGATAATCGTTATTTCGAAGCATTGCAAATATTACATCAATTATTACCTAAGTTAACTCAAGTGCAAGATATTAATACGGAAGTATCGGGTTATCGTCAAGCGATAGAGTTATTTGGCCTGATGAAAATGCACGATGAGGCGCTGAAATATGCTCACATTTTGTACGCTAAACTGGACGATATTCATACTCCACGTTTTCGCTGTTTTGCCGCATCAGTATATGCCGAGAGCATGGATAATGTTTATCGGCAACACAAAGCCGAATGGCCTAGCTTATTTAAACTGTATACCGATGCCCTGTATGAGTGTCAGCAGGCAGGTGTAACAATGTTAATGCCGCAAGCATTGAGAGGGCAAGCTGCGCTGTTAATTGAGCAAAATGAACTTGTTGTTGCACGGGCTAAGTTAGAGCGAGCCTTAGCATTATCCCTTGCGGTCTCTTATGAATATGATGTGGCCTCTGCTCTGATTTTGTTGGCGAAAGTGGATATGCAAGAGCAGCAATTGATAACAGCCAAGGCTAGGCTGCTTAAAGCGCTAGTTATGGCCAATGAGCTGGGGGATAAGGAACTACTGGCAAAAATTTATTTGCCGCTCTCAGTGCTCAGTGAAAAGCTTGTTGAAACCCCTGAAGCGCTGAGTTATCGAAAACTATATCAAGAGAACTATTTTGCCGTATTGGGGGAAACTCAAAGTTTGATCATTGCTTTTGAAACCTCAAAGTTAGATTTTTTAGAAAAAGAGCGTCAATTGAGCTTTTTAAATCGAGAGCGGGACTTATATTTAGCCAATAAACAAATTGCTGAGCGTGAACGCACTAATATGTTGCTCTTTGTGACCTTACTCGTGGGTGGCGTATTCTTTTTAGTGATCTTAGCGGCGGTGAGTGTCAAACAAAAGCGCACTTATAAGCGCATAGCACAAACCGATGCATTGACGGGTATTTATAATCGCGGCGCGGGACAAAATATTGGAGAGAACAGCTTTGTACAAGTGTGTGCTAGGCAGGCGGACTTTAGCGTTATTGCCTTTGATTTGGACTTGTTTAAAAGCATTAATGATAATTTTGGTCATGCGACGGGAGACTGGGCACTGAAAAAAGTGGTGAAAGTGATTAAATCCATTGTGCGGGATGGGGATATTTTTGCCCGTATGGGGGGAGAAGAATTCGTTATTTTACTGCCTTTTACGGCTGAAGACAAAGCCATTGAGATGGCAGAAAAGTGCAGAGCGGCATTGGGGAAAATCGATACCCATCACAGTGGTCATGACTTTAGCTTATCGGCCAGTTTTGGTGTAACACAAAATACTGAGTCTGATTTAAGTTTAGATCCTATGTTGCAAAGGGCTGACAATGCGGTGTATTCAGGTAAAGCGCAAGGGGGGAATAAAGTGGTGGTGGCAGATAAAAGCATGAGCAAAGTCTTTAAACCTAGACCACTTTCACAAAGGGCTCGATCATAATAGAGCTCGCTCACAACAGCGCTGATTTAAGACCTTTTTTTACTTTAAGGTGCTGATTTAAAGGTATTAACTTAAAATAATAAAAATAACAACTGAGATAGCAAGGACGCTTAGTGAGATATACCCATGATACTTCAAGATGCATGTTTTCAGAGTGCGTAAAAGTGCCTAATTCAAGGCGCATGATTGCAGAAATGCTTATTGCCTTTTCAAGTTATGCAACACAGAAGTAGGTGCTTTTACCCACTCCCAACGGGTTGGTTTAAAAGCCTTTTATACTGCGTTACTGAACATCGACTTAGAATAACTAAGCCCGCTGTTCAAAGCCTTGTCTAAAATGCTTTTAATTCCAACTGAATCCTGGATCTTGAAGTATCACGGGTATATACCCCGTTTTTGATACGGCGTTAGATGGAAATTTTCTGCTAAGGATGCATTTATTTGGCTAATTTATTAATTTTTTTTGCTCGACTGTTTTTTCAGAGTCAGTTTTCGAGTCAATATATTGCACGGGAAGGGCGCCGACATGCTACTTTTTTTGGGGTTTGTTTTGTCTTGCTGTCGAGCATGTGTATGCATGTGTCTATACTGGCCGAAGAAAGCCAAGTCACTGACATCATACAGTCTCATGAAATGGAGTTAATACCTGAATTGTCTCAATTGTCCCAATCTATAAAAGTCAGTGATGGACATCAATCCTCAATTTATACTTCCGCACAATTTAAGCAAAAGCTCGATGAACTCAGGCCATTGCGGGGCACGCAAGTGGAGCTTGTGGCACAAGAGACGGATTTATTACTGCCAGTCTATAAGACTATGCCGCTCGCGTTGCAGTATGAGTTTGTTTTTTTAAAAGGCCATTCTTTTGCCTTAATGGGGGAATTAACAAAAGCAGTACATTTTATTGAAGCAGAAATGCACAGCCCTCCACCAGAAGCGCTTAACGCGCTGTACGTTAAAATATTAGCTTTGCTTGCAGCGATTTATTCAGACTTAGATGACGTGACCCAGACTCTACAAACCCTTAATCAAGTGGTGCTTTTTTTAGATTCAGTGGATGACATTGATAATGAAGCGTATGTGTATATGATGATGGTTGAAATGCTATCACGTATGACACGCTTTGATGCGGCTTTGCAATATACCGATGCTTTATATGCAACGCTTGATAAAGTGAGCAATAACATGAGGCGTTGCTATATTGCCGGTACCCATGCGAAAACGGTAGCACAGGCTTTAAAGCAAGATGAAGATCAGCGACGTTTAATATTGAATTATTTGAGAAAGGCTAAATCTGAGTGTGAGGCCGCAGGCGAGAATGAGATGGTAATGACTCAATTGCGGTTAATGAGTGAGATTTATGGGCTGAATGGTCAAGTTGAACAAGCAAAATTAACGTTTGAACGTGCTTTAACATTGGCATTGAAAAACGATACTAGTGCAGAGCTGGGCTTTATTTATATTTATGCTGCAAAAATGGCTATGGTAGAAGGTGAGTTGACTGTGGCTGAGGCGTATTTTTTAAAGGCCATTGGCATTGCTGAGGCATTAAATGTTAATCGACTGTTTGTTGATAGCACATTGGGTTTAGCTGAGGTTTATGAGGCCAAACAAGTCTTTAAAAAGGCACTTTCGTATCGAAAATTATATGAAGAGTATAATGAAATCAAAATACAAGATCTTCAAGGCGAGTTAACAGCATTTGAAAGTGCTAAATTACAACGATTAGAAAAAGATTGGCAAGTGCAGAATTTAGCAAAGCAACAAACGTTATTTTTTGTCGCAGAACAAATTAATGAGCGTAAGCAAACCCATATTCGATTATTGATGACGCTCCTCGGTGGCAGCCTTTTTTTCCTGCTGTTATGGGCTGGTGTGAGCTTTTTACAAAAGCGTCGATATCAAGCTTTGGCGGAAAGGGATCCATTAACAGGTATATATAATCGCAGTGCGGGTGAAGAGAAAGGCATGGCTTTGTACCAAGATGCACGAAAGTCCCAACAGCCTTTTAGTTTAATCACATTAGATATTGATGATTTTAAAGCTCTTAATGATTGCTTTGGACATGCTACAGGTGATTGGGTGTTAAAAAAAATCGTTGAAGTCCTTAACGAAGTGATCCCCAAGGATGCGATTTTTGCTCGCATGGGCGGGGAAGAATTTATGATTCTACTCCCTAATGTGACAGAAGAGAATGCGTGGTTGTTTGCTAACACTTATCGTTCGGCGCTGCTAGCCATTAATACTCAATATACGGGGTATCATTTTGTGGTGTCGGTGAGTTTTGGTGTTACCCAGGCTATTTTACCCGATATAAAATTAGACTCTCTGATAAAACGTGCCAGTGATGCCGTTATTTTTTCAAAAAATAGCGAGCCGGTATTTATTTCTCAACCAAGCTCTGTCATGTCTTATTGAGTTTTTATATTTTAATGACCTTGGTATACATGAGTACACTAGACTATGTTTGCTATAAATAAATTGCGGATGAACCCTTTTATTTTAATTGTTTTTTGGGGATGTTTATTGCAAATGTTACTCCCTTTAAGCCTTGCTAATGGAACTTCTGTGGAAGTTGTGTCAACGCAAGCATCGAATGGACAGCAAAGTGAGAATGAGCACACTTTTAATCAAGAGCTGGATGTCGCAGCGATTAAGGCTCAAATCAACGAGCTTGAAGAGATCCGTTTAACTGATCAGGCGCGCGTAACGACAGAAACGGATAAATTGCTGCCTTTTCTGTCACATTTACCTTTGTCGTTACAATATCGGCTTGTGCAATTAAAAGCACAATCTTGGGCGATTAAAGGCAATATGCAGGCTGCTGAAGAATTATTGCAAGGTTACCTAACTACGCCTCCTTCTGAGGTTTTTATTAAACAGCATGTAGATTTATTGCTCCTATTAGCGGGTGTGTACTCAGATTCCTATAAAGTTGAAAATACCCTTAAAGTGTTGAATCAAATAGTGCCTTTTTTGGTGCGACTCGATGATGTCAATACGGATGCTTATGTGTATATGTTAATGGTAGAAATGCTTTCTCGTATGACTCGTTACGAGGCCGCTGCGCAATATACTGATAAACTCTTTGCGACTTTAGATAAAGTCACTAAACCTATACGCCGTTGTTATATTTCAACCATTCATGCCAATGCAATAATGAACCAGCTTAAGGATGATTTAACCAAGCGAACACATTTAGTTCAATTGTTTCGTGATGCTTTTTATGAATGTGAGCAAGCGAAAGATAAGGGGGCTATGTCAATTAATTTACGTTCACTTACTGAAGTGTATTTGTTAGATAATCGCTTGCTGTTAGCCAGTGAGGCCATAGAAACTGCGTATCAAATGGCATTGAAAGACAATAATACTAGCGAACTTGATTTCATTTATGCCTTTCTTGCTGATATTGCCAAGCGTGAAGGTCAGCTTGTTATTGCAAAACAACATGCTATGAAGTCTTATCAGATGGCAAAAGAGCTAAAAATCGATCTGATGATCATTAAAGCTTCGTTATTATTGGCTGATATTCATGAGCTTTTAGGTGAAGTAAAGCAAGCGTTATTTTATCGGCAGGTTTATGAAAAGGCGAAATTAGCCCAATTGCAAACGATTAAGGGCCAGTTAACGGTATTTGAAAGTGCTAAATTGCAGTTATTAGAAAGTGAGAGACAACTTGATGTATTAGAGCGTGAAAAAGGGCAGTATTTGATGGCCAAAGAAATGGCTGAGCGAAATCAAACACAAATGCGTTTATGGATGACATTGTTAGTGGGGGGGATGAGTTTTTTAATGATTTGGATAGTGATGAGTATGAAGCAAAAAACACGCTATCAAATGTTAGCGCAAACCGATCCGTTAACGGGCATTTATAATCGAAGTGCGGGTGAGTATGTTGGTAAAATATTGTATGAAAAGGCTCGAAAAGCACAAAAGCCATTTAGTTTAGTCAGTTTTGACATTGATAACTTTAAGGCTATCAATGATCGTTTTGGTCATGGAACGGGTGATTGGGTATTAAAGAAAATTGTTGAATCTATCAAGCCGTTATTACGACAAGATGATATTTTTGTTCGCATGGGAGGAGAGGAGTTTATGATCCTTTTGCCTGATCTCAATGAAACCCAAGCTTGGGAAGTGGCAAATGCTTGTCGTTTAGCTATCACGTCCTTGGACACGCAATATTCTGGGCATGAATTTTCTATTACAGCCAGTTTTGGGGTGATTCAAGGTGTAGAGCCTGATAGTCAATTAGATATGTTAGTCAAACGCGCTGATGAGTTGATTTCTGTTTCCTATAAAAATCATTTTGAACAAACCGACGAGGTTATCTCTTATATACCCAAACCACTTGAAAGTGCATGTTTTCAGAGCCCGTAAAAAGGCTTAATTCAAGGCGCATTATTGAAAGAATGCTTATTGCCTTTTGAGGTGATGCAACGTAGAAGTTAGTCTTTTTACAGGCTCCCAACGGGCTGGTTTAAAAAACTTTTATTCTGCGTTATTGAATATCAACTTAGAATAACTAAGCCCTCAACTCAATGCCTTGCCTAAACGCGTTTTAATTCCAGCTGAATCCTGCATCTTCAAGTGGTTTGGGTATAGTTAAGCCTTTTTTTGAGTGTGTTAATATGCAGATGCTTTAATCCAGTTTACAGAGAATACTATGAATATGCCTCAAAAAATTAACTTATCTGGCAGTATACATGATGTTGAGTTATGGCTTTGGGAAAATTTAGTCCCCCGTACGGGTCCAGCGGCTTCGCTTCAAGGCGAAGCAATGCGCACCATTGAATTATTAGCATGGGAGGCACAAAATAATGGCAATCTTAATTGGAATGATAGTTTTGATGGTTTAATTGAATTCTTACGTTATTTTTTCTTATCGGGTGTGGCGGCAGAGCAGCAGATTTATCATGAAGAGATACAAAAAAGTATTGATGAAGATCTTACTCGATTAGCGAATTTTTTAATGCCCACTGAGCTTGATAGCCGTGTTTACCTTGATGAGTTACCTTATACTCGTCAGGATCTATATGACAGATTAACTTCCCATTTAGTGTGTTTTTGTCAGCATTTTCCTATTCCACTTGCCTATGACGAGGTATAGGAATGGCTGATACTTGTTGTAAAAGTACACATAAAGAGGATTTATTAAACATATTGAGTGTGATAGGTTGAATTCATGTTGATTTAATGCCGGAATGCTTGTGTTTATGAAAGGCCTTTTTATTTGTATTTTTACTGCAGTATTTTCTATGAGCCTTAATGCTCAATCTATTCGATCTGCTCAACCCACTCAATTAGGGCAAACTCCTTTGAGCCTGTCGGTTGATAGTGCTATGCCAAAATTAGAGAAACTATATTTGCACTTTCATCAGTATCCAGAGCTTTCTTATCAAGAGCAGGAGACAGCGAGAATGATGGCGAAAACAATGGCTGAAATGGGAGTGGAAGTGACCTCAGATATTGGAGGCCATGGTGTAGTCGGCATCTATGAAAATGGTGATGGACCCACATTACTTATTCGCACTGATCTTGATGCATTACCCATAACAGAGCAAACTCAAAAACCTTACGCATCAAGAGTTACACAGTTGGATAAGAATAATCAGGAGGTGGGTGTGATGCATGCTTGTGGGCATGATATTCACATGGTGAGTTTATTGGGAACCGCTGAGCAACTGATTAAAAAAAAGCATGATTGGCAAGGAACACTTATTCTGCTTGCCCAGCCAGCTGAAGAAGTGGGTGGTGGCGCTAAAGCTATGTTAAAAGATGGGATTTTTAGCGACTTCCCTTTGCCTGATTATATCTTGGCCTTGCATGTAAATGCTGAGCTTCCTGCGGGTCAAGTCGGGATCACTTCAGGCTATGCGCTAGCCAATGTCGATTCAGTGGATATTAACATTAAAGGAGTCGGCGGACATGGTGCGTATCCTCATGAAACGATTGATCCTATCGTGCTTGCCTCAAGAATGGTTTTGGCTTTGCAAACTATTGGTAGCCGAGAAATTTCCCCTTTAGAGCCGAGTGTGATCACTGTTGGGGCGATACAAGGTGGCACTAAACATAATATTATTCCAAATGAAGTTCAGTTAGCGTTAACGTTACGTTCTTATAACCCGCAAGTTAGATTGCAGCAGATTGATGCATTAAAACGTATGGTTAATGGGATTGCGATGAGTGCGGGTGTGCCGCAAGATTTAATGCCTGAGCTTATCGTACACGAAGATGAGCGGATCCCTTCTACCTATAATGATCCTGCATTAACGGCTCAAATAAAGCGTAGTATTGAGGCGGAGTTAGGAGCAGATAATGTTCTAATATTACCAGCTGTTATGGCCGGAGAAGACTTTGGTCTTTATGGGAAGACGAAAGAAAAGAGACCCATTTCTCTTTTTTGGCTAGGATCCGTGAATAAAGGCAAATATGCGAATAGTCTTACTAAGGAGGAAGCATTGCCTTCTTTGCATTCTAGCCAATTTGCACCGGATTACCCTGTGACTATTCATACTGGTGTGAGAGCGATGACTTCGAGTGCAATGGGTCTTTTTAATCAATGAGTTAACGCTAATGTATTCATTTTAATTTTATCCTAAGGAACAGGGATGAAGATATTGAAATATATTACTTTTGTATGTTTATTTATGCTGTTTGTTATCGGCGTTATAATGTATGCCAGTCTACGATTTAGTTTACCTCAATTAGAAGGACATACTGTTCAACAGGGATTAAGTGAAGATGCGACGTTAGAAAGAGATCGATTAGGCACTGCAGTGATTAATGCAAATAATCGTTTAGATGCCTCATATGCTTTGGGGTTTTCTCATGGCCAAGATCGTTTTTTTCAAATGGACTTATTGAGAAGAAATGCGGCAGGAGAACTATCAGAATTATTCGGCGCACATAGTGTTGGGCTAGATAAAAAAAATCGATTTCATCAATTTAGAATAAGATCAGAGACCATTATATCTCGGCTATCGAATGAAGAAAAAGCTATTTTATTTCATTATACTCAGGGTGTTAATACTGCTTTAGAACAACAAGTAATGCCTAGCTTTGAATATTTATTATTAAGAGCGACACCGCAACCGTGGAAAATGTCTGACAGTGTGTTGGTTGTTTTTAGCATGTATCTTGATCTACAATCGAAAACGATAACAAGGGACTTAGTTTTAACACTTATTAAGCAGCATTTTAATCAGGAAATGGTGGATTTTTTAATTCAACCTAGCCAATTTCAAGCGGCACTTGATTTAAGTCGTATTCCTCTTAACTCTCCAACTATTCCAGCTCTAGCGTCTCATCATGTGCAGTTCCCTTTTACCTCACCATCTAAAGTGATGGCTGAATTACCTCATAAAGGCAGTAATAATTGGGCTGTGAGTGGTCATTTAACCCAAACGGGTCAAGGGATGTTATCCAATGATATGCACTTGTCCTTAAATGTGCCGATAATTTGGTATCGAGTGCAGTTAAATTATCCTGATGAGGTGACACAACACACTGTTCAAGTGACAGGCGTATCATTGCCTGGCACTCCTGGGGTGATAGTGGGAAGTAATGGTCATATTGCTTGGGGATTGACTAATGCTTATTTAGATACCGCAGATTGGATAGCCTTGCCTGAAAATACGGTGGTTACTCTGAAAACGGAGCTTATCAAAGTACGAGGCGGTGAGGATGTGGCCTACCAATTTGAGATGTCTCAATTTGGTCCCGTTACATCTACTGAAATACTACTTAATCAAAATGGTGCGCAAGAAGGGATAGCGAATTCATATCCTGTTAACAAGTATGCTTTGTCTTGGGTTGCTCATCAAGACTATGCCATTAATTTTAAAGTGTTAGATTTAGAGAAAATGCTTAATGTTGAAGAGGCTATGGTACTCGCTCCCAATATTGGGATCCCAATTCAAAATCTATTGGTTGTGGATGATAAGGGCGGAATGGCGTGGCAACCTACGGGTGCATTTCCTTCTCGAACTAATCCGCAAAATACAGCTTTGCCCGCAATAGATTATCAATTTGATTTATGGCAACAAGATGATGTGAATTTACCACAACGGATCAACCCTACTCTAGGGCGATTATGGACAGCGAATGCCAGAGCCGTATCAGTTGTCGATAATCAGCGTTTAGGTGACGGTGGTTATGCGTTAGGTGCGCGCAATGTGCAAATTTACGATCGACTCATCTCATCTGAGTTATTTGATGAAGATGACTTTTATCAAATGCAACGTGATAATCAGGCCCATTTTCTCATGCCATGGCAAACATTTTTACTCGATGTACTCAATGAACATCAAGCAGAGTTTAAAGAGGATATTAAGCTTATCAAAGATTGGCAAGCTTGCGCTTGTGAAGACTCGATTGGCTATACATTAGTCAGCCGTTTTAGAGGTGCGCTGTTAAGACAGGTTTTTTCCCCGATTGAAAACACACTTATCCCTTATGGACAAAATTTGAGTGTGATCCAGCGGTATTTAGAACCCAGTGTATGGCAGTTATTAGCCGCTAAACCCCAATCTTGGTTAGCAAAAGGCCAAACTTGGCACCAATTGAGCATATTGGTATATAAAAGTTTAAAGCAAGAATTGTTCAAAAAATACAGTAAAAATAATCAACTGTCTGATTTAACATGGGGTAAAGTAAACCGTCTGCATATTCAGCATCCTTTTAGTCGTTTATATCCAATATTAAGCCCATTGTTAGATATGCCAAGTGTTAAAGGGTTTGGTGATAACTTTATGCCAGCTATTCAAAAGCCACACTTCGGTGCATCTGAGCGTTTTATTGTCCAGCCTGGATTGGAAGAGCAGGCTATTTTAACGATACCTGGAGGCCAGTCAGCTCATCCGCTATCCGTCTTTTATCGTTCAGGTTATGGGGAGTATATTCATAACGATAATACTCCCTTATTACCTCAGAAGATCGAATATAAGTTGAAGTTATTGGCACAATAATATCGATGAAATATTAAGATGTGGTATTCAATTGAAATAAAAAGCTTTTTAGGTGTGTGAGAAAATATCAATTGTTATGTTGTCTGTCTAATGCTTGAAGGCAATAAACATTTCTGCCCTTTTTTAAAAAAAAGAGTGCATTGAATGACGCACTTTGACGCATTTTTAAAACAGGTGTCTTGAAGATGACAGCTATTGTTTTAAGTGTTTTTTTTACGTAACAAAGTGTCCAAGCAATCGGTAGCTCCAGACCATTGAGCATCTTCTTCTAGTGCTTCTTGTAAAAAGTTCTTTTGGCTTAAAGTCCAAAACTCAGCTTGATATAAATGAATATTATCATCGAGTTTGTGGGATTCGATAAAGCGCTCTATCTCTTTATCGCTGCTCATCAGGCCCAGTTGATCGAATAGGTGAGTGAGTATCGCTGGTGTGGTATCCATGATTTTCCTCAATGTCTATTACTTCTATTTATTATATCATTTAATACTAGCAGAAATACGGTTACTAACTGGGGTTATACTTTATTAATAAATGTTCTAATTTATTGAATGGTAAAAATAAAAGTGCCATGATATTCTTCTTTATCCATTTAAATGGCAAACAGAAAGGAGTCCTATGTCATTCATTACAAAAGCGCTTGTCAAGCTGGGGATTGGAGCGGCAAGAGTTGAAGTTATTATTGAAAATGAGACCTTGCAGCCTGGAGAAAATGTATCAGGCGTGGTTAAAGTCATTGGTCGTCATTTTTCACATGAAGTGAATAAAATAGAGCTAATAATATGGAGCAATTATATCGCTGAGGAGGAGTATGATTGTGGACAACAAGTGTGTTTACGTGAGACCGAAAAGCATCATAAACTTTCCCGTTTTTTATTGAATACGGAGCTTTTGATAGAAGCTCAACAAGTCAAGTATATTCCTTTTTCATTTCCGTTACCTTTATCCACACCATTAAGTTTTGGTCGAAATAAAATATGGATAAGTCCTCATATTAATGTAGAGCATTCATTAGAAAAATCTCAGTCTACCTTGTTAACGATAACGCCTAGCGCGATACAGAATACAGTCTTTAGCGCATTAAATCATTTGGGCTTTGTGATGAAAAAAGCCGATTGTGAAGCATGCTCATCGCCTTTATCTCCTATGCCATTTATTCAAGAGTTTGAGTGTAAAGCACAGAGTGGTTATTTCAGCGAGCAATTTGATGAGTTAGAATTTGTGATGCATCAAAATAGTGAACACTTGCAATTGCAGTTAGAGTTTGATTATAAAAATAGAGGCTTAACTGGTTTCGTCAATAAATACATTCAACGTTACAAAGCGCAAACGGCATTGAATATTACTCAAAATGACTTGCCAACTATTCGCCAGCAGCTTCATCAAGTACTTCAACAACATTGTTGAACTACTTGATTATTGAATTAAACATAAAGAGTACCGATTGATAGGTGCTCTTTTGTATTGAGCAGGACTTGTTTTGTTATTGCAACATATTTTATCTTTCATCTACAATTACGTAAGATAGTTTGTATAGATCAACCTGATAGAAAATAAGGTCAGATTATGAGAATTGAGAATATTGATGCTTTTAATCTTGTTGGAATGAAAGTCAGGACAAAAAATCTCCTGGAGTTGACACCTGCAACAGCCAAGGTTGCACCTTTATGGGATGAATTTCATCGCATTTGTGGTTCATTAATATCAACTAGCACTAAGTTATATGGGGCTTATACTGCGTATGAGTCAGATGTGAGTGGAGAGTTTGATCTTGTGGTGAGTGCAGATGGACTGAGTTTGGAAACATTGCAAACAGTGTTAAATTTGACTGAGTATTCTCATCAAAGTGTCAATATTGAAGCGGGTAAATATTTAATATTTTCGGCGAAGGGTAAAATGCCTCAAACAATTATTCAGTTATGGGGAGAAGTGTGGCGTTATTTTAATGCTTATGATTGTGAGCATGTTCGCCTTTATAAGACAGATTTTGAGTGTTATAAAAGTGAGACTGAAGTAGAAATAGCGATAGGTATAGAGTAATCGTTTTTTGCTATAAATGTCCTACGGTAATTAACTTATAGATAATCGGTTTGTTAAATTAACTTTTGAAAATTTTATTATGATTTAATGGGAGTGATCTTTAAAACGTTATTGGACCGAATTATGTTGATTAAATGCCACCTTAGTAATGTGGTTTGTTACTTGGCTATAAAGACTTGAGGAAAACGGAAAAGTTTCTATGTTCTTTACCTTGAAGAGCATGCTGAATTTAAAACGAGAATCATGAACACTACCAATAAAGAGTTTGAAAAATGACGATTTTGATATCGAGTATATGATGACTTAACTGATGAAAAGATGTTGTTCAGTACTTATTATTTATATGGTTATTTACTTATGGATAATGCTAAACTCGTGCTCTCTTCGTCTTTATTGTCAGCTTTTCTGGATTGTTTTTTCATTATGAATAAAATTTTCATCATAGGTTTACCTAGAACAGGGACTACGAGTATTAGTGTGGCTTTGTTAGATTATGGGTTAAAAGTGGCGCATACCGCTTATACTAAGCAGACATTTCAATTGGCCGATGTGATCTCGGATGCACCTTGTTTTAGTGATTATCAACAACTCGATAAGCTCTTTCCTAGTTCGAAATTTATTTATTTGGATAGGACATTGGATGAATGGCTGCCATCAATTCAAAGATTGTTATTGAAAATGAAGGCAGGCCTTGATGTTAAAGCGGGCGTATTTAATCCAGTACTTAAGCGCAGTTTTAATGAGGTATTCTCATTATCGATAGCAAGCGATCCCTTAAGTATTGAACATTTACGATCTTGTTACCTTGTACATAAGAAAGCTGTGATGACATATTTTGCTGATCGAGATGATTTATTGACGATTAATGTCAGTCATCAAGGCAGTTTAGGCGAATTATTAAAATTTATTGGTGTGCCTGTTAATACTGCCACCCTTGAAACTACAGGTGATATTTTATTGGACTCCAATAAAGTGGGAAATCTTGCATTATGTTTAAACACTCGAGGGAGCAAGGCTTCAGGCTTTAGCTCTCTAGTTTTAAACTTTCCTCATTTAAACAAGGGAAAACGTGTGGCTGATTGGAAACAATATAAACATCCTAATAAAGTGAACTCTAACAGTGCGGGTAAAGATCGCAGGCGTTTTTTTGATTATTGATTTTTCTAAAAAGCTACCTGCCTTTTTTATTTTATCTGGAGGGGTGGGTAGCTCAATAAAGAGAGGTTAGACTGAATAACTAAAAGGGAGAGTGTTACACAATTGCCTTGAATTTTAGCTGTTTAATCTAACTATTCAATCACGAAAGTTATTCCCATCGCACAGGTTTCACCTTCATATTTAACCGGAAATTTATACACGCTTAATGTGATCTTACCTCGTGTGGAATGATTGATGGTTTCATGTAGATATCGTGGCTCGTCCGTTTCTATTGCTTGATGGCTTTATTACCATAAACATCAAATTGATTTATTAATAATATTTTTTATCGAGTATGGATATTATCTGCCTGTTAGTTGAAGGAATGAGTAAGCTATAGTTAAAGACACTTGATAAAAATGCACTTTTTAAATCTCTTTTTGTAAGCTATTTAATGATGATAGGTATTACTGGCTTTAAATCGTGTACCTTGAAGTCTTATGGGGATCTACAGTTTTAGAGATAATGTTCAAATTCAATTAATTCAAACTCAAGGGGAGTGATATGGATGTCTGGCAAACAACACCATTTGCGATAGTCGTTAAAGAAGGGGATACCAAGGCATTTTGCATGTGTGGTATGTCGAAAAACGGCCCATTTTGTGATGGCTCGCATAAAGGGACGGAAACGACACCGGCAGTGATAACTTTTGAGGAAAATAAAACTATTTATGCCTGTGGTTGTAAACAATCGGCTAACCGACCATTTTGCGATGGTAGCCATAAAAACTTATCAGAAGTAAAAAGGGGTCAAATGACGCCCCATTCAGCCTCATTAAAGTCTGAGCCTATTGAACCTTATGTGGAATTTATTCAGCAATTAGCAAAAAACGGTTTGGAAAAGTTTGGGGATCATGGCCCAATGGATGCAATGGGGGTGCCTATAAAGGATCTTGTTAAATGGGAAGACATTCAATTTGTTACTGCTCAATTAGCAAAAAAACCACTGCTTGATGATGTCTCTGTGACAACGACAACTGTTATTGGGCCAAATGCAAAGAAACCGCTTGTGTTAGATAAACCAATGTTTGTCTCTGATATGAGCTTTGGTGCCTTATCAGAAGAAGCAAAAATAGCCCTTGCAAAGGGGGCGGAGTTGGCTGGTACGGGTATTTGTAGTGGTGAAGGCGGAATGTTATTAGAAGAGCAGGAAGCTAACTCTCGTTATTTTTACGAATTGGCTTCTGCACAATTTGGTTTTTCTTTGGATAAAGTAAAACGCTGTCAAGCATTTCATTTTAAAGGAGGGCAAGCTGCTAAAACGGGGACTGGTGGGCATCTTCCTGGTAATAAAGTGACGGATAAAATTGCGCAAGTTAGAGGGCTTTTACCGGGACAAGATGCTGTATCACCAGCAACCTTTCCTCATTATACATTGACGGATTATAAGAGAATCGCTCAAGATGTTCGAGAAGCGACGGGAGGGATCCCGATTGGCTTTAAATTATCAGCTCAGCATATAGAAGCGGATATTGATGCTGCTCTGGATATTGGTGTTGATTATATTATCCTTGATGGTCGAGGTGGCGGGACTGGCGCTGCCCCTGTTATTTTTAGAGATAATATTTCGGTACCGACTATTCCAGCATTGGCAAGAGCAAGACGTTATTTAGATAAACGGAAAAGTCAGCATGTTACACTTATTATTACCGGAGGGCTTCGCACTCCAGCAGACTTTGCTAAAGCGTTAGCGTTGGGCGCGGATGCGATTGCGGTATCCAATGCTGCGATGCAGGCTATTGGTTGTATTGGTATGCGAGCATGTAATACTAATACGTGTCCTGTTGGAGTGGCGACGCAAGATCCAGAATTACGAAAAAGGCTTAATGTTGATTCTGCTGCTAAAGGTCTCGCGAATTTTTTTGATGCTTCAACTGAGTTAATGAAAATATTGGCAAGAGCCTGCGGACATCATTCTCTACATGATTTTTCTATTAATGATTTGACGACATGGAAAAGAGAAACACATGAACTTAGTGGTGTTCACTTTGGTGGGGATTCAATTACGGATTGATTATTTTATGCGTTAAACGATTGAGCTAATTAATCTAATTAGCTCAATATACACTTAAAGAAGTTTAGTAAAACAATATCTTTAATTTCATCCCATTTTCTGCGTCGGTTGCCAGCGTTGTAATTCTGTTGGGAGTTTTATCCCTTGCGACGTAATAAAATTAATTCGATTCAAATAAGCAGCGCCATATAAGATATGTTTGGCGATATCCACAGCGTGTCGTTGCTTATAATCGGCTAAATAGCTGCCTTGAGCCCATTGATTAAAGGCGCCAAGTGCTGGTCCTGCCCAGATTTGGTAATCCATTTCACGTCCCGCTTCACCTATGTTTGACCAACGGCTGGAAAGGCCCAAATACCATCTAAAAATCAACGCCATTTTACGTTTAGGATGATTAAGCGCACGCTCAATTTGTTTCGGATCCCGCTCATTAAAGTGGGCGACTGTACCTTGCCAAATCGTCTCTAAACTGGCGCGAAACACTTGCTGTTCGAGTTTTTCTCGCTCATCAACAGGGATGGCATCAATGGAGTCGAAACGGGTGTAAATGTCATAAAGTTTATTGGCGCGCATAGGAAATAAGGTGCCACGCTTAACCACTTGCAGTTTAACACCCATTTCAAACATGTCGGCCGCGGGGGCCATGGTTACATCGGCCATTTCGGTGGTTGAAAGTAGTTTTCGCGTATGCTCACTGGCGCCGGCTTCAACGCATGCTTGGTTCACCGAACCTGTGACGATATAAGCCGCGCCCATATTAAAGGCGGCCAGCGCCGCATCAGGTGTGCCAATGCCACCGCCCGCTCCGACACGTAATGGTGTTGAGTATTGATACTCTTGTTGAATGCTATCTTTTAAGGCTAATAATGTGGGTAATAAGGTCACTAAGGGACGATTATCCGTGTGACCACCAGAATCTGCTTCTGCTGTGATGTCATCGGCCATGGGCACTTGTTGAGCGAGTTGCATTTGTTCGCTGCTGATCAGTCCCTCGTCCTTGAGTTTTTGCAATATTTTGATGGGGGCTGGCCGCATAAAGTGAGTGGCCACTTCAGTGCGGCTCACCTTGGCGATGACTTTATTGGCAATATGAATTTGTCCATGGTTATCGCGACTTAAGCCCGCTGCGCGATAGTAAACAATATGAGGCGTTAAACCTAAAAAGGCCGACGCTTCAACGGTGCGGACTTTATGCTTTAAAAAAAGCTCGACTGAACCACGCTCTAAGGCGGGTTCACTGGGGCTGTGAATGAGATTAAAGGCGTAAGGACCTTGAGGCAGCGCTGCTTGGATGCGATTGATCGCGGCTTCGACTCTTGAGGGAATAAGCCCTGCTGCGCCAAAGGAGCATAAAATGCCCGCTTTTCCGAGTGCGATGACTAATTCTTCAGAGGAGATCCCATTGGCCATTGCACCGGCATAGTAAGCATATTTCACGCCATGAACGCGCCTGAAATGGCTATCGCCTAAACTCTGCGTACCTAATGCTGGAGCAAAGGCGCTAACAGGAAGCACATTTTGGTTATGAGGCTGCGCTGTATTCGCTTGGTTGACTGAGGATGTGTCTTGTGTCGTCTCAAGTAAGCTTGGGTCGATAAGGGTCGCCTCTTGACTGATCCCGAGTCCTTTATCATTGTGATCAACCAGATAACAGCACTGACTAAAGTCCTTAAGTTGACTGCTTAGGCTATTGAGATCAAAGGCGAGTGTTGACATATTCACTTGCCATGGCCAAGGGCTTAACGATTCATTTTTTATGGTTGAGTTCATTTAGTTTTCACCCTGTTTACTGTGATTTTACTGTTGTGATTCTGGTTCATTACTGTTTGCATTAGGCTTCAACGACTCCAATAGCAATGTCGGTGACTTCATAAATGCGCAGTCCATCTTTACTGAGATTGGCATTGCCTATAATGGTAATTTGGCTTGCTGTTTTTTCAATAGCGGTAATGTGAACATCAAGAGACATTTGTTTATTCAATGGATTAATTTGTCCGCGATACTTCCATTGAATCTTGGAGAGTATTTGTTCAAATTTTGGATTGGTAAAGGTTTTGCCTAAGCCTTGATTAATCGCATAGGTTTGCATCAGTTCGATAATCGCTTGTACCCCTAATGAGCCGGGCATAACGGGATCTTGATGAAAATGAAATTGGAAAAACCAATCACTGGGATTGATGGTGCGCTGGGCAAATAAGTAGCCTAAGCCATGGCTCCCTCCCTTTTCAACGATGTCGACTTTGTCGATAAAATTAAGTTGTCCACCAGCGAGTTTATAGTGAGGCTGATTTTTAGGCGCAATAAAATAGGGGTTAGGCTTTACAGCTGCGCCCTGTAAATCAATGTGGTGATCGGCCTTTACCTCATTGACAATATGCCAAGGTTGAGTGGTTTGCCCTTTATCCAGTCCAAGCTGATCTTTGAGCGCCGAGGCTTTAAAGTAGCCAAAGACCGCTTCGCCCACATAAAAGGCTTGATTGTCGCAACTGAGTTCAAAAGTAAAACTTTGAATGATATTACTGCCGGCGATAACCGTTGAAAGTAACCGAGAATCATTAACGATGGTTTTGTCTCTTAAATCGACCTCTCTTAGCAGTTGGCCTTTTCCATCTAAATTTCTAAAAAAGAGTTCTTCTCCTGGAAAACCTAAAGTGGTGCCCATATAACCTGAAATAAATCCGTTAGGCTGCAGTGCAATTTCCATCAAAATAGCATAGGGCATGTTGGCTTGATGGTTATTTTGACTAAAGTACCATGCGTCATCAGGTACCTCGTATTCGGCAATACAGGAGGCGGGTTTATTCAATTCGCCTCGAGTCCCTTTGATGTCTATAACGCGTGTGGTGAGCTGTAAGTCACCGCAGGGCGTTCGTGGCGGAATAAGGCCGCGATAAATAGCAAAATCAGGACCGAAACATTGCTCGATGTCACCTGTGGCAAATTCAAATAAATGAAATGGCGTAAAGGGGAGGGTATCGGGTTGTCGATTAGGGTAGTCTTTTATTATCGGTGCAGGAGTATGAATTAAGGGGCGCACACCTTTATTAAGACTGGCATCCATGTTGGGTATTTTTTGCATCAAAGGTGCATTAGGATTGGTTTTTGGTGTACTCTCTTGTGGAAGTCTACCAGCCAAAGTGTGTTCTTCTGGCGTGCCTTTACCGTAAAGTGTGCACTCACTTTCTTCTTTTATCATGACGCCTAAATGTTGAAAGTCCACGACCACTTTACCGTCGAGCAGAATGTCGATATTCGCCTTGGCGTAGGGGTACGGGCTCAAACCTATTTCAGTGACTTCCATTTTATAGGTTAATATAGCCGTCTGAGGTAAGACTTGGCCTCGGCAACGCACTTGCTGAGCGGCATTTTCTAATGGCTGAAAACGGCCATTTTTAGTGTGTGTGTGCATGCCAAGATATAACATATAAAACTGCAGTAATTGACCACAGCCTTCAGCCATTAACGAGCCTGCCATGACGGGATCGTCCTTAAAATGGCAGGGAAAATACCAATGTTCGGGGGCTAATTGTTTTTGACCCTCCAGAACGCCTAATCCCCAAGCGCCCCCTTTATGATCAACATGGCTAACGGTTTCGATCATTAAGAATTTCTCGGACGCAAAGCATAATGATTTCTGTTGCTTTTCTTGAGCGTAATGATGCCCAAAACAGCCTTCTAAATTGGCGGATAATAAGTGACGAATGGCTTGATGGTCAAATTGAGTTTGTGGGCAATCCAGTAAAGGGAGAAAATGCTGCTTGGGGCCATTGAATGCGTTTAGTCTGGCTTTTAATTCCGCATCGGTGCGGATCACTCCTTTACCCTCACTGAGCTCTGCATCGGTAAAAAAGCCGGCACAACCGTTATCCATTTTTAAAATAAGTGTGTCATTGACATAACAGCGATAAGAGAAAAAGAATAATAAAGTTTCACCATTGCGAGCAAAGTGATTAATGCTGATGTCGTACCTTAAAGTGTCACCTCCGCGAGGTAAGTCCCCTAAAAAGGTCAGTGTACAGTCGAGTAAACGGTAGACACGTTCACCTTTATTTTCAAAATCAATCCCTAAATAGCTGATTAACATCAAATCACATTGGCCCGATTCTACCGCAACGGCCCATGGGATCTGTCCGTCGACTAAATAGGGCGCATTCTTTGGAATATCGTATTCAGTGGTCATGGTCGATGGACGATATTGATTGATTTTGGCATCAATTTTAGTGACGCGAGAGACCAATAAATAATCCGTTGTGGGAAGGCGGACTCGACGTGAATATTGATCGATTACGGCGTACTCAGGCCCAAAGACGTTAGCAATGTCACCTTCTGCATACTCCACTAAGTCATGGTAGTCCCAAATACAAGGTTTGGGCTCGGGCACTGGCGGCACATAGTTCACTGTTTCAGTGTTCACTCTGTCAGTGCTTGCTATCTCAACATTGGCCATGTCAGCGTTTGAGAGGGCAGTTGCAGTTGTTGGGGGCACAGCTGTTGGAGGAACAGTTGTTGAAGGCTTAGTATGTTGAATATTGGCTTGTGCCGTGTTTGATTGTACTGCTTTTGATTGTGCAGTTAATTGGGATCTTAATAAAGCGTCAGCCACTTTCAGTCCTGCGCTGCGACTTTCTAAAAAGGCACTGTGGGCTTGTTGAGTCAGTGTTTGATTGGCTTGCAGTTGGGTTAAATGCGATCCTCGCTTTTCTTGCTGTTGTTGAATAGGGTTCGGCGGAGCGGGTGTTGAGGTTTTTTTCATGGTGTTTGGCTGCGAATTGTCGAGTATCGATGTGGTGGTCGTTGACTGCGTAACATGGGTTATGGCATCAGTGACTCTAGGCTGAATATTCTTTTGGGTTCTATTATTAATACTGTTTTTAATACTTTCTTTAAGAGACGGTGGTACAGTGGCAATATGTTGGTAGATGTCTCGACCGCCTAAAATCACCTGTTTAATGACTTGCATTGTGGGCTTGTTTGAAGGAGAGAGCCTTGATGTTGAAGTTGTTGTTTTTTTGTGGTGCGTTAGCTTTTGCATTAATGCTGTTTGCTGTGCTTCATTTTGCTTTAACAGTATTTGTGAGCTTTGCTTATCCATAAAGGTTGCAATGAGTGCGGTTTTTTCCCTCAACGGCCCCTTAATTAACCTATTGTGTTTATTTAGCGTTAACAGCGCGTGGAGTAAACTCCCCATGCCTGATGCTGCAAAGCTGTGACCCATTCGATGACTCGCCTGAGTTTGTTCAGCCTGTGGGTAGCATGTACCCAGTTGATGAGCTGCCTCGATAAGCGCTGTGGGGTTTAAGCTGGGGGCGATATTGGTTTCTAATAAATCGATGTTGCGTAATGAGCGTGTGTTTGGTTGAACATTAAAGCTGATGTTGTCAATGGAGCCATAACTGTCAAGGTTATTTGACATGGCGTTTTGCGGCCTAAGCACTATGGCCCCAGCCCCTTCTCCGATAGCCCATTCTTTATTGGATATTGAGGGGGCGCCATTGGGATTTTGTGCCACTTTTTGTACGCGGCTTTTGATCATGACTTGCTCAATGCTACCAGATAAGTCTACCGCAGCGATGACGACAGCTTGCAGGGGATCGTGCTTGAGTGGACAGTCAATGTGATCCACCGCCATGAGGTTTTGAGCCACATCAATACAGCGATTAACCGATTGTTCTGCCGCTGAAATAGTAAACGCTGGGCCGTTAAAATCCCAAAGTGCAGCAATGCGTGACGCCATGATATTACCAATAAAACTCGTGTACTGATTGAGTTTTGCCGCATCAAGTACACTGTCCATCGTGATGGATTCTAATGTTTGGTATTCATCTTTTGTTAACGTTATTCCATGGGCTTCAAGACTTTGAGCAAGTTGACTGTGTAAATTAACGCGACCGCGAAATTGGTGCAGTTCAAGTTCGGTCTCCATGGCCACCAGCACAGCGACATTTTGTCCCGCTGTTAAGTTGGCATCAATGATGGCTTCATCGGCGACTTTCATTAAGAGTAATTGTTGAGGGATCAGCCTGTCATCGTCATTTGGTGGCAGTTTAAAGCGCAAAAAATCCAGATCAAACTGACCAATATAGGCCCCTTTAGGCGCTGATGATAAGCCAAATTGCTGTAAAATATCTGGATGTTTATCGATACCTTTCCAGCGTTGTTCGGGTAACGTAATAAAAGCATGTTGATCTTGTTCAATGGCTTGATTGAATCTATGAATGTCGTTTAGTGGCCCAAAATGCGCCGCTATTCCTGTAATGGCTAATGCTTGATAAGTGGATGCTGTGCTGGTGGTTTGCTGCTTGTCTGTTGACTGATGGTTTTTTAAAACGTCATTCGTTTCTTTATAACTGTTTAAGATCAGATGAGCGTTGCAGCCACCAAAACCAAAAACAGACACGCCTGCATGACGTTGATGCATGGCAGGGACTTGCTTACTCGGCCATGGGGTTACTTGAGTGGGGATATTGTGCTGACCAAATAAGCCTTTTGGTGATTGAATGGTTGATTCAATATTAATACTGGGCGGCAAGTTTCCTGTTTTCATCGCGAAGATCATTTTCATGATCCCAGGCATTCCCGCTGCGGTTAATAAGTGACCTAAGTTGGATTTTGCAGAGCCAATAAGCGGCGCGGCGCTGCCATCGAGTTTGTCGATGAAAAAGTCTTCCATGGAGGTCAGTTCCACTTTGTCACCTAAGGGGGTCCCTGTGGCGTGGCACTCAATGACTTCAACTTGTGAAGGGCTAATACTGCTGGCGCTGTAGGCACGCTCAAAGGCATTGACTTGTCCTTTGCTGTTAGGGCTTAGAACAAATTTTCCTTTACCATCATTGGATAAGCCTATGCTGTCGATGAGTGCGTAGATGTGATCCTCATCTCTGATCGCATCATCGAGTCTTTTAAGAACTAAGACACCTGCGCCTTCTCCGGCAAACAAGCCTTGGCTTTTGGTATCGAAAGGCGCTGAAATTTCATTTTTTGGCGCTCCATGCTCAGGATAAGCATGAAAAATCGAAAAGCCCATATTGATAAAGAAAGGGTCCGTGCCAGAAACGGCACCCGCCAACATCATATCAGCCTTGTGGGTATGTAAATAATCACACGCCAGTTTTAAGGAATACACTGAGCTAGCACAGGCTGCATCTAGGCTTAATTGTGGGCCTTTGAGTGACAGAGCCTCACTAATAATGTTAGAGGCATTGTGGGCAATATTGCCATCTTGTCCTTTGAGGTGAGTCGGTTGCTGAGCCTTATTTATCTGTGGTTGATTGACGGGATCTTCGCTTAAGGAAAAAGGCGTCAAGGTGAAGTCAACGGCTTGGCTTTGGTCGGTGAATAGGGTTGCTTGTAACGCTTTTTCGACCACGCTGTGATATAGGGGCAAAAATTGATGATTGGACTTTTGAGTCGGGAAAGACAAGGTGCCCATGATGATCCCCGTTCTTGCTAATACGCTTTCATTTAAGGCGATATTGGCATCCTTTAACGCATTTGAACAAGTGTGTAAGGCCCACTTTAAACTATCATCGAGATGAACTAATTCTTTGGCCGCAACATGGTAACCTGAAGGATCAAAATGGAAATCCTGAATATAGCCGCCTTTATCACAATAGAAGCGATCGGACTGCCCCTGTTGACCTTGATAATCACTGATTTCAGCGTTTAGTTTTTTAGCGGTTAACGGACTTCTGGCATCTTTTTTTTGCTTTAGGTTTTGCCAAAACGTTTGCGGAGAGTTTGCATCGGGGTAGAGTGCGGCTAATCCCACTATAGCAATAGAATTTTTGTTTTTTATTGGAGGCTTACGAGAAGACATTGACTTCTCCTTTGTCAAATATGGTGTGCGTCATCGGCGGAAAAATCGGGTGGTTATTTGGCTCAAAACTCATTAATAAAGGGGTCAAGGACAGTGGCACGTTTTGGCTGATAAGTTGCGCTAATACTTTGAGTAAATCGCTAATGCTATCACCGCCTTTGGTGTTGATAGCCATGGCATGATCTTGTTGCTGTCCATCAATATTTTGGCTGAATATTTTATTGATTAGCGTGGTGTTTTGCCTATCTGCGCCGATTTCAACAAAGAGCTTAGCCCCTTTTTTTTGTGCTTTTTGAATCAAAGCTGGAAAGTTTAAGGGCTGACAAAAGTTATCTGCTAAAGAGTGTGCAATCTTGTTAGCAGTAATGGCGAGGGTATTGTCGCTTTGTTGAAAGCTAAAGGCCTGTGGCTGGGCGGCGGCAATAAATTGTGTTTTTATCCTCAAGGCATCATTTTCCTGTTTGATGTCTTGGTGGTAAAAATGGACAACATCGCTATGGACATTCATGGCGGGGGGAGTATGCATAGCCGTAACGCGATTGGTGGCAATGCCTCGCTTATTTAATGCGTTTAATAAGGCTGTACATTGGGTTTCACATCCTGAAATGATACAAGTATCTCCTTGAATAATGGCTAAGTAAACACGAGGATATTGAGGTAAGAGAGTGTTAATTTCATCAACACTGGCTCTCACTAGAAAACTATTCCAATGAATGGGCTCTGTTTGTTGCCATGCTTGTTTTACAGTGTTTAATGTCCCTGAAACCATAGAGGTAAAGAGGGGATCATTTAAGGTTTTATCGATTAATTGATGAGGCGTTTTCCAGACGCCTAAACTGGCCCACATCGCGGCTTCACCCATTGAGTAACCGAGTGCAAAGCGAGGCGTTAGCTTAAATGTGCGGGTGAGTAACTGAGTGAATAAATAGCTTGTTCCCACTCCAGCAATCGCCAACTCAGCTAACGACATGTCATTGAGATTAAGTGTTTTTGTGGGAACCTTTTTTTTATTGCTAGTGACCTCTTTTTTATCGCTAGTGGCATCGATTTGATTGCTCTGATAGGCGGAATAAATTTTATCCGCTTGTAACATAGCACTTAAATGCCCTTC
Source organism: uncultured Shewanella sp. (assembly GCF_947491715.1). GTDB lineage: Bacteria > Pseudomonadota > Gammaproteobacteria > Enterobacterales > Shewanellaceae > Shewanella. The sequence continues at coordinate 4,526 of NZ_CANLKR010000039.1, read as the reverse complement.
TTGTTCAAGTTGTGCAAAAAGTTGAGGAAAATAGGCATAGAGTTCATTGAACATGTTGGGATAAACGGTGCCCACACCAGGATAGACAAAAGTCAGTCCTTGCTCTCCTTGAGGCGCCGGAAAAAATACACTGCCAGCAGGGGTATGATAGGGCTTTTGGCTGTCTAATTGATTGGCCAACCTTGATAGCATGCTTGTTATTTCTTGGACTAACTCAAACAAGGAGGTGGCTTGGATCACTAAGGTCAATGTTAATTCTTTTGGCGCGATGATGGCTTTTTTAATGCTATGAGCTGCTTGTTGTCTTTGGGTAAAGTCTATCAAGTTTTGCTGCATCATCAGTGTAATATCATCGCTGTTACTGCGAATGTTTGTTTCAAGCTGAACCAATGTTTGCCTTAGTTGAGCAAGATTGTTCCCTGTAACAATAAAAAACAGTCTGCTACTGTGTAGCAAAGGTTTGGCATTAACTAAATCGCTGCCTTGGAATAACACTATGCTCGACATTGACTCATTGGTTGTTCGTTCACTGTCTAAGGTATGCTCAAATATTTTTGAGCTGGACTGTTTCTTAGAGGGCAGAAAGTTAAGGGTGGTGACGCGGCCTTTAAATGGCGCTGAAAACCAAAAGGACTCATGATTGTTATTCTTGTAAGTGCGGCTCATCATTTGATTGATAAGCTCAATGAGCTTGGCAAATTTATTTTCTGCATTATGCGTATAAATAGTGTGGTGTTTTATCTCCGTTTGGCGATGCATCACTTTGGCTTGTAATAGAGCGTTATGTTGTAATATTGCGAGTGTTTGCATCTCTTGTGGCGCTTGTGCTGATGACGCAAACTGCGCACTGGATAATATGGCGTGGGATGACCATTTTAATTTTGCAGCCTGAAGTGCTGGGATCATCAGTAAGCGGTGCGTGGTATTGCGGATCTGTACACAGACATTTTTTTTAGATTGATGAGTAATATCATCACTTAACTCATTATTTTTCAACCTTTCTATGGCTAATTGTAAATCCCCCTCAAAGCTTGTGAGGGGAAGATCTGTGATGGTGAATTTAGCCTCAAGCAAGCTAAGATAGGACAGGCTTATCTTAGCTAATGCTTGTTTGAGAGTGGGGAGATTCGGGACAACGAAGAGCGCAATGCGCAGTGGCATGTCACTCATATTCGTTTGTGCCTGAACGTTCGCCATATTAAGCGGGTTATACGCTAACATTATGGCTTGGCTCATGATTTAAGTTTGTCAGTGCAGTGTTTGGATGGGCATTAAATGCGGCATTCAAATTTTTGCTTATGGTAATTCTTGCTGATTGCATTATGGCACTGACTTGCCCATTTTGATGATAAAGCACGACATTGGCCAATAATGTTCGTTGAGTACTCTTAATGACCTCAAGGTGGATTGAGCCAACTTCGTTAGCCATTAATGGTGAGTAAGTGATAAATTCGCCAATACTGGAGGGGAGGCTGGCAGCATCATATTTTAGCCTTGCCCAGACAAGCATGGCTTGTAGCAAGCAGTCTTCTGCAAATGGCTGGCTCTCTCCTCGGTGCACACTGGGCGTAAAGACACCGCATTCTTCATTTAACACACTAGGTAAAATACATTGTGCGATTAAGGTATTATCATCAAAATAGGTGACTTGCTTAATGCCTTGAAAACGAGGTCCATGAAACAAACTGGCATTGTGATATAAGCGATTACCCGTTATAGAGGTAAATTGGCTAAGATCAGAGTCAAGTGTATTTATGGCTCCATTGGGCGCTCTGTCGTTTTCATGGTAAGGCGATAACGCTTGTATTTTTAAACGTGCACTATATTGAGGGAGTCCATCACAATGGATGATGGCCATCAGTTCATTATGGGCGCTCGTTGCTGACTTGTTCGGAGTTAAAGTGAGTTCCAGCGTTTTGCTGCCCTCATCAAAAATAACCCCTTTGAGTAATTTATAATCTTTAACCACAATGTGCACATTTGTTTCGAGCCTTATGCTTTCAGCATCTTGATTGAGTAAGCTAAGAGTGACTTGTTTCATCCATTGAATGGCACACACTGTGGGCAAAACAGGTTTGCCCGCAATACAATGATCTTCAATAAAAGAGATGTCAGCAAGGTTCAATATTTGCGTGAAAGTCAGCTTTTCATTGCCATTAAAAATGGAAGCAGTATTAAACCTATTTGAAGCCATACTTGAAGCTATAGTTGAAGCCATAGAGGCAGGCGAGTGTTGCGATAGGCTCACATCACTCGCACTAGGCTTTTTTGCAGCAGTACTCTCAACTTTTATTGATGTCTCATTTTCTTCGTGAGTGGTTCCTTGCATTGAACTGCCCACAAGCAACTGCACGGCATGGGGACGAGTCACGTTGTCACTGAGTAATACGTCATTAAAAAGCTGAGTACCCGCATCAATGGGTATGACGTAAACGCCACGCTCGGTAAACATTTTCTTCAGGGCTGGGTTGACCATACCGCCGTCCCATGGGCCCCAATTAAAGCTCATGACTTTCATATGCGGATGAGATTGATGCAATTGCAATGCGGCTTTATTTAAAATTTCATTGGCCATTGCATAATCGCTTTGTCCGGCATTACCATAAAACCCAGCGGCAGATGAAAATAGTGCAACTAATTTAAGTTTGCTTACATCGAGTACCTCTAACAGTGAATGTAATCCAGTGACTTTAGTGTTATAAACACGGTTAAATTCATCGAGGGTTTTATGTTGGATGTGCTTGTCAGCGAGAACTCCCGCGCCGTGAATAAGGCCTGTAATATCGGTGAGTGCGATCATGTTTTCTAAGTGGGATCTCACCGATGCTTTATCGCTAATATCCATTGCTAAGTATTCGGCACTGGCACCCACTTTCTCAAAGGCTGCCAATGCTTCATCGATCATTAAGCTGCTTTGAATGGGCCAAATTAACTGCTCAATATGTTTAGGTGTGGGAGTGCGATTTTGTGACATCTCATGGTTAACCGCTGCCGCTTTTAGCTCATTTGCGGTTTTGTTTTTTGCCCATTCAGGACGTTGTTCAAGGCTTAAGTGTTCACTGCGACCTGCAAGAATAAAGTGAGCTTGAGTTGACTTTGCCAAGGTTAATGCACATTCCAAAGTGACACCTTTTGCCCCCCCTGTGACTAAAATTTTATCGGTATGATCCACTTTTTGATGGCTACTAGCTTGCTTTAAGTGAGTCTCTGCTTCTTGGCTTGAGTCTTCCAAGGCTTGGGTTGGCACAAGTTGATATCGTCCTTGTGCATTGATCCCTATTTCAATTTCGTCTTTATTTGGATTAAACATTTCGTTAATGATGGCGGTACTTAAGGCACTGGCGTCTAAGTCTGGACAAATATCCATTGATTTACAATCAGTTAAAGGCCATTCATGACTTAAGGTTTTAGTCAGACCCGCTAATGCACCTTGATTTAATTCGGCGCTTTGTATGTGTGTTGGACTTAAGTAGCCAAATCCGCCATCGATACGACTGACAGTGATGAAGCTTCGGCGATGGCTGTATTCATTTCGACTGTTTTTTTCCACATGACTTTCTTCAATAGCGAGGTGAGGCTGCAGTAATTTAGCCCATAAAAGCGCATGTTGAATATGCTGTAAGCTTGCATCATTTAAATCCAATGCTTGCTCTGCATTGCCTTTATTTGAGTCTTTACTTGAGGGGGCACTTGGGTGTAGGTGGATATAGCCTGCAATCGTGCCTACGTTATTTAACATCTGTTTTATGACGCTTTTGATACTGGCTTCATCAAATGCTTGTATTTGGAAATGGGTTACTGCAGCATTTAAAGGCGATTGAGAGTAACCTGATGGCAAGGTGATGACTGCGGCATTTAATCCTTCTTTTTTCACTTTTTCGGCGAGCACGCCCGCATTATGACCGTCATCAATGATGACAATACACGGATTGTTACCGTATGCGGCAGTATGATCCGATGTCGAAGGTTTAGCTGCCGCTGGTTGCTTTTTTAGCGTTACTTCATTATGAGGAGGGAGCTGTGTGTTCGCAGAAAAAGTTGCTCCTATTGAGGATGCTTTTATTGCATCAATTTCATTATTGCTGTTTTGAGCCAGGCTTGGAGTACTATTTTGCGCATTATTTTCAATGCTGCTTTGAGCACTCTTTTGAGCATTGTTGTGAAAACTGCGATTTAAATAAGTGACAATTTCGCCTAAAGTGCGGCATTCGCTTAAATCATCGGGATTGAGCTCTGGCAGTTCGGGCTGCTGGTCTTGCACAGAGGCGAGAATTTCCACCCGTTTAATGGAGTCGATGCCTAAGTCTGCTTCCATGTCCATTTCAAGGGTGAGCATCTCTGCGGGGTAACCGGTTTTCTCGCTCACTACGCTCAGCATGCAAGTTTGAATGTCAGCCGTTTGAATGCTTTGGCTATTTAAAGTGTGGCTGTTTAGGCTTTGGCTATTATCACTTTGGCTATTTAGATAAGTGACAATTTCACCTAGCGTGCGACACTCGCTTAAATCATCGGGATTAAGCTCTGGC
>NZ_CANLKR010000038.1 GCF_947491715.1 uncultured Shewanella sp. | reverse complement strand
CTCGACTTGCATGTGTTAGGCCTGCCGCCAGCGTTCAATCTGAGCCATGATCAAACTCTTCAATTAAAGTTTTGTTGAAGCACTCTTTTACAAGAATGACTTCTGCTCAATGAATTCTGTGATTTGTTTCCACACTCTTCACAAAGGAAGAAGTGAAATCAAACTTTTTCATATTGCTATGAACACTCATTCATTAAGTAATTTTTTGACTGCTTCACTCTTTACTAGAAAGAAGTGAGACAGTTTCGAATAACTTAATCTCTGTGAGTGTCCACACAGATTTGCTTGTCAACTTTTTAAAGAACATGCTCTTCATTCTATTGAATGAATCAGCAGCCATTTGAATGAGTTTCAAGTGGCTAGGGGTGCGTATTATAGGGAGATTTTTATCAGGTGCAAGGGCTTTTATTATAAAATATTAAAAACACCAGACGTTCGGTCAAAGTTTAAACAAACAGTTTATTCTATCTGCTTATATGCTCATTAAAGAGTCAAAAAGTAAAACTAAATGAATACATCTAGTCTTTTCTTCTCTACTCAAGAGAAGCGAGATAATCAGGCACATTGGCAATACTGTCTAGCACAACGGTAGAGGCGGCTATGGCTTCTTCTGTGACTGTTTTTCCTGTTCTAACTAATATCCGTATTGGAATACCCGCCGTCTGTGCGGCCAGCATGTCATCACGCTTATCACCCACCATGACCGATGAACTTAAATCAAGATTAAGAAACTGTGACGCGGTTTTGAACATACCCGCTTTCGGTTTACGACACTCACACTCACACTGATATTCACCCAATCCCGCAGTCTCATGATGCGGGCAATAATAGATGCCATCTAAGTCGACCCCTTTATCGGCAAAGTTCCAATCCATCCACTCTGTCAACTGATGAAAATCATCTTCTGTATATAAGCCTCTTGCGATTCCAGACTGGTTAGTCACCACTGCAAGTTTAAACCCCATTGCTTTTAGCGATAAGCAAGCATCAAATACACCTTCAATATATTCAAAGTCATCAACTTGATATACATAACCATGATCTTTATTGATCACTCCATCTCGATCTAGAAATACTGCTCGATCCACAGCTTTATTCTCCAAGGTTAATATTTTGAAGCGAATTACACATTTTATGCATAAAATTATACCTCTTTCCTATTACGGGATCCCACTTTTATTTATTTAGCATTACAATTATGGCTATATCTGTCGCATTTTATAGGTAGCTTCATTGATTTCCTTCGTTAAAATGCATTCGAGGCACACGCTATCACCATATTTTCTTTACAATTACGTCGCTATTCATCTTTATTTATCGCCGAATAAACGGTATTCTTTCAGGTTAGAATTTCAGGTTTAAATAATGATTATATGAGTATAAGTTCCCCTATCATCCACAAAACAAGAACGCAGGTAGTGGTCGAAGTACTGAGGGAAAAAATCTTATCCGGTCACATAAAAGCAGGAGAGCCACTCAGGCAAAGTGCACTTGCTGATGAGCTCAATGTAAGCCGGATCCCCATTAGAGAAGCCTTATTGCAATTAGAAGCTGAAGGCTTGGTGAGATTTGAGGCCCATAAAGGGGCGACAGCCACTGAGCTTTCCGTTGAACAGGTAACCGAGTTATTTGAACTTAGAGCACTCATTGAAACTGAATTACTTGCCAAAGCTATTATGAATATGCAAGATGAAGATATTGAGAAAGCTGAACACATTTTAATTGAGCTTGAGTTTGCTTTTAAACAAAAACAGTCGGTCAGTAGCTGGAGTGAGCTCAATCGCCAGTTTCATACCAGTTTATACCAAGCTGCCAATCGCCCTTATGCATTAGATATGGTGCAAGGACTTAAAACGAATTGTGATCGCTATATACGTTTGCAACTCTTACTCGCAGGGGGCATAGCCCAAGCTGAGAAAGAGCATCGAGAATTACTCGATTATTGCAAGCAAAAAAATGTGGATGCGGCCGTGACATTACTTAGGCAACATATTTTACAGGCCGCTGAATCAATTCGTCAGTTAGTCCAACCTCAATAGCCCTTATCGACTATTGAGTAATAAATATTTAGCGTAAAAACAATACAATCTGACTTAATTTGTTGTTCATTTATAACGATTAAAACGAATACATTATCCTTACGTTTTGATAAGTTGAGTAAAGAGACAAATTAAGTGCTTAAACAAAAATAGTTAAGCTCACACCCTTAGCTAATATTTGAGAGAATACCTAATGCAGTACGCAACAATAACGGGCTGGGGAAAATGTGTTCCACCAGCCATCTTGACCAATCATGATCTGGAAACCTTCATCGAAACATCCGATGAATGGATAAAGCCTCGTACAGGTATTAGTCAACGCCATATCAGTCACGTCAATACCTCAGAGCTCGCATCGGTAGCTGCCAAACATGCGTTAGCTGCAGCAGGCATTGAGGCAGATGAACTTGATATGATTATTTTAGCCACTGCCACCGCCGACACCTTAATTCCTAATATTGCCTCAACGGTACAAGCCAATATTGGCGCACACTGTCCCGCCTTTGATATTAATGCCGCGTGTAGCGGATTTTTATATGCTTTAGGGTTAGCTAATGCGCAAATTCAAAGTGGGCAAAGTAAAAAAGTTTTAGTGGTTGGTGCAGAGCGTCTGTCTTTCTTCATTGATTGGTCTAAACGTGATACCGCCGTTCTGTTTGGAGATGGCGCTGGCGCTGTCGTCGTTGAAGCCACCAACACGCCGGGAGGAATACTCGGTTATGAGCTCAATAACGATCCCACCGGTCGCGATATTCTGAAATCTCAATTTGGCACAGGAATGGATAAATTTGATCCTGAGTCGTTAAACTTCTTTATTGAATTTAATGGCCAGGAAATTTTTAAACGCGCCATTGCTGGCATGGGGAAACTCAGTGCCCAAGTCCTTGAAAAATGTAAGATGACGAAAGATGATATCGATTGGGTGATCCCTCATCAGGCGAATGAACGTATTATCGATACCTTAATACATCGCATGAAAATTCCAAAAGAAAAAGCCATCGTCAATATTGCCAATTATGGTAATACCTCAGCTGCGACGATCCCTATCACGATTTGTGATGCACTAGAGCAAGGGAAAATCAAACCCGGTCAAACCATTTTATCGTGTGCTTTTGGCGCGGGGTTAACCTCTGCTGCAGCATTAATCAAATGGGGAAATAGAGTCACGCCTATCAATACATCGGATGCCACCCTCCCTCCTTGCGAGCAAACTGGCGTTGAACTGGTCAGTAAAGCTGTTGATTATTATTGCAAGAGAAATACAAAGTAAACATTTTAACACGCATCAAAGCACCGACATATCGGTCTGAACCCGATCATTTCATGCTTTATTGAACAATTAACAGATGTGTTAAATATATCAAGATCCGGGTCTTACCTTGTCAGGCTCGGTTTTTTTGTCGATTTACCAATCAGAGAGCATAGCCATTTCTTTGAAGCGATGAAATTGACGGCCCCCTTATGTAGCGCTTAATATGGGGCGTACTATAAAACACAAATAAAAACGCCAATAAGTTAAATTTATTGGCGTTTTTTATTAACGTCGCTTTACCATGTCATCATTACGTCGCTGTATCGATAAGCCTTTTTGGCAATGTGTTTATTGCTCGAAAAAACGACTCTTATTTTCAGCCATATCCACCAACATTTGGCAAGGCTCAAAACGATCACCAAATTGCGCTTTATAATCATTGAGAATAGACACTAACTTGCCCGCACCGAGTGTATCAATGTAGCGGAAAGGCCCACCGAGAAAGGGAGGGAAACCAATACCAAAAATAGCGCCAATATCACCGTCTCTTGGACAGGCAATAATCTTCTCTTCTAGACAACGTACGGCTTCATTGAGCATTTGCACCACACAACGCTGAGCAAGTTCATCCATACTGCCATTGGCTCCGGGTGTTAACCCCAATACCTGATAAACGCTCTCATCGACTTGTTTCTTCTTTTTCTTGCCTTTATTGTATAAATAGAAACCTTTCTGGTTTTTACGCCCTTTTCGATCGTCCGCCATCAAAGCATCAAAGGCTGCTGGCGCTTTAAACCGCTCTCCCAATTCCGCTTCTAAAATGGGCGATATTTTGGCGCCAACATCAATCCCCACTTCATCAAGTAAGGTCATAGGTCCAACAGGGAAACCAAATTTAACCAGCGCTTTATCTAAATGCTCCACGCTTTGGCCTTCTAGCAATAAAGCCGCAGCTTCATTCATGTATAAGGCTAAAATACGGTTCACATAAAAACCTGCACCATCTTGAACCACAATCGGCGTCTTGCCTTGTTTACGAGCAAAAGCCACTGTCGTCGCAATCGTTTCTGGCGAGGTTTTAGCATGAGCAATCACTTCTACAAGCGGCATTTTCTCTACTGGTGAGAAATAATGCAGTCCGATAACATTTTCTGGACGCGTCGCCGCCTCTGCAATCTGGCTAATGGGTAATGAAGAGGTATTCGAGGCAAAAATAGTCGACTCAGAACACTCACGCTCAATGTCTTTGACCATTTGATGTTTAAGGGCTAAATCTTCAAATACAGCTTCAACCACGATATCGGTATTTTTGACTCCCGTAAAATCGGTGCTCGTGGTCATCAATGCCATGACATTATCACGAACCGCTGGCGTCATATGACGTCGTTTAACCCCTTTATCCAACAGTTTATAAGCGTAAGATAAGGCGTTACTTAACCCTTTTTGATTAATATCTTTAACTCGAACAGGAATTTTCGCTTTGCTGCTCGTCACAGAAGCAATTCCGCCGCCCATTAACCCACCACCAAGCACCATGGCTTTTTTAATGTCTTTGGGTTGAACATCCCCTGCACCGGTTTCTTTTTTCATTTCAGTGGTCGCAAAAAAGAGACTGCGTAATGCTGCCGACTCACTGGAGACGACTAACTCTGAAAATGACTGTGCTTCAACGGCTAATCCCTTCGTTATTCCTTTTGCCATCCCTTGACGAACACAATGAATAATTTTCGCTGGGGCAGGATAATTGCCTTGAGTTTTCTTCGCCACTTGTTTGCTGGCTTGATCGAAAATGATATTACGGCCAACACTGGTTCCTTCTAACACCCGCTCCATCAGTGGCTTTTGCTTTTTAGCGCTCTTTTTTCCTTTAAGGGCCATTGCTACAGCCGTTTCAAGCAAAATAGACTCTGGCACCATATCATCCACAAGCCCCATTTTAAGGGCTTGTTTAGGCCTCACTTGTTTACCCGTTAGCATCAAATCTAGCGACTTCGCCACGCCCACTAATCTCGGTAATCTTTGTGTTCCCCCACCACCAGGTAACAAACCCAGCTGCACTTCAGGAAGGCCCATTAAGGTTTTTTTACTGTCACTACAAACCCGTTGATGACAAGCCAGCGCCAGCTCTAATCCCCCCCCTAAACACACACCGTGTATGGCCGCCACCACAGGAATATTAAGCCCTTCCAGTTCATTGAAAACAACATGCCCTTCTGATGATACGGTTTTCGCATCTTTGGCCGTTCGGCAAGCATCGAGCATGCTAATATCGGCGCCCGCCACAAAGGAATCTTTCTTTCCAGAAACCAGCACTAAGCCTTTAATTTGACTATCGCTTTTGATTTCATTAAGAACATCTCGAATTTCAGGGCCAAACTCGGCTCTGAGCGTGTTCATGGTTTCACCCGGCACATCCATAGTTAACACGGCAATACCATCTTCACGGCGGGTTAAATTAAATGTTTTTGTCATCAGTCTTACTCCACTTCAACTATCATGGCAGTCCCTAAACCCCCTGCCGCACATGCTGTTGCTAATCCCGTTCCGCCGCCCCGTCTTTTTAATTCACGGCAAACTTGCGTTACCAAACGTGTCCCTGTTGCAGCGAAGGGATGCCCATAGGCAAGCGATCCCCCCAATACATTAAACTTATCCATATCAATCTGACCTATGGCGCGATTGCGGCCTAACTTTTCTTCGGCAAACTTTTTCGACTCAAACATTTGCATATTAGCAAGTGATTGCGCCGCAAACGCTTCATGCATTTCAATTAAGGTTAAATCTTCAAGCTCCATACCCGCTCTTTTCAACGCTAGAGGTGTGGCATAAGAAGGCCCCATTAGCATGTCTTGCCATACATCAATCGCGCAATGCGCATAACTCTTGATATAACCTAACGGTTCATAACCTAACGCTTTGGCGTGACCTTCGCTCATCATTAATACGGCAGAGGCACCATCTGTTAAAGGGGTACTATTGGCCGCTGTCACTGTGCCGTGTTTACGGTCAAATGCTGGGCGTAATTTGGCATAAGATGCCAGCTCAGAATTGGTGCGGATATTATTATCACGCTCAATAAATTGCTTGTAAGGAGGCACGTGAGCCGTCATCACTTCATCGTTAAGCTTGCCTGCATCCCATGTTTGTGTAGCGAGTGTGTGTGAGCGATGAGCTAATGCATCTTGATCCGCGCGGCTAATATTATAGGTCTTAGCCATTTGCTCAGCCGTTTGCCCCATTGACAAACCAGTGGAATATTCAGCCACAGCTGGAGGAACAGGTAATAAATCTTTCAACCCAAGACGGCGAAAAATAGCCAGTTTTTGTGAAAAAGTCCGTGCTTTATTCAAATCAACCAGCGCATGGGCGAGTTTAGTCGAGACCCCTATTGGCAGTACAGATGAAGAATCTGAGCCACCGGCAACACCAATATCCATATTGCCCGTCATAATTGACTCAGCCACACTGATCGCAGACTGAAAGCTGGTTGCACAAGCACGAGTCACGCTATAAGCATCGGTATGGACATTCATACCAGTGCCTAAAACAATCTCTCTTGCGATGTTGGGTGCCTTAGGCATTTGCACCACTTGCCCGAACACAAGTTGTTCAATTAATTTAGGATCCAGATCAGAGCGAGTGATGAGTTCATTTACAACCATCTTCCCCATATCCAGCGCTGAAACACCATGAAAAGCGGTTGCCTGTTTTGCAAAAGGCGTACGTAAGCCTGATACAATTGCAATCCGCTCGCCTTTGGCATTTGTTACCTGTTGTCTATCACTCATTTGTCGCCCTCTTATTCATCTTATCTAAAAAATCTAGATATTTTATGTCCTTGCTTAACCAAATTTCACCTTCGAAACAGGTCAGACCATCAAAGTGGACTCTGATTCTACCTTCTAAACCATAAGTTTTAAACACTTGTTCATCTTTTAACACTAGCCAAAGCCTAGAAAAATTATTTATTATAGGGAACATCAAGGATTATTTTAGAAAATAAACGAGTATCATCATGCCTTTAAGTCAATTTCACGCGTTACGCGATTACTTAGATAGTGTCATTCTAGGACAACCCTCTCTTACTGAAAATTTACTCATCGCCTTGATTGCCGACGGACATTTACTCGTTGAAGGCCCACCGGGGCTGGCAAAAACCCGTGCAGTCAAAGCCTTATGTGAAGGCGTAGAAGGGGATTTTCATCGCGTACAATTCACCCCAGATCTCCTGCCCGCAGATCTAACGGGTACCGATATTTACCGTGCTCAAACCGGTGATTTCGAGTTTGAATCCGGTCCCATTTTCCACAATCTCATTCTTGCTGATGAAATTAACCGCGCCCCCGCTAAAGTGCAGTCTGCACTGTTAGAAGCCATGGGCGAAGGTCAAGTCACCGTGGGGAAACACAGCTACCAATTACCTGATTTATTTTTGGTGATGGCAACGCAAAACCCCCTTGAAAATGAAGGCACCTACCCCCTTCCTGAAGCCCAGCTCGACCGTTTTTTAATGCATTTAAACCTCGATTATCCAGATGCTGAAACAGAGCTTAGGATCATGCGAATGTCGCGAAAAGAAGCGCTGAAACACGACATTCCACATACGACACCCATCAGCCAAAAAGATATCTTCACCGCAAGAGATCAAGCGTTAGAAATTTACCTCGCCGAACCGTTAGAGCAATACATAGTGAATATTATTATGGCCACAAGGCAACCTGAAGCCTACAGTAGCCAACTGAGCAGTTGGCTCGAATACGGTGTCAGCCCTCGTACCAGTTTGTCACTTGAGCGATGTGCACGCGCTAGAGCCTATTTGTATGAAAGAGACTTTGTCTCTCCTGAAGATATTCAAGCTGTTGCACCCAATGTGCTCAGGCACAGACTTCTGCTCAGCTACCAAGCTCAAGCAGAAGGCGTAACACCTGATAGCGTTATAGAACATATTTTATCTCAAGTTGCAGTACCTTAGAGGTGGAATTGAGTATGAGGAAATCTCAAAAAAGCCGCATCAATGCGGCCAATACTCAGCCTATAGAAGATAAGTTGCCTCTCTTTTCCAATGGCGTGCACCTAACAGACAAAGAGTTATTGGCTTGCCAAACGTTAGCGCAAGCCTTACCCGAAAAACGTGCCCGAGCAAAAGCAAGTTTGGCAGGCCATCGTGCCAGCGCCATTAAAGGCCGCGGAATGGAATTTGCCGAAGTCAGACAATATCAAAATGGGGATGATGTACGCACCATTGATTGGCGCGTTACTGCTCGAACGGGTAAAACCCACACTAAGCTATTTGTGGAAGAGCGCGAACGACCCATCATCATTTTACTGGACTTAAGCCATAGCCTGTATTTTGGCTCCAGCTTATTACTGCAATCAGTACAAGCCGCACATTTAGCGACAACACTGGCATGGAGTGCAATTAATCATGGCGATAAAGTGGGTGCGTTAATTGCGAGTGAACAGGCACATATTGAGCTAAAACCCCGTAGCCGCCAACAAGGCATACTGCAACTCGTTTCTAATTTAAAACAAGTGCACGGTGAGCAGCTTTCGCAATTATCGACCCAGGAGCGGGATCCTGATCACATGTTTCATGCTTGTCAGCGCTTGCGTCGATTGGCTAAACCGGGTTCGTTAATTTGGATCATCAGCGATGGCAGCCACTTTACCCCCTCTTGTTTAGCCCCTTTATCTGAACTGAAACGACATTGTGATATGGGCGCTTTTTTGATCACCGATCCTCTCAGGCAAGGAAAGCTCAACTTACCGAAACAGTTTCAGCTACCCGTCATAGAGCGAAATAAAAAAATATTACTCGATAGAAAAGGTTACGATCAATGGCTAGCCTCTCAATTAAGCACTCAGGCTCACTTTATCGACATGATGGACAAACTTAACATCGATACGCGTTCAATCGATTCAGGACTCCGTCTCAATGAACAGCTAGGAGCATTTCGATAATGTCAGCAACCCCTAATCCGGCACTCGCCAGTTTAAAAGATATCCAGCTTCCAACTGCCATCGGCTATTGGCCGCTTCCCATAGGATATTGGATAGTCATCGTCATTAGCCTCATTCTATTGTGTGTTATCGGCATCTTCACCCTAAAACACTTCAAACGGACTGCTGCTAAACGTGAAGCGTTGCGTCATTTAGCGGCTTTACAACCTGAAGAGGACTATTTTGCAATTCAAGTAAATAGTATTTTAAAGCGCGCCGCAATGAGCTACGTCCCTCGCCAGCAAATCGCTTCCTTAGAAGGAAAGGCTTGGTATCACTGGCTCAACAAGCAAGACAATATTCCACAGCTTAGCCAGTTACTTGATAGTCGATATCAGGCTATCACGCTCAGTCCAACTGAACAATTAACGCTTAAAACATTAGCAAAAAAATGGCTAAACAATAGCCTCCCCATCAAACCTGATGCAACACAAGAAGAAAAAATGCATACAACGTCAAAGGAGCCAGTATGTTGACCTTAGCTTGGCCTTGGCTACTGATTTTACTGCCACTCCCTTTCATTATTCGCAAAAAGTCTCAATCGACTGAGCAAGGGGGTCATTTACACTTATCCGGTGTCGAGCCCCTGTCACTGCAATCATCGAACATAAAACAGAGTCTGACTCGAAAACGATATTGGCTAATTTGGGGATTACTGGTATTGAGCGCAGCGCGTCCGTTATGGATGGGCGATCCCATCGATTTGCCCGCTAAAGGGCGTGACTTGATGCTCTCTGTCGATTTATCTGGCAGTATGCAAATTGAAGACATGCAAATCAATGGACAAAGCGTCGATCGCTTTACCTTAGTCCAGCACGTACTGAGTAATTTCATCGAACGGCGAAAAGGCGATCGTATTGGGCTAATTTTATTTGCCGATCATGCGTATTTGCAATCGCCACTCACCTTAGACAGACGCAGTGTCGCGCAATTTTTAACAGAGGCGCAAATAGGCCTTGTGGGTAAACAAACAGCCATAGGTGAAGCCATTGCCCTAGCGGTAAAACGTTTTGATAATATCGATAAAAGTAACCGAGTGCTTATTTTACTCACCGATGGTTCAAACAATGCGGGCAGTATCAGTCCAGAACAAGCCGCAGCCATTGCCGAAAAAAGAGGCATTAAGATTTACACCGTTGGAATAGGCGCCGATGTCATGGAGCGGCGAACATTGTTTGGTACTGAGCGTGTCAATCCTTCAATGGATCTTGACGAAGCGCAGCTTAAATCTATCGCCAACACCACAGGTGGTCGCTATTTTAGAGCGAGAAATCCTCAGGAATTACAACAAATTTATCAAGAAATTGATAAATTAGAACCCATTAGCCGTGATCAACTGACTTATCGCCCGCAGTCAGAATTATTCTATTGGCCACTAAGCATTGCTTTAATTGTCAGTATATTGATAGCACTCAGCTATTTGCCTTGGTTTCCAAGTTTCACATTCCGTCAAACATCAAAGCGTGATCCAAGCCAACAAAATACTGTAAAAGGAAGGTCGTGATGTTACATTTTTTACGCCCAGAATGGTTTTTAGCACTTTTACCTTTAATCGCCATTTTATTACTACTTTGGAAAAATAATAAAGTTAGCACTCACTGGGAGCGCTACATTTCTCCCCATTTAGCAAAAGTGTTGATTTCTGGCACCAGTTCCAGTCAAAAACATCAACTAAGCATTCTGAGTCTGACTTGGTTTATCGCGGTATTAGCCCTCTCAGGACCGGCTTTAACCAAAAAAGCACTGCCCGTCTTTCAAACCGATCAAGGTCGCGTGCTGATCATGGATATGTCTTTATCCATGTACGCAACAGATTTAAAACCAAACCGATTGTCACAGGCGAAATATAAAGCCACTGATTTTCTCAACGCCGTCTCTGAAGGTGAAACCGCATTAATCGCCTACTCAGGGGAAGCCTTTACCATTAGTCCGTTAACCCGTGACAATGCCACCTTATTGAATTTACTGCCCACATTATCTCCCGCGATTATGCCCGTCAGAGGTTCAAACGTCGCAGAAGCTTTATTAAAAGCAAAAACTTTACTGATGCAAGCTGGGCACGTTAAAGGAGACATTATTCTCTTCACTGACGGCATTAACCGCAACCAGCTCAATGACGCAAAAGCCCAACTTGCTGGTACTCAATATCGTCTTGCCATTCTGGCATTTGGCACACAACAAGGCGCTCCTATCTCATTACCCGATGGTCAGCTCCTTCGAGATAACAGTGATAATGTTGTTATCGCAAAAACTGATGACAACTTACTTAAAAAACTGGCTAATGCCAGTGAGGGAACCCTGATCCTCACCCGTGCCGATGGGCAAGATATTACACAATTAACACAATGGTTAGCTCATACCCAAGAAGCCAAAGCCACACAAGTCAGTGGCGAAACTTGGCAAGATCTTGGTCCCTTCATTGCGTTATTACTGTTATTTCCAGCCTTATTGAGTTTTCGTTATGGGCTCATATGCGTACTTTTTTTTACCAGTTTTTATCAAATAAAACCGGTCGAAGCAGCAACTTGGAATGATCTCTGGCAAACAGCCGATCAACAAGGTATGCAAGCATACCAAGCTAAAGACTATGGCTTAGCCGCGAAAGACTTTAAACATAGCCAATGGAAAGCGAGTGCACTTTACAAAGAGGGAGAATATGATCAAGCGCTTGAGCTATTCAAACAAGATAACACTGCCATGGGACTCTACAACCAAGGCAATGCACTCATGCAATTGAATCAATACAGTGAGGCTAAAAAAGCCTATCAAGACGCTTTATCCAAAGCCCCTGAAAATGAAAATATTAAAGCTAATTTAGCCTTAGCTGAACAGCTAGAAAAGCAGCAAAATCAGCAGGACCAACAAAATCAGCAGGACCAACAAAATCAGCAGGACCAGCAAAATCAGCAGGACCAACAAAATCAGCAGGACCAACAAAATCAGCAGGACCAACAAAATCAGCAGGACCAACAAAATCAGCAGGACCAGCAAAATCAGCAGAATCAGCAGAATCAGCAGGACCAGCAAAATCAGCAGGACCAGCAAAGTCAGCAGAATCAGCAGGACCAGAAAAGTCAGCAGGACCAGAAAAGTCAGCAGGACCAGAAAAGTCAGCAGGATCAGCAAAATCAGCAGGACCAACAAAATCAGCAGGACCAACAAAATCAGCAGGACCAACAAAATCAGCAGGATCAGCAAAAAGAGCAAGACGTACAAAGTGCTCAAGCAGCCAAACAGGATAATACGGCACCCGAAGAGCCACTGCCAGCGGATATGCAGCGCGCTTTACGCTCCCTTGCTGACGACCCTCAACTATTATTGCGCAATAAAATGCAATTAGAATATCAAAAACGCCTTCAAAATGGGGCAAGACCAAAGGACAATCAACAGTGGTAAAACGTTTATTACACCTCATTTTACTTCTTGGGTTAATCGCTGCTTTTCCCGCTAGCGCACTCACCAGTTTGCAAGCCTCCGTTGACAACAATACAGTCAGTGAAGGCGAGTCGATTGTACTCACAGTTACGGCTGATGATAGTTTAGATACCCAAGCCCTCAATACTCAAGCGCTAAGCGCTGATTTTACCATGCAAAGACCCCGTACAAGCCACAGTACACGTATGGTCAATTTCAACACCACCAAAGAAACCCAGTGGCAAATGCTATTACTACCTAAACGCCAAGGCCACTTAATGATCCCTGCATTGACCATTGATGGCGTCAGTTCAGCCCCAATAAAAATCACGGTTAAGCCGCGAGGTAGTGCACCGAAGCAAACAAAAAATGTGTATATGGAAGCACATTTGTCATCCCAAAAAGCTTATGTTGATCAACTTGTTAACTATCAGGTAAAACTCTTTCTTGGTGCCGAATTACAACGAGGCGTAATCAATGAGCCCGTAGTGGCTAACGCCCAAGTCAAACAACTTGGCGAAGATAAAGACAGCACACAAATTATCAATGGTCGCCGTTTTAGAGTGATAGAAAGAAATTACGCCATCATTGCTGACAAGCCAGGCAAATTATCAATTCAAGGAGCCAGTTTTAATGGCGATATTGTCGTGCAATCCCAAAGAAGTAATAGTTTATTTGGCTTTACAGACAGTCGCCCAATCCAAACTCAAGCGAGAAATGTCGAGTTAACGATTCAACCAAAACCTGCAAGCTACCATGGACAATGGTTGGTTGCCGATCTCGTGCTACTTAATGAAGACTGGCCTGAACATGCTGACTACCAAGTTGGCACACCTATTACTCGTACAATCACCTTAACCGCGGTCAATACGGATGAAAGTCGCTTACCGGATCTGGATCTCAACCTGCCAACATCGCTCAAATCCTATCCGGAAAAACCTCAACGTCAAAATACAGTTAGAGATAATAAGACCTTAGCAACACTCACTCAAACCACTGCAATCATTCCAACGAAACCGGGAACCTATACTTTACCTGCTGTTGAGGTTCCTTGGTGGAATCCACATTTAAACAAACAACAAATAGCCACTTTGCCAGAAAAAGTCATTACGGTTAAAGCCGCCGAGCAAGCTGACATACCGGCTCAGCAAACATCATTACCCGCAACAGAAACAAGCACACCAGCTTATTGGATGTGGGCCGCTTTCATCTTTGCCACTCTTTGGTTTATCACTACCATCGCCTTGATTATTTTATGGCGAAAATACACTCAAAATCATTCAAGCCCCGTCATTAAATCACCGACTTCTCATCAAGATAGCGTGAATAAAAAATTGAGCCTTAAACAAGCTTGCCAAAGACAAAATCCAAGTGAGGTATTACTCAGTTTACAGCAACACTTCTCGCATGTCTTTCAACAACCCATGACACTTGATAAGATTTCAGCACTGTCAAAGGAGATGGCTAATGCCGTCACCACGTTACAACGGAGTGCTTTTTCTAAAACAACGGCATCGATTGATTATGACAAGATCCTGCAAGCAGCCGATAGGCTTAACCCTGATAAAAAGAAAAAAAAGGCCTCTTCCTTAACTAATTTAAATCCATAACACATTGTTATAAAAAATGTTCAGTTACTGGTTTATCTAAAAGGTTTGCTTATATCAACTCGTTATTTTGTAATAGGTTGATATAAGCATTAAGCTTTATGCACCTGTCTTCTCAAGAAATAAAAAAATGTTGCGTCATTGGCGAAAGAAAAAGAGCCCGTCCACGGTCTCTTCTAGCATGCTGAATAAACAACGACGATATAATAGCCTAGTCAAGGCACTTCATACTGATATTTACCGTTATGCTTACTGGCTAAGCGGTGATAAACATGTTGCTGAAGATATTACCCAAGAAACGTTTTTACGCGCTTGGCGCTCCCTTGATACGTTAAAAGATGAGAAATCGGCTAAAGCTTGGCTCATCACTATTCTCAGGCGAGAAAATGCAAGGCGTTTTGAACGAAAACAATTCACCTATTCAGATATTGAGCAAGAAGAGTTACAAGATACTTTTTCTCCTAGCACTGAACATAAAGTGGAGCATCATTTATTACAAAAGCAAATAGAACGACTTGCCTTAGAATACCGAGAGCCTTTATTACTGCAGCTGATTGGCGGTTTCAGTGGCGAAGAAATTGCAAAAATTCTCTCACTGAATACTAATACCGTTATGACACGCTTATTTCGAGCTCGCCATCAATTAAAGCAAGCGCTTGAACAACCCCAAGTGAGAGGACAATCCCATGGATGAGCTTAAGTTTCGACGTCAGGCTTATGCCGATCCTCACCATCAATCGCCTGAATTTATTCAAGCAATTAAAGAGGATCCCAAAAAAGCCGCTTTCATTGACGAACTAAACAGTCTCGATCAACAAATTGAAAACGCATTACACATTGATGTTCCCAGTGATCTCAGTGATAAACTGCTACTCAATCAACAGCTACGCCAACACCAAGGTCAACGAAAAAAAACAGCTTTCAGCATTGCCTTAGCAGCATCAGTGGCCTTTATAGCAGGCATTAGCTTTACGCTTTTCAGGCTTGGACCGGTGGATCTCAGCGCCCATGCCCTCGCCCATGTTCATCATGAAGAGCAGACCTTAAGCATCAATGATAATATTCCCTACCAAGCAGTCAATGAAAAATTGGCTCAACTCACACAGTTAAGCCATGCAAAATTTACCCAACAACCCGGTAAGGTCTTTTATAACACCTTTTGTGATTTTCAAGGCGTAAAAAGCTTGCATTTAGTCATGCAAGGTGAACAAGGCAAAGTCACACTCTTTATTGTTCCCAGTGAAGATAGAATGCAACTACAAAGTGCATTTGCCGATAATAAGCTTAAAGGTTTAGGCTTTAAGATGGATGGAGCTTATATGTTACTTGTTGGTGATAACACTCAGGATATTAATTACGTTAAAAACGAAATTAAGCAAAGTTTTATTTAATCGCATTACAAATTGCTGTCGGGAGAAAACCTAAAGGTCAGATCTCCCGACTATTTCCTCACCATGATTGAGCTAATTAGTCAACATCTGTTAGCATAGCGCCCACAATCCAACAATAAAAATATAACTCTAAATCATGAGCATAGAATTACCCGTTCTCTTCACCTTTATTGGCTATCTTGCCCTAATGATAGGTATTGGTTTCATCGCCTATAAATCAACTGATTCAATTGATGATTATATCCTTGGCGGACGTAGCATGGGCCCAGGAGTGACGGCATTAAGTGTCGGTGCATCTGATATGTCAGGCTGGTTACTATTAGGTCTTCCTGGCGCAGTCTACTTAGGGGGATTAGGCGAAGCTTGGATAGGAATAGGCTTAGTTTTTGGCGCATGGCTTAACTGGCTATTAGTCGCAAAACGGTTACGAATTTATACCGAATTTACCAATAACTCTCTCACACTACCAGACTTTTTTGAAAAAAGATTTAATGACAGCAATGGCATTCTCAAGTTAGTTTCCGCTTTTACCATTTTAGTCTTTTTTACTTTTTACACTTCTTCCGGCATGGTCGGTGGCGCAATCCTTTTTGAAAAAGCCTTTGGTTTAGATTACACCTTAGCCTTACTGATCGGCTCTAGCATTATTGTGGCTTATACCTTCGTAGGTGGATATTTTGCAGTAAGTTGGACCGATTTTTTTCAAGGTTGTATGATGCTTGCGGCACTGCTTTTTGTTCCTGTTGCCATCTTTAATCAACCCGCAACCCAAGATGGATTAGACAATTTTAATCCTGACATGCTGCAATTCATTCATGACAATACCACTATGCTTGGATTAATCTCTTTATTAGCATGGGGGTTAGGTTATTTTGGTCAGCCGCATATTCTTACCCGTTTCATGGCAATTAATTCTCCAGACGATATTCCCAAATCCCGTCGTATCGCCATGAGCTGGATGATAATGGCACTTATCGGTGCACTCGCAACAGGTCTTGTGGGCAGTCTCTATTTCATGGACAGCCCATTAGAAAACCCTGAAACCGTTTTTATTCACCTCGCAAATGCGGCATTTAATCCTTGGATCAGCGGGTTACTTATTGCCGCTATTCTTTCTGCAATTATGAGTACCATTGATTCTCAGTTATTGGTCTGTTCAAGTGTCATCACTGAAGACTTCTATAAAAAATGGTTAAGACCTAAGGCTGATGACAAAGAGCTATTGTTCGTTGGACGTGCTGGCGTATTGTCTATTGCATTAATTGCCGGGATCATCGCGCTCAATCCAGAAAGTAGTGTATTGAGTTTAGTCAGTTACGCTTGGGCAGGATTTGGTGCAGCCTTTGGGCCTGTCGTCTTATTATCACTCTTTTGGAAAGGATTTAGTCGAAATGGGGCTATCGCTTCCATTCTCACCGGCGCCATAACTGTTATTATATGGAAACAATTATCAGGGGGGGTTTTCGAACTTTACGAAATCCTACCTGGTTTCATCCTTGCAACATTTATCGGTATTCTTGTCAGCAAGATATTCACTCCTTGTAAAACTGTTTCAGCGCAGTTTCATGCCTTCTCAGCCAAGCTCTAATCCCATTTCACAATGAAGAGCAATAAATAAGCGTACAATCGTACGCTTATTTATTAGACAGACAATACTGGATATTCTCATATTATTTACATAACCTTAACTTCAAGGTTTGCTCTCCTCTCTTTATGAGAGCAAACTATTAGTTTGCTTTATAAGCCTTTTTTGAAGTAAGCTCCTAATAGTTGTTCATAAATAACAACCTTAATTAACGAATTATACCAAAAAATGCATCTGGTCGGAGTTGCTGAGTAGGCGTTAACTCCTCTACCATGCGCTGGTCTAACAAGTGGATCTTGCGACTCGGCTATTCAGCAAGTCATATAAGCAGGACCTTAAAAAAAGAGATGATGATTATGAAACGCTTCAACAAGACGTTCCTTGCTATTTCAATTACGCTAGCCAGCTCTCAAGCGATGGCAGCGGGTTTCCAACTTAACAGCCAATCCGCAACGGGTCTTGGCCGCGCAATGGCTGGGGATGCGGTCATTGCAGACAATGCATCTGTATTATCTCGTAACCCTGCAGCAATGGCACTTTTCAAAGATAAAGCGGTTTCGCTTGGTATCACCTATGCTGATGTTCAAGTAGAAGTCGATAATGTGAGTTCCTCCACGACAGACTTCGGTAGTGACGATAGTGCAGGCTCAGGAAAAATTATCCCTAATGCCTATTATATTCAACCGATTAATGAAAGTTGGGCCATGGGTTTTGCCGCATTCAGTAACTTCGGTACCGGTACCGATACGTCAGACATTACAAAAAATACGACAGCCAACACCCAAGCACCTATCGATTTACTCGGTGAAACCGAAATCACGTCCATAGACTTTAATGCCAGTGTTTCTTATCGCTTCAATGAATATTTTAGCTTAGGCCTTGGGGTGGATTTTGTATATGGTACAGGTAAATTGACACGAAATGGCCCACTTTATTTTCCTGGAACCTCAACCGTTATCGTAGCAGATCAGACTGTTGCCGATGTTGAAGCCAGTGGTTGGGGGGTTGGCGGCATTGCAGGCCTTGTATATGAAATCAACGAGAATAACCGTATTGGTCTAAGCTACCGATATAGTCCAACCATTAATGCAGATGGTGATAACAATGATAGTGTAGGTGCACTCACTTCAGCAAGCACCTATGGATATTATAATCAAATAGAAATTCCCCTCCCCAATATCGCTCAGCTCGGCGGATTTCATCAAATTACTGAGCATTTTGCTCTGTCTTATACCGCACAATATACTCAGTGGGGAGAATTTGATCGTATAACATTACTTGATTGTGCTTCTCAAACATCTTTAACCTCAACAACACCAACGGCCTGTACAGATCCAGGCAGTGACTATGTACTAAAAGAATACCAATGGGATGACTCATGGCTATTCAGTGTCGGCGGTACCTATGACATCAATGATACTTGGACAGCCCGTATCGGTTATATGTATGATCAAGGGGTCGTTGGGGATCTCAGCTCACTGTCTATTCCCGATTCCGATCGTAATTGGTACACAGGTGGCGTGAGCTACCACTTTAACCAAAAGTCATCACTGGATTTAGGGATTGCCTTCGTACGTGGTAAGAAAACTCACCTCACAGAAACAAGTTCTTTGATTGGTGATGTCACAGCAACGACAAGCTCTAATGCTGTGTATTATAGTATGCAATACAGTTACAACTTCTAACGCACCAAAGTTGATCCATAACTAAAAGCAATATTCTTTATATTGTCTTGATTAATCAATTCAAAAACCGCTCTATGAGCGGTTTTTTGTCTGTCGCCCAACCTTATCCTCTTAATACACTACAATCCCCTGTCTCCTTGCTCCGTTGATACATTTCGTCATAAAACAAATACAAGTGTTAATCAGCTATTATTTTTAGTCATTCTCAAAGAGACAATCTAAATCTATCAAAATTTACATAAATAGCTAAACAGCACCTTCCATTAGAAAAACATTAAATACAGAAAAATAATACTGTTATCTCATATCATATTAGAAGATCCTATCAAAAAAACACGACAGCTAAGGTCAATGAAAATCATTAATAACTAAAATGAATATATTATCTTTCAAAATTATAGATATGAAACATTTTGTCATAGTTTTGATTATTTATCATGGACATATGTAATAAATCTGCATTAAAAAGTCAAAAACCAACAACAAAACAAAACACAAACAAAAAAATAACATATGAATATAAAACCACTACAAATGCATACTGCTGGCATAAAACGCATAGTTTTAACAAAAACATTCATTATTAGCTTTAGGTAATATTCTTTTGGGTGAAAAAAGACAAGATTAACTATGCATTTACAACGAGATAACATGCGGGTAGATTTATTAGCGGAGTAACCAGATCTTTGGAATTTATAACCAAGACTGTTCAATAATAATTACAACATGATAATAAATGTGGAATAAAAATATGACATTCAAAAAATCAACGAAAGCAGCGCTGACCCTTTCAGCGCTTGCCATTGCGATTTCAGCAAATGTATATGCAACGCCTTCAGTCGGTTCTGAGCTATTACCCGCTCAATCTCAACAAGCTGATGCACCGCTGCCAAAGCGCTATATCGTTAAATTTAAAGACAGTGATACTGCAACAGACGGCATTAATATGCTATCGAGTGCATCTCACATTAATCCTGCTTTTTCACATCACAGTGTACTTAATAGTGTAAAAGCCAAAGAAATGAAACGTATCGCACGTCGTAATAGCTATACGGCAAAGCTAGATTCAAATAGCTTAAAATCATTACGCTTACGCTCAGATGTTGACTACGTCGAAGAAGATGTCCCACGTCGCCTGCTAAGTGAAACCACACCATGGGGTCAAACCTATGTCGGCGCCACAGTAATGAGTGACTCTCAAGCGGGAAACCGCACTATTTGTATTATCGACTCAGGCTATGATGCTAGCCATAGCGATTTAAGTGGGAATAACGCAACAGGCACCAATAACTCAGGTACAGGAAACTGGTATGAGCCAGGTAACAATAACGCACATGGTACTCACGTAGCAGGCACCATTGCCGCCATAGCAAATGGCAGTGGCGTTGTTGGTGTCATGCCAAACCAAAACGTCAATATTCATATTATCAAGGTCTTCAACGAAAGCGGATGGGGATATACCTCAGATTTAGTCAATGCGGTTGATGACTGTGTTGCTAATGGCGCTAATGTCGTGACTATGAGCTTAGGTGGCCCAACTTACAGTGCAACCGAAAAAAATGCCTTAGCGGCTCACCAAAACAACGGCGTGTTACTTATCGCTGCTGCAGGTAACGATGGTGATAGCACTCATAGCTATCCCGCTTCTTATGATGCTGTTATGTCGGTGGCCTCTGTTGATAGCAACAAAGATCATTCTGCTTTTTCGCAATATACCGATCAAGTAGAAATTTCTGGACCTGGCACAGCAGTACTGTCTACAGTGACACAAGGTGAAGGTGTATTAGCCGATATCACGGTTAACGGTCAATCTTATTTCGACAGTGGCATCGTTCCTCATAACCGTTACATTCAAGTCAGCGGTAACTATGAACAGCAATTTAATACAGGTACTGTCACTGATACGTTAAAAGCCTGTAGTACTGGCAATACGACTTATAACTGTAACAGCATGAGTAATAAGGTTTGTTTGGTTGAGCGTGCATCAGGTTTAAGTGCAAATGCCGCTGAAATTGCAGCCGCTCAAGCGTGTTACAATGCAGGCGGTAGCGCAGCGATTGTTTACAGTAACTCATCGCTTCCTGGTTTACAGAACCCCTTCTTAGTAGATACTAATAATGACGTCCCTATTGTTTCTGTCAGTGTTGACAGAAACACAGGCCTTGCACTGCTTGACCAAGTTGGATCTCAAGCAACTGTTGCTGCAACGAGTGGCGAAGATTACCAATACTATAATGGTACATCAATGGCAACACCACATGTCTCCGGTGTCGCTACACTCGTTTGGAGTAATCACACAGATTGTAGTTCAGAGCAAATTCGTGCCGCGCTAAAAGCCACCGCCGAAGATCTTGAAACCGCTGGACGTGATAACAAAACAGGTTATGGTTTAGTCGATGCAGAAGCAGCAGATGCATACCTAGCCCAGTCCTGTGACGGACCAACAAATGGCGGCGGCAATGGCGATGATGGAACCCTGACAAATGGAATCGCTAAAACCAGCCTTTATGCTTCTAAAAATGGTGTACTCTACTACAGCTTAGATGTGCCAGCAGGTGCAAGCGATCTGAACTTCGCCCTAAGCGGTGGCAGTGGCGATGCTGATCTATATGTTTCATTTGGCGGCAACCCAACAACCACTAGCTACGAATGTCGCTCTTGGAATACAGGTAATACTGAGTCATGTGCAATCTCTTCAGCACAGTCAGGGACTTATTATGTGATGGTTCACGGGTATGAAGCCTTTAGTGGTGCAAGTTTAGAAGCAAACTACACCGCAGCAGATAATGGCGGAAATACAGGGGGAGCTGCTACCTATACAAATACGACAAGTTACAACATTCCTGATAACAGTTCTACAGGCGTATCAAGTTCAATTGAAGCCGCACGTACAGGTGACTCAGGAACAGTAACAGTCACTGTCGATATCACACACACTTATATTGGTGATTTAAACGTAAAATTAACAAGTCCTACAGGTCAAGTCGCTGTATTACATGATAACTCTGGAAGCGGTACTGATAATATCAACAAAACCTATTCTGTTGATTACTCAGGCGGTGACTCTAAAGGTACATGGACACTAAAAGCCGTTGATAGTGCAAATCAAGACACAGGTGCTATCAACTCTTGGAGCATTAGCTTCGAGTAATTGATACGATAAATGATTTAATGAGCAAGGAGACTATACGTCTCCTTTTTTCCACACCAAGAGAGGGAAATTAGTTTCATCGCCACAGAACAAAGCAAGCACCTGACGTTGCAATCTGATATGATTAGACCAATATTGATTTCAAAATGACCCACGCTTTATGACCCAAGCAAATAACCCCTTACACGGAATAAAATTAGAAGATCTACTCATTGATCTTGTCGATCACTATGGGTGGGAAGAGTTAGGGCAGCGCATTGATATTCGCTGCTTTAATCACGATCCCAGTATCAAATCCAGTTTAAAATTTTTACGAAAAACTCAATGGGCACGGGATAAGGTCGAGTATTTATATTTAAAGCTTCATCGGCTTCCTTTACCCGCACCTAGAAACAACCTTGGCTCAACAAGCAGCAAAACAAATAACAATAAGCAGCCACTGCCTCAAATTAATACCGACATTTGGGGAACCAAAAAGAACGATTAATCGCAGCATACAATAGGCGAACTCACCTTCATTCAACGAGACACCCAATGACGTCAATCAATCGGTGTCTCTACCTAAGTGCAAGTGACATGAATACCCTTATGGCTTAGCGCAATCGTGCACTAAATGCTGATATGGCCTGACAGTATAGGGATGATCCACTGCCGATGCACTAATGGGATACCCTGCAAACTGTTTACCTTGCTTATCAATAAATTGGATATCATTATTTGGCATAGGCTGATTATTATCAAATAAACAATAGCCTAATGCCCCAGACACACCGGCCCAGACAAGTATATTATTACCATTCTTATTTTTGCCCACTTTTACAATGGTACTTGATAATTTATCTGTTTTTTGACTGCCGGATAAACGTGTAGCCAACTGAACAAACAGTGTGACAACATCATGTTTTGGGATCTGTTGGCCTTTCTTATTATAATCATGGATATCATCACTGTTTTTCGTTAAAAATCCTGGATAGTGGTAACTCGAGTAACCTAATTTTTCATTATGATTATAACTGCCCGTTCGATAGGTATTTGGAATTTGGACCTGCTTTCCCTGTTGTTTATCCCAATGTAACCCAATATCGGCATGACCTCGTAAACTCCAAAAACCCGCAAACGTGCTAAAATCTTCCGCCTGCGTTGGCGTTTCAAATTCCGTTAAAAACTTGTCATCACATTGAAAACTACACATAAACTCTCCGACAAAATAGGGCTTGGTCGCTGTCGTTGATTGTTGAGTCGTTGCCCCATATAACCTAATTTTATCTGTATCATATTGATATAGCGTCTTCATCCCCCAATTTTGGTAATAATGATTCGACACTATGTCAATATTATTATCGGCTAAACTGCCAGTCAACTCTGGGTTATTGATGACGCCTAAGTCCACGCCAAAACTCCCATCCATGAGTAAATGAGGTTGATGATAAGGATGACCATTTTTATCTTTTTTATATTGGCTTTTAATAAATTTTGCCATTTCTCTGGTCCATAAATTTAAATCGATCAAGCGTTGATTTTGTGCTGCCGAAAAATGATATTCCTCGTCTTTACTCGGATTATTAGCAAAATCTAATATAACGCCGTTATAGCGAGCAGACTCTCCAAGTTCATTGCCCGTTTCCCAGATAATATTTTTAAAACCGCCAAACTCCCTTGTTAATAATGCAATATAACTTTTGAATGCATTTTTATACCGCTCTTGAGTATAAAACGCTGTTATGTTGCCTTGAATATCAACCTTGCCTGCAGGTATATTACCGTTACATTGGATCGGGTTATTGTTTATATCGGTACCATAAGCGCAATCGACCATACCGACAAATTGAGGAATGCCGCCTAAAAAACTCCAAGTGTCAATGAGAGGAAATACCACTTGAATACCTTTGCTTTGTAACTTAGTTAAAGTCAACTTAAGCACATCAAATTTCTTTTTATCATATTGAATGGCATCAGGCTTATTTAATGTATTACCTGTTGGGTTATCTGCCGTGTTAATCGCTTGGCTTTTATCATAACCAATAATTTTAGCGGTATCATTAACGAAATAATTTTGCTCCAAATCACCGCCAACAATCGAAGGCGGATATAAACGCACCAAATTTATGCCCATGCGTTGTAAAGTCTCAATGATATCATCTACTTCAAAAGCTGTCGGCGAGCGAAACTGAGGAATACTCGTTGCAGTAGGTACCGCATCGGTCACCGACATTAACGATGGTACATTAGCAGCCATTAACTTATTGACAACTCCTTTCGTTCCATCCGTATATATTGCATGTAAGTGACTAGGATCTGTACTGGGTCTGATTAATTGTTCTATCGGTTTAGCAAAAAGAGATGTTGAATAGAATAAAATAAAAATGGACATATATTTATTATTTAAAATAAATCGAAAAGAATAAAACAACCCCATAATTTCTCCATAATAAAACACAATCAATCATAATATTTTGATTAAATGTAAAATTACCATGAATATTTATAAAACACTCATTAATTAAATTCAGTTACCTATTTAAAATAAAAAACTCAACAAATAAAAAACAATAAAAAAAGCGACATTTCTTTATCATTCATCGAAATAAGAATTTCATTTTCAAAATAGACATATTTGTAAAGATAAAAACAAACAAATCTCATCCCACATTAAATAAAAAACAACAATAATAACAAAAGCGACTTAATTCATAGTATTAGATTGTTAATCAATGCGAGTTAATGAAAGTAATAATGAAAGCTGTAGTCAATAAATTAATTCTCATTAATATCGTTACG
Organism: uncultured Shewanella sp.; assembly: GCF_947491715.1. GTDB lineage: Bacteria > Pseudomonadota > Gammaproteobacteria > Enterobacterales > Shewanellaceae > Shewanella. The sequence continues at coordinate 23,450 of NZ_CANLKR010000038.1, read as the reverse complement.
ACACATAAGATAAAAATGCCTAAACCTGCAAAACAGGTTCAGGTCATCACTGGCTATTCGTCCTTATCTGAAAAATGATATTCAGACATCATATGACCAAGCTGCGTCGACTTTGTTTTAAGATACTGTTCATTATAACGGTTTTTACCCACTTGTAAGGGAAGGCGTTCAACGACCTCGATACCTAAGGATTTCATTGCCTTGACTTTACGTGGGTTATTCGTTAACAATTTCACTCTACTCACACCAATTTGATTCATCATAGGTAAAATCATATTATATTGGCGTTGATCGGCATCGAAACCTAACTGCTCATTGGCTTCGACTGTGTTAGCCCCTTTATCTTGTAATTCATAAGCTCGAATTTTATTCAGTAGGCCTATACCTCGGCCCTCTTGGCGTAAATACAAGATAAAACCTTGCCCAACTTCAGCGATATGCTCCATTGCCGTTTGCAATTGAAACCCGCAATCGCAGCGTAAGCTAAACAACGCATCCCCCGTTAAACACTCAGAATGGATACGGCCTAAAACAGGGCTATCAACATCGAACTCACCAAATGTCAGTGCCACATGCTCTTTATGGGTCTCGCTATCTTCAAAACCATGCATATCAAATACACCCCAAGGCGTAGGCAGTTTTGAAGTTGCGATATACTTAATCGACATGAAAAAACCTTAAACGATAGCGCTCAATTTTGAGTTCACATACGTCTTAACAATAAATCCAAACGGCAATGATGTTTATTGCTTAACAAACCATCACCGAACTCTCTTCACTCTACAAAAAATAAAGTGCACAAATATGACTAAAATGCTGCAGGAGCAAAACCAGTAACTTCTTTTAGTCCCATCTCACGACCTAAAGCTGTCATAGGATGGACAACCACCAATCCTTTAACCGATTTCTTTAATTTTCCCATATCAGCCTGTTCAGCCTTAGTTAATACACGATGAAAGCGCATTTCTTTGACACTTTGGCCAGTCTTATTTAATGTTCTTGTTTGTTGGTTTTTAATACTATTAATGCGTTTTGTTATCGCATTCACTTCTTGCTTAAACTGTAAGACCACGCCACGATCGCCACGCTGCTCAGCCGCAGCGAGTTTACGACGTGCTTTATCTAATTTATTATTTAAATCTTGTAATTCTTGCTTTAAATTCATTCAATAACCTTCACTCAAAACATCTTCTATAACATTACCCGCATTATAACAGGATCTGACAAGATGACCTTAGATTGTCAGGATCTTTTATTAACCAGTATTCAGCTGCATACCCACTATCAACTCAAATCATCAATCACCCCTAAACATAAGCGACGTAATAACTCAATATCCCCTGTAGACAAACTCATTTTATCGAGCAGCTTTTGCTTGAGCTGCAAGGCACTTTGCTTCATCGCTAAACCGTCTGTCGTCAAACTAATCACTTTTTTTCGCTCATCATTTGGATCAATACAGCGCGTTAATAATAATTTTAGTTCTAATCTTTTCACAATCGGCGTCAAGGTTCCCATATCCAATTTGGTCGCTTTTGACAATGCAGTCAGGCTTGTCTCACTATCAGACCACAGCGATTGCATCACCAAATATTGTGGATAAGTTAAATCATACTGTTCCAATAATGGTCTATAGGCACGAATTAATGCATTACATGCTGTATATAAAGAAAAACAGACATTATCAGATAAATTATCTGTACTTAAATCACCCATTATTCGACACCCACTTTGACAATATACTGCAAAATATCTTTCAAGGCTTTCATGTTACCCCAAATTAAAGATACAAACTAGTTAGCGCACAAATAATTTGCACACAGATTTAATTCGGGTTATTGTCCCTAACAACAATTTGCGCACAAATAAAAAGGACTCCAATGAACACTCGACAAATTCAATTGCATTCTCGCCCAGAAGGATTGCCCACTCAGCACAATTTTCAATTGAATAAGCACACATTGCCCTCGATAAAAACAGGGGAATTTCTTGTGAAGAACCTTTGGATGTCGGTGGACCCTTACATGCGTGGCCGTATGATGGATAGAAAAAGCTACATTCCTCCCTTTCAAATAGGTGAAGCACTCGAAGGTGGGGCCATAGGCGAAGTCATTGAATCTCAGCACCCCGACTTTCCGGTCGGTTGTAAAGTCTCAAGTATGCTTGGTTGGCGAGAACATTTCATTAGCCAAGGACAAGACATGACTCGCTTACCTGAGGTAGACATTAATCCATCCCATTTTCTCGGCGCATTAGGTATGCCAGGTATGACGGCATGGACGGGGTTAAACCATATTGCCGCATTACAAAAAGGAGAAACCCTATTTGTATCGGCTGCAGCCGGCGCAGTGGGCAGTATCGCTTGCCAATTAGGTCAACTCATGGGAGCAAATGTCATTGCATCTGTAGGCAGTGATGAAAAAGCCCAACACCTTAAATCACTAGGCATTAAGCATGTCATTAATTATAAAACCTGTGACGATCTGAATCGAGCACTCGCCCAAGCGGCGCCAGAGGGCATTGATGTGTATTTTGAAAATGTCGGTGGCGAGCATTTATTTGCCGCGCTCAATAACATGAAAGATCATGGCCGTATTGCCGTCTGCGGCATGATAGCGCAATACAACGATAAAGTCCCCACACCTGGCCCAAGCAATTTAACACAGATCATTGCTAAGAAATTAAAAGTAGAAGGTTTTATTGTTTTTGAGCATTGGGCACACTACCCAGAATTCACCGCATTAATGAGCCAATGGCTAGCTAAAGGTGATATCACAGCTGAGCAAACGGTCTACAATGGACTTGAGCAAGCACCTGATGCATTTCTTGGATTATTCGAAGGGAAAAACAAAGGGAAAATGCTCGTTAAATTAAGCGATTAAAATAAATTAGATAAACAAAAATTCAATAGAAATGAAAAGCGCTTATCTTTATCAAAAGCAGCATTTGTGAATATATCGGTTAAAAAAGTACATTTTAAATAATCGTGTCCCCAAGAATACTTGGGGACAATATTGTCGTCACTTGAGCACAGTCGTATTTTCTAAGCAGCTCATATCACAATATGGCGATAAAGCCGCTTCAATGAGATGAGCCACATCTTGCACAGCCTGCTCACCCGCAGCAATGGCCTCTTCGGCGCGATGAAATTCCATTTGCCCAATATCAGCAATCTTGGGCACAACACAAATATCGGGAGGATCGCCCATTAAGCGCGTGCGTTTATGTCTCATTTCTAGAATGTCAATTGACTGAGACATCACCGCCACCAAACTGGGAGTAGAGCGACGAGCCATAGCCAATTTATCTGTTAACTTAGACACATATTCTCGCCCTTTGCCTAATAAATCCATAAAACCCTGATCGCTATGTGCTTTCGCTTCAACGACTTCTGCAGATGTCGGCTTCTCACTGGCCATATTCACAGGTAAACCCGCTCCTTTATTCCGGCTCTGGCCATTTAAATCCACTGCAATCACCACATCAACATCCATGGCTCGAATAACAGAAACAGGAATAGGATTCACCACAGCACCGTCCACCAGCCAACGTTGACCTATTTTCACTGGCGCCAGCATACCAGGCATAGAACAAGAAGCCCTTACAGCTTGGCGTAAGTCACCTTCTTTGAACCAAATTTCTTGCCCCGAATACAAATCGGTTGCCACAGCGGTAAAAGGTCGGATCAATTCCTCTATGCTCACATCACCCATTTGATCTTGCCAAGCATCAAAAACCCGTTCACCACCGATAAGTCCCCCTTTACGCCAGCTTAAGTCCATCAGCCTTAATACATCCCAACTTGAAAAACCACGTACCCATTTTTCAAGTTCAACTAAATGCTCCCCTGCATAAGCCGCTCCCACCAAAGCGCCAATAGAGCAGCCCGCGACTTTATTAGGGTAAACCCCCATTTTAGCCAGCCCATTTAATACCCCGATATGTGCCCAACCTTTTGCAGCGCCGCTCCCTAACGCAATACCAATATTCACTGAAGATGCTAATTTCATAAAATTCCATACCTCCATAGATGGGTTAAACAACGGCTCTACAGCTCTAGGGGTCAAGCTTAATATGGGTCAATCTAATGCGTTACATCTGTAGGTGTGACCCAAGCTTGAGTACCGTATAAAGGCACACTGGATAACGCATGCTTATAGCTACCATTAATTTCTTTTGTAGAATAAGAAAGATACAATAATGTTTGATGCTTTGCATCATAAATTCGCCTTACCTTTAATGACTTAAACAAGACACTTAGTGAAGCTTTAAAGACGATTTCACCATTTTTACTCTTATCAATATTCGCTAATTCTGCAGCGGTTATCGGCCCAGTTTGTCGACAAGCAATCGAGCTGTCTGAGGGATCAGAAAAATCCAAATCGGCTTGAATACGGCTAATATGACAAGTAACGCCTGGAATTTTAGGATCTTGTCTCGCATCGATCACCACATCTTTAGTGGTAAACAATCCAAGACTGACTTTACCCACATCATCACCACAAGCAGACAGCATAGATACACCAATAATGAGCATACAAGTCTGTTTTAATTTGTCCAATAACAGCATGATACAACCTTAGTCCTTTTCATTAAGTTTAGAAGTTATTTTACCTGCATTAACAACGTAATACTGCCTATAATTTGCTAAGCAAAAATTTTATGTGCCCAACGGGTCAATCCCGCAGTCACACTCGAGAAATGATCCCCAACAACAATAGGCACATTGGGATACAAACTCGCGATTTTACGATAAATAGCAGGGCTTCTCGCCGTCCCTCCGGTCACATAAATCACTTCAGGAACGACATTGGCTTTACTCAGTGCTTCATCCATTAAGGCTTCGATACGTGATAAAGGCATATCAATCGCATTTTCAAATAAAGACTCACTTACTAAGGCGCTCACATTCGGTGCCACATAAGAGAGATCAACAGAGACATTATCCTCCTCGGATAATGCAATTTTGGCCGATTCAGCACTTCGCACCAACTGATAACCCAGCTGCTGCTGTTGTACTTTTAATAACCGAGACAAAAGCGCAGGTGTCTGGGCATCTTTGATCAAAGATTCAATCAATTTGCGAGCCGATAGACTTGAGAAATCTCGTTGAGCACTGACATCATTGACAGCAACCGCATTCCAAAAAGGCTGATTAGGCATAGGCAATTGGTTCTTCATCAAACTGCCAAGGCCTAAATGGGGCATAAATGCAGCCATTGAAAGGGCAATATCGAGATCATTACCCCCAACTCTTTGGCCACTGTGTCCCAAAAAATCATCCTGACGAGCTTGATTTTGGCTATAGCTAGGCCCCATTTTGACGACTGAGCAATCGGTTGTTCCTCCACCGACATCCACCACTAATACTGTTTTATTTTCTTCCAGTCTCGCTTCATAATCCATGCCTGCCGCAATAGGTTCAAATAAAAAAGCAACATCATCAAAGCCAGCCCGCTTTGCCGCAATACGTAATACCGCTTCCGCTTGCTGGTTACTCTCCTCTCCTCCTATCCCTTGAAAATTAACAGGACGCCCTATAACAGCATGAGTAATACTCTGATCTGCAGGTAAGTGGGTTTCTGCTTGACGCTTAATATATTGCATCATTAAGGTCACAATATCTTCAAACAAGGACATTTGATCGGCTCGAAGACCCACCGCCCCAAGAAATGATTTTGGTGAGCGCACATAAAAGCCCTCATCAGGCATATCCAAATAAGCTTCTATGGCTTGCTCTCCCACAAACACAGCTTGTTCATTAGGCGATAAATCTAATTCGCAACGAGCATTAGCCGCTTTTGCCAACTGGCCTCGGCGAAGTTGACGATATTCATTTTGTTCACTGCGAGGTAAACCATGAAGCACCGCCTCACAGATGAGCTCCCTATCAAGTGCATATAAAGTAGAGCTTAAAAAAGAAGAATTTTTTGATAACGGCAATAAACGAAACTGCTCATTTTCCATCACGCCTACCGCACAATTGGCACTACCATAGTCAAATCCAACAAACATCGCTCTCGCCCCAATCCATCAAAAAGCCGAGAAAAGTACCACAGTTCGCCTCAAGACTAAACCTAAATTAAATAAGTGATAAAGAAAAATAAACATTAAAAGCGAATGAATATTGCAGCACAGTATGCCCCATCATTCAGAGCACACTGTAACTTTAACCATAGCGAGTATTATTTTATTGCTCGAAGCGCATCAATTTCAGAAACGGCTGGGTTGGAATCGCTACGAAACGATTCAAATTGCTCGCTACCAGTATGCGTATCAAATAAACAATACTCTTTCATTGGGTTGTTAATAGCCTCTGTTGCTAAAGACATTAAATCATAAAAGCCACGAGTTGGATCCAAATAAATATCAACAGGCTTAAGATCATACTCTTTTTTAGCAATAGCACGGCTCAAATCATTAAAATTTCGCTGGCGATATTCTTTAGGAAAAGCCCTTTGACAACTTTTGTAAAAAGCCTTATATCGATTAAAGTATTGCACAGATTCATTCCTATCCATGGTCAAAAAAAGGATTGCATTATCTCGATATATCTCAAAATGCATATAATCAATAGGATTATTCCAATCCCCTCCCCATCGTAAAACACCCTGTTGCTTAAAAACATCCACTACGCCATCAACAATACCTTTATGTTCATCCTTTTGCTCTCTAAATTGCTCCCGAGTCAAATACATCCAACCCTCTGCAGGAATGATTTCTCGCACCACTCGAACATCAGGATTATCCGTTTCATCGAATCCAATATAAGGGTTTTCACGAGGATTAATATCGATAGCAGCGCCGTAAGCATGTACCGATGGTAAGCCCCCACCCGTGATTTCTCTACAAGCATAAGAGGCCGTATTGTTAAGGTTTTCGCTCCCCGTATCATCAAAGCTTATTGGCCCATCTGGGATCAAGGAAGCATCAGCATGATAAATAGGGAACTTCTTTACATAAAGATGGTTAAATGCCGTTTTTAATGAACTGGAAATAGTATCCAGCGTCTTAATCGTGCCTCGTTGACGCACGCCATCAAAATCATAGTAATCAATACTAATGGTGACCAAACGGCTTTGTGGTGCACAGTCATCATCAAACTTTTTTTTACCATAAGCACTGACATCATCTGCGAGTACTTTATAAATAAAGAGAAAATAACCCACAGCAAACAAACATATTAATCGACTAAAGCGAAACATATGACAACCCCTTAATGGTTTCAAACAAATGACCAAAGCGCCTAACATTGTCACTATAAAGGGAGAGTAACCATTAAATCATTCATTCTTTAGTAACATAATATTTGTTACTTGAGCCTGTTAAATTTTGGTGATATTTTCTGCAGCAATTTGTGAAAATGGCACATCAGGCAGAGCTTATGTGGTGCAGTGATGTTCAACTTGCTTTCAAACCTTGAGCGACGTCATCCCATCTGATATTTAAGTCGAAAATATACGGAAATGAACGACGGTGAGCTCAATACTAACACGCGACAATACTTTCATCAGGTAATAACGTTAAATTATTTCAACAAGCCTAAGGCTTTATAGGCAAAAAACCTCTGTCTACTTTATGCAGTACACTTTTCCCCAACGAAGTGTCATTAAGTGCACTACCGTAATTTTCTCGGCAATAAAAACAAGGGCTCATTCTATTCACAAAACGGCCCTTTCTGGTATATTTTCTAATATAAGCATGTGAAATTGTCACATTTCCACGATGTAATTCAACCCTACTGCCCAACTTATTCTGCAAATCATGCAAGGCGGCATCTTCAGCACACATAGTCTCTGTAGCACACCCCCAACCAATAATAGCTTTATTGAGATCTAAATCACAATCCAAATATCGAGCCGCTGCCCAAGGACCACTGTGGTATGCAGTGGAACTTCCATCTGCAAACTTAGAAGGCCTATCAGCTAAATCAAAGGGAATACGTTCTAATGGATCCGTAGGAGTACCATCCATGACAGAAAAACAAGCCCTCTCCTTCATAACAGGTTCTATGGGAAAAGTCATAGAAGGATGAGCCGGTAACCCCTCACCGACGGTCATAAAATAAAGATGGTTATGACTCGCTCTTAAATCACCGTAATGCTGCGCAACCTCGATGGGATTAAGCTGGGCTATTTTTGCTATGCTACCATCGCAAGCTAGGATTTTATCGCCAACATTAAGATCGACCGCCTTTACCCATATTTCAGTGATAAGGTAAAAAGAGTGCGCTTCTCCCACAAACATCGACGTTTTGAGTTCACCTATACGGTATTCAATCTCAATCATCATTTCTCTTTAGTTGATCAAAACAGTACATAAAAAACACGCCAAGAAAAGCCTGATCAAGCGAGTATAAAAAGACTTTCCTATGATCAAGGCTGTTATGATCTTGATGATCTGGCTTAAATATTATAATTATCGAAATCGATACGACGACTCACTGCGCGATCAAACTCACGCTTAAACCTTTTCAATAAACTTATCTTCTGCTTTTTGGGTACAATACGATCAGCATTCAATCCACTGTGAAGCGTGGTATTTTTGACATTAAAAATACTATCTTGTGCACAAATAGCGGGCTGCAACTGAAAAACATCAATCTTGTTATCAATAATAAACTCTTCAAAAATAATTTTATCTATTGCACCTAACGAATCATATTGACTTAGCTCATTCAATAATTGACGTGCCATTTCATGACTGACAATATAACCTGCCGCTCCTAAATGCCGACCTTTAAGCCTAAAGAGTTCAGTTTTTGAATCGAGTTTAATTGAACTACCAAATTGCCCTCTGGCAATATTATTAAACTTTTCAAGCTTAATTAATCCCATAGTAGGCGGGATCCAGTTATCATCACATAGAAACCGATCGGCGCCTTTACCCAAATGAATATCATCTTCAAATATGGCCCCATAAGGAATAGATTCATCGACTATTTTTTGTAAAATAGCAACATGACTTAACAAGCAAGATACCTCAGCTTGACTCAATGAAGTATTCTTAATAACAAGCTTTAAACGAGATGCCTCAGCATCGTTGATGTCGGGAGTAATGGCATCAAAAAATTCAAAGGGGATCCCTTGTGCAGAGAAAGCTTGATTAATATGAGACTGCCTTTTACTTGCTGTTTTTAAACTAATAACGAAACATTTCATGATTGACTATCTGACAGTGGAAGGAACTAAATCGATTATAATCGAACGATGACATAATCTACACCATTACCGACTGAAATAAAAACAAATTATTTATATCTGTTTGCAACTATCATAAAGACAAAATTCCCCGCAAGCTAATATAAATAAAGTCAAATATCTAAAAAACATAATAGATTAATGAGCTCATTCGAGTAATGCATGGGCCCTAACAAAAAATTCGCGTAGGTTATTTAGGATCAATAAAGTCTTCGATCATGATTTATACCTGAATTGTCGGAGCGAGATGTTAGAACAGAACCTAATGATGTCACTATTCTCAGCTTGAGTTCAAACCTAGCCTCTACCCACCTAATGTTTAAGGACGAACAAATGCTGTGTTCAGATGAATGCAGAGGAACAACAATGGATTTCACCATGGATAAGCAATAATTTATTAGCAAGAAACCGCAAACTTTGTCCTCACTCTTTATATCAAACAAGATCTGAATAAATCTATTTAGCTCATTTTTAAATCTTTTTATTAAGATAAAAGGCTCAAAAGATGAAGCAACGCCGGTTTCGCCGTGATTAAAATACCTTTTCCTTGGTCATCGGTATCCTCGAAAGCCAACAAGCCTGATATCACAGTGGATCTTCGAATCAAACAACAAGGATGACACAAATTATTAAATAAAGATTAATCTTTCATTAACATTATGTATCTCGGGTAGTAATTAAGTATATGTTAGTTTACTTATACTCATAAGTGTTACACTTGTTAAGTTGATTACTTAACAAAGGGATAGCACTGATAACGACAATAAAAAAGGATAATAAGATGAGAAAAACAACAAAAATATCAATAATAGTCTGTTTTATTGGGGTCAGTCTAAATGTCAATGCGAATTTATTTAATACTTGGAAGAGTATTGAACAAGGTGTAAGCAATAGTATAAAGCAAACAAAAACTGGCGGAGAAGCAATCGGAAGTGCAGTTAATAAAAAAATAATCTCTCCCGTTAAGAATGTTGTCAGTGGAGCAAAAAATACAATAAAGACGATTGAAGATGCTCTTAAGTATTACGACATATTAAATGACGCGAGTGCAGAAGGATATCGCTCATCCGGAGGACACAAATTTCAACAACCAAGTTTTTTTGCAGAAAGCGACGGTGAATTAAAAATCGCTATTTTTAATGTGAAAGGATTTCCGGTTAAATTAAATGGAATTTCAAATGAAACTGCGGGGAGGATCTCGACTCAAATTATCAATGATAGTGGTTGGGATATTATAGGACTACAAGAAAACTGGGTAAGAAACAATGCCATTATGTCAAAGATTAATAAGACAAAATATCCTTATTTAAGTGACCACTTTCAAGGAAATGCTAGTACCTTTGGAGATGGTTTATCTTTAATATCAAAGTACCCATTTGCTGCTCGACAAGAACATGTAAAATATAATAAGTGTCACGGTACTTATTTAATGCTTGTTGCTAACTTAACATCCAGCCCTGACTGTGAAACCGAAAAAGGCTTTACGTTTGCAAGGGTTTATCTCGCAAATGATCTTTTTATTGATGTATATAATACACATATGGATACTGCACAAGGGGCAGTAAAACAAAGTCAATTTAACCAATTAGAAGCCTTTATCGCCTCTAAATCACAAGGTAATCCCGTTATTGTAATGGGAGATTTCAATTCTTGGATTGATAATAATCAAGCACAAGGAGGGGCATCTGCTGGAGGAACTTTTGCTTCTAATTTAGGGCTCACTTGGGCTTGTGATATAGCTGGACCAACATACTCTAATAAAGAAAAAAAATGCTCAGGTGTTGATCATCTGGCTTTTCGTGGCAATAACCAATTTTCTTTTCGTGTAGAAAATGAAAAAGAAGTCAAACAGACCATCAGTGATCATCATCCGTTAGTCACAACATTACGATGGACTAATCATGCGGCCCGATAATCAACTCTGTATGATCAATATGTTAAAAATACGAACCTACTAAAGTAACTAGTCATAATGTTGGGGGCTTCTCCCCCAACGAGAATGCACCAACGATGCTCACCTCCGTTAGTATTATTTAATAAATAAGATAAACTCCTATGAGCAGTCAGGCTCGTCAATGCTAACGACTCTAGTTTTTATCTTTAAACAATTTTCTTACTCATTTAAGCCGCGTGCTTTACGCACATCGATAATGCCACCTTTATTGGAGACCTGAGTATAGCCCGCTTCTTTTAACGCTAACATGGCAATCCCTGCCCGCCTGCCACTGCGACAATACAAATAAATATCCGTATTTTTATCTACCAAGATATCACTCACACCTTGAACAATATTGTCGTGTGTAATGCGAACGTCCCCTACAATATGATCAATATCATACTCCACTTGACTGCGTACATCGATCCAAATGATGTCCGCAAACGACAAAGGGCTAAAATTAACCGCGACCAATAACAATAAAAGTTGGCCAAATATTTTCCCATGCATATTATATTTAATAAATTTAAACAATGAATAAACTCCCTTTAAATGATCATTTTCAGCAATAATGAGCCACTTTAAGCCCCAATTTATTGCCACCTCAACATTCCAAATGCTTCTTTAATTCCCAGAAGCATTTTACAGTCAACCGAATAACACAGTCATGAACAAAAATACAACATCATCAAATAGGATGATGATTTCGCTTAGTCTCGACTATGGCTTCTGTTAAAAGTAATGCCGATAGTTATCAAGGACTCATTGCATTGGGCTTTTCGTGACTGACAAAAAATACTATTTTCTCCTTGGGATTTTTCGCAATCTTGTTGTACTTTATACCGAGCAATATTTTCTGTAATACCCACATCAGCAAAAATATCTTGAAACGGACTCAATGTACAAACATACACTCGAAATTCATTTTTTGGCTCCCGATTAGCATCCGCAAATGAAACAGGAATAACGCCTAAAAGCATAATTAACATAATAATGTTCTTCATGATTTACTGCCACTACAAGTTTTTCGACATTATAACCACTAAATACGCCCAACATCATTATTTAATTAATCGATCATGACAGAGTGATGACCTAACGACTTTCTTGCTTCGCTGTTGTTAATACTGTACCTATGATATCTCTAGCAGTCATGTATTATCACATTCGTTATCGCTTTTGCTTTTGCTTTTGCTTTTGCTTTTGCTTTTGCTTTTGCTTTTGCTTTTGCTTTTGCTTTTGCTTTCCAACATGCTTCAGCTAAGCTTTATATGATCCAGTTTGGGAGATAAGAAGAACAAGCATCACTTTTTATAGGGGCATTCATCGTGTTAACCTTCAAACGTAAACCTCCGTCGAATATCTAAACGATGAAATTAGGCTTAACTTTTACTATCCATCTGCATAATTATCGACCAAAAACAATTTGATTTTAGTCTGTCATCATCGATAACACTATACTCAAAAGGATTTGAAGAATGAATGCTAATTCAAAAAATATGGTTTTTAAACAAGTTAAAAACTATGGAAAGCTTATTTTTCAAGCCAGATCAATAAAAGCGCATGAATATGTAGTCAATAAACTATCAAAAAAACCCATCATTCAACAAAAAGCATTTAAAATAATATTCGATGGCACAAACATATTCACTGCTACCGAATTAACCACACCATGGAAAAACCTTAAACGACAAGTCAACAGGTATTTAGATGGCAAAGCACTAAAAATAAATACTCATTTTATCGACAATGAAATACTGTCCGTTTTTTTAAATGCTCAGATAACATTGTTGGATGCTGATATTTTATACCAAATGATTAACGTATCGCTCGTTAACAAAATTCTTGAATGTCCTCACTTACATCAAATATCAAGCAGGGTGACTTATAGCGATTTACGTTATGCATTTTCAAAAGAAGGAAAGTACGCCTATTTTATTCCTTTCATCATTTGGTCGATTGCAAAACATTTGTTGTTTCCAAGATCAAGAAAAATACGCCACATTATTCGTTTAATGAACAAAGATGTCTCATCTAAAAAGTACAGCAGTAATATTTATGACATCGTCGAAGCGAGTGATCTCCCCTTAAAAGATAAAAAAAGTGTGCTCGGTATGTTTTTTGGCGCAAGTTTAAATACTACGAACGCACTCGTAAAAACACTAGCGATGATCGCTAAATCTCCTGATTTACAAAGAAACATACAGCATAATAAAAACCACCAGCATACGCTAAAATTGATTGCCTCTATCATGTATAAAGCCTTATCGACCGATGCCGTAATAAGTGGAACCTTGAGGGTTGGAGATGATAGCCAAATTTATGTTTCAGGGCTCAATCACTATGGTCAATTAACTGGATCAGGAAAGTATATCTTCAGTGGTGGCGAAAGGTATTGTCCTGGCAAGAGATACGCCACAAGATTAATTTCTGAATTAATATACTCGCTACTCAAACAAGGTAGCCTAGAGTTGATTACACCCATTAAGAGCAAAAATATTCTGGGATTTAATTTTATTCAAGGGGGTAATATTTTCATATTCAGAAAACATTCGTGATCATAAGGCCTGTCGATACCATATGATGCCTATCGAGTTTCTCTTTAATTTCGCCTAAAAGAAAGCGAGCTAATCCTAGTAAAATCAAATTACTTTGCGTACCACTTATCTATCGATATAAAATAGGTCGTAAAGTTTCGACCCAAAAGTTTTGTTTTTTGAACTTTAGTGGCCTTTCTTTTCAAGGCGTTATATTCAGGACGGGTTTCAAGTAGATGAAACAATATTTCCCTATGCCCTAACTCTTTGGCCCAGCACATCAAGGAACTGAATATTGATATACCAAAACCCCAAAACTCTTTGGAGATAATAATCGCTATTTCAAAGCCATTATCGTCTGGTTGGATTCCACACCAGCCAGCAAGTGTCTCACCTATGAATACAGCTCGAACACGACAGCCAGGTATAAATTCTGTTTGGGCTTTCCCGTTAATCCATTCTTTGATGCTAACAGAATCAAAGAGTGGATGATTAACTAAGTGTTTTCTCAACACTTGCTCATTAACAATAGGTAGAAAATCCTCTGGATCTACCTGATTGAAACTTACAAATTTAATTTCACTCATATCTAAGTACTTCTAAGCGCTCATTAAACAGCAGCAGGATAATCTGCCAGACTGCTTACTCTTTATTAAACAGATCATTAAGCTAGAGTACACGGCCAACTCATTGCTGTAAAATAGTTAATCACATTGCATCAGCCTGCGGCAGCAATTAATTCCAATCAAGGTTCAACTAACAACGCACCCACTCAATTTAGAATGTAGGACGCGAAGATCATAACGATGACTTTTATGAGCAGAAAGTGGCTGCTGTATTAAAAGTAAATCTAAATCGCAAAAAACACTCTGCTTTTACTTTCCAGTAAGTATGAATACAAAAAGCCTTAGCTGAACATCCTAATATCAAACTCATCGGTAATGTCCATTTATGTCTTGATAAGCTCCTTTTTCGTCATATCCCACCACATTAGTTCACAAGATGGCTGATATCGACCTCTTCATTCAAAGTCATAATAAAAAGTCAATGATTCCATACTCCCCCTCCTCAAACACTTTTACAATAACAAACTGAAAAATATATTGTATTTATTATTCTTCCTACTTTTTAACTTATTTTTTCGTTTATTTTTCAACATGGTTCAGTTTATGCATTTTTAATATATAACATCGACTATAAGCCCTTTCAGCACTAAAGAAAAAGACAAGATTGTATTAAGTTAACCATTTCAGCGAATATCATCTATGAGGAAGAGTTAATGCCAAGCAAAATATTCTTTGATAATAACACAACCCAAAAAATGACTAATAAACTGACAGGGTTTTTAGTCAAACCACCAAATATTACCAAGCTGGTCCCTTTATCATCACTTAACTCAAATGAAATCAAAAAATACAAAGGTTTACAGGGTGATGTGAAGATTGTTCACTTTAGAGAGAAAATCTTAAACATGCTAGGTGATAGCTCAGAAGATTTTCTGACCCTCAGTCAATCACTAAGTAAAGAAGGCGCTTTGGCATTTCGTGACTTTGTCACAGAAAAGTCATTTGGGTGTTTGGTGAATGCTTATGATGATGCATTAAGCAAGATTAAAAGCAGCCCTGCTGGACATACTTTTAAAGATTTCCAATACATGGAAAACTTCTTAGTAAATGCGCAGTTCAATGATGCCTTATTTCATCCGCTGCTAATCCTCCTTATTGCTTATCAATTCGGCACTCCGATCAGACTGATCGATATCAGAGGAAAAGATGCCAAGCCTGTAAAAACCACGCTACGGGATAATGGGGTTCATCTCGACGATACCTTATTTGGAAAAGAGTTTAAAATTATACTCATGTGGGAAAAAGGCACCACAAAAGGGCCGAACGGCCAAAACATGGTGTTAATCTCCAGAGCACATAACTTAGTTCGCCAAATAGATACTGAGCATGGTGCAAACTTTGATACAGCTGAAGAAATTGCAAATGAAATATTATTCAATAAGTATCTTGATACATCACCCTACCCAGTTGAAATGAGTGATGAGCGACCACTTACTGTAATTTTTGATGCGACTCGTGTACCACACCACCGCTATAGAAATACATCAAACAATTCTACGCGAAGTTGTTTGATTTTAGCTTTTCACCCCATAACCGAAAATAGCCACCCTTCAAAAAGTGTCGAATTAAATAATGCAACTTTGGATAAAGTACAAGAAAGCATATTGGGTCGTTTTAATGAATTATCAAACAGTCATGTTACTGAGGATTTTTTAAGTGCAATTAAAAATGACTTACTCAAGATTAAGATTAAAATTCAGCAACTCATTCAATCAAACAACCTTATTCCACTGAATTCAAAAATATTATCTCGTGACGCATTCACTCTATGGTTAAAAAATATAGAAGAAGGTTATAAGCAGAGTCAATTCAGTCCGCTCCAGTTTTCAACTGAATCTATGACTACTAACAATTTTCAAAATGCATTAATACATTCCATAGAATTTGACCGACATTGTGATTTAGATTTACGACTCTACCCCGACAGGCGGGAAGTAAAAAGAAAAGAGTTAAGAAATCGATTGAGAGAACAAGGAATCGATGGTTATTCAACAAAAGCATTAATTGAGCATAGGTCACATGACATATCAAAACTCACCATTAATGATATATTATCGCCTAACACTATTACTGAACGGGTAAAAACTGTCTCTAGCGACCCAAGAATAGATGAATCAAGTCGCATGTTATTAAACGACCTTTTAGAAGCATTAAATCGATGTCATGACATTCAGACATTTCGTTCCACCTCTTTATTTGTATACTTCCTACTAGAAGAATTGACTAACACTGCACATTTTTTGAAAATAAATAAACTCATTTTATCCTTATTCAAACATTATTCTGCACTTGTATGGGGCGATGACTTGTATATACGAAAAAATACAAATAAAACACCCGAAACAAATCTTGAACCGATTATAAATAAGTATTTTTATGAATCCTAATATCATTTTACATAAAAAGTTAATCATATCTTTTATAACGTTAAAATCACATTTTGTATGGGAAAGAAAACATAAAAATAATAAACCTTAAAGAGTAAAATCAATGAATAAACGAATATTGGAGACAGTATGGATATCATTAAAACCCAGATACCACTGAGAATAGGATTTGTAGGCGGTGGTACTGATTTTCCTGAGGTCTGGGATCAAGTAGGTGCAGGCGCAACCGTTTCAACATGTATAAACAAATACATAGAAGTCGAGCATCACCCACTCAAGAAAAGACATTATAATCCACTAATATCAACACCTTTTCTTGATTCCGGCCATTTTAGTATTAAAAGCAAGGGAGAAATAGCTATTGGCTCTGGACTAGGCACATCTTCTAGTATATATGTAGCAATTGCGGAGTTAAATAATAGTATCAATCTTAAAAAAATGAACAAGTTCGATATCGCTAATTATGCCAGAGATCTTGAATTACGCTCAGGAAATATCGTTGGCTGGCAAGATCACATTACCGCTTCTTATCGAGATAGTATTCATGTGAATTACAATATTAGTAACATCACAGTTAATATTATCCCATCTTCAGCGATCTCAACACTATTTCAGTTTGTATCTGTTTACTATTATGGAAAGAGAAGTATTACTGGTGCTAAGCTTCAAGCTCACCTAATTAATAGCATTAATGAAAGTGCCGCCTATTTTTCAGAATTAACCATGCTTGCAAACTCATTCGCCTCAGAATTAAAAAGTATGAAACCAAGAATACAAATACTAGGTGAGATGCTCTGGGAATCTTGGAAACTAAAACAATTGACCAATCCCTTTATTGCACAAAAAAACCTAAGTGAACTCCTTGATTATGCTAAATCAAATGGTTGTTGGGGTGCAAAACTTATGGGCGCTGGCTCTGGAGGGTATATTTTGGCCATAGGTGAAAAAGATAACTGCGACGCGATATTTTGTAAAACATTTGCTCTTCAGCGCATAAATATTGGATTACATATAGAAAAATGAGAGTTAAAAATCCAAAATATGTCGGTGTCTTATGTTGTGGAGGAAAAGGCGAAAGGCTCGGTGAAATATCACAATATATCACAAAGCCATTTATTCCTGTTTTTGACAGACCAGTATTTAAATATGCACTTGAAAAATTTGAACACTCATCTTACATCGATGAAATATTTATCATTGCAAACAAATACAATTCTGATACTTTAAAAAAAAGTCAGCATAAAGTCATAATACAAGATGATTCAACAGTATTTGATATGTTTTCTGCCTTAAATTACTTAAAAAAGACACTCAAGATTTCTTCAAACTTTGCCCTACTACCCTGCGATAATTATTCAAATGTATGTATTGATAAAAGCATAAAATTATTTGAGTCAACCCCATGTGATATAGCCATTAATTTATTTAACTGCCATAAAGTAAAAACCAAACAAAAGCTGGGCATTTTTAATACAAGAACAATGTCCTATCGATATGATCATTTAATTGAAGATGATCAAAATATTCTAATCGCACCCTATATAGTGAATAAAAAAGTGGATATTCAAGAGAAAACTGAGAGCGAATTATTAAACACAATGAATATAGCCTACAGACAACATCATGGCTATTGGTTTGATGTAGGCACACCCTATTCGTTATACCAAGCCTCTAAATTCAGGAAATATGAACTAGAAAGAATAAATCCCGAGTAAAGAGCAACTAGAGAACTTGCACTTCCCTGTCTTCAGTAAAATAAAAGTCTACCTATTTATCTCGGCGCACTGAGTGTCTTTGTTCTATTCTCTATTCTCTATTCTCTATTCTCTATTCTCTATTCTCTATTCTCTATTCTCTAAAAGCGCACCACGAATACAAACATATTACAAACACATAAATCACCAACTTGATACATTAAGTAAAAATCAATAAAATGCGTAACCTTGATATTACACGACTGCTTTCTCAAGAATAATATCGATATGGAGAGCTGTTATCTCGCCATACATATATACCAACTATATCGGTATTTTTCATGCTCGAGCTTAAGTCTATTTATGGGAATATATAATTAAATGAATAAATTAGTAACAGGTTTGCTTGTATCTGCTAGTGCACTGAGTCACTCATTTTTTACCACGAGTGCTGTTGCATCAGAAGCTGCATGGGTATTTGCCCACCGTGTTAACAGTGTTGCAGCTTTGAATGCGGCGAATAATGATTTGGGGATTAATGCCATTGAAATTGATATTACGCACCGTGATGATGTGCCTACAGAAAAGACTTGTGCTGAAACTTGGTGTGCTTACCACGATGGCGATGACGTTGCGGTCAATTTATCTGATATTTTAAACGCAGCTGAGCTGAGTATGCAAATTGCAGCAGTTTGGTTTGATATTAAATCAACCACTAAAACCGATGCAGATTATGCCGATATTAGACAAACGGTAAAAGCCTCTGTGGGTGAAGGCGATGGCAGCATGCGTAAATTTTGGGGTGTTTATCCTGCAACAGAGTTAAATACGCCATACGTTACCGCTATTGAGCAAAACCTAGAGCAATTAGGGGGTCACGATGAAAACCTACTGATTATCGATGTTGACGATAATGCTGATACAGAGGCAGCCAATGCGAAATGTGCCCAGTGGGGTATTCAGTGTGGTTTGTCTGTAGGCGGTCCCTTGATAGGGACTTTTGGCTTAATCGCCGATAACAACGATTTTGACTCCATCAGCGGCGATATCCAGCATATGGAGAATATCAATTCAATCTTTATGTGGACCTTTAACTGGGTAGGTTTGTATGAAGACGACATGATGCGGCTATTGTTTGGTGATCGCAGCTATTGGGAGCACCTAGCCGCTCCTCAATGGCAATGTGGCCAAGAAGGCAATGGTGTGATTGTGGGTGCAATGAACGGCCTTTATTACGATGATTTCTGTGAAAATGACAGTGATGATGATGCCTGTGCTGTAGCAAATCAGTCCATTAATAGCGGTCCAAATACCCTCGGCACGCGTTATACGAATGTGAGTCAACCTCGTAATAGCTATCAATCTACATCCGTTTATGAGTGTGATAAGTACTACTAATACCAATCTAATTAAGTAAATAATCAATTCAGAACCACTCAGTTTTTTCAATTCAAGCCGCATTGATGCAGGAAGGGTCATCCCCTTTTAAATTAATGCAACACCGAAGAGAGATGCCTGAGTGGCTCACTCTGTGCGACGTTGTCTGTTTTCGATATACGACTGCATGGATGGAGGAGGTAGAGCGACGTTTGAACCTAAGCCGAGAATAACTATTAGCGTCAAACTGCCGCCTTGCCTACCGCATTTTTAATTCCCGCTGAATAATCACTTATTTACTCAGATTAGTATATGATATTTATCGTCTGCTCCTTTGGAGCCTGATAATTTATTCCGAATAGTCCTATCTCCTAATAAGGAATAATCAACATAAGCCATACAAACAAGAATCGCGACTTCATCAAGCATTGCCTGACTGTTTATAAGTAAAATAGATAAAACCTCCTTCCCAAAAACGTCCACTACACTTGTCTACATGATTCGCTTTTCTTGCAATAGGTTCATTTAATGCCCACAACTTTTTTGAAAACATTGGCAACGAATATCACTCTGCCATAATCAATAAATGGCAATTGGATCGCTTTAACACAGCCACTGCGGCAATGTCCAATCACTGCATTTGGTACTATGTGTGGATTGAGGAGCATAAATCCATCCATTGATAACGTATAACGTATTCACTCATCAAGGCCTAATTTATGGTCACTAATCAGTCAAATAACTGTGGGTGTATTCTTTGTTTCGCTCTTTAAAGTTTTGCACCTTATGTTCTCTTCAGCAGGGAAAACCAGCTGATGTCCGTATTAACGATTGGGTAAGCATTACTTCCATCGCATAGCACGCCATTGGTTTGGTCGAGAATACAGTGGTTTTTACCGTTTTTTAACCATGCGCCGTCGTTATTTATCCAGGGTTGCGTCAGACAAGGGCCCTTTGCAGGTGGAAGCTAATTCAGTGGAAGCTAATTCACAAGCTAATTCAGACACCCAAAATTAATTTCTTACGACACACCCCAAAATTCACGTGCTAAAAAGCGACTCTTTGAGCAATCTCAGTGACATCAAGGTGAATTTAACATCATCATCGTCAGTAATGATATAAAAATAACTGATCCATGTGGATTTCAGACAAAAGTAAGTCGCAGAGCAATATTTAAAGCGTGTTCAGAGCGATATAAAGATGGGAGGACACATGATTAGAACTAAGTACTCATCAAAAACCATTAAGCACTATCAAGCCAACGATGGCAATTTCCAGCGCCTTGTCGTCGCTTTCGATCTAAATGAGCACAATAAGCATCCAGTTCTTGTAAGCTACCTGCTGGGCCTTTAAATAAACGAGTAAACTCTGTCGTCAACTTCAGCCAATTCTCTTGAGGAATATTAAGTCTATTGAGAATAGGCAAGGCTAACTCACTGATTGAACCTCGCTTATCGTTTCGCTTATTATGAAGAATTAGTCTCCCAGTTTCATCCACTAACTGCAAATAATCTTTAAGATGAAATAGCAAACCTTTCGGTTCCTCTCGTGTCTCATTACCCACAAAGGCGAGTAAATTTGATGGCTGGTCGCCTTTAATTGCAGCCTTTATGCGCCTTTGAATACTGGTAAAATCTGACTGCTCAGGTGTGTCTGCAATCTTTGCTCGAATAGGATTCAAATCCACATAGGCCATACAAGAAAGTACCGCCGCCTCATCTAATAATGCTTGGCTTTTAAACCGTCCTTCCCAAAACCGTCCACTACACTTGTCTTCATGATTCGCTTTTCTTGCAATAGATTCATTTAGTGCTCTCATGAACCAGCTTATATCACTTAGGCGACTTCGGTACTTTGCAATCGTTTTTGATAATAAAACCATTTCATGAGGCTCTAATTGCACACCATTAGTCAATTTTTGGGTAATATCAGTTCCATTGAATAACTGATGCCAGCGCTCGGCAACTTCAAGTTCAGACCAAGAATTTGCTTCATAAATATCCACATTTAATACTAAATGCAAATGATTTGACATCACCGCATAGGCACAGATATCAATGGCAAAAACGTCTGCAAGCTCAAGGATTCGGTCTTCAACCCATTCACGTCGATGCTCATAAGATTGGCCTGTGTAATCATCAACACCACACAGGTAAGCCCGCCTAACACAGCGAGATACACAATGATAAAAGGAAGTGTCTTCCAAGCTCACTATCGCTTTCCTTGCTGTCGGCATAAATCCATCCATTGATAGCTTATTCACTCATCAAAGCATAGTTTATGGTCATTAATCAGTCAAATAATTATGGGTGTCTTAATTGTTTGTCTTAATTGTTTTTTGAAAATGCCATTAATCATGGCTGTCTATGTCTGTTTTTTATAAAAAACCACCGCTTAAAAAACGATGATTTTGGACAATATTAACTTAACATTGGGTGGCTTGGTTTTTTTCTTTATCTAGATAACAGCATCAGATGCTCTTGGCCTAAACACGATATCCAGCTTTTCCCTAAGGTAAGTTTTTAAACAGAAAACTTCAATTTTATGCGCCTTTTTTGGATTATCTAAGAAATAACGAGTATAGTCACCATCATTATCAGGGGACACAATTTGCATTTTACGCTCTTCATTATTTATGTCTTTCAGAACATCATCATGTTTAATATCGGTTTCCCAACATACAACACTATGCAAATTTTCAAATGAATGATTAAAGCCTTTGCTCAGAGTTCTTTTAAACTCCACGTAAAATAGCTTTGCACTTGCTATTGGTGTATGGCTATCCCCTTTAGCAATGACATCAATGCCATCATGAGTGTCGTAGTCTACAACACAAAATGGAAAAAGATCGCTTTTTAATTGAGACAGCATTATAAATATAGAGAATACTCCACTTTCGCGTTCCGGCTCAATCAAGTGAATACCTTCATACTCTGCAACGTTTGCTCTATTTATTTTTTTTATACGCCAATTAAAATTCTTCTTTTCTTTTTCCGTTGTTTGATAAGAAGATGCTTCATCTTCCAACCACTCCATTGAGGTCCACTCATCTCCCTTGACAATATCATCATATATTTTCTTTACTTCATCCTTAATGTCTTGAAGTATTTCTGAAGGAGTATTATCTACAGAGCCTCTATTAGCCGTTAAACGTAAATCCTGGCAATTTATAAAGGCATGAAACTTTGTGTATTCAGATCCTTTATGAGTAATCCATTCATTCTTTCTCTGTATTGGCATATGATCCTTGCAAAGCCATAAACCATAACGCTCTTGAATGGTATAAGCTCCTTCAGGGGCGCTATACCCCCTACGGCGTAACATCTGGTTATATCCATATTTTGCATATTTACCTTCAATACAAAATATGGCTTGATAGCTTATTTCTGGAGAATTCTTAAGAACTCCTGTCTTTATTATCTTCTTCGAGTAATAATCAGGAGCCTTAGTTAGGTGTTCTTCAAATAGCTTATTAATATCTTTGCTATCTTCTGGGAAACGATGTCCCTGGCTTATGAGCTCGAATTCGTTTACACCAAGCCCCTTAAGCTCTAGTCTAATATTATCAAGCGAGTCTGAGAACTGCTTCTCTATTGAACCGTGTTTTGTGAACCAGTTGTAGCGGTCAACTAAAATTGGCCACGATCTTAGAGTTTAACCAAAACAACCGTTCTGATTCATTTGGTGTCAGCC
>NZ_CANLKR010000037.1 GCF_947491715.1 uncultured Shewanella sp. | reverse complement strand
CTACGCATTTCCTCGTGTGCGTCAAGTGTTTTTTTAAGAAGTTTTTCAATGATTAATTTCTTATCTCATCGAGCCACTTTAACTACTTGAAACGCTTGTCACCGCTGCTGTTTCCTATATCTCTAGGAAGCTGCTTTGCCGTGTCAGTGGTTGCGCATTATAGGGAGATTTGGAATGAGCGCAAGGGCTTTTTTAAAAAACATTGCCTATGTGCTTAGCTTTTATTCACTTTGCTTTTTTTTGTCGAAAAGCCATACAATTTAGACCAAAAACGATGAAATTGTCGTATCTTTAAGATAGTTAAACAGTGACTAAAGTTCGTTTTTCCATCACTAGACTAGTTTCACGTTAAATAATTCATTACCATGTAGCAGTTATTAACAGTTATTTATCATATTATTCATTAACTCTTTAGAGATTATATATATGCAAAAGCCATTCTTTATTGTCTTGCTCATTGCCATTCTTGGTGCTCTAGCAATATACCAACTTGCTCCAGCACTAAGCGGAGCTATTGCTTTTTTCACCGGCGCCATCATTGCTAGCGTCGTTTATTCTATTGTATCTAAATCAGCTTCTACCACATCTGATTCTGACCAACCCTATACAGGCCCCACGATGACACTCTACGTTGGCAACTTACCCTATCGTGTTCACGAAGGAGAAGTAAAAGCCTTATTTGGAGAATATGGTCCAGTCAATTCCGTTCGCTTAGTTCGCGATCGCAAAACCGGTAGACGCAAAGGATTTGGATTTATTGAAATGTCTGAAGCGGGAGCGAAAAAGGCAATGAACAAACTCAATGAATTCGATTTTCAAGAAAGAACCTTGAAAGTCAGAGAAGCTAAATCTCAAGATTCAGATAAAGCGGAAGCCAATAACTAAGTTTGCTTATCCATTCTACCTACATCATTAGCCAATATGGAACTGACTAACATTAACAAATCCATCATTGGCTAATTTATCTTTTAATACTGTAGGAATATTCTGCGCAGTATAGTAAGCCACACTCGTGATCTCGTCAGTTGAATAACATTCTTTCGCTAATAAAGAATACACTCTTGAAGCAATAGCCTGTTCAGAATCAAGCAAAGTCACATCCTCGCCTAATATTGTTTGAATATTATCTCTAAGAACAGGAAAATGAGTACACCCTAAAACTAAAATATCAATTCCCGCATTTTTTACTGGTGTGAGTATCGATTCAAGATGCTGCATATCGGGCTCGCAACCAATCATTTTGTTCTCCGCCAATAACACTAATTCGGAAGAACCAAATAAATGCACATCACAATCACTGGCAAACCGTTGAATCAAATCACGTGTATAACTGCGCGTGATCGTTGCAGGAGTCGCCAACAGACCAATGTTCTTTTGACTTGAACATTCTGCAGCCGGTTTGATTGCTGGCACCACACCAACAATAGGAATATTAAGCTGCTGCCTTAATATAGGCAAAACTAATGTACTGGCGGTATTACAAGCCACAACAACTAGAGCGGCTTTTTCACGCATAGCAATGTCACTGATGAGAGCCACACAGCCGGCGATCAATTCTTGGTCGTTAAGCTCCCCATAGGGTAATCTTGCATTGTCAAAGACATAGCAATAAGAAGCCTGTGGTAACACTGATTTTATTGTATTTAAAACTGATAACCCACCAATACCAGAATCAAAGACCAATATAGGACCTGCCAATATATACCTCTTACAAGCATCACGAAAAAGCACAGTTTCCCACACCTAACGTCAAAATCAAAAACCAAAACAATAATAATAGGCTGATCCACTCTCTTGTGAATCCAATAAACCTTTCTTGATGCGCCTTGACGCAGACATTTTGACTCATGCCGACACTCGCATATTAGCATCACTTGGGTATATAATTCCGCCCCCAATAGCCAATGATGATCAAGATATGAATTTAGCCGCAATGGATCCAACAACCTATGATGCGCAGCTCGAGCAAAAACGCATCAAGCTGGCACAATTATTTAGCCAGTTTGATACACCAAAGATGGAAATTTTTGCATCTGAGCCTGAACATTATCGCATGCGTGCTGAATTTCGTATATGGCATGATGGCGATGACATGTACTATTACATGTTTGATAAAGCGCTTAATGAGAAAGTACGCTGTGATCAATTTCTTCCCGCAAGCAAGCTCATCAATGAGCTTATGCCTGTATTAATAGAAAAACTAAAATCCAATACTTTGTTGCGCCACAAGCTGTTTCAAATAGATTTTCTCTCGACGCTGAGTGGCGAAATACTGGTTTCACTGCTTTACCACAAGCCCCTAGATCAAACATGGGAACATGAAGCGCAAGCATTAAAAACAGCATTATCAGAACAGTTTACCATTAACTTAATTGGCCGAGCTCGAAAACAAAAAATAATCATGGATAAAGATTTTGTTCTAGAATCTTTGATAGTCAATAACAAGCAATTGCAATATCACCAAATTGAGAACAGCTTTACTCAGCCAAACGGTAAAGTGTCTATTAAAATGCTTGAATGGGCGATTGATGCCACAAAAAATAGCACAGGTGACTTATTAGAGCTTTATTGTGGCAATGGTAATTTTTCCATCGCGCTAGCTCAAAATTTTAATAAAGTGTTAGCCACAGAACTGGCTAAGCCATCAGTAGAATCCGCGCAATATAATATTAAAGCGAACAATATTGATAACCTACAAATTATTCGTATGTCTGCTGAAGACTTCACTGATGCAATGGCAAAAAAGAGAAGCTTTAGACGACTGGAAGGTATCGACTTAGACAGTTACGAATGTAATACCATTTTTGTCGATCCTCCAAGAGCAGGACTCGATACCAATACCATCAAACTTGTTCAACAATATGAACGTATTGTGTATATCTCATGCAACCCTAATACGCTTATCGATAATTTAAGTGAATTGGCTCAAACACACAATATCAGTCGCTTTGCATTATTTGATCAATTTCCCTATACCGATCATATGGAATCGGGTTTGTTATTAGAAAGAAAATAAACAAACGATGGCTTAAAGTGGGTTATTCCACTAACGATTAACTCACTTTGGGCATTTGTTTTTTCTGTAACGCCTCCGCTCCCTTTGCCACCATACGTAATTGTACCACCAGCTGATCTGCCAGCTGTTTTCGTTCAACACGCTTCATGTCTAGGGCAGCAGCCCCCGCGTTAAAAACTAACGTCACTAATGATTCTGCTTGTGCTCTGGCCAATACCGGATGGCGCTGTGTTGTTGATTCAGTATAATGCGTTAATTCTGAAATAAAATGCTCTATTTCCCGCGCAACGGCACCACGAAAGGGCGCCGAAGTCCCTGAACGCTCATGCAATAGAATACGAAAAACATTGGGATTGGATTCCAGTACCTCCATGAAAGTATCGACAGAAATACGAATAACACTGCCACCTTCTTCAGCCCGTTGACGCCCCTTACGCATCATTTGCCTTAAGGTTAATCCACCTTCATCAACCATGGTTAATCCAAGTTCATTCATATCTTTAAAATGACGATAAAAAGAGGTGGGTGCGATATTGGCTTCTCTAGCAACTTCTCGCAAACTCAAACTGGAAAAGCTCCGCTCTGCGCTTAATTGATTAAAAGCAGCATCAACTAATGCTCGACGGGTTTTCTCTTTTTGCAATGCTCTAATGCCCATACTGGTTCCACTCACACAACAGTTAAAACGAATAATACCGTTTTTTACAGCAAAACGCAGCAAGAGAAGAAACCTTGACCCCAACGAAGAAGCACGTTAAATTAGCTTACACATGTAAGCTCAAAATGAAATTGATAGAGATATAATGAAAAAGCCGCCTTTAATTTGGACCAATGTCAGTTTATTTACCCTCACCTTTTTAGGTGCGGTCATTTTGGTACCTTGGTATGCCATGACTCAAGGATTTCAAACATCTGAATGGATTGCCTTTGTCGTACTCCTTTTTGCCAGCGGTATGTCTATTACTGGCGGGTATCATAGATTATGGTCTCACCGTACCTATAAAGCACATGCATCAGTTAGATTCCTTTACGCACTTGGCGGCGCCTTAGCCATACAAAATAGTGCACTGCATTGGTCCTCAGATCATCGCATTCATCACAAACATGTTGATAATAATGACATCGATCCTTATTCGGCTAAAAAAGGATTTTGGTACAGTCATATCGGATGGATGCTAAGAGAGTATCAAGCACACCGTTACAATGACTATAAGAATGTACGTGACTTACAAAATGATAAAATTGTTATGTGGCAACATAAGTATTATGTCCCTTTAATGTTACTCATGAATATTGGATTACCCGTTCTTTTAGGTTGGTTAAATGGCAATATTATCGGCATGGTACTGCTAGCGGGTTTATTACGCTTAGTCGTGAGCCATCATTTCACCTTCTTTATTAATTCACTAGCCCATATTTGGGGCAAACAAACCTATACCGATAAAAATACCGCTAAGGATAATGGCGTTATAGCACTACTGACTTACGGTGAAGGCTATCATAACTTCCATCATATTTTTGAGAATGATTACCGTAATGGCATAAAGTGGTGGCAATATGATCCCACTAAATGGATGATTAACATTTTTGCTAAAGTCGGATTAGCCAGCCAATTACGTGTCGTTCCTCAAGAACGCATAGAAAGTGCAAAATTAAAAATGCAGTTGCAAAATACACAACACAAAATTGCACATTTACCTAATAAAGAAGAAGTGTTAACCATCATACAGTCTGAATACGACCTCATGAAAAGCCATTTATTAGAATATTATGAGGCTCAAAAAGTACTGCTCGACGCCAAGAAAAAGCAATTAGTGAATGAACAATTAATGCTACAAGTCGATCATCTAAAGGAACGTTGGCTACAACAGAAGAAAAACTGGCGAGTGCTAACTTCCCTATACGTATAAAATCAATGATTAGTGCCTCTGGCTAATATTAAAACTTGCTTTCGCCTTATATGATAATCCTTAATGATTATTTATATAAGGCGAAACCATGCAGGATGCAGCAATAAAATTAACCCAATATAGTCATGGTGCAGGCTGTGGCTGCAAAATATCGCCTTCAGTATTAAGTACCATTCTTGCTTCAACACTTCCCACATTTAACGATTCAAATATCATTGTCGGTAATCAAAGTCGAGATGATGCCGCAGTCTATCAATTAAACAACACCACAGGCATCATTAGCACTACCGATTTTTTTATGCCAATAGTTGACGATCCTTTTACCTTTGGCAGAATTGCCGCGACCAATGCTATTAGTGATATCTATGCTATGGGAGGTCAACCTATTATGGCAATCGCTATTTTAGGGTGGCCCATTAATCAACTTTCCGCTGAAATCGCACAACAAGTTATCGATGGAGGACGTCAAGCCTGCCACGATGCCAATATCATGCTTGCTGGCGGGCACAGCATAGATTCACCTGAGCCTATTTTTGGATTAGCAGTAACAGGACAAGTGGCGCTGGATAAACTTAAAAAGAATAATACTGCCCAAGCTGGTGATAAACTCTACCTGACGAAACCTCTCGGTATAGGGGTATTAACCACAGCTCAAAAACAACAAAAGCTTGAACATGCAGATAACCATATTGCGATTAATGCCATGTGTCAGCTCAATAACATCGGTCCTCTTATTGCAAAAATAGATGGGGTCACTGCCATGACAGATGTCACTGGGTTTGGGCTTGCTGGCCATTTACTTGAGATGTGTCAAGGATCAAATCTTAATGCAGACATAAATATCGCATCACTGCCACTGCTCCCCCGTATCGAGGAGTATATTAAAATGAACTGTATTCCGGGCGGTACACATCGAAATTACGAAAGCTATCAAGCGAATTTACCCTCACTCACTCATGAGCAAAAAGCAATACTGTGCGATCCACAAACCAGCGGTGGACTCCTTGTATCTGTCAATTCAAGCGCAGAGCAAGCTTTATTGCACCTAAGCGAGAGTCAGCGACAGCCCCTTTATTATATTGGCCAGCTTCATGCCAAACCCAGCTCGCATACAATCAATTTACGCTAATGTCAGAAGACACCATTTCGCCTTCTAGTTACTCATCCATTTTTATTAATGATCATCCTCTTATTGATGTTAGAGCCCCTGTAGAATATAGAAAAGGGGCCTTTCCACACAGCCATAATCATTATCTACTTCACGACAATGAACGCACTCTGATTGGTACCTGTTACAAACAATACGGGCAAACTGCCGCGATCAATTTAGGTTATTCGCTCATAAAAGGAAAAACAAAACAACAGCGCATCAATCAATGGCTCCAATACCTCATACAGCAGCCTCATGCCTATCTCTACTGTTTTAGAGGCGGATTGCGTTCACAAATTGCTCAGCAATGGCTTAAAGAAGCAGGCTATACGGTTCCTTTCATTGAGGGAGGTTATAAAGCCATGAGGCACTTTTTAATCCAATCTATTGATAATGCCTGCCACTCACAATCTTTGATTGTTATTAGCGGTTCAACTGGCAGCGGTAAAACCGAGTTATTATCAAAATGGGATAATAGTATTGATCTCGAGGCCATTGCCAAGCATAGAGGATCCAGTTTTGGGCAGTGCTTTGAACCTCAACCCAGCCAAATTAATTTTGAGAACACACTGGCTATTAAACTGCTCAAATTACAAGTCAAGAACACCCGCTGCTTATTAATTGAAGACGAAAGTTACCTTATAGGGCGAGCAGCAATCCCCAGAACCTTCTACCAAAAAATGCAAGCCGCCGATATTATCGTACTGGAAGAAACAATGGAAAACCGTGTTTCAAGGATCCTTAACGATTATATTATTAGCATGCGTCAAGGTTTTATCGCCCAGCTAGGTATCGACGAAGGACAAAGGACTTGGCAAGAATATTTAACACAAGGACTGATGCAAATCAAAAAGCGTTTGGGCGGAAAACTGCATGATGAATTGCAACATCATTTAAACGTCGCTTGCCACCAATATGAAAATAATCGTGACTGTGATGAACATCGAATATGGATAACCAAATTACTCAAGAATTATTATGATCCTATGTATCAATATCAGCTCAATAAAAAGCAGAGTAACATTGTTTTCAAAGGCGATATTTTCTCTATTAATCAATGGCTAAACACTAAAGCCTAAGCAATAGCAAGGTTGACTTTACTCCGAAAAGACATAACGTCATTTGCATTGAGGGTTACTGTTAATTTTGGTGGCTGAATTTTCATATCAGAAAAGAGAACGTGAAATTCGACATCTTGGATCACAACCCAATTTCCAGCATCCAAATCTTTCATTAATAATCCATCAATAGATGGCTGTGTAGACTCTAATGCATCAGAGATCACAATATAATGTAGATGCTGTGACAACCAAGCTTTGAAACCCTTTTCATTTTTATGATTATCACTCACAAAAAACATCTTTCTACCGCTCATCCCCTGTAATATCACACGCTCTAGCGTCGATAATTCACGGTTTATTAGTAATACCGCTCCCCCACCCACTAACTTTTCGATCCCTTCAACTTTTACTCGCAAGAAAATATGCCGGAACACATAACTGATACAAGCAAAAATAAAGCTGGGAAAAGCCCAAATGAGATAAATTAAAACCAGTAAATTAAGCGCTGACAACAGAGTAAACAGTTGTAAAATACTCCAAGAAAATGTGCCTAGCAAAATCATAGACAACACAGCGGAAGCAATCATAAACACGGCATTAGCAATATTATTGACCGCTATCGCTTGAGCACAATGCCCATCTTCGGATTTGACTTGAATAAAAGCATATAGAGGCACAATAAACAATCCACCACTCACACCAATCATGAACAAATCAAATATGATCCTATAATGATCTCCTCCAGTAATAAACGTAATCGCACTGTAAACCGTTCCAGAATGGACTTCAAGCAGCGTCACAGCCAAAGGTAAGTCGAATCCAAATACCGCTAAACCGATTAACCCCAATAAAGCCACTCCCAGCTCAACCTGTCCAAATGAAAGTCGTCCACAAATGAGAGAACCTATACCAATTCCCATCGAAAACAAGAGCAAAAGTAAAGAAACAACTGTCGCATCACCTTGTAAATGCACTTTAGAAAAATTGGGGAACTGAGTGAGATAAGTCGCCCCTAAAAACCAAAACCAACTGATCACAATGACACATGCCCAAATTGCGGGTTGCTTTTTTACATCCTTAATCATTTTCCAACCACCCGAGAAAGGCGCAAACTTTACCTTTTGATGGGCAGACAGAGAAGGAACTGAAGGGATCATGACACTGGCAGCATAACCAATGATCGCCAATGAAAACACTAAAAGAGCCGACAGTCGCCCTTGAGGATCAAAATCAACAATCAATCCAGCGCTGAGGGTGCCAATCAAAATAGCAATAAAAGTTCCTAGCTCAACCCAAGCATTGCCTCGAATAAGTTCATGCTCATATAAAGCACGAGGTAAAATAGAATACTTAACTGGACCAAAATAAGCTGATTGTATTCCCGTTAAAAACAGTAATAACAGCATAATTAAATAACTATGCGTTAAGATAGCTACCATAGCACAAGCCATAATAACAATTTCTAATAACTTCAACCTGCGGATCAATAACGCTTTATCAATATGATCGGCAATCAAGCCTGCATGGGCAGAGAACAATAGAAATGGCAGAATAAATAGCCCTGCGGCTAAATTAACAAATAAATTGACACTGATAGGTAAACTATTAACTTGGGAGTATGTCACCATCAGCAGAAGAATATTCTTGAATAAATTGTCATTTAACGCACCCAAGCATTGCGTCACAAAATAAGGTAAAAAACGGCGAGTAACGATCATATTGATATTCCTTAATGTAAGGCTCAATACGACCAGCCTCAGTGCAATGTATTACGCTAATTCATACCAAAAACAACACCCAACATACTGCCAAAAAGTGAAATGCTTAAATTGGCAAAACGTTACTCACCAATTAAAATCTTATCCCACTCTAAATGAGGTGCACCCACCACAATAAAATTAGGGTTTTCTAAACTCTCACGTTCATTATAGGACAAAGGTTGCAATTCTAGATCCATTACCTCTCCACCAGCCTCTTCTATAATAATTTGAGCCGCTCCAGTATCCCATTCACCTGTAGGGCCAATACGCACATAGCAATCTGCTCTGCCTTCTGCAACCAAACAACTCTTTAATGCCGCCCCTCCTAAGGTCACAAGCTCGCAATGCTTATGTTGATGAAATAACTTGATAACTGATTGTGGATCTTGACGTCGACTCACCGCTAAACGCAAAGAGGGATCATCATTTTCAATAAATCGACTGTGGATCCTCAGCTCGGCTGAGCCATGACGTTTATACGCACCTAGACCTGCAATCGCGTAATAACAGACTTCCGTCATTGGCACATAAACAACCCCCATAATAGGCCGATTATGTTCAACCAAAGCAATAATCACAGAGAAATCGCCACTGCCCGCAATAAACTCTCCCGTGCCGTCGAGCGGATCCACCAACCAATAACGCTGCCATTGCTCTCGCTTCTCAAGGGGAATATCGGCATCTTCTTCCGATAGAATAGGAATGTCGGGAGTCAATATCATCAAAGCCGAAGTAATAATATTATGCGCCGCCAAATCTGCAGAAGTCACAGGGGTATTATCTGACTTCATTTCACGCTGAAATGTCCCTCGCTGATAAATATCCCTGATGGTTTCTCCAGCATCCTTTGCTATATCGATAACTTGTTCAATATAATGTTCTGGCTTCATATACGACTCCAACAGCCCACAATGTTAAAAACGGCATAGATTAAAAGTAAATAAGCGTCATGAATAGTCTACTTAAGCTTGAGATGCTTTTGCGCTAAAAACAAGGCGCAAACACTACGCGATTCAGAAAAGTCATTCTCAAGGAGTAAATCTTGCCAATGTTCAAGTGGCCATGTTACTAACTCAATAGGCTCAGGTTCATCCCCTTCTAATTTGTTCTCATATAAGTCTTCAGCGAGAAATATTTGCATTTTGCTAGAAAAATAACTGGGTGCCAAGCTTAGCTCCATCAAATGGGTCAGTTTTTTAGCTCCATAACCAATTTCTTCCTGTAGCTCTCTATTAGCCGCTTCAATGGCACTCTCACCGGGATCAATCAAGCCTTTTGAAAAACCCAATTCATAACTGTCAGTGCCCACGGCATACTCACGACCCAATAACAATTGTCGATTATTCAGCACTGGCACCACCATGA
This sequence comes from uncultured Shewanella sp., assembly GCF_947491715.1. Lineage (GTDB taxonomy): Bacteria > Pseudomonadota > Gammaproteobacteria > Enterobacterales > Shewanellaceae > Shewanella. Next base: position 39,034 of record NZ_CANLKR010000037.1, on the reverse strand, counting down.
CAGCCCCTCGACCTTTGCCTTTCATTCTTTCATACTGTCGGCATTCTGCATTTGAGAACTGAAGATCCACTTGCTCAATATGAAACAAGCGGCTCTTTGCAACCGTGTGAGTATCCAATATTGTGGGTTTCACCTGTTTTTTATTCATTTGGCTTCATGCTCATAATCTATCCTCTATGAACATCATCTTACTACGACCTAGTTGAACCACAACTTTAATTTTAGACAAAATATTCAGGGAATTCATCAAACAACAAAAACGCCCACTGATAAAGTTAATCAGTGGGCGTTAATCATTTAATGGTCAAAAATAACAATATTGTTAGAACCGCTGAATCATTAGGATCTCTACAATCCGGGAGTTAACATCATTATATAATTTCGGAATAGAAAATATAATACCTACAATCCGGGAATGGCCCCTTTATAATTCAACGTGTAATAACCCTGACTGTCTTTAGCCCCAAACTGACTTAGCATCTTTTTAAGATCGGCTGGTTGATCGGCTGTTTCTTTCATTTTAGCGTCTATGGCAACACGATTTTTATCTTGCAACAATAAGGTCCCGACTAAACCAAGACGATTCATTTTCTCGTCGGTTTTAAATTCAATATCACCATTAACGCAGCTTAACGCAAAGGAAATGTCCCCTAAAGGATAATCACCAAATTGATTATTCACTTTAGCTTGATTAATAATCGCTGTTCCCGATAAAGTCTCACACCAAGCTTCTCCAGAGTCGAACTCATTGAGAAAGACACTCATATCGCCATCTATTTTAGTTCTAAAAGGCAATACCTTTTGCCCTAATAGTATAGGAATAGGCGCCTCAAATCGAAATGCTTCAACGTATAAACCAGAAAAAGACGCGCGTAGTAATCCCCTAGCATTAATTGGAGTGTTACGCTCACCAAGGCTAAAATCAACTTGAACTTGGCCCAAAAACAAGCGCCATGGACTTAAGTCCCATTTTAATGTATCCAGCGGACGACCTTCAAAAGTCACACTATCAATGCTTCCCTGCCACACGCTACCAGACACGTCACCAATTGATAACCCACTAGGCAAAGCGACAAATCTCATTGCAAAATTAGCAGGAAGCGTCGCCACTAGAAAAATAAGGTAAATGAATAGGCCAATAATTATTTTCTTCGTTAAACTCACATTAACACCTTACAAAGAGAACTGAATACGACGAACAGAGACATAACCAGGTTTATCGACAGCCGCAATATCGATGCTATCAAGCGAGAGACCTTTTTCTTGAACAAGATTGCTCACATAATCTAGCAAGGAATCAAAAGGGACATCACTCATCCAAACTTGAATTTTATTACCTTGGGGCTGCATCCGTGTGATCTCAAGTTCGTATTGTGCCGCAGTTTGATTCACGACCGTACTCAAGCTCCCTCTAAATTTGCCATTACCACCCGCCTTCTTAAGCCCTGCAATGAGATTGGCCTTTTGCTTAACATAATTCAATGTTTGCTCTTGAGCGGTAAGATTTCTCTTAGCATTCATTTCAGCATTATCAATGGGTGTCCACACTCCCCAATAAATAAAACCGACCACTAAAACAACAGCACAAGCCGCGACCATTTGCTGCTCGCGCAACACTAATCCTCGCCACCATGTTTTTAAGTTTTCCATGTTATTTCGCCTTTATTGTTAGGGTGCTCGTCACTGCAGAATCAGTACTGTTCATCGCCCCAGCATCTAAGGTATAAGACCGCGATACTATGTCTTTAAACTTCTCAATTTGACCATAACTTTTGGCCGACACTTGCATTCTCAGCTCATTACGCGCACCATCAAAACGCATAGTGGTCGGCTTTAATTCTTTCACTTGAGAAAAACCGCCTTCAATGCCTGCGAGCATAGAAAAGAATTGACTGTTGCCTCGCGTATTTCCTTGTAAGCCTCTTAAATAACCATCAATCTGAGTCCTCACATTCACCACACGGGAACTGCCTGGCACGACTTGCTTATAAATCGCTTCTGTTTGCGCTTTCAGTGTTTGTGTCTTTGCATCCATTTGATAAATAGTTAAGCCTTTATTGACTAATGCGAGCACAAATAATACACCAAACAAAATCGCTGTATTTCCCCAAAGGGATAAATACTTAGCATATTCACGCTTAGGTTTATACAAGCCTGTTAACAAGTCTAAAGGTGCAGATGCTAAACCTTTAGCCAATGTCAGCATAGGTAATTCCAGTGGCTGCTGACGGATCTCTGTTCCGGCTAAAGCAAGTTCTGTATAACCTGCTACAGTGATCTCTTCTTCATTGTTTGTTGCCAAATGATCCTGTGTAATCAAATGCACCAAGGCGGTATCTACCCAATCTTTTGACAAGGCGACCCCACTGCTCTCACCGGTTCTTAATAAATAATCTTCTTCAAATTGCATTGCCGCCCAATGGCACTCCTCTAAAGGTAGCGCAAGACAATCTGGAACAATGCGCTGTATCGATAACTGCGCATCGCTAAGCCAAGCTAGCCATAATTGCATTTGCTCATGGGAAACGACGCCCACAGGCAAACGAGAACCTTGAGTTTTACCAACGACAAAATGTAACTCATCAACATCTTGAGCAAGATTTTCTTCTAACATGAAAGGCAGCGCTTTAATCGCTTGCCTTTGATTACCTTCGGGTAAGTCCACCGACGTTAATGTAATCGTCGACGTTGGCACTAAAATATCAACAGGTCTATGACCGGCTCGCTCAGTGAGGGTCGATAATTCATCAACATGGCTTAACTGTCCCGATGCGATTATCTCTTGTTCTTGTTCTGACCACACGAGCCAGAAACACGTTTCTTCAGCTGTCTGGCCTAATCGGATAACTAATCGTTCGCTCACTTTCTCTTCTCCGGATCTTCTTGTGAAATTCCCATTTTCTCTTCTTCACTTAAAAATGAGCTAGACTCTTCTTTCACTGGTAATACTATTTTTCTATCACCAAACTGACGTGAAATAACGGACAACTTGTTATCCGAACCCCGCATTAACACACTTTTCAAACGAAAAATTGCACGATCAACTTTGGCACCTGCACGTAATAGAAAATAATCACTGTCAATGCCAAAACTCGACGCTAATGCCTCATCAGAGGTTTTAAAGCTACTAATCGATGAGTTTGCCCAAAAGTCCTCAATGGACTCGTAGCCATCTGCAGGTCTTTGGTTAATGATGCCTTCCGCCTCACCAACAGATATTTTATTTTCAAACATCCCTGCCAATATCGGCGCATCTTCTACCTTTATGGTATTCACATTCAGCACTTGTTGGTCATTACCAGGAATAGCACAAACAAAAGGCGCTATTCGCATATAAATGTCCTGAGTAAAGCCCATAATGGCTCGAAGCTCACTCTTATCAAATAGCAGAGTATTCGCAGAACGGTAGGGTACCGTTCTGGATTCATATTCTGCATCTTCAGCGCCATAAGCACTGGTTGTCGTATCCTCATCGGTATAGTCTTTCAAAGTGGCGGCAAGGGTATCAGCCGAAAACTGATCCATCCCCATTGCCACTAACAATCCTGCAAATTGCCGCATAGGTAAACTGGGCTTACTTTGCCCCGTACTTGCGTCTTCTTCTGTCGCAACAGATAATGCATTGACGTTAAAGCAAGATCGCATATCTTTAATTTCACCCGCAATCTCTCCCAATTCGACGGGAAAAACCAAACCCGATTGCGCCCAGTACTGTTGCAGATTGACACTTTCTTCATCATCTTCAAAATCTTGGGTGAGTATTTTCTTAGCCAACTCTTCGGCCGATAAGGCATACCAGTAAGCTTGATCATACTGCGCCACATTCATTGTACGCCTAACAGATAATTGGTTAAGGGAGGTAATATTCGTTGCGACGATAGCAATCATCGCAATAATGAGGATCACAACAATTAAGGCAACACCTTTTTGTTGAGTGGGCTTAGATGATGAATGGCTATTGGACCTGATCATTAATGCTATCCCTTACTGCCATTTGAACCAGAACCATTTGAATCAGAACCATTTGAACCAGAGCCATTTGAACCAGAACCATTTGAACCAGAACCATTTGAACCGGAGCCATTTGATGAATTGTCTGTTTCTGGCATTGCATCAACTAATAAAAATTTCCGCATCACTTTGCCTAAGCCTTCCAATTCAATTTGCATGCTAATAGCTTGTGGCAATGTGCTTGCATCCACTTTCCGCTCCCATTTACCGTCAACAAAAAAAGAGTACTCAACGGATATCACATTTTTCATCACGACGGTTTTGATGGGCTCAGCCCCCATCTCGGGCTCAGGATAAGGGTAATACCAACGCTCTAAATTACCTTCTTTAACGACATAAGCAACCGACTGCAATGTCCCTCTTGGTAACATCCCATCAGGGTTTAGCCAGCCTAAACGGAAAAAAACCATGGCTTCGGATTCTGAATCTAAAATATCACTGCCAGTTTGAAACACCGTACTCCCTCTTCCCCCTTCAAACAACCTTGGCGTACGAGGCACCATCTGATTAAAATCTCTCTCAATCATGCCAAAGCCTTGCTGCATCGCTTTGAGTTTGGCAGAAAAATCTCGCGTGCTTTCATCATTAAGCATCACGGTATGTAACACGGTATTCGATGCCAACCCAATCATGGCGAAAATCGCAATGGCAATGAGCATCTCAAGAAGCGTAAAACCTTGCTGATGATTAATTCGAGTCATTTGAGCCACTGCTATCGCTTGAGTCATTAAATACATAAGTACTCACTTCTGCGATAGTCCGTTTGAAGTTATCAGTATCACTCACACTCACTTTCACCAATCGAAACTTATCATCATCGGTTTTAATCACTTGCTGGCGCCAATACCAATCTCTGCCTGCTAATGTGGTTTGTCCATCCTTGCGCCCTACATCGGGGAAAGTCGTACTCAATTTTACATCTACAAGCTGATTATCGACCACCCATTGCGCTAATGTTCGCTCTTCTAAAATGGGCATATTACTGATTAATTCGCTTAAGCTTTTCGTTATTGCAATTGCCGCAATAGAAAACACTGCCAAAGCCACAATGACTTCAAGTAATGTCATACCTTTCATATGACTCAAAGTCGACCGACGCATTCTCATCACTTGCTCCCTACATCATACAAGAGAAAAAAAGCAAGAAGATAGGGCAAGGCATGGGCTAAAATGAGCATGCCATGAAAATCAAGGCCGTTTTTATTTCTCATCATCATCCCTACCTAATACAATGCGGCCAAACGCATCACCAATAACCTTGACATCAATGTAGTTATCCGAATCATCTCGACCGGAAAAAGTCAGTTCAAATGCCGACATTTCACCACTTGGAAATAAAAGGATCTGTGGCTCGGGGAATTTTTTCTTCTCTTCATCGGTTTTTTCAATAAATGGACCATCACCGGTCCAGGAACTCGTCTCTTCCTCATCATCCTGCACTAAAGGTAAGCCTTCAACGACCAATGTCATTTCAACACCGGGATCCATTTCTCGCTCGCCTAATAAACGATCATTTTTCAATGGCTGCCATTTACCCTCATCATACAAAACAAATTGATAATGATTGGGTTCCACGACAATACCGACAAAATCACCGCTCATGACCGTTTCATCGAGTACCAACTCAACCGATTGCTTAAATTGTTGCGCCGTTTTTTCTAAAGCACGATCTTTCCCTGCTCCACTCATACTCAAAGTGACAGCTGCCGCTGCCAGCCCCATGAGCAAAACAACCAGCAACACTTCCATTAAAGTGAAGCCTTTTTGGCGCAACATAGTCATATTATTGATACTGCTGTAGATTCCAATTACCAATGTCATCTTCAGTACCCGCTTGGCCATCTGGACCGGCACTAAAGACATCTATTTTTCCATGCTCACCAGGACTCAGTAGCATATAATCATTACGCCATGGATCTTGAGGTAAACGCTTCAAATAACCATCTGGACGATAGTTACGAGGCTCTGGTGAAATCGTCGGCTTTTGAACTAAGGCCTCTAAACCTTGCTCAGTCGTTGGATAAATACTGTTATCCAAACGATACATATCTAAGGCATTTTCTAAAGCCACTATGTCAGACACCGCTTTTTGCTGATCCGCTTTATCTTTATTTCCCATCAAATTAGGAACAACCATAGAAGCAAGGATCCCCAAAATCACGATAACCACCATGACCTCTAATAGGGTAAAACCTTTTTGCTTATTTCGTTTTTGCATGAACAACTCCCTCAAAGATTGTGCGGTTAACGTATTTTAAGTCAACCACTTACTTAATTTAATTTATTGGCTCACCATGTTATTAAGCTCTAAAATAGGTTGTAAAATAGCCAGAACAATAAACAAGACTATCACCGCCATACTGACAACCAATACAGGCTCAAACACACCTAAAGCAATATTCACATTTGATTCGAACTCTCTATCTTGTGTATCTGCTGCCCGCTCCAACATGTTCTCGAGTTCACCACTTTTTTCTCCTGATGCAATCATATAGAGCATCATGGGCGGGAAAAGCTTCGTATTACCTAACGCGGCCCCTAACCCCGTTCCTTCGCGTACACGTGCTGTCGCCTCTTCTACCGCTTGCTTCACTCTCACATTCACCAACACATCACTGGCAATTCGCATCGCATCCAATAAGGGCACTGAACTTGCCGTCAAAATGCTTAATGTTCTTGCAAAACGCGCTGTATTAAGACTCTTACTGACTTTACTCACCACAGGTAATCGCAATAACAATGAGTCGTACCTCATACGATACTTATCGATGCGCAATAACCTTTTTGCAATGACAAAAAAGCCAATCAGTACCCCCAATACTATCAGGCCATAGTCCCGAATAAAATCAGAGGATGAAATCAATAATTCTGTGGTCCAAGGCAGTTCTTGGCCCATATGCTGAAATTGCCCAACGACTTGTGGCACAACAGCCGCTAACAAAATAGCAATGACGCCAATAGCGACCACCGTTAACACCACAGGATAAATCATGGCTTGCATCATTTTATTTTTCAGTTGCTGACGACGTTCGGTGTAATCCGCCAAACGGTTGAGCACAACATCGAGATATCCTGACTTTTCGCCTGACGCCACCATAGCACGATATAAATCATCAAAAATATGTGAAAATTCGGCTAACGAGTCGGCAAATGTATACCCTTCAACGACACGCGAACGAACTGCCATCACCATACTGGCAAGCCTATCTTTTTCACATTGCTGCCCAACAGCTTTAAGCGCTTCTTCAATAGGCAAGCCCGCAGCCACAAGGGTCGATATTTGACGAGTGATCAATGCCAGTTCAGCAACAGAAATCCCCCGCTTAAATAACGCAACCCCTTTGGATTTTTGTTTAGCTTCTTTTTCGGCAACGGCGGTAATTTCTAGCGGCATCAAGCGTAATTCGCGTAATTGTGAACGCGCATGCTTAGGCGTGTCGGCCTCAACAACCCCTTTTTGTTGCTTACCTTTATTATCTAATGCCTTGTACTCAAATGCTGGCATTGATTATTCCTCCCGGGTCACGCGTAATACTTCTTCGAGGGTGGTTTTGCCCGCAATGACTTTGCTCATGCCATCAATGCGAATACTCGGCACTGTTTTACGAATATGTTTTTCAATGGCCAACTCACCGCGACCATCATGGATCAGTCCACGAACATGATCATCTACCGTCAATAACTCATGAATACCGGTACGGCCTCGATATCCATTATAACCACATGATTTACAGCCCTTGGCTCTAAAAATAGTTTGTGTATCACTAATCTCAATGCCTAATAATTCACGCTCACGCTCATCAGGCAAATGCTCTTCTTTACAGTCATTACACAAGGTACGAATAAGCCGCTGCGCCAACACGCCCAATAGACTTGAAGACACAAGAAAAGGCTCAACCCCCATATCCTGTAAACGCGTGATAGCCCCTGATGCGGTATTGGTGTGCAAGGTTGAAATTACCATATGACCCGTTAAAGAGGCTTGTACAGCGATTTGCGCGGTTTCTAAATCACGGATCTCACCAATCATGACCACATCGGGATCTTGACGTAAAATCGCTCTTAAGCCACGAGCAAAAGTCATATCAACTTTGGTATTCACCTGAGTTTGACCAATACCCTCCAGTTCATACTCTATGGGATCTTCAACGGTTAAAATATTGGTGTCAACAGAATTAATATCCGTCAGGCCAGCATAAAGCGTGGTACTTTTCCCCGAGCCCGTTGGGCCTGTCACCAAAATAATACCGTGAGGACGCCTGATTAAATCATCGAATTGGACACGAACATTTTCTGTCATCCCCAGCTGAACTAGATTCAAGTTGCCAGCGTTCTTATCTAATAAACGCAGCACCACACGTTCACCGTGACTCGATGGCATAGTTGAGACCCGCACATCCACAGCGCGGCCACCAATACGTAAGGATATACGACCATCTTGCGGAACACGTTTCTCAGCAATATCAAGGCGTGCCATTACCTTAATACGCGATACCAGTAATGAAGACAATTTACGGTTTGGCTTGAGAACTTCCTTTAATACTCCATCCACTCTGAACCTAACAATCAATTGCTTTTCATAGGTTTCAATATGAATATCAGAGGCTTCCTCTTTAATTGCCTCAGACAACAAGGCATTAATAAGCTTAATGATGGGGGCATCATCATCCCCCTCAAGCAAATCTTCTGTTTGCGGCAACTCTTCAGCCAGTGTGAACAAATCCATTTCATTGCCAATGTCTTCCATCATTTGCTGCGCTTCAGATGAATTGGCTTGATAAGCCTGAGTTAATTTAGCTTCAAATTCGCTGTCTTCAAGCTGTTTAAGCGGGACATTTTTTCCCACATAACGTCTCGCTTCCAGTAATGCCTCAAAAGGCGTCGATGCCACATGAAATAAGGTTAATTTACCCTCTTCAGCTTTATCTAATGCCAAGCTAAAACGATTAGCAAAAGCAAAAGATAACCGCTCTTTGTTGTTGGAATAAAGCGTTTCATCGACTTCGGTCTCAACCGACATCTCAAGTTCATTTGTCGCCTGCATTAACTCTTCAGTTTGCATTACTTCCACCTGATCCACTTTGCTCAGCATCAACTGCTTCTTGAGCCGCTTTAATCTTAGCCTCTGCTTCTGCGGCCGCCTCTTGCTTATCTTTCTCTTTATTTTCAGTAATCGTTCTTAAGGTTGAATTCGTTTCGCGCATGCGAGTATCTAACCCTTGGCCTTGCTTATAACGCTCTAATATATCATTCACCTCAGGCCCAACATGCTCACTCATATTCCACTCAGGCAGCACAGGAACACTGCTATTTGGCATTAAGTTAATGCCTTTGTCGTCTTGCTCTAACTGCAAGGCTCTAAAGTAATTGTACTTACGCCCTGAGATCCCTTGCATTGTCATGCCATCTCGAATAATGGTCGGCTTAATAAAGACCATCAAATTTTTCTTGGTTTTCTTACTTGAAGACGATCTGAATAATTGCCCAAGCCAAGGGATATCCCCTAAGAAAGGCACCTTTTGCACACTTTCTTGTACTTCTTCGTTAATCAAGCCGCCCAGCACCACAATTTCACCCGAGTCCGCCATCACAGTGGTGGTTAAACGCCGTGTCGAAAAAGTCACATCCACACTGGTATTACCGTTAACCCCAGACACTTCCTGCTCAATAATCAGTTTTACCGACGTGCCTTCGTTCACAAGTGGCGTCACTTTCAGTTTTACCCCCACCTCTTTACGCTCAACGGACTGAAACGGATTGCTGTTGTCAGAGCTCGCTGTAGAGCCTGTGATAACGGGCACCTCATCACCCACAATAAAAGACGCTTCTTGGTTATCAAGGGTCGTGATTGATGGTGTCGCCAACACATTAGATGTGGTATCACTGGATACTGCTTGAACCAATGCGCCAAAGTCCCCTGCCGCTAACCCCCACGCCATGCCATTGACTTTAGCGAGTGCAGTAGCCAAAGTCGTGATATCGCCCAAAACCTCGGGATTATCTGTACAGACTGGATTGGTGGTTCCTATTGTACAAGTTTGAGTGGCTTTAGTCGGCTGAGCATCCCACACACCGGCACCAATCTCCCCAATAGTTGGACCAATATTATTAAACTGAGTTCCCCCTCCTAGAGCACTGGCCATTTGGATACCAAAGCCCACATTATCCCCTTCGGCCACCTCGACAATAATGGCCTCGACCAGCACTTGTGCACGGCGAATATCTAACTGATCGATAACATTCTCAAGTGTTCGCATTTGATCAGGCTCGGCGCTGATCACTAAAGCATTGGTATCAGTATGGGCCATAATATTAATGTCGTTGCGGCGCTGACTACTTCCCGCACTCGATTTAGTCTTAGACTTTTCATCAGCCAGTTTTTGAGCGAACCCTGTTAATACTTCAACTAAGTCTTCGGCCTTAGCATAGCGCAAATAACGTACTTTAATATTACCTGTAGTGGCCTGATCCGCATCCAATTGCTTAATTAAGCTCACCACACGTTCACGGCTTTTTTCATCGCCACTCACCACAACCGAATTTAAACGCTCATCGGCAACCACTTTAGGGGCTTGCCCAGGCAGCTGGGCCTGATTACCCGTGGTACGATATAAACTTTCAATAATACGCACCATTTCACTGGCTGAAGCAAACTTTAGGTTCACCACTTCAACTGTGGTATCGCCTTGCTTATCCACACGATGCACTATGTCGACCAATTTATTAACAACGGCGGCACGACCCGTAATCATCAATACGTTAGATTGGTCATAATTCACGACATTACCACCACCAGCATTATCATTAAGCTGACGTAATAACGGCGCCAATAATTTCGCTTCGGTGTTATACAAAGGCACAACCCGAGTCACCATCTCATCGCCCATACCAGGCGACGCATCATCAGCGACTCTAATCGCGGCCGTTTTAGCGTCTTTATCTTTGATAACTTTAATGATGTTATTTTCAACTTGAACGGCCGCGTAACCGTATACCTGCAATACATTCAGGAAAAATTGATAATACTGTTCTTCATCCAGTAAGTCATAACTTCGAACGTTAATCTTTCCACGAACAGTGGGATCAACAATAATGGTTTTGTTCAGGTTTTTGCCGACAATATTGATGAACTCTTCAATGTCTGCGCCTTTAAAATTCGCGGCAAATTGCTCAGACCACGCAAGCGATGGGGTTAGTAACGCTGCGCCCATCACGAGTCCAGCGACTAAGCTTCGCTTAATACTTTTCTTATCTATCATCAACCTTCCCCTGAAATTTTTCTAAACGTGCGCCCCAAACACCTTGTCAAATGACCAAAAAGCACCAATGAAATGCTTACACTTTTCATTTGAACGCACAAAAAAATGTTATCTGCTTATACTATTATTGCGTATTATATTCTTCATTAATCCAGCATGAAATATCGTTTACTCTTAAACTGATCCTCTTCACTGAGGCAAACTAAACATGATCTCAATTAATTGTCCTTTTCTTTCTACCATTAACGACATTTCCGTTAACTCGGGTAACGACGACATGACTTCTAATGCTTGCCCCATATCAGTCAAATCATAGCCATTAATCGATTTCGCTAAATCATTAGGTTTCAATCCAGACTCTGCAAATAAAGCTCTATCTTTTCCTGCATTTAGGCGATACCCTTGAAGTTCACCTCCCTTTCTAACAGGTGAGATTGATAAATAATCCGTAATTTTCCCAGGATCGGAAACCAACTCATCTCGAGACGTTTTCAACCTTTGAGAAACGGCCTTGTTTGTTCTATGATCGATTTTTCGCACATCATTACTCGTCTTCGCTTTCTGTAGCTGTTTATTCGCTTGTCCTTGTGCTTCATACTTCAAACCGTCAAGCATTAAGGTTTCATAGCGACCATTATTGGTAATAATGATGCGATCCGCATAAACCTCTTTAAGGGAAGCCGATGTCCCTTTAATTTTATCTCCCAGACTATAGGTCTCTTGTCCGCCACTTGAGGCGATAACAGCCAAACCTTGCTTTTCTCTTGTGGAAGCCACCACCCCTGTTAGTTGGATAGATAAGGTTGTTTTAGGTGCATCGGTTATCTGCTCGACCACATTCTCTTTTGGCTTATCTTCCGCTTCAGCCGTATACTGACCAAATAATGCCAATCTCTCAATATCTTTAACATTAACTTTACCTGCACTGCTGATCTCCACTGGAATAGGTTGCCAGTTAACTGCCGAACTTGTACTGGGTACCATTTTCCACGTAATTTGTGCGAGTAAAGATAAACTCAATAACATGCCAGACCAAAAAATGATATTATTAAGTGGCCTTTGGGGTATCTTAGCTATTTTTGTAAAAATCGTATCTAGTAAATCCATAATTAATTGGCCCCTCTTATTTATAGGCCTCGACTTTGTTTACGTTAATTTAGCAATTAATCCACCATGCTAACCTAGACAGTTAATAGCAACAAGCCCATAACGCGAGCAATATTGGCGCAAAACGTTCAAATATGCTACCTTGACAGTCTTAATACAAGTGCGAAATACATACAGAATCTTAATATTTCAAATACACAAGAATAAACACTCTCAGTGTGATCATTACTTTTCCCTTATTTTACATGATTTTAAACAAATTGTGATACTTTATGTTAGAAATGAATAAATCAGAACAGCAAGTTCGCTTAGATAAATGGCTCTGGGCGGCCCGATTTTATAAGACCAGGGCCATAGCAAAAGACATGATCAATGGCGGAAAAGTGCATTACAACGGTCAACGGGCCAAATCCAGCAAACTGGTGGAAATTGGAGCAAAAATCAGGTTGCGACAAGGTTTTGACGAAAAAGAAATTGTTGTCATTCAACTCTCTGAAAATCGACAAAAAGCCACTATCGCTCAAACCTTATACTCAGAAACCGCAGAGAGTGCCGCTAAACGTGAAACCTATGCCGAAGCAAGAAGATTAAATATTCTTAACAACCCAGCTCCCGCGCAGAAGCCAGATAAGAAACAGCGCCGCCAACTCATACGATTTAAAGAAAGTTAATTGATAAAGAAAAAGAGATTGTAGAATGAATAAAGATACATTACATCGCTATTTATTTGAGAATGTAGATGTGAGAGGTCAAATAGTACAACTTGAAGAAAGTTACCAAGCGATATTAGCCGCACACCCATACCCTGTAGCCATTCAAAATCTACTTGGGCAATTAATGTCGGCAACATCGTTATTAACTTCTACGCTAAAATTTGAAGGCGACATTAGTGTGCAACTTCAAGGTAATGGCCCTGTATCATTAGCAGTCATCAATGGTGATGATAAACAACAGTTAAGAGGGGTGGCACGATTTTCTGATACCCTTCCTGACAGTGACAACTTACAGCAACTCTTTGGCCAAGGGCACATGGTCATCACCCTCACTCCCAAAGAAGGTGAGCGCTATCAAGGTGTCGTGGCATTAGACAAACCCAGCTTAAGCCAATGCCTCGAAGCGTATTTCTCTCAATCGGAACAATTACCCACAAAAGTGTGGCTATTTGCCAATGGCCAACATACAGCCGGTATGTTATTACAAGTCTTGCCAAGTGAAACAGAACAAAATGATGCATTTGAGCATTTAAGCATGATAACCGATACGATTAAAGCTGAAGAACTTTTCTCTCTAGACACTCAAACAGTTTTACATCGTTTATATCATGAAGAGGACATTAGGCTCTTTGAACCAATGAAAGTTAGCTTTAATTGCCGCTGCTCTAAAGAAAGAAGTGCACAGGCCATTCGCAGTATTGCTAAAAGTGAAATTGATGACATTATCAAAGAACAAGGGAAAATTGAAATGGGGTGTGAATACTGCAACACCCAATACACATTCGATAGCATTGATATTGAAGCTATCTTCTCAGATATTCAATATACTGAAAATAAACAATAAAAAATATCAACCTTGAAATAAAGGCATATTCATTGTGCCTTTATATCACTTTTTTCAATTTCTGCTCACCTATTTTCTATCGCCTAAGTTACAATCAATTTCGACCATAAACTGACAACAAAGATCAGTACCTCATTGTATAACAAACGGAGATTATCCCTATGGCGGACGGAATCAACCGCAAACACCTTAACCTCTCGGCACAAGCGTTAATTGATTTTGCACTCAAACGTAATGAAGGAGAGCTCACCTCAACAGGCGCGATTATAGCCAGAACAGGCTCACGCACAGGTCGCTCTCCTAATGATAGATTCATCGTTAAAGAACCCTCTACCGAAAATGATATCGATTGGGGGAAAGTCAATCGTCCCTTTGATCCAGAAGCATTTAACGCCTTATGGAAAAGAGTAGAAACCTATTTAAGCGATAAGGAAACCTTTGTTTCCGATTTAGAAGTTGGCGCCGATCCCGAACATTATCAACCACTAAAAGTGACAACAGAATATGCTTGGCATCAACTTTTTGCTCGAAACCTGTTTATCGTGCCAGACCAATTCAATGCACAAAATAAACCCGTTTGGGAAATTATTAATGCACCGGGTTTTAATTGTGATCCCAAAAGAGATGATACGCATTCCGATGCAGCCGTGATCATTAATTTTGCTGAACGAAAAATATTACTCGCAGGCTTAAAGTATGCCGGTGAAATGAAAAAGTCCATGTTTTCTGTGCAAAATTTCCTACTAACAGAACATCGAGTTTTGCCGATGCATTGCTCAGCAAATGTGGGACATCAGGGAGATACCACCTTATTTTTTGGATTGTCAGGCACAGGAAAAACCACACTATCGGCCGATCCCAAACGCTTATTGATTGGTGATGATGAACATGGCTGGGCGGCTGGAGGCGTCTTTAATATTGAAGGCGGTTGTTATGCTAAATGCATCGATTTAAGCCAAAAAAATGAACCCGTTATTTGGAATGCGATCCGTCATGGCGCAGTACTCGAAAACGTGGTGCTTGATGAAAATAAAACACCAAATTATCAAGATAGTAGCCTAACTGAAAATACCCGCGTCGCTTATCCGCTTGAGCATATTGAACAGCGAAAATTAGAAAATAGAGGTAATGAACCCCATGCTGTGGTCTTCCTTACTTGCGATGTATCAGGGGTGTTACCACCGGTATCCAAATTAACCAAAGCACAGGCAGCCTATCACTTTCTCTCTGGTTATACCGCTAAAGTAGGCTCAACAGAAGTGGGTTCAACCTCAGCAATACAATCGACTTTTTCAACGTGTTTTGGCGCGCCATTTTTTCCGAGACCCGCCAGTGTTTATGCCGAATTACTCATGGAGCGCATAGCGTCTTTCAATAGCCAAGTTTACCTTGTAAACACAGGCTGGACAGGGGGGCCTCACGGTGTCGGTAAACGTTTTGACATTCCAACGACAAGAGCCATTATTGACGCCATTGTGAGTGGGGAGCTCAAAGAAACTGAAACGCAACACTTAGAAAAGCTCAACTTGCATGTGCCATTATCAGTGTCTGGAGTTAGTAAGCAATTATTAAATCCCATTGAAACTTGGGAAGATAAAGATCAGTATGCTGAATTTGAACATGCCTTAGCCTTGAGTTTCCAAGACAACTTCAAACAGTATCGAGTATCAGAGGATATCCGCAATGCGGGACCAAACCTATAAAGCGTTCTGTTCTATTGTGACAACAGAATAGCCTAGCGCTGACGCTATATAAAAATACAGGTTATCTTTCGAGATAAGTGACTCAAAAGATAACCTCCATACAATCAGGTGCTGAAAAAGGCACTTGCTTTTAAATCATAACCGCATGAATAAACCAGCTTTAAATTAACAACCATTTGTTTTGTCGTATTTCAACACCGTCATGTTGAAAATGAACATATGTGGATAGGGAATTTTATTTCATCAACAAGAATGTGAGCACTTATGAAACAACCTTTACGACTTATCCTTGCCATGAGCACCGCGATACTTGCCACCCCAGCGTGTTTAGCTCAAGAGCCCATCAGTATTATTGAGCCCGTTCAAATTAACGATCCTAATAAAGTTGAACTGGGGAAAATGTTATACTTCGATCCAAGATTATCAAAATCAGGCTATATCTCCTGTAATTCTTGCCATAATTTAGCCACAGCAGGTGTCGATTCTTTAGCGACGTCCATTGGCGATCAATGGCAGCAAGGTCCCATTAACTCCCCTACTGTTCTCAATTCTCGCTATAACATCGCCCAATTCTGGGACGGACGAGCAAAAGATCTTAAAGAGCAAGCCGGAGGGCCAATCTCCAATCCAAAAGAAATGGGCTCAACCCATACATTGGCAGTCAAGACCATTGCCTCTATTCCAGAGTATCAAGCGCTATTCGCAAAGACATTTGATAATAAAACCATCAATATTGATTCTATTACAGATGCGATTGCGGCTTTTGAAGAAACACTGGTGACCCCCAATAGCCCATTTGATCAATATTTGCTGGGTAACCAACAAGCCATATCTGCCAATGCCGTTAATGGCTATCGTATATTCAAAGAGGTAGGCTGTGTTAATTGCCACAATGGGCCAGCCGTTGGCAACAATATGTACATGAAAATGGGTCTAATCAAACCCTTCAATACCAGTAATCCAGCCATAGGTCGACAAGCATTAACGGGGAAAATCAGCGACAGAAATGTCTTTAAAGTGCCGACATTAAGAAATATTGCACTCACCTACCCTTATTTCCATGATGGGAGCATTTGGACATTAGATGAGGCCGTGACTATTATGGCTGATATTCAGTTAGGCAAAAAGCTCTCTAAAAAAGACACTGGCGATGTTGTTAAATTTTTAGAAACGCTCACAGGCGATCAGCCCCAAATCACACTGCCTATTTTACCTCCTTCTAATAAAGACACCCCAAAGCCCACTCCTTTTCTTTTGTAGCACTTATTATTTAAAGGTTTATAAAGACACTGTGCTTGCAGTGTCTTTTTTAACCATTGGATCATTCGGTCAAGTTGGCTAAATACAACAAATAATAACCAAAATGCTCACAATCATATAAAAACCATAAACAATATAAAATAAAATCTATAATAATCAATAGATTAAATATTGGCATATTGATTGCTTTATCTGAGAAGTCATTGAAATAACATTACAACAAGGATATACAAAATATGTTCCGCTCCCTAATCGTTATGAGTATTTTATTGCTGTCTTTATCTGGCTGCATTATCTATGTTGAAGGTGCTAACCACTCCTCTCTAAAACATAAACAGGAAACCAAAATAATTAATACAGAGGATCTCAACAGCCTTGTGGCTAATGTCGGCGCTGGACAATTAACCATTAAGGGCGTCAAAGGCCAAAAAGACATTATGGTGACGGCAAATATTTATTACCATGAGAATACGCCTTATATTTTAACACTGAAAAAACATGGACACGTAGCAAAGCTCAATGCGAAGTTCGAACAACACAAGAGTCTGCATCCTTCTCCTTACATCGATCTCATGATTTCCATACCAGAGCATTTAACACTGGATGTGAATGATGGCTCAGGCGCAATAAAAATAACCAATATGAAAGCTAACATTCAACTCAATGACGGCTCTGGAAACATCCAAATTGTCGGTGGACATCAACTTAATATCGAAGACGGCTCTGGCAGTATTACCATTAAAAACAATTCAGCCAACATCGCGATTACTGATGGCTCTGGGGCTGTGAATATTCGCAATAGCTCTGGAGATGTCACGATTGATGATGGCTCAGGAGACATCACACTGCAACATATCGCTGGGAATATCAGCATTGACGATGGTTCGGGAGATATCAATGTTAACACGAGCCAAGGCAAGGTCACACTTGATGATGGCTCAGGTGATATTAATGTTTATAATACAAAGGGATTAACCATACTGACTTCAGGCTCTGGTGAAGTAAACTTTGATGACATACAAGGGCCAATCAAGCTGTAAGCCCTAGAAACATCAAGCCTAAGAAGCTATACCTTCTTAGGCTTATTGATTAACCAAGATAAAAGAACATGCCTCATGATTAAAATCAAGGATAAGAAAATAATCATCCATCGAAAAACCTTCACACTTGGCAATTGTGGAAAGTCGTATTCACCTTCGATCTCCGCGATCACAAGCGCAATAAAAATCGTCACAAAACACAATAATCTCACCTTAGCAATTAACCAAATAGGCGGTAATAATTTAGCGGCAGAATAGGCACTAAAAAGTCCAATAATGGCCCCCATGGCAATATCACTAGGCCAATGCGCCCCCACAACCACTCGAGACATTCCAACAAAGCTCGCCACAACCAACAACACCATTTTTATCCAAATAGGATTCAGTGATAAATAAAGGCTACCAGCAAATACAAATGCAGCAGCAGTATGCCCTGAAGGAAAGCTGTATTTAAAATGGATATTACCTATGATATTGAGAGAATTGACAACAGCGGCAGGTCTTAGCACATCAAAGTAATGCTTTAGCCCCCACACCAGTAAACTGCAAATGATTCCAGCCACTAACATTCGACAAATCAATTCAGGACGAAACACAAGAAAACACAGACTCAAACCAATCACTGTCGCCCCACTGCCTAAATCGGTTAAATGAGCGAAAAACCAGTGAGGAAAATCAAGGGCTAAATTATTCAAGAAATAAAAAACCGATAAATCAACTTGCTTCTTGAACAAGATAAAGTTGACGATCACTAAAATGCCTAAAAGCAAGCCATAGCCTCGACTTTGCTCTTTTAAAAGCGTCCGAGATTGAGCAACATGAGATTGATAAGATGGTTTCATTGTATCGCTTTTAAGCCCCCTATAGCCTACGAATATAAGTATAGGTTACCCACTTTTAAACAACATCAGTTCAGCTCCATTTCTTGCTAATAAACGAACTAAATGTTAATTTTTATTTTAAAACAACAAATTAAAAAGGATTTAAACACGAATGGAAGACTTCTTAAAACACTATCCTATCAATTCTAGAATCAATGTGGCTTGGGGAGAGATGGATGCCCTTCAACATGTCAATAATGTGGTTTACTTTAAGTACTTTGAAATCGCCAGAATTGATTTTTTAAGTAAAATAAACTTACTGAAAAAAGAGACCATGATTGGGCCCGTGATCAGTGAAAATCAAGCAAAATACAAATTCCCAGTGACTTTTCCTGATACATTAACCATAGGTGTGACCGTCAGCAATATTGAGACTGATAGGTTTATTTTGCATTACACAGCTTTCAGCGAAAAACAACAAAAGATCGCCACAACAGGATGGTCAAAAGTGGTCATGTTCAACTTTAAAACAGGGAAAAAAGCGCCTATCAGCACAGAGTTACTTAACACACTAGCGCAATACCAAGAATAACCTTAAGCGGCTTGCTTCACTGTCAAATAGTTAAACAAGCCTTTTATCAGATCACATTAATTGGTTAAGTTGATTGCGAATATGCTCCGTTAATGGTTGACTTTTATCCATGTCATAATCATAAAACACCATAGTCGTTTGCGCTTCAGCCGTTTTCTTGTTTTCTTGCCAACAAGATTGTGTCACCACAAAACTACTATTACCAATACGGCTCACATTCGTTCTAATCAACACCTCTTTTCCATAAAATGTTGGCGCACTAAACGTAATATTAAAACCCGCTAAGATTAAATTCCAAGTCGCTAAGTTTTGACCCGGATTAACGATTTCAAATATCGGCTCACGTGCTGCCTCAAACCACATAGGAATAACCGTGTTATTGATATGTCCAAGTGCATCTGTTTCACAAAATCTCGGCTTAATAACAAGCTCAATAGCATCATTTATCACAACAAACTCCTAAGTGTACATCGCGTCAATTTCTTGAGAATACTTATGATAAATCATCTTACGGCGCAATTTCATTGTCGGCGTAATCAAGCCTGACTCCATTGAAAAGGGATCGGCCAACAAGGTAAACTTTTTAATTTTTTCAAATCCAGCTAACTCATCCTGCAATAAATGCAATCTCTGCTCAAAATGCTCAATCACTTTACTGTGACGTAATAAATCTAATGAAGAACTATAATCAACTCCCTCATCTTTTGCCCAAATCTCTAATGATTCAAATGAAGGCACAATTAAAGCAGTAACATAATGCTTAGCATCGGCAACAATGGCGACTTGTTCAATCAGCGGATCACAGCCCACTTTCCCTTCAACACGTTGTGGTGCAATATATTTACCGTTTGAGGTTTTCATTAATTCTTTAATGCGATCGGTAATAAACAGATTTCCATTCTCATCAATGAAGCCTGCATCCCCCGTTTTCAGCCACCCATCTTCAAAGGTTTCTTCTGTTGCTTCAGGGCGATTATAGTAGCCCCTCATCACCGTATCGCCCTTCACTAAAATTTCATTATCTTTACCAATTTTTATTTCAACGCCAGGTAAAGGCTGACCATTGGAACCCGTCACACGATTTGTTAGGGTGTTTAACGTAACAGTCGCACTCGTCTCGGTCATACCGTAGCCACATAATACTGGGAGGTTGATACTATGAAAAAAACCGGCAACTTTCCCTTCAAGAGCCGCTCCACCACAAGGCATAAATTTGAGCCGCCCGCCCAAAACTTGCTGTAACTTAGAAAAAATTAATTTATTGGCGAGTAAAAATTGTAAACTTAATAATAATGATCCCTTTGCTCTACCTTGACCCACTTCAAAGTGTTTTTCCCCCACAGATAATGCCCAATCAAACAGTTTTTTTCTCTTCTCGGGCGCTTTTGCCACTTTCTCCTGAACAGCACCATACACTTTCTCTAAGAAACGCGGCACAACACATAACGTATGTGGTCGAACTTGGGTAATCGCTTCTTTGACTTTCATCGGATCTTGAAGGTAAACATTACAGCCACCTCGACCTAAAACGTAAAAACTCCAGCCTCGCTCAAAAACATGACTTAATGGCAAAAATGCTAAGGAAACGTCACCGGTTTCAAAGTTTAGCTCGCTATCATGTTGGCGAATAATGGTTGCCACATTTCGATGATCTAAAATAACCCCTTTAGGGGCCCCTGTTGTCCCAGAGGTATAAATCAAAGTTAAAATATCATCGAGAGGCAGATCAGATAAACGTTGCTGTAATGCTTGATCATGAGATTGCTCTACGTCTTGAGACAAGAGTGCATCAAGGTGAAAATGATTTTCTTGATCAATCAAATTAACATTGGCATCAAACACAATAATGCGGGTCGCACTATCGCACTCTTTTAGCAGCTGACAAGCCATTTGATATTGCAGCTCATCACCCGCAAAAATGATTTTAGCCTGACAATCTTTGATAATATAGGCGGCTTGCTCCACCGTACTGGTTGGATAAATCGGGACAACAACCGCCTTGGCTTTCAACATCCCTACATCCGCACAGGTCCATTGAGGGCAATTTTGAGATAAAATCACCGCCTTATCTTGAGATTGGAGCCCAAATTGGATCAGTATTCTTGCGATTTGAGATGTGTATTCATCAAATTGACTCCAGCTAACACTGTCCCAAGGCGCGGTCATTTCAAAACCTTTAAGCGCGATGGCTTCGCCAAGTGATTGACTCTTTTGCTGAATAAGTCGAATAACATGATATTGTTCGAGAGACATAAAATAGCTACCTTCATCGCTTAAAAGCGTATTATTTTTTAGCCATATTACTTTAAGATGCAATAAAAACTAAAGAGTTTTTGCTCTATTCGCATTCAAACAGCTAAAAAAAAGCAAAGTAAAGAACAAAAAATGAAACAAAAATGCAACATAAAGCCATTTACAAAAAAACAATTTTACTATTTATTATCAGACACTTAAAGCAGAACTGAATTCTATTTCGCTTTTGGTCTAAAGGGCTTAATTACAGCTTCATTACACTCTAAAAAAGGGCCTTCCATTAAGTCAATACAATAAGGAATAGCAGGAAATACCGCATCTAAACATTCACGAATGGATTTAGGCTTACCGGGTAAATTGACAATTAATGAATCACCACGCAGTCCAGCTGTTTGCCTAGACAAAATGGCGGTAGGAACAAACTTAAGGGATTCGGCTCGCATTAATTCCCCAAAACCCGGCATTAAACGATCGCATACCGCTTCAGTGGCTTCAGGTGTGACATCTCTTTTTGCAGGCCCCGTTCCACCTGTTGTCACGATTAAACTGCAATGGCTATCATCTGCAAGACGAATTAAGGTCTCCTCAATCACTTCTTTTTCATCTGGAATAACCTGATAAACAGGTTCCCACTCTGATACTAAATACTCATTAAGCACATCAATTATCGCTTTACCTGATAAATCTTCATAAATGCCAGCGCTGGCTCTATCGCTAACAGTCACTATACCTATTTTTGCTGCGCTCATTTTCCATATCCTATTCTACGTTACTATTGGACGAGTATATCGAATTAGCATTCAATCAGCACCTTCTCCTAATAGAATGACAATGCGCTTAACGATTTAACTGTTCAAAATAAAGTTAAAATGTGGATGAGAAAAAATGAAGAACGGCTGATCTTGAAAGAGCAGCCGCCTCGCCCGCTCTAAATATTAGAAGTCGTATTTAAGGGTTGCTGAAGTCGTTCTGCCATTAATCGTCCGCGCGCGAATAATATCATCAGCGCTACTCACAACGCCTTCTTCGGCCTCAGTTATGCCTGTTGCATTAAAGAGGTTATTCACATTCAAAGAAACCGTTAATCCCTCTGTGAGGATATAAGAAGCAAACGCATTGACTTGGTTATAACCATCAAATTTTAATGCATCGTCATCTTGCACAATATTATCTTGAGCATAACTTGCTGTGGTTCCAATTAAACTTAAGCCAATACTGGCTAGATCAAAGTTATATTGACCCATTAAGGTATAGATATAATCAGCTTGCCTTCTCGGCGTATTCCCAACCGAGTCAGCATTTAATCCATCTTTAGTGATTTCAGCATCCGTCCAAGTTACATTCCCTCTAAAGTCAAAATCCCCAATATAGTAAGCCGCCTCTAATTCAATGCCTTTAGCCTCGTATTTACGATCAAAAAAATCTTGACTGGTCGCTTCAAAATTTTGCTCTTCGGTTTCAGCATAAAAAGTCGTTGCAAACAAAGACAGGGCATCTAACCGATATTTAACGCCTAACTCATACTGATCCACAAAATCCACTGCATCTTGCTTTGAGACCGAACCATCATCGTTAACCTTACCGTATAATAATCGATCGGCATTCACTCGGCCTCCATGACTCGAACGAGCAAACAGTGCTAAGTTTTGTGCAACACTGTAGTTAACCCCAAACGAATAAGACATATAATTCCAGCCATAATTAACGGGCATGGGATTAGCATTATTAACCGAAGAAACACTCATTTCAGGGACAGAAATATTCCCATCTTGATTCATATCAATTTCAGATTGTACCGTTGAAGCATAATAGCCCGTAGCATCACCAGAATCGTAGCGTGCACTCGCATCAAAAGAGAAATCTCCCAGCTGTGTCGATACAGCTAAATAAGGCGCTCGAATAGTATAATCAACATCATATTTTCTCTGACAACAATTGTCCCAATAAGGCACACCGTAGGCATATAAGCCATTATCAGAATACTGAGTCCCATCCACACCAACAACATTCAACAGTGCAGCATTATCACCTTTTAATTCCATCACATAAGAATTCCACATCCAAGACATAGCAATAGTTTGCATGCTATTGTAATAGCCCAAAGTCACACTAGTATCATCTAACACTTTAATTAATTTGAAATCATTCACAATAGAACTTAAATCATCCATGCTCACATCAAAAGTATGGATCCGCATCGCCAACGCATCATTACTCATTGTCGCCCCCGCCTGAGGCCCATTAGCATAGACAAGTGTCGCACCCTCTCCACCAATACTCGTGGCAATGTCATTACTCGACGCAACTTGCGCAGGAAAAGGAGAAAGAAAATTGCCACTGATCTCAGAATATCTAAAGCGATTTTCAATCAACCAATTATTTTCAAGCTCAAAAGAAGCCTCAAGGCCCAATGAATTCACTAGAGGATTCATGCCATTTCGCATATCCCCATTTCTCATTTCACCATCGCCGCCTAAGCTATGAGTCGATAAAAAATAAGCTGACTGAATAGCATCAGAACTGGCATTAAAACCAGCAATAGAGCGCCCGTCTGCATACATAGGCATAGGTAAATAACTCACCGTTTTGTCATTTAAATGCTTAAAATACAAACGCACATAACCTGTATCAAATTCTTTGGTTAAATTCGCTTTTAATTGCCCGCCACTATTTGAGGTATATCCCGTATTACGCGATCCTTCCCCATCTCGCACAAAGCCACCAATATGAAAACGAGTCGTATCATTAATATCACTGCCATACTCAAAATCAGTGCGAAAAGAATCATAATCCACGCCATAAGTTGTCGCTATACTGCCTGAATCACTCTCACCCGTTTTACTGATAACATTGATTATTCCGCCAGGCGCATTGCTCGCTAAAGTAGAGGCTGAACCGCCACGAATCGATTCAATCGTTGCCATCGTACTGTCCAGTCGTAAAAAAATATCAGCGTTCGCAAAGGCAATATCGCCAAATTGAAGAATTGGAAGCCCATCCTCTTGTATTTGAAGGAATTTTGAACCTCCAGCGGCCACGGGTAATCCTCTTACAGCAATATTGGCATTCCCCTCCCCCCCAGTCGATTCGACCTTAATACCAGGAATAATGCGAAAGGCTTCAGCAGCTGTACGAGGTGAGCTCACCTCCAATTCATCAGGCGTAACGGTACTAACAGACACACTTGAATCCATGACTCGTGTTCCTTGAGTCACTCCTGTGACAATAATACGCTCTAAGCCTATAGCATCATCCCTGTCTTCAATCTGTGGATTTTCTGTTGCCCCTAAACTAGCGCTCATAGCAAATGCCAACGAGCTTGATAGATATTTTTTCGATAAGTTCTTATTCATTATTATTATCCCATCGTTTATCTTCGTTACTGCTACTTTCCCCATCACGGCCTTGATAGAGAGTTAAAACTATTAAAACGAGCTTCAGATAAGCGTGACCTTATCAATAACACTCAATATTCTGTTCACCTCCTATATACCTCATTACCTTAACGCTCCTGACTGCCAGTGGCTTGGCTAAAAACCATAAAAATCAAATGCAGTAAAATAGCTATCACATTAAAATTAATGACAAAAAACACACTTTATCAAAATAAGTAACATATCACTTTTATCCCCCAAAATATCGATTTATTAAAAGCATACTTATTATCTATTAAGGTAAAACCATCAAACTTAATCGATTAAGATAATTGCTATTAAATTAACAAAAAAGATATTTTAATCAAGCTTTAATTTAACAAAAAATAAAAGTTATGGGTAAAAAATAGATGTTACCAGAAAGATGACTAGCATTATTTTTCATCAATAAGCGACATATTAATGAGCTTCCAGCAAGTGGGCAGAAGGATCTTTAATAAGATTAAACAATGACATCAAACACAGTAATAAGGCAAAAAATGTGGCCAAATAAAATCCATATTTAACGTCACCAAATAAGTCACTGATCATCCCCATGAATAAAGGGGCAATAGCAGCTGATAACGCAGTAAAAAATAAGATCACACCAGCAACCGAGCCATGTTGCTTAACTGGAAAACAGCTAATTCCTTTAGAGTTTAATGTAGGATACATCATAGACATAAAAAGACCCGATAAAGGTAATAAGATCACAGCAGCTTCAACCCCCAACATCATTGCACCTAGGTAGCATGCACAAATAGCCAAGCTAAAACTAAACATCACTTGTTGCCATTTGAAACGGCGTAGCACCCAGCCTCCTAAAAAGCGCCCTCCCGCTCTCAACGTAAAAAAAATAGCCAGTGCATAAGTCGCAAACAAGACAAACGGCCCATCATAATCAATAAATAATGATGGCATCCAGACATATATCGCCACTTCAGTCGCCACATATAAACCTATTGCCAATGAATAACCTAAGGCATAAGGATTACGCATCATTGCCATTGTCCCTTTCAACGTAATGGGTTCATCATTGGCTTGTTTGATATCAGGATAACGGGAAGAAAAAGCCACTACGCACAGAAACAAACAAAACACTGCCGCCCCTAAATATAAATACTTCCAAGATAACCCACTTGCTAAACAATAGCTCACAATAGCAGGGCCTAGCATGGCTCCCAAGCCAAAAAAACCTTCCACAGTATTCATCGTACTTGAATGTTCTGAGGCATTTTTAGAAATATCCCCCACTAATGCTAATGCACCCGTTTTAAATACGCCTATTGCAGTTCCAATGAGAGCCAACAATGCCAAAAAATAATAAAACTCATCACCCAATGCGAATAAAAAGCCCGCTAAAGAAAATCCCCCTAAGCCTAATAAAATGGTTTCCTTGCGTCCAAGTTTATCAGCTAAATACCCTAAAAATAAACCACTTAACCCAATGAAAATCATTGGCATGTAATGGAAAGCACTGGCTTGAGTCATCGACAAGTCAAACGCGTTAATCAGCTCAGGAATAATGACACCAACAGCATCAGAGGTCATCGCAAACATAAAAAACATCAAATACGTTAGCATTTTTATTCTGGATAAATGCGCTTGCTGTATATTTAAGTTAGAACTATCCATCATCACACCTATTATTTTTTAATATTTAAACTATCACACTGAACATCCACTCAATAACGAGCAAGTAAAAACATAAGACACTAATATATAATAAATAAAAATCACTTTCCGGCAAAAGGATCTTGGTGTTTAATCAATAAACTTTACTCACTATATATTAAAATCAGCCCATCTTATACGCTTAACACAAGCCCTAATATGCCTAGAGTGAAGATAATTCCCTTGAATATTTTTCGAACATAGTTAAAGATACAACTTAATCGATTAAGTTTGTTTCTGCAATTAAAAATAAAGATGAAGATATAAAATTAAAATGTCTTCTAAACGATACTAGCTAAAATGAAGGTCAACAATGAGAAGTAAAATACAACTAATAACTTACGCAGATAGGCTCACTGGTGCAGGACTTAAGGAGCTCAAGAAACTACTCGATAATGACCTCAACAATCTCTTTGGCGGAGCACATATATTACCTTTTTATTATCCGATCGATGGAAGTGACGCAGGCTTTGATCCTATCAATCATATTCAGGTGGATCCACGTTTAGGCACATGGAAAGATATCGAGAACATCGGACAAGACTATGAGATTATGGCCGATCTGATAGTGAATCATATGTCAGCAGGATCAGACGAATTTCAAGATGTTCTTCGCCATCCACAAACTTCTTTATATCGAGATCTCTTTCTCACTAAACAAAAAGTCTTCCCCAATGGCATGAGTGATGAGCAAGAAACCAAAATTTATCGACCCCGCCCCGGCAGTTGCTTCAGCCGTTATACCTTAGATGATGGTGTTGAAACTGAATTTTGGACGACTTTTACCTCAGCTCAAATTGACATTGATGTTAATTCAAAACCAGGTCAAGCCTATTTAGACAAAGCCTTACAACAATTTGCACAAAGCAATATTAAGCTCATTAGATTAGATGCTGCTGGTTATGCCATTAAACAAGCAGGTAGTAGCTGTTTCATGCTCAATGAAACATTTGAGTTTATTAATAAACTATCGGAAAAAGCCCATGCTTTAGGGATGAGAACACTGGCAGAAATCCATGCGCACTATGAAACACAAATCCATATCGCCAAGCGTGTGGATATGGTTTACGATTTCGCTCTCCCCCCTCTCATTTTACATACCATTAATACCTCGAACTCTCATTCACTTTGCCACTGGCTAACGATAGCCCCCAAAAATTGTATCACCGTGCTCGATACGCACGATGGTATTGGTATTATTGATGTTGGACCTAGTGAAACTAAAGCGGGATTATTAACCGAAGAACAAATCGATGAGTTAGTCAATTCTATTCATAGAAACAGCGCAGGACAAAGTTTAAAAGCAACAGGAAAAGCTGCTAATAATCTTGATTTGTACCAAGTGAATTGCACTTATTACGATGCTCTGGGGAAAAACGATTATCACTATCTTCTCGCAAGAGCTATTCAGTTTTTCTCACCGGGGATCCCGCAAGTATATTATGCCGGTTTATTTGCCTTATCCAATGACATGGACTTATTAGAAAAAACACAGGTTGGACGAGATATAAATAGGCCTTATTTAAATCCCCAAGAGATACAAAACGCCTTGAAAAAACCAGTCGTTCAAGCATTAATTAAATTGATAAAAATAAGGAACCAACTCAAGGTTTTTGAGGGGAATTTTTCTGTCGACAAAACACAAAATGGTTTAAATTTGACTTGGGATCACTTGGGCCATCAAGCATCACTGCAGGTTGATTTAATCCACAACCAAAGTAGCATCATAATAAGAAACGAAACAGGTGAAAGTCAAATAATGCTAATGGACTTGCTGAACAATTCATCAAATTAAATCAATAATTTTATTAAAATAACGATTAGCTGAAACCTTGCACTTCAGCTAATCTAATGATATTAGCAACTGGCTCCAGTTTTAAGTTCATAAGGCAAAATTTCTTCGTGAGTCGCCCCATCAACAAACATTTGCGCAGCCTTAATACCTTTTTGTTCTGATAATTGATGCACTGTTGCCAACGGTGGATTATACCGAGCTCCCTCATCAATACCATCAAAGCCAACAACACGAATATCTTGGGGGATCTTCAATCCCATATTGGTCGCTTCATTCATCAAGGTCAGTGCAATCATGTCACTCATACATAAAAATACATTGGGTCTTGGAGACGAATTCAAAGCTTGTTTAACAGCAACACTCGCAGAGTGAGCATGACTCTCAGGAATATTCCAAACACGCTTCGACTTCAACTCAACCCCTTTTGAAGATAAAGCCGATAAGTATCCTTTTAACCGTAAATGGGCAATAGATGCATCACTCACCACAATATCGAGATCATCCACATAACAGGTTGTATCGGTATCAAGTAAACGCAAGCCCAAAATAGCAACATCATCTTTTGATGATTGAATCGCTAATTTTGCGATTTCATGTGCGGCAGATTCATTATCAATACCAACAGATGCATTGCGCTGAATATCAAAATCGGCAGTCACCACTTTCTTTTTTACCAGCTTTAACTGATCGACTAACAATGGATTTCTTGGGCGACCATAGCAAATAAATCCATCAACAAAATCCACAACACTATTAACGTGCTCTGCACTCCCCGAAAAAAGCAACAGATTAATTTTCTCTCTAGCCAGTACCGAAGCTACGCCTTTCATAAAATGACTCGCAACGGGATCCGATACCATATATTCGACACTGTCAGATAATACTAACGCCACAGTATCAAATTTACCTTTTCGTAAAGATTGCGCTGCCTTATTAGGCCCTAAATAACCTAATTCAGCACAAGCCGCTAAAATATCTTTTCGACGCTTCTCGGATAATTGATCCGGCCGATTAAAAGCATTAGACACTGTTGCATTAGAGACACCTAATTTTTCAGCAATACTTTTTAATGTCCACTTTTTTTCTTCAAACACGTTATGAGTTTCCACTGGTTTAATGGGATACCATTTATGCTACCAATAGCTAGCAAGCAGTTAGTCTAAAACAAACAATAATTGCATAATACAGGGATGAGTTACTTAGATACAGTTACTAGCTTGAAAAATACTGAGTTATTACCCTAAATATCATATGACATTAAGAATAAAAATCTAACCACAAACGCTCTTGCTTTTTGTTAAGAAAACTCCAACATAGCACTCGAGTTCTCTTATTACCCTGTTTCATTTCAATTACTTTTGTCTGTTCAACTTTCATAGTAGCTAAAAGTTCTTGGCAAATCACAACATTCTCTTTCTTAGAGATTAAACTTGTGAACCACTGGCATTGCTGCGAAAATATTTTACTTTCTTTTATCATTCTTTGCAGAAATTGACGCTCTCCACCTTCACACCAGAGCTCAGCTTTTTGTCCTCCAAAATTTAATTTGGAACAATTGACCACATTACCCTTATCCTTATCCACGGTAAGCGCATTTCTTTTATCTTGATTAATTGCTAAGTTCTTTACTTTTCGTTCACTTCCAGCCGTTGCTTCAGCCAAAGAAGCATGGAAAGGTGGATTACACATAGTCAGATGAAATCGATCTTCAGGGTTTATTATGCCTTGAAATACATGTTGAGGATCACTTTGCAACCTTAACAGTAACTTATCTTTAAGCACAACATTATTACTGATCAATTCTTCCACGTTATTAATCGCTAAACAGTCAATATCTGATGCAACAAATTGCCATCCATAAGCTTGTATACCAAGAATAGGATAAATGGCATTTGCTCCCGTTCCAATATCCAGGACTTTTACTTTAGTCCCCTTACGGATCTTACCTGATGGTGACAACAAATCAGCAATATAATGAATATAATCAACTCGACCAGGTATCGGTGGGCATAAAAAACCATCAGGAATATCCCAATAATCAATTTGATAGCAATCTTTTAATAAAGCACGATTAAGGGACTTTACGGCCATAGGGTCAGAAAAATCAATCGACAATTGGCCTGAAGCACTTGGTTTAACATAGGTTTTAAACTCAGGAGAAGACTGCATCAGCGCAGGAAAATCATATCCAGAATTATGTCGATTACGTAAATGTAATCCCTTGTTTTTAATTAAAGGCACAGTCTCATCCATAGACATCTCCTTGGCAGAAAGCCTTTGATTAATTTTGGGCATAACGACACTAAGAATAACAAAAAAAGCAATTATACCCGATTAACCTACCTATAGTTGATTAATTATAAAGATACTGAGTGAATAATAAATTCTCAACTAAAGCCTCACCAACCTCTTCTTCAAGTAACTGGTTCACTGCCTCAAAACAGGCTTGACGAATAGCCTCTCTGCCGATAATTGATTTAACTTGTGCTTCGCTTTGCTCACCTAAAATCGCCAATATAGCCGCCCTTAATAATGGGTCATGATGTTCTACCTTGTCCAAAGCCTGAGTCCCACTCACCATAAGCTCAACATTCACTCTGACAAAACCCAATTTTTTACTGCCACTGATATAGTTAGTGACAATATCGGGTTCCAGTCCATAATAAGCATAGTTTTTCAAAATTTGCTCTTGTGCGGCATTAACACTAACAAGGCTCGAACTTAAAATACAAACATAAATCAACAGTGATAATAGTCTTGTTACTCTCATTAATCTTTACTTCCTCTGTTAGCCAATTTTGGGCTGTTGATTAAAAAAAGCGACATCATGACGAAAGTATTGTAATCCTTACAATACTCTTAGTTTAAATAGACTTGGCATCAAAGTTCATTTTTTAGACTTCACCCTCAAAATTTGGATTTCTGTTTCAATTTAATTGGGGTTTCCATTTACACCGTGATAGACTGCGAAACGCAATTTACAGCTTACTCATGTTTCCCCTATTTTGCCGCTTGAGGGCTTCATTACTCAAAGCAAGGAATACCATGCCCACTTCCAACACGTTACGTTTCCCCTACGGAGAAGAGATCAATTGGTTATCTCCAATCAATATACCTGAAACCCTCCCTTCGAGACTCAATACTTGGTTAATGGCACCCGATAGCTTAACGCAAAGACTGAAAGAGCAATGCCAACATTTTGAAGTTAAAGTGTTGGGAGAAGGCATGCATACTTCTTGTGTTGGTGAACTCCCACAGCAGCAAACCGTCTGGGTCAGAGAAGTATTGCTTTGCTTAGACGGAGAGCCTTGGGTTTTTGCTAGAACCTTGATCCCCCAACAGCTTATGTCAAAAAAACAAGCTGATTTTTTGGGGCTAGGATCAAAACCTTTGGGTGAGCTTCTATTTACCACCAATGAATTTATCCCCGGAAAAATAGAAATAGCGAAATTCTCTTTAAGCAGTAAGTTAGCCGAGCTGGCAAAATCACTACACCAAGAAGTCAATGAACCTCTTTGGGGACGTCGCCGTTATTTCCACTTTAATTCAGAACAACTCATAGTGAGCGAAGTCTTTTTACCAACAGCTAAGAAAAATATTATTAACAGCCCTCAAAAACTAGCCGTTTCATCATAAAATGACAAGAAGCCATCATAGATGTTATCGAGCGATACAACGACTGTTGAAAGACGCCACATAGCAAATTAATTTTCTGTGGAATATAAAGCTAATCCTATATCAGTAATCCTGCCAGGCTGCATTATGTAACCTTGATTGCTTTCTTTTGTCTGATCAGCTACACGCTCAAACCCGACTAAACTAATCAACTCATTCAACTCGCTGCCATCAAGATATATTTCATCACCCTTTTGGTTAACGGCAATATTACCAATCACAATACCATCATAGCCTTCCGCTTCATCGGTGACATAATTCACCGTAATGCGCACCTTTCTGCCAGCATACCCACTTAAGTCATAGGTTAAATCAACCCACCTCTTTTCTGATGTTCCAATAATATTGTTCGAACTTCCCGTTAAAATATTTCTTGCATGATTAATTTGATTACTGGCTTTAGTATGGTTACCCGCAATCGCTACACCATCCACCAGCACTTGGCTATAATCATAATCTTTTTCAATATCCCAACGAGCCTGCATCGATAAGTTTAATCGCTGAACAATAGGTAACTCAACATCAAAGGACATCGCATTATTAAGTAAATGCCCTTGTTGAGAATAATATTGAAATTCGCCAACTAATGGTTCACTGAGGTCAAAGTATGTCGTTAAAGACGAAAAAGCCATTTGCTCAAACTTATCATAACCTAACATTTTCACAATATTCAAATTCACATATTGGCCATAAGATAGCTTATGTCGATCAAATATTTCTTCCTCCAAAGCTGACATAGCTCGTTTCTGCAAATATGCATGAGAATAAGGGAATGCTATAAGCGTTTCTATAAAAGCGGGACTCACAATCAGCGCCTCTGAGGTAATGAATGCATCATAACTTACAGGTAAATCACTGCCTGCACGCCTTCCATATGAAGGAAGGCTCGATTCATTTGTACAAGAGCCCGAGACAATCCCCATCGGCAATACTTTATAACATAAAGCTTGTAACTGATTATCAATAACCTGTGGATTCAATACATGATAATCAACGAATGAATCTTGAACAGGCTTTGCATTAACAGGAAAGTAGCATAAGCCCAAAAACAGTAAATAAAGCTGAGCCCCCTTTTGAATCCGCTTTTTATAAGCACAACAATGAAAGAGAATGCGTAGACCACCTAAACAGCCCCACGCAAAACAAAAAGAAGTGTTGAATTTTCGCATCACGGCCCCCAGTTAACATAACTGAAACCAAATAATAACCTCAACAACACTTTCGCACAAACCTTTTTACTAGAACTTAAGTGTGAGTTCAGTTTTAATGTAGACGGCCCATATAGCTTCCCACACCATCAAGAAACATCTGCACTGAAATCATCACAAGTACCATTCCCATGAGTCTTTCCATCGCCGTCAATCCTTTTTCTCCAAGCATCTTAGTTAACACTTTGTAAAAAAGTAAAATACCCGCACTTAACCCCCATGCAGAAAAAAGCGCAATACTCCAATCTAACATACGACTACTGTCGGTATGAGCAAGTAAAATAAGCGCCGCTAATACAGAAGGCCCAGCCATCAAAGGAATCGCCATAGGAACAATAAAAGGCTCTTCTCCTGCAGCAAGGCCAGCCACGCCGCCAGCCTGAGGAAAAATCATTCTAATCGCGATCAGGAATAGAATAATACCACCCGCAATACTGACTGACTCCGATCGTAAATTAAGGAAGTTCAAAATAACCTCACCAGAAAACAAAAATAAAAGCATGATAAAAAGAGCAATAATCAATTCTCTTATCAGTACCTTACGTCTTTTTTTAGGTTCAATATGCCTTAAAATAGAAGCAAATATAGGTAGGTTTCCTAAAGGATCCATAATAAGAAACAACATCACAGCGGCAGAAAAAGTATCCATAGAGAGTCAGTTACAAAATTTCAATAGTATATTTATATTGTATACAAAATTATAAGCAAATAATGCAGCCACAGAGTAAACTTAATAGGTTAAATTAGAGCTATTACATAACATTGAATTGATATTTATACCCAAACCACTTGAAAGTGCATGTTTTCAGAGCCCGTAAAAAGGCTTAATTCAAGGCGCATTATTGAAAGAATGCTTATTGCCTTTTGAGGTGATGCAACGTAGAAGTTAGTCTTTTTACAGGCTCCCAACGGGCTGGCCTCTTTATATGTAAAAGCAAGGCCTTTTATTCTGCGTTATTGAATATCAACTTAGAATAACTAAGCCCTCAACTCAATGCCTTGCCTAAACGCGTTTTAATTCCAGCTGAATCCTGCATCTTCAAGTGGTTTGGGTATATACTGGGGCAGAGCGTTTTAATACTGACTGGTTGAAAGTACTTTAGCTCACCGAAGGGACTGACTGCACTTTATTGTGTTGGCGATACTGATTTGGAGTAAAGCTTGTTTGCGCTTAGTGAATAAAGTCTCATTTCGTATATTTTATGTTTTTTCATGGTGTAGATCCATATCGAAGAAAGTGTTGTTGCTTTTATCTTTATCAATATTTTCATCATTATTTTTATCTTCTAAGTTATTTTTAATGAGCAAGGTATTGATTTTATCGGCAGTGGTTTGCCATAAAGTTTGGGGCATGTCTTTTTTGAAAAAACCGAAGTGACCTATAAAAGGAATGTTATGATCTTCAGGGTGAATACGTTCAAGAGTGACAGGCGCATTGCGATAAAATTGGGCGAGGGCTTTGACGGATTTAAGCGGAGCGAAGTCATCGTCATCACTGATATGATAAAAATGCATGGGAGAATGCATTTGCGAAAAGTAAGGTCGCCATTTTTTACCTTGCTGATCGCAAATATAATCAGGATGACGACACCACTGTGCCCATTGCTGTGCTACGCCTTTAGGCAGAGGCTCGCTGCCTAAAATAGCACCGGGTAAATACCCGATAAATTGAGGAATAAGGGGGATCACTCCATACCAAGCAAGCCATAATTTCGGCCATTTTCTCTTATCCCAATAGCGCCAATAACCTGATTGACCCGATAGGCTAATACAGGCACTTAACGCGTGATTATTGTGAGCAAGGCCGATAATTTGTGCCCCAACCGAATGGCCAATACAAGTAATTGGAAGGTGTGGTGCGTGGGTTTGGCACCAAGCAATACAAGCGGCGAAATCGAGTTCGCCCCAATGCTGCATTTTCATCAGTTTATATTGTTTATTACTTTTAGGTTGGCTTTCGCCAATACCACGATAATCATAGCTCAGTACCATAAAGCCTTGGCTTACTAAAAAATGAGCGTAATCGGCGTAGTATTGTTTTTTTACACCTGTAGCAGAATTTATAATGACAATGCTTTTAGCTGGTATATGAGAGGCATACAACGTAGCCCTTAAGTTTAAACCATCTTTGGTTTGTACTGTGATTGATGTGACTTCCGTACTGTCTTGTGTATTGTCCATTGAGATCTTCCCTGTATTGATTTGATTATCCAGTATCACCACTTTTTTGAGTACTTTATTCTATTTACTAGACTATTTTAGTCTTATTTTTAAGCAGATTGATAGTGTCTTTCAGTATAATAATCACAATAACCAAGATGCTATCGAGGAAGAGGTGATGATAAAGGTAAATCTTGCTTTTTTTCATGGGTTCATGGGTTTATGGATTCATGGGTTTATGGATAGGTAAGCAATCACTTGAAATGGATTATACTGATACAACACACGCTTATTGCGGTTGTCCCCGTCGTGATTTGACATTGCTTCTTTTACATTACGCGAACTAACGTATTATTTCACTTATACGTTTACATGGTGTTTAACCTTTTACTTTGTAAGTCTAGCGGTTGAGATCATGTTGAACTTAATGAAGAAATATTATCAATAGGCCTGTCTTTGTGGTCGATTATTAGATAACCACTATATAACTTTTATCTCCTTTACATCCTTTATATATAACTTAAGGTTATTAGTTGATAGATTTCAATCTAGGTTTTGGGGAGATAAGGTTGGCGATGACTCAGCTTTGTCCTTTAAAATGAGTCTTAATATGATTTGTTAGCTTTATGTTGTTATGCCTTTAAGCACCTATGCTGTGTCTTGAAGGGCATCTCATTTTAAGGTTTTACTTAGGCTTATTTTTTAAGTAGGAAGAGTATGGATCCCATTAGATTGACACATTTAAAGGCGCTTGAAGCCGAGTCCATTCAAATTATGCGTGAAGTGGCCGCTGAATTTGAAAATCCTGTCATGCTGTATTCTGTGGGAAAGGATTCATCGGTACTGCTTCATTTGGCCAGAAAAGCCTTTTACCCAGCAAAAATTCCGTTTCCCTTGATGCATGTGGACACCAACTGGAAGTTTAAGGAAATGATTGCCTTTCGCGATGAAATGGCAAAAAAGCATGGTTTTGATTTAATCGTGCATAAAAACCCCCGTGGGCTTGAAATGAACATTAGCCCTTTTACTCATGGTAGCGCTAAACATACTGACATCATGAAGACGGAAGGGTTGAAACAAGCGTTAGACATGCATGGTTTTGATGCTGCTTTTGGTGGCGCTCGCCGTGATGAAGAAAAGTCTCGTGCGAAAGAACGTGTGTATTCTTTTCGTGATAGCAAGCACAGATGGGATCCTAAAAACCAACGCCCTGAGCTGTGGAATATTTATAACGGTAAAGTCGATAAAGGCGAAAGTATTCGCGTTTTCCCGTTATCAAATTGGACTGAACTTGATATTTGGCAATACATCTATCTTGAGCAAATTGAGATCCCGTCACTGTATTTAGCTGCGCCGCGACCTGTGGTTGAACGTGATGGCACCTTAATCATGGTAGATGATGAGCGCATGGAGCTGAAAGAAGGCGAAGTGGCGATAGAAAAAATGGTGCGCTTTAGAACCTTAGGTTGCTATCCGCTGACCGGTGCAGTTGAGTCAACAGCGACCACTCTGCCTGAAATTATTCAAGAGATGCTTCTGTGTACCACTTCAGAGCGTCAAGGACGCGTGATTGACAATGATTCTGCGGGCTCAATGGAAAAGAAAAAAATGGAAGGTTATTTTTAACCGCCATTGACCTTTATTGAGTCCTTTAGTTTCATTTTTAACTTTTGTGTTTAAAGTTGGTTTTGCGGGTTCATGTTTGCCACTGAATATAGGGCATCGATTAAGCAAAACGATAGGTAAAAAATTCAACCGTTGTGAGCCATAATGTGTTTGCAATGGTAGCACCAAGGATTAACAAGATGGCTGATAATAGTACGTCGTTGATTGCTTCTGATATTGAAGCGTATTTAAAAGTACATGAAAATAAAGACATGCTGCGTATTTTGACTTGTGGCAGTGTCGATGATGGTAAATCCACTTTGATTGGTCGTTTATTGTTTGACAGTAAAATGATTTTTGAAGATCAAATGGCTGCCATTGTGAAAGATTCTAAGCGGTTTAATACCACGGATGAGTCATTTGACTTGGCCTTGCTGGTGGATGGCTTACAGTCAGAGCGTGAGCAAGGGATCACAATCGATGTGGCCTATCGTTACTTTGCCACTGAGCAACGTAAATTCATTATTGCCGATACGCCGGGCCATGAGCAATATACTCGAAATATGGCAACGGGGGCATCAACCTGTGATTTAGCCATTATTTTGATTGATGCGCGCCATGGTATTCAAGTGCAAACCCGTCGTCATAGCTTTATTTGTTCTTTGCTGGGCATTAAACATGTGGTGGTTGCCGTCAATAAAATGGATGCGGTGGACTATGATCAAAGTGTTTACCAAAACATTAAAAAAGAATACCGAGAGTTTGCTAACGCGTTAACCTTTACCGATGTGCGCTTTGTGCCGATGTCGGCGTTAAAAGGCGATAATGTGGTGAATGAAAGTGCCAATATGCCTTGGTATCCCGGTTCGTCATTGCTAAAACTGCTCAATACGGTATCGGTAAATCATGATGCCCATCAGTCATTTCGTTTTCAAGTCCAGTATGTGAATCGCCCTAATCTGGATTTTAGAGGCTTTAGTGGCACTGTGGCGTCGGGTGACATTCGCGTCGGCGATACGATAGTGGCTTTGCCATCGGGTAAAAGCAGTCAAGTGAAATCGATAGTGACCTTTGACGGTGACTTAGAAAAAGCCCAAGCGGGTGAGGCCGTCACGCTGACATTGGAAGATGAGATTGATATTAGCCGCGGTGATATGTTGGTGCGTCCCCATGATCTGCCTCACTCCAGTGCGCATTTTGATGCCGATGTGGTGTGGATGACAGAAGAGCCGTTACAGCTTGATAGAGAGTATGTGATTAAGGCGGGCAGTCATTCTGTGTTTGGTTTTGCCGAATCGATTCAATACAAAGTGGATGTAAATTCACTCGATAAACTTGATGCTCAGCAATTAGCACTGAATGAAATTGGTCGTTGCCGATTTGAAACCACTGCGCCGCTTCAGTTTGATGCTTATGAGGCTAATCGTGCCACTGGGGCCTTTATTATTATCGATCGTTTGACCAATGTGACGGTTGGGGCAGGCATGATAAGAGCAGCGGTGTCTGATGAGTCGAAAAAATCTCACAAAGCCCCCCATGCTTATTCAGAATTTGAACTTGAAATGAATACCTTAGTGCGTAAACACTTTCCACATTGGGGAGCAAAAGATATCTCTCGCTCATAATGGGATGCATAGTGAACAAGAGGTGAGGTCACCTGAGTCTTGGGGTCTTACCTTTTTTAACGACTCACTCAGTTATCGAAGTGGTGCCTGTAGTGCATACATTTTTACGTATTGGAATTATTTAACGGTTTACTCGTAGCGACTAATCGATGGGTGATCATGTTTAATTCGCCATTGATTGTAAAGCTTATGACATTGTTTATGACATTGTTTATGACATTGTTTATGACATTGTTTATGACATTGTTTATGACATTGTTTATGACATTGTTTATG
>NZ_CANLKR010000036.1 GCF_947491715.1 uncultured Shewanella sp. | reverse complement strand
ATACAGACTGGAACAAGTCCAGTCTACACTATCCAGCACGGGGGCAAGCCCCCGAGATTTCCGCTACGCGCGTTAAAGATGAAGCTGTCTTGATGGTGCTAGAACAAGGTTACAGTGTTGCCGATGCTGCCAAGTCACTCGGTATAGGTACTAGCCTGCTTTATAGCTGGAAAGAAAAGTATGAGTCGAAGCAACAAGGCGTTACTTTACAAGAGTCTGAAAGAGATGAGTTAAAGCGCTTACGCAAAGAAAACAAAACGTTAAGGATGGAAAAAGAAATCTTAAAAAAGGCAAGCGCCTTCTTTGCGAAAGAAATGAAGTAAAATACCACTTTGTTAAAAAGCAATCGGTTCAGTTCCCTGTAACACTATTATGCCGTGTGATGAGTGTCAGTAAATCTGGCTATTACGATTGGTATAAACGGCCAGCAAAGGTGATAAGTGTTGATACATTGAAGCTTTATCGCCGTGTCAGACAGTTATTTAAGAAAAGTCGAGGCAGTTTAGGGAGTCGTGAGATGGTGAAGCGATTACGCAAAGAAGGCTATCAAGTTGGCCGTTATTTAGTCCGTAAAATCATGCGACGTTTACGGCTTAACGTTACTCAACGGCAAGCTTATAAGGCGACAACCAAGCGAAAACACAGCGATAGCGTTGCAGATAACCTGCTGAACATGAACTTCAATCCTACTTCTGCTAATCAAATTTGGGCGGGTGACGTGACTTATTTGAAGACGGGTGAAGGCTGGATGTATTTAGCTGTCGTGATGGACTTATATTCACGTCGAATAGTGGGATGGCACATAGATAAACGCATGACGACAGACTTGATTTCTAAGGCATTAATAAAAGCTTACAACCTTAGACAACCGCCTAAAGGCTTGGTGTTTCACCGTGATAGAGGTTCACAATATACCAGTAAGCAATTTGGTAAGCTGTTATCGAGTTATGGGATCCGTGCCAGTATGGGAGATGTGGGCGCGTGTTGGGATAATGCCGTAGTCGAGCGTTTCTTTGGTAGCTTGAAGCATGACTGGATTTTTAAGGTTAATCAGCCAACAAGAGCGTTTATGAAGCAAGATGTAGCGGCGTATATGAAATATTACAACTTAGAGCGGCTGCATTCTGCAAATGGTGATTTATCACCTGTTGAGTTTGAATATTCTCAATTAAAAGTGTCCAATTTTGGTTGACCAGTACATGTATGAAACGACTGTCGATTTTCAACTTAATTTTTAGTGTTTCAAGTAAATCAAATAAATTTATAACATCGTTAGCTTCTTGATCAATGTCTTCATGGACCTTCTTAATTTCAATCAACCTCTGCTCAAGATCGCCTCGGAGCTTGCGGCCAATTGCAATGAACCTTTTGAGTTCCTTTTTCAGGCAACTATATTGAGGATCTTTGATTTTAGGCTTTAAATGCTGGACTAGAATTTGATTTCGCTTAGGTGTTGTGATTAATCGCGAGCTTTCATCACAATTAAGATAAAGATGAATCAAAGAATGCTCAACCAGTCCGTTTAGTTGACTTTTGTATGTTTCGTTCAATCCAGTATACCTTTACAACCCAAAAGAGGCTTATTTTATCATTATGGGGCTTAAATTACTATTTTTGCCTGAACTCCCATAGTGGTGAAAATCACTAACTATTGGCATTCCGTTTTTTGGCTTTTTTTGCTAAGATAAGTGTTCATTTAAGAGCTTAACCTATTCTTTTTACTCGAAATACAAAGTCGTGCTACATACAATCAGTATTATGGTAAATAAGGGTGAAAATGGGGAATTTATCCTTTAATCATTTTTATCTATAGGCTCTATAAACTTAGCCTCTGAGCGATGAATTTTATCTATCAGAAAATGCATACCTAGTACAGTAGTAGTTAAAATATTACATACGACAAAAAGATATATTGCCAATAAAATAAACTTCACTGAACGATGAACATCAATCATCCAAAAAGAAATATTGGATACTGATAGCTGTATAAACCCTCCTACGAAATACATTAAGATACTCATGAACGCTAAATAACCAAAGAGATAAGCAAGAAAATTCCTTCTCGTTAATGGTTCCCCTCCTAACTTAGGAGGTACGCCATCCATGTATTTATCCATACCTTCTTTTTGAAAAGTAGCTACAGCAGCCATCGAAGCGATATAAAATCCAGATAAAATCTGCAAAATACCATTCACCAAACTGATTAGGCTACCTTTACCCATTAATGCTATCGGTTTAGGGAGCGAAAAAATAATAATACTAACAAGCAGAGCAAGCAACATTGGTATGTATACATCAAACCAACGTTTTTCTGTGTGTTTAATACCCAGATAATACATGGGTTTAAATAGTTTACTGATCATTTGAAGCTACGCTTTAAGATTATCATTCAAAATATATATTAACTTTTTCTTTAACTCATTATGAATGTCTTCTTGGCATTGTTCTACTTTTTCAGTGAGATTTATAACTGTACTCTTAGCGAACATTTTTTCAGCAATATTTTCCTCACGTGATTTAACTTCGAATGTTTTACTCCGTTTATCATTACTTTGATATCTAATCTGAACTTTAGAATAGTCATTTTTTGAAGCATAGCTCTTTACTGTTTGAATAGCCCTCATGGCTTTCTCTCCCATGGAACGTTTAACTTTAAAGGTTATCTTTTCATCGGTAATAATTAACTTAGACTCTTCATCTAATTGATCTTTTAATTTTGTTTTTACTGCAACAAATCCAGTAATGTGCCCCTTTTTTAGCAGTTGTTCTAATGAATCATTTCCATCATATGTTAAAGATATTTTTGGACGGCACATATTTTCTTTTTTACTACCTTTCTTTTCAAAGTGCTCAACAGCACATTCTTTTAGCATATGAGTTAGCCCAGCTTCTATAATTTTTCGACTAATTCCTGGCACCTCTTCAAAAATCGCATCATGATTCGCTTGATTAGACTGTTCTTTAGGATTTCTTAATAAAACTAAATGAGATGAGACTGATATACCTTCGCCATCTTTCTTAGGTTCGGTTCTAGTATCACCAGTATCTGAGTGGGTAAACGATGGATCGGTAGCATTAATATCCGCATACTTAAACAGCATAACAACTGTTTCTTCATTAATATCTAATTTACTTAACCTAAGTGTTACGGTGTCATCTTTTGTTTTATGGACAGCCTTATTATCCAAAACTAAATTCTGTAATTTTATTAAAAATCTTTCCAACGTAAATTGTGGAGCAGATTCAGGGATCTGACCTATAGAGAAAGTGCACTCTAGAGCAAACCTTTGGAACTCTTGCATTATCATATCATCAACTCACTTTTTAACATTGATGACAAACTACACCACGATACATTTATTATCAATTTGTTTACTAAAAAACAACAAAGAAGAAGTACCACCTTTCTACCAGTGATAAGGCTTTTTTATCACTGGTAACAGCAAATAGCCGTATGACTAATCGAACTATCCAGTAATTCCCGATACCCAATTTACCAACTTTCGCCACCATCCCTCACCCTTTAGATCGAGGCTCTTTGAGTCCCCTTTATTGCTATAAAGTATCT
Source organism: uncultured Shewanella sp. (assembly GCF_947491715.1). Classification (GTDB taxonomy): domain Bacteria; phylum Pseudomonadota; class Gammaproteobacteria; order Enterobacterales; family Shewanellaceae; genus Shewanella. The sequence goes on along the minus strand of NZ_CANLKR010000036.1, from coordinate 46,471 downwards.
TTGCCGTAGACTCTTTATCACGTAACTCAGGGAAGTATTCTAACAATGAAATCCATTTTTCATTTATCATAATATCAATATCCTGAAAAAGTATCCCTGCTTGGCTGTACCTATTATCACTGTGGTTTTCTTCAATCCAAAAAAGATGAGCCTCACCTTCATTAAACCCTTCATCCCACTGCCAATTAAAACCAATTTCTGAGAAATGAATTTTTTTAAACCTGAGTATTTTACTTTTCCAAAACATGGAATCTCTTTCGTATGACTTTTGTGCTTTTTCAAACGTCTCAAAAAAGCAAAATCTAAACAAAGACCTTCCATCCATTAACTTATCATGCATAGCATGTAAATTTTTGTGCATCAGGTTTGTATACTCTGGAGTATATAAAGGAGCACAAAATTTATTACCTATAAATTTATCTAACTGTTTTTCAGTTGTTACGTGATAAACGTGCATATTTTTACACCTACTGGTTAACACCTTGTTGTAGTGAAAAAGTGATTGCCTAAAATTAACGGCAACGCAATAAAAACCATAACAAAATAGAGTTAATTCTACCCGTGATAACTGTTTTTATCACGGGTGTAGTCTAGCTGGGTTATGGGTGTATTCAAATTGGGTAGGTGTACCCTAATTGGGTTTCGAGTGTACTCAAGTTGGGCTACCAGTAATAAAGGGATATTATCACTGGTAATAGCAGAGTGCGTCTATTGCTAAAATTTAGGATACTTCGTAACCTGTGCTTTTTTGTTCTAATTTTAATACGGAAACTTCTTTACTTGTTAACAATGGCAAAGCCACTTCTAGGCCATATAACTTATTGCCTGTAACCACACCGTTGCAAAGATGGCCAAGATATCTTAAATAAGTAAAACATTCAGGCTCACTATCTTTTGTCGTGTTGTAGTATGCAGCTTGACCACCATTCTCATTCAATAAAATCACTTTCTCGCATAACCACCTTGGGGCACCCCATGCCACTAACCTATCAAACCAGCTAGGCCACTCTCTAACTTCTACATCTTGTGCTAATTTTTCTTTTTTCTTTTTATAAAAAGAATCAGACAATTTCATTAGATCGATTTTTGCAATCCCTGTAACTCGCATTACACCGTCTAAGTCTGTTTTGCTTTTGGAAACGACCTTTTTTTTATTCAACGTTATTAATGTAAATTCATCACCTCCGACAAACGTAACTTTGTATTTTTTTCTCGCATCACTAGCCTTGTCAACAAACAGCGAGTTATATTTTTTAATTACGTTTGAATTAGTTTCAGGAATAACATCAAAAATACTCATCTGTATGTGCATAATGAACCCTTAATGATAGTAGCTGTACGAACCTCGTTTACCGTGTATACAAAAGATAACAAACAACGATTACCGTGTAAACATATAATTTCTTTTATTTACACGGTAAACATATTAGTATGTCGTTAACTTGAAAAAGGAATAAATAAGATGGCTCAAAACAACGAACAAAGAAAAGCCTCTATTGCTACCGCAAGAAAAGCTAATCACCAAAAAAATCTTGAAACAAAGAAGCGGCTCGATGCCTATGTGGGTATAGAAACAAAAGAAGGCTTAAAGGTGCTAAAGAAACACTTTGATGTTTCGAACGAAGGATTAGCGATAGACCAGGCTGTAAAAATGGCTTTATCCATGATCGATAAAGATTAGACTTGCTACCAGTGATAATAGTGGTTATCACTGGCTCAAGCATTTCATTTAGAAGGGATATTACTTTCTTTAAAATTTTTGTCTTTATAAATAAAGCATTTACCATTGTACAATTCTGCATTGTAGGCACTTTGCCCCCAAATACAAACTTCGTTACTTAACGCATTAAATTTAACCTTAAACGCTTGAACGTCAGAAGCGCCGATAAAATCATCAGGAAGACTAATGAACTCATTAAATGATGGATCAAATACAGATCCACATACCGCACCTCCCCCACATGAGTACGTGAATAAATAATCCTCCGTATTAAAATTAGGTTTTTTATCATATATGTTGATAAAAGCTTGTTTGAATACGCTTGAATAGGGTTCTTTGTTCAAAATAGAATCAACATCTACTTTTACCTCCCCCGAATGTGCGCAGGAGGATACAAGTAGAAGAAGAGGTAATAATCTCATTGGCTATTCCCTTTGGATTTACGTAATACTTCTTTCATTTTTTCGATAGATAAATGTGCTTTGTTTAAACCGTCTCCTGAATAATAAGACTCCCCACCGACTGCAATCCTTCCTTTGCTGATTTTTCTTCCTTTTTCTACGCCTGCCGAAGCAAACTCTTTAGCCCAATCATAGATAGCATCTTCAATCGTACCATCAGATTCCAAGTAACTAATGATTTGAGGACGCTTCACTTTAATTAAATATCCATTAAAAATTTTATCTTGGGTTAATGCATCAAAGGTGTCATTTTTATCAATCGATAAGTGTCGTACGGCTTCTTGCAATGTAGTGGGTATAAGCTGAAACCGCCCAACGGCAAAGGCCTCTCTTGTTTGTTGTAACTCAATAACTTCTATAACGGTCTTTTTATCTAGATCAGTATTAAAAAATGATTTCAATCCACCTTTTGTTCTATTGTAAGCCGAGTAATCATTTCTTGATTCTACATGACCTAATAAAATGCCAAATTCACTATTTGCCCAATCATATCCTTCAAACTTCCATTTCTCACATAGGGCCTCATCTAATGCTAAGATAGTGCCTCGATCAACCTCTCCATGAATAATATTGAATTCATACTGCTCATGTGTGTTGTGCGTGGGTTTATATCTTTTCTGAAATTGTTTAACGACTCGCATTGTTTTCTGACCAAAATGGCTATCAGCACCTCTATTGCCTAAATCAAATCCAACCGCAATCAGGGCTTCTTGTGCCTTTAATACTTCAAAGCTTTTTATACCCATTTTAAGTGGAGAAAAAGCACCTAAAGCCAATGAATTAAGGTTTTTCTCATTTTTTAGTAATTGTGATTTAAGAGGAGGAATCACATTTTTATCATCAAACCTAGCTTCACTTTCCTGTTCGTTTTTCTTTATCCGTTCAAGTTTTTCGATGTTACTTGTCGTACTTGGGCACGGTTTATAGGATTGTGTCGCTTGTGCTAAGCGTTCTCGTTCGATATAGGCTAGATTTTCCCTGTGTTTGACTTCACGTATAGATTGTCCTGCCGTTGGTGATGGTGACATGACTGGCCTTTGCCTTCTCTTCGAAACACAATAATGACATTGACAACTCATAACAATCCCTTGTTTTCATATTTGAGCAAAAAAGGTAACAAAAATACAGCTAACACATTGCTAATTCAAGGGTTATTTTTAGAAATTATAAAAAATGGGGGTTATGTCGCAAAGTTGAAAAGCTAATTTCAGAAATGAGTTTTTTGGACAATACAAAAAATCATGGGCTATATTCCCCTACCAGTGATAAACAAGGGTTATCACTGGTAGTAGCTCATTTGCACTATTCTCAACTTAAACTAGAATTAGATCGTTCGTCTCTCATTAGACTGAATGCGAACTCTACAGAGAAGCCTCCGCCTTGATTCCTCGGGGGCTTTTCGCCGTCTAGAGTATTAAACATAATCAAATTTCAACTGGTCTTTAGTCATGTTAAGGCAAGTTTCAAATGTCACATTGTTGGGCAAAGTAGAAATGTCACATCATTAGTTATTAGATATAAAATGATTTACCAACTAAACTTCTTAAATCAGGTGTTTCATAGCCACTTGATATCCAATCTAAGGTTGCCTATAGCCCTTTTTAAGGGCTTTTTTTATCTTTGTTGACAGATAACCTCTATTTTCTACACTTTATAGTGTAAGAACACAAAAGGTTACATCATATGAAATTAAATACAGATACAGATACTGACTTGATAAAAAAAGTTTCAGCGATAATTTTTGGTGGTTTATTGATTATTCAAGTTGGAATTATGCTATACAATTCATTTCATGGGGTTTTGCCTAAACCATATCATTTTATACTGGTTACTTTATGGTCTGCTTTATTTTGTATGTGCATGTTTTTATTGAAAAATGAAAATTTTTTTAATGGGATCGTATTGGGAGCACTTGTAGGCTCTTTTTTATACACACTAATTGCATATTTAGCAGGAGTATTCTAATACTCATGCAATTGAGATATTTAATATTACTTTTATTATTCTGTAGCCATATATACGCCGAAACCAAAAAAGAAACCTACGAAGAAATGTCTAAAGATTTGGCTATCATTCAAAAAACAATTGACATATTCAGTAGGAAAAATCATAAAGAAAGTAAAATCAAGGTTAATAACCCAGCTTATGTTGATATATTAGTTGATAAAGCCAATCTATACTCTAAAGCAAGCATCACTTCAAAAATAGTGACAACTACCACCAAAGCTATTTCATATCAGGTTATTGATAAAAAAGAAGGTTGGTATGCAGTAAAACTAAATGCTATATACTTCGGTAAAAAATTTGCTTGGATTGAATCTTCAGATGTTCTACCTTCAAATATTTTATCTAACATCACTAAACTTAGTACTCAGTCATCTGAATTATTGTACAAAAACTTGATTTTATTGTTAATTGATTTTGAACATAAATATAAAGATAACCCTTATCTTACTCCATCAGGCTTTACTATAAATATTGAAGAATCACCTTCAATTTCAGTTACTTTTGAATTTAATGAATAAATTAATATAACACTCATATCGCTGAGCTAAATTTGAAAGCTTTTGGTAATAGAGGTTATTCTCGCGTCAAACTTGGCTTAAATTTAACCTCTTGTTCAACAAGTGGATTAATCGCCCTTGCTTGCGCTTTTCGACTCCCTTTTTTAGCATTACGAGTACGTTCGTAGGTTTCTGAACGCTCTGCTTGACTCTCTTTTGCAAAGGCCAATGCTGCGCCCAAGCGTTTATTTTCAACAACAGCCCCTTGCTGCACACTTCTGAGTTTATCAAACACGCTATAAGGTAATTCTTCACCACAATATTGAATCGATATGGTGCCATCAGGGTAATCATAAATCATGACAGATTTACCGATTAATCTTTTAGCTTTATCAGTAGGGTCAATAATATACATTACTTTGTCATACTGTAAAGTTAGTGCTTTGGTCAGTTTTCGGCTTGTTTGCCTTGAAAAAATATTATGCAGTTCAGTTTTTGATTCTTGTACTGGGCGATGAGCATTTTGAGAAGACTGAGCAGCACAAGCAAAGCGGCAATTAAAGTCAGCCATAAACTCAGGAAGCCACACATTAGCTTCTTCTATGGTATTGATGTTTGCTAAGCGCATTTCCTTAATCAGGCGGTCTTGAAGTGTCCTATTGGCGCGTTCGACTCGTCCTTTAGCCTGTGAGCTGTTAGCACAGATTAATTCAATATTAAGTTCATAGAGCGCACGTCCATATTCTGTCATTTGCTTATTGGTTTTCTTGCTCGGTGAATTGACCTTAAATACCGCATATTTATCACTGTAAAAAGCAATGGGTTTGCCATGATTATCCAAATATTCTCGTGTCGCATTCATATAATCATAAGTGGTCTCTGATTCACAAAAGCGCAATGACATCAACTGACTGGTCGCATCATCAATAAACACTAACAAGCAACACTTAGGTGAACGGCCTTCAAACCAATCATGATAAGAGCCATCTATTTGCACCAGCTCACCATAACATTCACGTCGATATCGAGGTTGGTAGACTTTTTTCTGCTTACGCTTGCGAACTCGCCATAATCCCTCTGTAATTAACCATTGCCTTAAGGTTTCGCTGGAGAGTTTTATACCATGTAGCTCTGCTAATTTTTCACAGGCAAAGGTCGGTTTAAAATCCGCGTATTTTTGCTTAACCAGCGTTAAAACTTTATCTTTAAATTCATATGGAAAACGACGGTTACTCGGCAATCCACGACGTTTAGAGACTAGACCAGCTTCACCACTTTTGCGGAATTGATTCACTAACCTTTGTGTGTGCCGGCGAGTAAGCCCTAAAATTGAAGCAGCGGCCATTTGAGTTAATTGTTTATTGCAAACATCCTTAATAACACCAATCCGGTGCAGTTCCTTTTCATTCATCGTAATTAACATGACACCAATCTAATATGCTGGATTATTTGTATCCAGCATACCAGAATGTGACATCTCTAAGTTGGGGAAATGTGACATTACTATATTTGAATTACAACTAGACCTTGGTCAAATGCGCACAACAAGAGATTATGTTAAGTCGGGGCGAAAATGGGGAAATTATCTACTTGTTGAACGATTAAGATAAGCCACATCTGCGCATCCTTCCCTTAGTTAGCTACAAGTACATTACCCCAGCTTCTTATCTAACAACTCAGAACTAGCCCTCATCTCTTTAACCATATAACTAGAAATGAAACCTGTAGTCTTATATTTTAAAGTTACAAAGTCTATTTTTTCAAAATCAGGGTGACGACTGATTACAGAAAGATAGCACTCTAACCTTTTTACTTTGGTAGTGGGACGGCTTAATTCTTTTTTTAGTTTTTCTTCAAACTTGATGATCTCAGATTCATCATCCCAATCATTTAGCTCTATATAAATAGTTCTAGCTAGTTTTTTTTGAGACCAACCTAAGCTAGCAATTATGCTCTTTATTTGCTTTTGTAATTCATTTGTCCCCATTTGTCCTTTCACCCTCCTTACAATAGAAACTGTTCCTTAAGGGAACTAACATAAACAACATATATTAAGGAAATAACATGTTACTTACAGCAAACAACACACCACCAAACGGACCAAGCAAAACTGGAGAACCTTCTGGCGGTGGAAGAGGCAATAATCCACCAAAAACTAAATTTAGTAACAAATACTAATATTACTATTAAAACGAGCCATAAATAATGACTCGTTTTTCTTCATTTCTTCATAATTAATTTTTAATACAGTCTGTTCAAGTGCGCACATACAGACTTCTTTTTTCACAACATACTGCGAACTTCGTAAGCTCCCGCCTGAAGAGTTAACACAACTATCAATTAATTCATATTCGACTTGTATAGGTAATCTTTGCTCTTCAAAGAAAGTGTTATCTATTTTGTAGGTCCCATATATTCCGATTATTAGAGCTGTTGTTGTTGAAATTAATGGTTTTTTAAATTTCTTGAACGCATGATCCTTAAAAGATTCTTTGCAACTAAAGCAAACAATATTCTCGGAATATTCTATTTGATTGTCTGTTTGACAAGATGGACATTCGACTTGCACTATAACTCCTTGTGCTTATAACATCACCAACACCAGTGGAAAACTTCTTTTTACATTTCAAGCAAACAGTTTGACATCTGAACGCTTATCTTTGTTATGTGCCTACTAACCTAAGGCATTAGATTAGCTTAACTTTCTATATGTGTTCTCATAGCGCACATCATACCACTCTAACAAAAATTTGCTATATTTCATTCAGCTACCAGTGATAAGAATCATTTATCACTGGTAGAAATAATGAATTAACCTTTAGTTATCCATTGATAGTTATTTTCACCATATTCCGCGATAGTGTAAACGTAACTTGTACTCTCATCGCCATCAAGCGAGATAATAAAAAAGAGTTATCATTGTTGTAATATTATTCAGTTAGAGAGTGCTTTATGAATAAAATCAACATTATCTCTGGTGCTAATGGTGGCTTCTTAAATGATGGGGAGCTGGTCGGTGGTATTTATTCTGATATCCCTTTTTCCGTCTATAAACAAATTAAAGCATTAAACCATAGTCGTTTAAAATCCAGTTTTACATCCATGGCTCATTTCAATTATGAGCAAAATAATCCTGCCGATGTCGAAATTTATAATCGTCAATTAACAGGGGGATCATTAACGCACGCTCTGGCATTGACACCAAAGGAAGTGAATAATCATTTTTTCCTGTTTCCTTCCCCCGAAGACTATCCAAATGCTTTGCACACATTGAGTGATCTACAGGGTTATTTGATTAAACACTTACAAACATGCCCATCGACAAAATCAGGATGTGTCGATTTAGTCAGGGAGATAGACCCTGATGCTTATATCTTTGATGATATCGTCGAAAAATCTCTAAGATCGGGTTGGGGAGATAAAGCGTTCAATCACGCCATGGGGCTCGCTAGTAATCGGATAAGTTCTGTTATCAGTAAACATTCAGAGCCCTCAGTACGTCGTATGGCCAACAAAATGGGGGTAACTAAATCGGATTGGGATTTATGTTTGCGTTGTGCTAATAGCGTTATCACACATCCGAGAGTTGCCAGGTATCTTAAAAATGGTAAGGCCGAACTAACGCTGATCGCGTATGACTCAAACCACAAAATGTGGCTTAAGTGTCGTCTAGATTGGTTATACAACAGTTCAGTCCCTTTAGATTTAAAGACAACTTCGGGTACAGGTACTTATGACTTCAAGAAAGCTTGTTTACGTTACAACTACGACACTCAAGAGGCTTTTTATTTGCATGTCGCAGCGTTACTAGGCATTGAACTCGCGCCGATGGAATTTATTGCAGTAGAAACAGCCTTACCAAACTTAGTCACCCCTTATGCGCTTGACTCGATTTGCAGAGAAAGGGCTAAAGGGCTTGTTATTAGTCACTTATCAAAAATACAGCAGTCAATGACGACCGGAAAGTGGGATGCTTATTCTGTGGGTAATGAGTTGGTTACTTTAAAATTAAATAGAAAATCGGGCGTTTTCACGCAATCAGATGTTTCTTCTTTTACGAATTATTTTTAGGAGAATGCTATGGAACTGCAGCCATATTTAGACTCGTTGAGCTCAATTGAAAACGAGTACAAACAAGCTTCAAAGAATTACCCGCGTTCTGACTTAATATTTAGACAAGAAGCCAATGCGATTGTTCGCCAATTTATCATATTGCAGGGAGATCATTATCCTCTTCCTCGTCTTGCATTGGCTGAATGTTTAATGAGAGCGGTGCGATTAGGATTGTCTCTTTTAGATCAAAGAAAAGAGTGTTTTCTTCAGCTTAATTATCAAATGAACTTTGTTACATTGAGCTTGGCGATTGGTTATCGGGGATATCAGCGAATTTTCTGTGGGAGTGGTTTACTTAATCGAATTGATGTTGGGCTCGTTTACGCAAATGACACTTTTCGATATCAAGGCCCTCGAATGGAAGTGATACATTCGACAAGTTGTTTATCGACTGATGTTTCAGTAAGAGGTCAGCTTGAGGGGGGTTATTGTATTGCTGAAGTGTCTGATGGTAGTTTGATGACAACGGTAATGAGTAGAAGCCAGATTGATGAAGTCGAAATGATGGCTAGACTTTATGGGCATGAGAAGTCATGGGATTCAGAATTCAAAGGAGAGTGCATAAGGGCTGCTATTATCCGATTTTCTGCGAAGAATTGGTTTCGGATCAGTCCAAATATTGATGTTGATAATCTCGCGATTCAAGAATTAGAAGATCAATTTAACGGCGTCAGTGAAGAGGGACAATCTTATGATCCTAAGTAGCTACAAAAAAGAAGGGGATCGTAACTCACTAATTATCTACTCTGAGCCCCTAAGAAGCCGAGCTTATGATCTTAGTCAAGAGTTGAATGAGTTGTGTGGCTCTCAAGATTATTTTGATATTTTTGCTGTTTCTAATACAGAGGGTTTTGTTAAACTTGTGGTTGAACTGACTCCTGTTTTTTATCAGTATGCGATTAGAGCGTTGGGGTTTGGGCAAATAAGAGTGGGGGTAGTTACTCAGGGGATGTCTTTTTGCTTTAATGGATCAAGACGTCCAATCATATCTGAATGTGCCTCAGAGCCTCGAGGAAGGGTTCTCGGGGGATATTTTGAGGTGGAGAGAAAAGGTGCCTATTTCTCTGGGATTGTGTCTAAAGAAGAATTATTGGGTTTTTGGTCGATGTGGCATAAAAACAAGATGCATCGTTGCTTGCCATTTTATCTTGCTTATAGTCACTCGGCTTTGTTGTCGGCTCTGAGCCGAAGAGCACTAAAGTACTTAGGGTTTGGGCAAGGAGGAGTGGATGTACCTTTATTCTTAGTAACAGCGGAGAAGTTTAATAAGCCTCACAAGAACAAAGACTTACACCACAATAACGGGCAATGTAAGTCTTTTCATATTTAGCTTTTGTATTCTCTCCATGTTGATTAATTAACCTTACTGCCAACGATTTGCGCAACATAGCGCAATGCTTTGTCATGCTCATCGTATCGTTCATTGACATAAAGATCGGTTGATAGACGTATGATCTGTTTCAATGGTGATATAATTTGATCCTCTTTGCATAGTTTTAGGATACGGTTGGGTATCCCATTTAAGGGTAAATTGTGTTTGAACCTATATCTCTGGCTTAACTTATTTTCACTCCATATTTTCTCAAACTGTATTAGAGCAGTTTTAAGCCGGTGTAGGATGGGTAGTTGATCGTTTAGATAGTAATACTCATTAACCATAGTCTGTTGATCTAAACCAATAAGTTTACATATCGTATTAAACCCATCTGATGTTACATAGGTTACTATCTCGTGCTGCAACTTCTCTTTTGCCTTAATTAATTGGTTAAACAGAACATCGATAAAACCGAACCAAAATTTACGGCAGTCATCTTCAGTCCATTCAATCCAGTAACACATATTTTTTGAATCCAGGTGTGGATCTATTCCCATTATACCGTCTTCAAAACCTGATTTTCCTTTCATAAACTGAATAATAAATTCATCATCAAGGAAATGAGGGATAAAGTTGTGATTTTTTGCGAGGCAAAAAGGGGGTGAGAGATTGGTCATAATAAGTCTCCTTAAAAAAGGAGAACACCCCACAAGGGATAGACTCCCTATTGGGTTGGATGGTATTTATTATTTAACCGTTAGCACTGCATCTTTAAAAAATAAATACACATTATACGGTGTTCACCATACATCCTTACCCCAGCCATGACTTTCATCATCATTACTAGCGTCATCGCCTACATCATCGAAATCACGGCTATCTTCGTCATCGCCTACACCGTCGCCGGTTGGGTGAATAGAACCGGTCAAATCAGTATCTTGGGTATTGTCGGCGGCGTTACCTGCATCATTCATACTTTGTAGTAATGCATTGGCGTTAGATGTGGGATCTCGTTGTTCAATTACCTCTTTGATACGATTAGGGCTTGATAAGCCGTAATAGACATCTTTGACGACCTCAACATCGGATGGGGGTAGTTTTCCTTTTTTAGGTAAAATGCGAATAGCATGTTCGACGTAATCAACCACAGCAATAATCTTTGGTTCAATAAACGCTAAAGAGCATATTTTACGAACTAGACGGGCAAGTGGTTGCCTAAACTTCTGCCCTATACTCATTGAGGGTTTACTTAAGTGATTTAGTTGTTTTTCAGCTTCGTTACTGATCTCAACATATAATTGTCGAACCTGCATTTCTTGTAGTGAATGGGCATCTTCAATAAAGATGGGTTTAACGTGCATAGGTACAGGGGGTTTAAATGTGAACTTGGATTTCCACTCTGCGGCTGATAGAGCATGATCTTGAATTAATCCTGCTATTTCTCTGTTTTCAGGATTACTACAATGATCACCGACAATCGTGTCCCACTGAGCCTCAATTTGATCTAAGCGCTGATAACCTTTTTCGGTTATGTCATTTAGCTCTTCATTAACCTTTACCATCTCGTCACTACTAATAAAATATACATCATTGATATATATTCCATTTTCGTGAAGAACACGCTTGAAAGCTGAAGAGACATAAGAGCTAACTTTAGTGGAAAGGAGTTTGCTAGGGTTATATGTTGTGTCCAAGTATTTGGCAGGTAGCCACATAACAGTATTTTTAGTTAAGTTCTTATTCTTAACTTTATTACCGTCAATCAATACGTCGGCTTCAGGTACGGTACTAGTACCATGACATCCGGTTACGTTATCGGTACCAACGTGGTACATAACCAAGGTTGTCTCGGTTTCTACACTGTTCATGGGATTCTCCATAATCATGGGTTATTGACTTAAATCAATTTGGATCTCGATTTCAGTAAGTGGTCTAGCGCAACAAATCAGAATTTCGTCTAAATTGTGGGCGGCTAGGGGGTAAGTTTCATACTCAATTTTTCCTTCAATTAATCGGCATTTACATGCGCTACAGAACCCATTTCGGCATTCAGCTTTGGTTACGTATTTATCCTTTTCAAGTAGTGTTAACACGGTATGAACGGATGGTTTTAACTTAACTATCATCATCGCCTCCATGGTTTGTTTCAGTGGTCGCTTCTTCGAGCATGTGGTACTTGATTTCTACATCAGTTTCATTAAAAAATGCTTCCACGACTTCCTCTATACTGTTCGTATGTACAATGGATGATACTGAGCATTCGTGTTTTTTTTGGCGTTTATTAACCCTTGGTAAGTGTCAACTTTCTCATGTAGATCCCAAAGAACTTTATCCGGGCTCCATACAACATATGTTTTTTCCATGGTATATATCCTTATTTAAGTGCAACCGGATTTAGGCCATCTCAGGACTAAGGGCGCGGGTGTGGGTTAGTTGAGTTCGGCGATCAGAAGATTTGCCTTAAGCCGTAGGCGGGTGAACTGGGGGATCGGTGGCGTAATAAAAACGGCATCAAGCAGACAGTGGCTGGTTGATGGGGTCTTAGGGTATTTTGCTTTTAGGTTTTTTTGTTTTTTAGTGGGTTACATGTGCGTTCGACGAAGTGTCTATTTTTCAGACTAACCGAAAGGCTAAAAATTGTCAATTTTAGGATTTGAGCTTTGAAGTTGTTACTCAAACTAATGTTCTTAGTATGTTAAGTCGGTTCTAGCATATCCAATGTAGCTTCTGTTGCAGCTGTATAACGGGCCATAAAGCCAGTTACGTCGACGTTGAAATCAAGCTCTTTATCCAGAACCATTTTTCCTATAAAATTCATAGCATTGTCAAGCTCATCCTGAGGCGGCAAACAAAACTTAATAGCCATCAATTGCTTATAAGTTTGAATGGCTGTTTGATAATTGAGCGCAGGTCCTTTATCAACTTCCTGTTTCCAAGTAAATAGAAATTTTATACCAACGATCGTTCGGCCTGATTTTTCATATGAGAACCCTAAACTTCCGGTGGTCTCGTTAGTGTGGAATGTGATATTTTTTTCAACCACACTAATTTCATTAATAGCGGGTATAATTATTCGACTAATAAAATGACCAGTCTGCATATATGTTTTTTTCTTAACCTTTCCTCTTTCGTCAACAAGTCCAAATAATCCATATAAGTCTTGAAGTGGTTGCGTATGTAAGGTCATTCTATTATTTTTAAATCTACATAGTATTGTATATAGGCGCTTTGATGAGCTTAACTTTAGCCTTCTAAACTCTTGATGAGAAACAAGGCTATGGCCTTGGCTGGCTCCCATATAAGCTCGTACTAATTGGTGGTTCGGTGAGATAATGAGTTGACCTTTCCTGTAACGTACGCGAGAAAATAGGGGGATAAAATCAAATTCATCATGAGTCCTACACCCTATTTTCTTACCTGAAAGATCTGCACAAGGACCGACTAGTACAGTAGCGAGATGGTTAACGGTCAATCCAAACCATTCACATAGCACGTTTGTATTAAATTTATAGACAGGGATCTTTGATATTTCTCCTTTTTCTAAAAATTCGGTCCAATTGTCTTTATGATATTTAGATAGAAATAAGGCAAATATGTCATGTTGTATAGGGGTCAATGATATTTGTGAAAACACCAGTTCATGGGCTTTTTTAAAAAATGATCGACTGACATCTCTCATGTCAGCACTGGTAATAATGTTATCTGTCTGTACTTCAAATTCCTCTTCCATCACTTTCCCTTTGCACTCTCAATAGTAACTATCACGTTTTACTGTCATAAATCGGTTAATTTTACACGGATCGTCAAATAAAACTGCTAACAATGCTTATCCGATAAAAAAATAACAGTAAGTAGTAATACTAGACTATTAATTGATATGGGCAACATTCATACGAATTTAAAGATTAGATCGGTATGTACGGGCTATAACAGACTATTTTTATACCGTTAAATAGTTACTTGTGGAAGAGGGCTGTGGATGAACAACAGTAAAACGTGATTTAAAGGACAGTAAAACGTAGTTTAAAGGACAGTAAAACGTGATTTATAGGACAGTAAAACGTGATTTATAGGACAGTAGAACGTAGTTTAAAGGACAGTAAAACGTGATTTATAGAACTGTATAGCACTGATAATAATGATTAAATAGAAAGCTATAGATCTTATAGATCTTTATAGATTTTATAGATCCTTATAAAGATCTTATTATAGAGCGGTGGATATGTGGATATCTTTTCATTCCTCATTTCTTATACGGTGTTGTTTCAACCAAAATATGCTTTAAACAACAATACAGGTGTCGCTATAAATTTATACTTTAGGTTCAGCGACAAAACAGGATTAGTCATCTTCAAATTCTATTTTATAAAGAAAGGTTTGCCCTTCTCGTCGACAGCAATTGTACTTTCGCCAAAGTGTCCAAATATAATTACCGTTACTCGAACTAATACTGTTTAGCTTTGCCTCTGGATCAGGGAATATATAACAAGAATTCCCCCTTTCTCGCGGGTGATTCAACTGCCATTTTCCTGCTTTATCACTTGATTCTTTAACATGCCCGTATCCACGACCGACAATCTCATTTGGATCTGATGGAGGGGCAGAATAAAGATGAGGCCATTGGTGATCGTCACTCGTAATAAAATCAGCGCCTTTGTGAACATTTACAGCACTGGTTCGATAAGGATCATCCCCAATAATGTGACCTGTCCGAGGGTATATCTTTCCCCATGTTATCGGGGCCGGATTCGTATTATCCTCAATCTTTCTATCTGTATTACCTACCGAGGCTAGCATTTCATAGAGCCCTAATCTCCATTCTAAGTCTAACAGCGAATTAAAATAGGGATAGAAAGGAGTGACTTTACTATCACACCATTCAAACGTTCCAGTGGCATTAAACATCTGATTAAATATCATATCAGTCATTATGATATCAGCAGATCCTGTAATACTGACATCAGTGAATTGTAAACTCGATTTTGCTTTTTTTTGTAAGCTAGCAGTTTTGCTCCCTTGGCCTTGTTCTACGCCAAGTAGGGTTTTACCTATTTGCTTAGCAGGTTGATGTTGGATACTTGATAAGATGCCAGCGGAATGACTATCACTACGTCTGCTTTCGACAAACAGATCGGGTGAGAAATGGCTATTAAGTACGCTGTATTCCACACTGCATGTGAGCAAAGAGCACTTTAACCAAAAACACACTCCTACAATTTCTAATTGAACGCACGAGAAATTAAAGTGATCTTGAGCGAGTTCAGTAATTGTTAACTCGGATTGTTCAGCGCAGATAGCTGAGGAGGATAAAAGTATGCACATAATAGGCATTAACAGCGATTTAGTAAATCTACTCATTGGGACCTCTATTTCTATTTTATTGGCATACTCGCTTTTTATCAGTGAACCTTTGATACTTTTTCCAAGATTCATAAACACTTAATCCGTATACAACGCACTTATCATTAAAGACCATGGCTGGATATGCTTTAACGCCTAATTTGTTGGCTTTAGCTTTAGCGTTTTCAGCCTGACTAATGGCACTCATTAATTTTTGTATTGCCGGTGACTGTATGATTTTTTGGATGCGGGGTTTAACTTCATCAATAGAGCCTGTTCTTAAAAAGCGACTATTGATTGCTTGTAACGCAGTAAGATCCGCGCCAAGCCAGTATACTCTTGCATTGCTCGCTGTTATTCGCTCAAAGCGTTCGACGTCGAATGCCTGAGTATGGCTAATGAATATATCGATGTGGGGGGTTGCGAAGACCGGTATGGTGATGAGTAGCCAGCTAATAAAGGCAGCTATAACTTGTTTCATATTATGCCTCTTTTTTTATCTAATTTTTTGGCCAAGCTAATGGCGGCATCAATATCACTGCAATTCAAAGCATGCATTTCATCCCGTAGCGCTTTCTTTTCTTTCCCATCTGAACCCGCTAATACTAAATGCAGGCTAGGGGGAACGCTTCGAAACAGGAGGGGGTTAAGTTTTTCAGAAAATAGGACACCTTCGGTATAACACTTTGTCTGTTTTCTGCATGATTTCATTAATGTGATCTGCTCTTCAGACAGATCTTTAAACGCCTTAAGTTGTTCAATTTCATCCTTGGATGGGGCTAATACCTGCCACCACTCAATCATATTTAACAATTTACGGGCAACGTCGGGGAAATCACTGAGATTTTGAGTAGCAAATATAGGCCATGTATTTAATTTCCTGAACATTTTTACTATTTTAATCAGGATGCTGAGTAGTAGTTCTTCTGTGGTAATAATATGGGACTCATCAGTAATAACAAGATTATGGCGGCCACTGAACTGGTTAGCTTCTGCAATAGCGTTAATTTTCATCATTAAACTAATGTATGTTAATGCAAGTTGGGCTTCGTAACCTGATTTTGTGAGTGTGCCTAAATCCACAATAGTGACATCTACGTCAGGCCATGCTTCGCCTTCCCTGTTAAATAGCTCTCCATCAAATCCATGGGTCCATGAGTCCATAGCTGCAGCCATGTCGGCGAGTTTTTCTTGCTGCTTTGTGTTTAGATCGGGATCTTTGGAAGTGATGGCTAATTGCTTTTGAAGATCTTGCGTTAACATCATTCTATTTTCTTGCTTCGCAGTGATTGCGGCATCTCTTATGCATCGTCGGAGTAGTCCTCTTTCAGCGCGACGGTAATGCTTTTGTTCTTCTTTTTCTCCGCCGGTTATCATCAACATAGCAGATACTTCCATTTCCCCCATAATATCTCTCTGTTCGTCATCCTCAGGGTTTTCTTCGATTAGATCGGCGTAGATATCGTCTGTGATACTGTCATATTTCATGCCTGCTCTATTTTCTTGTTCAAATAAGAGATGTGAGTCTGCAAATGGGGGTAATGATGTACCAGAGCCAGGGGTTACATTGACTGAGTTAACTGAAACTCCCATGCTTTGTAGGTACTTCCCCATGAGACCAAAGCTATTACCCTTTTCGATAATAAAAACCTTAGGTCTATAGTTAGCCATCACTGTGAGAATAAAATCCACGAGTTTGGCTGATTTCCCACTACCAGGAGGGCCTACAATTAACCCGAATGCATTGTTTACTTTGTCTCTGTCGAATTGGTCGTAGGTGATGGGGGACCCTCCTCGATTAAACTCAATCTGGCTAACATGTTCGGAGCCCTCTTCTCTACCCCACAGTAGAGAAAGGTTCATAGCGTGCTGCACATAACATTTCCTAGCGACTCTGTTTTTAGGATCTCTATTTGGAAAGAAATTCATAGGCAGTAAGTCTATGTATGATTTCAGCGCTAAACCGTCATCTTCGAGTCGGTAAGATGTGATGTTGTTGCTAAAAAGAAGGGCAGTAATATCGCGAGCTTTTTTCTTTAAGTCAGGGAGGTCACTACCTCTGATATAAACACCAACAGCTAAGCGGCAAATATTTTGATTCTGTGAAAGAGATTGTTTTAGTGTTTTGATGGCGTTGATTGTTAAATTGGATTGTTGCGACCCGCCTCTGCATTTATTTTCGAGTACTTCGGCTTGTTGCAGAACGTCATCCTGAGATGTCATTAACATCGTTTTAGTGATGATAGTTCCTGGAGGTAATCCATCCATAAAGCTACTTGTTGTGCTATTGACGCCTATTCCATTGCTGATCTCACCTGATAACTGGCCGATTTCAGGTCTTTTGTTGAACTTAGCACTTCTTATTAACGTGTGTGGTTTGCCATCAAACCACCAACAATTATTATCAATATCTATTCTGGGTTTACTGTGGATCAAAGCCTCACTAAAGTCGAATCCATACGGAATATCATCGTCGTTATTGATCCCTATTTTTTTAAACAGTTCCTCTTTACTTGAGGCTAATGCGAAATTAGGATTAAACCAAATCAGCATCCATCTAAAAAAATCAATGCCAGTATCTCTAGAAAACTGGATCCTATTTGCTCGCATTTGTCGTTCTACCCCTTCACGTACAGCGCATATATCTTCGATAGGATCGAAATACTCGTCATTTTTTTCTGCTTCAGAGCAACGGCGAAACAGTATGAACTTACATCGTCTTTTTTCACCTTTCCATTGCTTTTGAGTCAGTTCATCTTTAAAGATCCCTTGCTCTTTTGCTATCCCCTTTAAATGCGTTTTCATTAATACCAGATATTCAATACTGTATTTGGTAGACTTTGCTTCGGGTGACATATTTGCTTTCATATCGTCGAGAATGTCACTGATATTGTCATCTTGATATGCAAACTCCTGTATGATCCAGGGGTTCTTTTGTTTTGGTTTTACTTCATTTTCAAAAATGCCTTGGAGCTTGTCTCTGGTTATTATTAGATTCGATTGGCTTCGTCCTTCGGTGGGGATGGGGTTGATTGTGAATATAATAGCTTGGCTATAATTATCTTCGAGTAGAAAGGTTTCCGATTCGGTCATGTATTCACTGTACGGCAGTAGACTAGGGAAACTACGAGGGTCCCTCCTATCTAAATCATCAATCTCTTTTTCTGAATATGCTTTTACTGGTTCAGCATAGTTTGATGGTGAGAGCCCTACGGTGTGGCATAGTTTTTTCACTCTATCTTTTAATTGCATAACGGATGTCCTGCAGAGCACATTAAAAGATGTTGTATTGCTGAAAATTCGCCAGGAAGTGCGTATTCATCTGTCGCTAGCATCTTAAATTCAGTAATATAACTAGGGATAGGAATTCTATTTTTAACGCTAAGACGTGTATTAACAAAGAGGTACAGAGTCGGGTTGGGTAATAACTGATAATCTGGCTTTGGGCTGCTTGTTAATGCATATGCGTTTAAATGTAACTCATTATCTTCTAATGGTCTGAGGGGAACAGTACGGGAAGGGTATGGCTTATTTCCTTTTATACTACTGTCTCTTTGCGCGCCGTAGTAGACCTCTTTCGCTGTTAGTGTTCCCGTGGGTAAAAAGCTTTTTTTACTCGTAGTGCATCCAGTAGCACTACTCAAAGCTATCAACATTATTATAATTATTATCATGATTTAGCCTCCGGGTGTTGAGTGGGTAATCTATATTTATTTGCTCTGTGATCCTGATATCAACGACTTTGCCAACAGCAACGTAAGCGATATCTAGCATCCCTGCTTGTCTTAAGTTCAGTGTATTAATGACTGAGTTAATTCCTTCAGAGGCGCCATTGGCGATGGCGTATGAGTTGTGGGACCCGGTTACTTTGCTTGATGAGTCACTAATATTGCTTGATTGCGTTGTCTGCGCTTGTCCAAAACCGTCACTGGCCCCCTTGCCTAGTTGTAAAAGCATTTGTGTCGTCAGATATTGTGGGAGATTGCTAACGTAAGCGTCTGCGCTGATGCATGGGATGCCATATTCATCAGTTATGTACCCTAGACGCCCCTCTTCTGGATCGTCTGCTTCTACAGTCGTTGTTACGCCATCTTCAAAAATAAAAACAAGTTTATTAATATTGCCCTCTGCGCATTCTAATACTTGGTTTCCGATAGCCGTACCTGATGCGAGAATATTACTGAGACCATTGATATGATTGTTTTTACTGACTAATGCTTCAGGGCCTAATTTTACCAAAAACTCATAAGGGCTTGTTACTGTCCCGCCAATGGGGACCTTGGCCAGTATTGCGGATTGGGTGACGGCGCCCACTAGGGTGGTGGTGGGAGGAATGGTGATGTGAGGAGTCGGTACTTCGGTATCTATGTATTGCTCGGCGGGTTCATAGATACGCGTTAAAGGTTTCTTAAAGTCGGGGATAATCCTTTCTCTATCACCCTTTTCATTCAATTGAAATTCGGCATCGATGGGTTGTATCCATTCTGGGTCATATTGATTTGGATCTGAGGGTGATATTGGGGGCGTATTGGATGTTTGGGGGACGCCATAAGGATTGGCGGTATTATTTGATGGGTATTCACCATCCTCAACCAAGTGAGGATTATCCTCTGTTTGTTCTTCTACTTTAATGAGTCTTTGTTTAACGTCAATAAAGGCTTTTTCAAGACCTTGCAGTGTGCTTGAGTTTGCGGGTCTATCTTTAGGTGGGATATTCTTTTGATTTTCCTTCACTTTCCTTAACTCAACTCTTAATGCTTGTATTTTCTCATTTTGTTCATTTTGCTTATCCGTCATCGCCTCGAGTTGGAAATTGAGTAGTGTCATCTGATGAATGGCTTTTGATTGGTCAGGTGATGAGAGTGGGGGTAGTTTGATACTGTCAGGTTCTACTGCCGATTGATTGCCTCCAAATGTGTGCGGGGCTTCTGTCTCTTTTTTGTTGCTGTCGCTGTAGAATTTCACTCCAATTGCTGTGATCAATAAAATAGTTGTAACACCGATTGCGATATAATTTGTTTTAGATTTAGCCATGAGATGACCTTGACTTAAACAGTGCTGCTTGGATAGGCGTCGCGGTTATTAGGTACAATGTTGTTTGGCTATTTAGCGTGCCTATTGACGTTAAAGTCAGATGTTGGGTAGTAAAATATAGCCACTTAGCATTCAAATCTTCTCGTCTAACTCTTTGGGAGATAGTTGTATTGTTCTTCATTTGTATGGCTGTGAGATAAAGTCCATTGCTTCGCCATGCAGCTATTGGCCACAATGAAAATGCTTCATAGCTTCCGCCAATGAAAAGCTGACTTAAGTCTATGGTTTGAGAGACTGTAATAGGGGATATACCTTCGCTAGAAGGAATTAATCTGGGGGGGAGATATAAAGACGCAGAAGCATAGCGTATGAGATCTATTGGGCCAATATTATTTGATGCAGGGGAGTGATTGGAGACTGCATCCTTTGGTTTTGACTGCTCAGTTTGTATGATAATGTCTTCAAGAGCCGTGACTGTTTTGATTGTCTTTAGATCAATAAGGACAATATTTTGGGACTGTATGAGCCTGACTCTTATTCTTGCTGTTTGGAACTCATTTAATGCTTTTAGATAAACCCATCCTTGGGCGCTACTAACGCTGATATACTTTTTTAGGGAAGGAGGGATTGCGATCTCTACATTATCATTAAAACGAATAATACGCTCTTGGCCTACAGTGAGTCCTACGCCTAAAGGGTGTCCTCGCCATTCTCTTATTTCTGTTGCTCCCAGTTGGATTGGTATAGCAAGTAGGAACACAAGCGTATATTTAAACGCTAACGTTAATAGACCTAATGTATATTCAGATTCCGATCTCATATTTGTGCCTTCGATTTTGTCGATTAATAAGGACGGCCCACTGGGCTTTTAGATGTTCAGGAATGTCTGAAAGACCGAATTTCTCTCTTATATTTCGAGGATATAGTGTTGATTTAATGAGATCGTTTTCTTTTATTCGGCAGGTTACTGCCTCATTATTTCCAAGCATGAACACCTCCAAACAAATGTTGTCAGCTACAGCTCTAATCCTTGTGGTAATGCTATTTCTGTGGGAGGTGAAACAAATCCATCCAATCTGAATCCCCATGGATTAAACTGCTCGTGAGTGCTGCCTAAAATAACGTTAATAGGCCACCGGATCGCTCTTCTCATATACAATCTTCCTTTGTATGACTCCTCTACAATTGTGTCCAAATATACAGTCCAACTATAATCGTTAATTTGCTCCACTCTGTCTGCGGAATATCCTTGGCCAGGAAGCTCTTGTAACGTTCTTGTTTTACCTGCAATATCATTACCTTGTATTCTTTTCCTATATATTTTCATCATCTCTTCACGGAAATTGGCAGTGATTAAAAATTGGTACTTATCTAAGTTTTTCGACATATCAGTGGCACCATCAACGGCCCAGTAATTAAGGTTCTGAAAAAAGGTAAAAGCAGTGTTATAGACAACCGCTGGATGTATATCGCCAATTTGCTGAGTAAATCCCTGTCTTGCATTCGGTGGCGCGTACAGGGTGATAAATTGGGGCATCATTACAAGACCACCGATACAGACGGTCAGACTAATAAAAAGGCCTAGGATGACTCGTTTTAAATCTCGGATCCTATCTTCTAGCGCTAAACTGAGTACACGAGAACGGCTTTTTTTATACATAAGTAGTCACTTATTGGTTTACCTATTAATATCGAACCTTTCATTTTCGATAAAATGCCCGGCACTGGTACCTAAACGCTTTTGTATTATTTTCTCAAAAGCGACCCAAATTAGATTGTCAGGGTACCTGTCTTTCATTATGGATAACTTATTGGTACTATAGGTAATAGTGACTACAATCCCAATAATTCCGGCTGTCATTGCCATCCACCAAATTTGAGTCAGTAATCCTATCGTTAAGAACGGGATTGCACCTCCGATAGACAGTGATACTCCAGCGCAATACAAGATTTCGTTCTGTGTTAGTCCTCGCCAAACCATAGGTTCGAAATCCAACAGTTCGATAGTGTTATCTATCTCAGAAGAAGTTGATGGCATTAGTTAGAATTCAAGCAACGCATTAAGTAAGAATATGGCGGCGGTTCCAAGCACCGCCGCTACAATTGCCTGCTTGGCCACATCTATCATGCTGGACTTTCCACCAGGGCCGGTGTCGTTATAAGTGCTCACTAAATTGGATACTGTGATCACGAAGAAATAGCTCATTAGACAGAATGCCATCAGCTGTACGCCTGCCTGTATCCACTCAGTTGCTTTGTTTGTGTAGTCAGTTGTATTTGAGGTGTTGACTTCTGGAATAGCAAAAACAGGAGACATAATAATGGCAATAATGCCAAAGAATATGTTTTTTATACACTTTTTCATAATATTACTCTCTTTACAGGATGATAAAAATAATGGCGTTAAGTAATATAAGTAATCTGACATAAGCATTGATCATCGGCCCAGTTTTCAGTTTTGTTATTGTCCAAGCTTGATAAATACCAATAGCAATCCATACAACAGTGCTCATCAATGCGCTGTATGCGATAAATTTCATCAATGCTTGGGTTATGCTAATACTTGGTCCATTGGCTTGGTTAGCCCAGTGTGTCCAATGATTCAAAACAGTGCTTTTTATCGATAGCAAAAAATCCATATCTGGTAGCACCACAAAAACAGTCTCTAAAATGAAGTACAGTTCATACATCTGGACTCCTCGTTAAAGTAAGGGCTTACAGGCATGGAAAGTAATTGGTTAAGGTCGGATTGAGCTTGATTTAAATCTTGTTCCAGTAGAGTGAAATCAAATATGATTTTCTCTCTGCCTGTCGGCTGTCCTTTCACCTCATCTAAAAACACCATCATACGTTTCAGGTAGTGTGATATAAGAATTAGCTCTTTTTTAGCCAGCCACGGTTGGCAAGTAAAATTAGGAGGGGTCTCTTTTGGTAAGGGGTAAAGAGGCTCACCAAGCAGTAAATGAACTTGGATCCCAGCTTGTATAACTCTAAAGAAATGTGTCAAATTTTCTAATTGTTTTATTGCTTTACACTCTAAAGATGCGGCCTTTTCAGCCAGACTTAGTATGGGATTTAATTGGGCCTCTAATCGAAGTAAATAAGGGGATGGTTGCAGTGATTGAGCCGAGGAATGATATAACAACAGACTCACAAAGAGCATCACTTTAGGGGAGTGACTGTCTATTTTTAGCTTTATTTTTTGTCCTTTCTTCTCAATAGACCAAGTGTTATCCATTTGATACTCATCATTCAGTAATATCACTGAGATGCATCTTACCAACTGGCTTAAAGGGTTAGATTTTTAATGGGATGGGTTGCGTCCCTATTAATGGGGGTGGGTTTGGGTGTAGCTCATACGATGAGGCTGTGTTTATAAGAGAGTATTATATATGTCTAAACATAGCTTGAATCGTGATCTGGTTAGAAAGATAGGACTGATATTAATAATAACCATTTTAAACTTATTGCTGTTGTCAGTCCTTATACTTGTTATTCAGACTCGGTATAGCCCAAGAGAAACGGAGAAGGTCAATGCTTGGGAGGATTGGGTACTTGAGTCTCCTCGTTTAGCAAAAATTGTTGCTCATTGGGAAAAATCTCCGCCCCTAAAACTGAATAACGCTCAACAAAAAAGGATTAAGTGGTTACATAAAGCCGTTATGGAGGATTATCGCTACGCTATGTTATCGCGAGCGATTTATCAAGATAATGAGCCTCGATTTGTGTCCGTAGAAAAGGGGTTTATGGTTCATAATCGTTGGTATCTGGATGCGGAGCCTGGTTCTGTTTTTATGGAGTACTTTCCTAAAGGGGCTAGAATGATGCTAAATGGGGAGCGTGTGGACATACCTTTATGTGAGGAAGGGATGGTTCCTATTCTTTTAAAAGGTGAGCTCTATCCTTTAAAATCAACGCCTAAAGGAGTGGATGTTGAAAATGTTGGAGGGGAGTGGCTAGTGCTTATCTCGGGGGATGTTGACTATCAGCATAGAGCTATAGTTGATATAGGGTGTGCTCCACCTGAGTAGTGACTTAGATCTTCGCAAAAAAAACTGACCAGAGTCAGTTTTTTTATGGGTTGGTTGTTTAGCCTGTTCGCTTTAACAAAATTAACTTTTTTACATTTGCAGTTCTAAGTAAAGATATTACTCCCAGCAACAATAAAATAATCCATTGCAAAGCGCCGCCACTGTCTCCTGAGTCAGTGCTTCCGTTGTCACTTCCGCTATCTGGAGTAGGCGTGGTTGAGGTTGTCGCTTCGATAGTAATCGTTTCGACATTACTGTCGCTAACGCCATTGCCATAATGAGCGCCAATTTCAAACGTTACTTCCGTATCAGTATGAGTAACATCTACATCAATCCTTTTTTCGTTTTCGCCAGCGGCGAATACAAGGGTTTGCTGGAGGGTTTTATCATAGTGAGTGCCTGGTGTTGCAGTAATTGCGTTTGTGAATAATTCAAAGCTCACAGTGTTTTCACTTACATATGGGTCACCATTGTTATCCAGTAAAGTCACCAAAACTTCAGTGCTATTACTACTTGTGGACACGTCAGACTCCTCTACACTAATGCGTAATTGCCCAGTAATTGCTAAAGGCGCAACGCGACGTCCAAGGTAGTGATCCATATGATAGAACTCTAAATCAAAGTCAGCGTCAAAATTAATGATCTTTTGGATAATCGATTTTTCTGCTACCGTGAACCCAGAGTTGTTACCGCCACCATCACACAACAGATACATCTGTTGTTGGCAGTCATCAAGGCTGGTGTGCCCCATCGCAAGATTATGGGCCAACTCATGGGCAAGAAAATCAGGGATCGTTTTCATGGCACTGGCCTGCATTGCGGTGCCTAGGTTTTTCATCCCCACACCAACGGCGTTGATGGCTTCATCATCTTCTTTTGTTAAAAAGACAAGTTTATCGGCGCCATAGTAGTTAAGTAAGTCTTTGGCTCGAGGATCGTAGTGTTCATTCTCATCTTGGTCAGTAAAAACTGCGTTGTACTCCTCTTCGTTAAAAAGAATTGAGTAGAACGTAGGAACTAAGACACGGGTAAATGTTTTCCCTTGGCTTAACCCTTCACTGGCCTTGTTATCCTCCCATACGATGATGGCTGTGATCGTATACTCAATATCGAATTCACTAAATTCGTCATTGGCATAATCAACTTGCTCGTTAATCAATGTGGCTAATGCTTCACGGCTGATCTCATCTAATACTGAGGGTTCTACGACAAATAACAGATCCACAGTGTCGCTGGCGTGAGCCTTTTGATTAACAACACCAAGACACAAGATCAAACTAAACAATATTGTGATGTAGGTACGCTTGAAGCATGTTGGTAGTATGTCTTTAAATGTGCTCATAATAGACTCCTTTCTTAGTCGTTATAGCATAGCAAACAATTTATTCTTTAGTATCAAAGTGTTAATAATTAAGAATAAGCATTGCGATTGTTTTGATGGTGAGACTGATGTCAGTTTAAAAGGGTAAGTTCGGCGATCAGAAGATTTGCCTTAAGCCGTAGGCGGTGAACTGGTTTTACTGGCATTGGTGATTACCACGATTAATACACCATGCGTAAGTCACTGTCTGATACGGGCCCCATGTTCGATTAGTTAAACATTGTCGGGTTTTAACACCTGGCTCGCAGGGAACTTGACCGATTCGGCATACCCAATTTGGCGCGCTTGAAGTCGAACCAGGAGTACAGCCTGTTGTTTTTGGTGGAGTTTTAATGTTACAGCGGGTATCAGCAGTGCCATATATTTTACAAGCACTGCGCCAGCTAACTAGTGCGGCGATAGCCGTTTTATTCGTGCTTGCTTGGCTTTTAGCACTTAGTGCGTTGTCGTAAGCCTCTTTTAGCCCTTTATTACCAGCGGCATAGACATTACTCGCCTTGACAGTTCCATCAACCGTCACGTTCTTCTTAAAGCGGGTCGATAAATCTAACCGAGCGAATTGACTGGAGTCAATATTATCGAGCTTATTGGCATTAGCGGCTGTAGCAGCTATCCCTAAGTATCTGGCTTGTAATGTTTTACCTTTCTCATAAATACTATTTGTTGACTTAAGGGTAGAGAAGCTGGCGGTTGAGCCCGTAATACCACCATTGAAAATATTATTTTTAGTGAATGTGTTGGTGTTGCCTCTAATGGCGAATGCAGTGGAGTCATATCCATCAAGTTTATTAGCATCGGTCGCTTTGGCTGAAATGCCCAAATATACGTCCTTAAGTGGTTTAAGGTTTTCGTATAGTGTTTTTCCATCATTACTTACAATTCGCTTATTTCCGGCAAAGAGGCCCCCGTTAGCATAAATAGCACCTCCGGTGGTGACACCTGTTACGCTAAGCAGGCCTTTAATTGTTACATTTTTCTCAACATCGATGCTGCCTTTGAATTGGCTGTCGCCTTCTATAAGTTGGCTTCCGGCCCTTAATTGACCTTTAATATATGCGTTTAGGTTGACATTTAATTGATCTAATTCGGTATTTTCTAACTTAGTTGTACCGGAAACAACAAGTTTCTGGAGGTTAGCTGTTTTGGCTTTTAGGCCGTTTGTAATATCGACTTCTCCACCGAATACTGCAGTCGTATCAACTTTAATTCCTTTTTTGAATTGAGCTAACTCACTAACGGTAAGTTCATTAAGTGCGGCTGAGCCATCAACAGTCATAGTTTTTGTGATATTGATATCACCTGCTATATCAATATTACGCCCAACCTTAATATCTCTAACTAAATCGAGATCTCGTTCGATTTTTAAATCTTCACTAACATTAAGTGATTTTGTATCAACAACTTGGGTTTTCACACTTTCAGACTCAATCTCTAATACATCTAGTATGGAATGGTTAGCCATACTAAGGTTTTGCTCCATTGTGGCGCAGTTAGGATCGTCGGGGTTTTGTTTCCGACATAACATAGTCGCGGCGATGGCGAATGTTGATGGCGGAGATACGCTAAGTGATAGCTGGTTATTGTTGGCCTCACCGGCGCTTTGTGACGCTATCATTTTAGTAATGACAGGCGCTTGAGCACCCTCGGGAAGTTCTAATGATAGATTAAAATTAGTGCCTGAATTATTCCCAGATATGGTTCCATAAGGAGTCGTTAGTTCGCCAAGATAGTGTCCTTCTGCGCTCAACTGTGTGAGGTTAGGTGGCCAGGCGCCATTCTCAGCATAGTAATTTGTCAGAGCGGTTCTTAATGCGCTCATTTGCTCAGCAGTACGTAGCACCATTTTGCGACGATATGTATTACTATTTGATGACATATTGACCGCAGATACAGCAATATCGCTTGGATCAGCTGTGTAGGCTGGAAAGGAAAAAGCAGCACTTAACAGGTATATAAGTGACCATCTAGATAAAAAATATAACATGACAGGACCTTTATCATTTATAAACCGAAAGATAGGGGTGTTCGGGTTAATAATTGGTAAAGATAACAACGGATAAAATGGCTGCTGATCTGGTGGGGGGGGTTGTCTTGCTTATATTTAAAATAACAGAATCTGTATAAAAAGCAAACAGAAGTATGACCTAATGCTTGCCTTTCTATAAATCCAAATAGTACCTCCCTTTTATACTCGGTGAATTTATACGTACTTATTTTCAATGCATTATATCTTCATTAGTTGCTATATCTGTATTTAAGATCGTCATTATATCTCTATTTATGGGCGATACCTGAAGGGGTAATTGCTCTAGTGGATAGACCTTCTTCCCCTTGAATATGGCTTTTACTTTTTCGCTAAACCAATTTACCCCAGTCAAAATGGGGTGTTGAGGGGCAGTATTCATGGGCGGTAGATTAAAATCAGCGCATAGTTGCTTTATTTCGCTATCAAGGCTTACTTCAACATCAACACCATTCATTATCTGACACATTTTAAAACCAAGAAATTGCCTGAAACCTTCTCTTTGTGAGGGATCTAGATGTGTAAAAAAAGCGGGGTTCAAGTGGGCTTCAACAAACTCCCCGCCACAATCATTAGGTGTAAACTCTATTTTAAAATAATTGAAATCGACCGTTCGTGTCGTCATAACTAACTCCTTTTTATTAGCTCGAATAGGTACTATATCAGCTTATTAAATCCTCGCTTGGCACCTAACGGTGTACAGTCATCGCTAAATTAAGAAGATATCCACGAAATGATTAAGCAGGTCATTGTTTATTCGATAAAAAGCGAGAAAAGCCAATAAGTGTATACTATTTGTACTAGTGAAGTTGGGAGGAAGTATGTCGTATGCACTTGGATGGTGGTTAATTTATTTTCTTATCTTTTTAGGGTTAAGGGTGTTGGCTATTAAGCTAATACGCTCACTTAGAAACAACTTTTGGTGGAAATTCAGGTTATTTATGAAAGGAGTACTTTTACTATGCGTTGGATTAGGCAGCTTTTTATGCACTCTCACTTATATCATTTTTTATTCAGATTCATTTATGTAGCCTGTTTATCTCTTATCGCTCTTTCGTCTAGTTCAGCGGCTGTTGCTGGAGTGAATGAAAAATATCAGTCATTCACAAAAGCAAAAAAAGTATTAATGTCCAATGTTTACATGGGTACTTTAGAACGAAAAACGATTTATTGTGGTGCCAGTTTCGATAAAAAGAAAAACATCACTCCACCAACTGGGTTTAAAACCAGTGTGTATAAAAAGCGGGCTAAACGAGTAGAAATGGAACATGTAGTTCCAGCGGAAAATTTTGGTCGAGCATTTGTAGAATGGCGTGAGGGGAACAAAGCTTGCATGAACAGCAAGGGAAAATCGTTTAAAGGCAGAAAATGTGCATCTAAAATGAATACTGAGTATCAATATATGCAGTCGGATCTGTACAATCTTTACCCCGCTATTGGTGCTGTGAATGCACTTCGGAGTAATTATAATTTCACCCTGTTACCCAGCGCTAAATCGGATTTTGGCCAATGCGATATGCGTATCGACCATCGCAAAGCACAGCCCCCGGTTAAGGCGCGTGGTCGCATCGCCCGTACTTATATGTATATGCAAGCCGTCTATCCGAAATACACAATGAGCAAGCAGCAACAAAAACTCATGATTGCTTGGGATAAGCAGTTTCCGGTATCTCAATGGGAGTGCGTTAGGGCTAAACGAATAGAAAAAATTCAGGGTAATAAGAATATGTTCGTGTTGCGTGGGTGCTGAGCGTAATCTATATGTCGCTATAAATATGACTTATGCTTTAAACAACAACTATATATGAGATAACAACAAACCCCCTGATTATCAGAGGGTTTCACATTAGTTCCTCAGTCTGTAGTGGCCGGGTTGATCAATGTAGTGCTGTAGTTGTTCAGCAACTATAGGGGCGGTTTCCTCCGGTTTATCTACTCTGATAAACTGATCAAAACCATCAATCACTGGGGTGTCAATTCCAACTCCAATTAAGTGAAAATGTTTTTGTTTAGCCTCCTTGATCATGGTGGTAATGGGTTGTCCTAAATCCATTTCTCCGTCGGTGATTAGCAAAATAATCTTTTTTGCTGCGTGGCTTGATGAAGGGTACGTACTCATCGTTTTGATCACAGCTGAAGCTGTTTCGGTGGTGTAATTCTCTTTTACGGAGAATTTTTGCTTCAAGGGTTTTTCACTCCATTTTTTCGCACTGTACAGCTCTGTAGCTATTGAGTAATAGATAACTTGTACTTTACAATGTGCGTTTTTCATTAATCCTTCAGTTAGCCCATAAACGGCGCTATTTATTTGCCTCATAGCCCAATGCATTGAGTTTGACTTATCGACCAGAAGGGTGATGTAGCAAGGGGTGAACGCTTTACTTTTGTGTCGTTGGCTAAACACATTTGTTGATCCCATTGCTAAGTCATTGATCCTGTTACGATACAGTCTCGAGCCGGTGTTGCTCGGGATGTCTCGCGTATTAGAATCTTGGTGGTGTTTTTTTAGTAAGATTGAACTACTGTGGATAGCATCTTCATCAATATATCCGTCCTGTGTTATGGCTGAACCATCAAAGAGATCTTCCGATGATGTGTTGATATTGGTCGTGAGTATTTCAATAGTCAGTTCCTCTCGCATTGGTTGATCACTGAGATAGGTGGTGGCTTGTCGGTTAATCTCAGAATTAATTACATCTGAGATTGTCGAGGGTAACTCTTGTGGTTCCTCGTCAGGGGGGTTATTGGGGGTTATTGCATCTAGTGTAGGGATAATCAAGGCTGTGATTTCTACCGCAAGCTCATTGACATTGGTGGTGGTGATTAAGGGTGCATTAAGTACGGTGGTTTTTACTTTCGTGATGGTCTCTACGAGGTCAAGCCCTACAAGATATTTTTCTATCTGTTTTGAAAAGGCTAATATCTTTTTATGCCCTCGTAATTTTCCCAACGTCCACATCAATAACCAATTTAGGAAGTGAGTTTTATTATGGGCTGGATCAGGGTTATCAGTAAAGGCAGAAAAAAAGCCATGCTTGATTGCTAGTTCCTCTATTGGTGCCAATGCGCAAGCTGCAGACCAGGAGTTTTTAATCCTCACTTTCTCCATTCTGACATCTTCAAAAAGATTCCTCATCCAGAGATAAATCTCGAATGTTACCTTGTCTATTGGGTGTTCAGCTTGGTCATTCACTCCCCAATCTATTTTCTCGTGGATTTCAGAGGCAATATCGGCGTTGTCTCTCGGGTTAAAGTCGCTCTCCATTAAGTGCCCGACTTCATGCTCAAGTAGCGCGTCGAGTAACTGGGTAAACATGGGATCAGTAAAATCGCCGTTGGGCAGCCAAATAGTCTTATTATCAAAGGATACACTGGCTTTGTCTCCTTGGATAATAAGTTGTAGTGACCGGTCTGCGAAGACCCACTGGGCCCACGCTCTTAGTTTGCTTATGTATTCTTGCTTGTTCATATCAAATCCTTAGACAGTGATAAGTGCATCATTCCCCTATTCAGCGGGAATGATTTACTAATATGGCGGGTTAGCTGTTGGTTAATGTCGCAATAGGCTGGTTAAATTTTTCCTTCCAGTGTTCAGCGACTATTTTGTTAGCTAGGTCTTGCTCTAGTTGAGCTAGACTGTTGGTGTAGACGAAGCCTAATACTTCGGCAGGGGTCAGTTTACTGTGTATCCCCATCTCTATTGCCCACGACAAGCTATCTCCGGGGCCAAATGGGGCTTGAAACTCATCAGTGTCTATCAATGCTCGTCGTAATGACTCAGCAGATAGGCAGATCAGTGTCACAATAGACTTAGGCATCGATGGGCATTGTTTTTCAATAAATGACATTTCGACGTCTGGAGTGGGGTAATTTGTCTTAACAAACTTCATTCGTCTTGATAAGGATTTATCGAAACAGACTGAAGAATGGTAGCGTTGACTGTCTCCACTGCCGTTTGTGTTAGCAGTACATACAATCACAGTGTTTTCAGAAGCACTTATAGATGTATTGCAGGCAATTAATGATAATTCTCGACGATCTAACAGCGCATGTAGAAAATGTTGAACACCCACAGGGGCTTTATCTACCTCGTCAATTAGAATTATGCCTCCTTTTTCGTAAGCCCTAGTAATCGATGACAATTTAATCCTTGTCTCTCCATTAACTAACTCTTTGGAGCCTTCAAGATCGGCACTTAGCATATCTTCATGTATGTTTACGCGGTTAAGAGGGAATCCCATCCTGGCGCAGACATATTCAAAGAAATGGGTTTTACCTGTTCCTGTCTCTCCAAATAAGCAGAGCGGTTTACAGACTCTATGGTGAGTAAGGTGATCTATCCAGTGTTTGATTAGATCTAAGGGGGGTAATATTCCAGTCCATACAGTCAGAGCATTATCTCCGTCAGGTACAGTGAGAAATCGCTTACCTTTCGGTAAATCGTAATCATAAAATATATCCGCGACGTCTTTCTCGATGTACTTATTGGTGAACTTAACTGGGTGTATAGTTTGGGAATTGGTGTTATTCATGGTACTTCTCCATTTAAGGTGCAGCCGGGTTTAGGCCATCTCAGGGCTAAGGGTGCGGGGTGTGGGGAGTTGAGTTCGGCGATCAGAAGATTTGCCTTAAGCCGTAGGCGGTGAACAGGGGGAGCGGTGGCGTAATAAAAACGGCATCAATCAGGCAAAGGCTGGTTGATGTGGTCTTAGGGTATTTTACTTTTAGGTTTTTTTGGGGGGTTACGTTGAAGAGTATATCCAACGTGGTGTCTGTTTTTTAGACTAACCGAAGCTAAAAATCTTGTCAATTAAACTCCTATGCTAACAACAACGCTAGGCTTGCATAGGTGATTGTATTTTATCCATCATCCAAATTGAAGTTAAGTAAAGTCATTCTATTTGCGATAGACCAATCTACAAGCAATTGATTTAATTCCGATTTAACCTGCTCATTTTTTAGCTCTATATTGTGATGAAACCTTATCTCACCGTGTGGCCCTATTTCTTCTAGTACATACTCGGTATCAAAGTTGGTTTCACGGGGGAGGCGCCCCATAGTGTTATCACGATCTAATACGGCTCTTTGTTGTCTGGATAGTGGGTAGCAATAAAGGAGTGTCAGATAACGGATACTGATCCCTTTCGTTATACTCATTTCCCACATTTGTACGATAAAAGTAGATTTGTCTTGATATAAATCCATTCTGAACGTTAGGTCTTCATCATTAATTTGTATATCAGTAATGGACTTACGATGAAGTAAGGATAACCATTCTTTGACATGCTGTAGGGTTTGTATATTCATTCCTATCTTCCTTGCACTTCAATAAAACAAACATGAGATATTGTTTTTTTCCTGCTGTAGTCTCGATAAAACAGTTTTAATATTTAATTCTTTAACTCCCCAGCTAACAGCTATCAGTTCAAGTACGAATTTTATTGTGTCAAGATCTAGTGGGTTGGTAGATTGGTTAGGGGTTTTTACAACGGGTATTTGGCTAATTAGATCGCAACTTAAAAATAAGCAATTCTCCTCTATCTGGCGTGCTATTTTTGATCTAGAAGACAAATTTTTCGGGGTTTTTAGACTGATCCGTTTAATAAATTCTTTGTAATGGGGGGTATAGCTAGATATGTCTGAAGAAAAATAATTAAGGTATCGATCTGCTTTATCATAATTTTTATCATAGTAGCTATTAATCCCTTGATACAACGTATACCAAACGACCAAATCCTTTTGCTCTTCATCAGAGGCATTTTGGATTGTGTTTTTTGTAATAATCTCTAAAAAGTGAAGGCTTTTATACCTAATTTTTAGCAAAAAAGTGAATGGTGTGTCTTCTTCCATGCCTGTTCCTTTTTTTATCCACTGTTTTTTTAACATGACAACAAACTAATTGCAACAAACAAACTAATTGAATCAATTGGATTTTCAATAAAAATGCGCACACAATGAAAACATTTACATAACACTGTAACAACAGAGAACAGCAGATAGTGTCGCTTATGTATTCTTATTTCCCTAATTTGCCGCCCTTCGTTATGATTGATGTTACTTTTTGTAGCATTACGGCTGATTCGCTAGCGGCGCTTGATACTGCGGCCTGTGCTGAATTCATGACCCCGCCTAATTTAATACCTGCAAAACTCATTAACCCAATGTAAATAAAGGGACTATAAACATGCATTTTTTGAGAAAATCGCATTCCGACTAAATGAGCGACACTTGATGCATTAGTGATGCTGCCGTTATTCATCGTGGTGGCACTAATCTTTTGGTAAGCAACAGAAATAACCTCATCGATGTACACATTCATGACGAACATCACATTCATAAACTCGAGCGCGACTATTGCACCAAGTATCTGTAACGCCGCTTTGGGTTTATACCCGCAAAAAATGAAAAATATTGGGCAAAAAGCATAAAATAGCATCTGAATAACAAGAAGCATTAGATTGTTCAACTCTACCGCAGAACGCGCTTCTAACGAGCCAAGTGTGACACTTGCGCCCGTTGTTAATTGGAGTATCGAGCTTTTCAGTCCTTGAAATAACAGTCCGGTATTTGAATCAAACTTGTGTGGTGACGTGCCTGATTGCATATTGCTTAAATTGTGAGTAAGACTTCCCGTAACAGCTTCGCGTGTTGGATCCCAATCGCCAAGTAGCGCCTGGTTTACTATCATCTCTCTGGCGTGTGCTGAAACAGAATCTATGTTCTTACCAGGAAATAGTGATTCAAAAAAGCTTAAACTGACTGCACTTAATGAGTCAACTAAAGTGGTGTTCTCGTCAATGATGTAGTCATTAAGTTGTTGGTTTATTTGTGTGCATGGAAAAATATAATCACCTGATTCTGACAGTACGGCTTCTGATGTCAGTGTGATATTACTTTTCCCTGAATCAATAAGGGTTTGGTTTATTTTTATGGTTGAGTTGATGTAATGGGGCTTAATCATAGACCCGTTAATACCAACAGTAACCAAGTCGTGTTTAGGTACGTTTTCACTGTCCATCGTTGTTATGTAGGCTGGTTTATAGCACTGAGCCATAAAATCAGATCCTACTTTATTCACTGCAGCGTCACCGATGGACACCTCGGCAATCCTTAGTTTTGTAATTTGTATATTATCGGGACAAGGGATGCTATTGCTTATCGCATATGCGGCTCCGCTTGCCCAATTATGTGCGATCATAATCCCTAAAGGGATCTGTGGTTCGATACCATTATAACTCGCGTCGACAGTACTAAGATGAGCATTATAATCTGCGTCAGAAACATTATTATTAGTATTAGGGTCTGAATTATCAGGGCTTGTGCTACAAGAATTGTTTGTATAATTAACAGGTTTGATTAAGTGTATTTCAGAGCCACTGCTCGGCATGACAAATGTCACCATAATAATCAACATGACAATAAATTCCATTTCGGACCATTTCTGGGCCAAAAGAGCAGGTGGCCCTTCGTCTTGCCCTTGAGCTCTTGCGACATAAACATTTCTCATCAGCATTGCAGCAAATGGGAGTAAGGTGAATCCCAGCTCATTGAATAGAAAAAAAATGGCGTTATTTAAGTAAAAGCCACTGAACAGCGTGTACATCTCAAAAATATTATTTGAGTACATAATCTATGCTCACTCAATAAAAGTCGCTAAAAGCAAAATAAGCACACAAATAAGAAAACAAAGGCGCCGAAGTGCGTAACGTTTCATCTCTGTGGGAGAGAGTTTTCGGCCTAACTGTTTTTGTACGTACTTATGTCCGAACAACCAAAATGTGATCACAATAGTTGCTTTAAATATTGGGGATACCCAGCCGTATGTTTTCATTAATTGGTACAGAAACGGGGTGGTCATTAAGATGATGAAAACAGAACCACTAAATGTCATAGTCATCAGAGTATATTGTTTTAGTGACTTTTTTTTCATAGCAACTCCTAGATAAATGAGGTCACTTATTTTCCTACTGGTGTATATTTTTCATTTAACAATGCATACGCTTGGTAAATATTTTCAATCGTATTACCGGCTACCATTTCTCTCAGTCTTAATTCTTGTTCAATCATATTGAGCTCATCGTCGATATTTTTTATTTTGGTATTATGTTCTTCAACTGATGCCTTAAATGATTTCAACCGAGTCACTTCTATTCCTGCAACTAGGGCTCTTCTTAGTAGCAGCAACTTGTCCACTTCTTTAGCAAAAGCGATCTTTGTAGATAATGCATTTATATAGTGTTTGCGGCGTTCTGTTGGAAAAGCCTTTAACATTCTAATTAAGTCAAGGTTGACCTGAAGAGTGTTACCAGCAGAGACCAGTGATAGGTCTGTTTTAGATATCTGAGAAAGGGGTTTACTCATCACTTTAACAAATTCAATATACAGTTCGTTTGCGTGGATCCTGGCTTGATTTTTTACTCCTTTTCCAGGGGCACGCTCTGTTTTTGTTCCTGTTGATGTTCTCATCTCGGTTTCACCAACAACTTCTAGGGCGTAGTCTGTGAGCGCTTTAGGGGAAGAGAACGTTGTGGTGATAGGGTTGTACTCACTTAGGTTAGCAGGGGTGGTATCATTTAATGACCTTCCTGCTAGTGTGTTGTACCCAGTGATTGCGGTATCTTTGACAATCATGATAGGCGCTTGCCCTTCCCCGCCTTTGTATACTCCATCGCTAATCTCGATGCCTTTTTCTCCATTACCGACTTGCTTCATTACTTTCGTTACATCGACACTTGCGGGGTCGGCTTCAGCAGATGAAATTTCCTCACTCAATGCTTCGTTACTTGAGACCCCTTGTAAGTCGCCTAGTAATAAGTCTGCAGAGGCTTGTTGTATGTCCTCACATTGTCCAATAGATCCGTTAAAATTAGTCTCTGCACTAAATACACCATTCATTATCGTTTCATATAGATCTGGGTTTGCAGACTTGATCACAGTCCCAATGAGTCCTACGGGATTGAAATTGTCTTTCAGCATGCCAATCACTTGTGACTGCATTCTCTTAAACGATCCATCGTCGAATGAGGAAAAAGTGGTAGTATCTAAATCAAATGCGCCACAACGTCCGGGCTTAATAGGATTGAAATCAAAATTGATACTCGGTACGTTAACAGGGGCTTCAGTGGAAATAACACCTTGGCTCTTTTTAATTTTATAATTAAGTTCTATGAGCTCTGTTTGATCGGTTGTGGCAGCGGTTTTTGGTACATTGAACAGTGCAGCGAGTAAAATTAAACTGGTATAGTAAAAAGTTGATATTCTCTTATTTATGATCTTCATGCTAATCACTCCGACAAACACTAGTGTGATTATGACTGCTACGTGATCTCGGGTTGTGAACTAAAGGTCCTCGTATTGACCTATTAATTATTGCCCCGTAGCGCCTTATTATTGCGTCACAGTCTTAAGGGTCTCTTCATGACTGTGTGCATGGTTGAGAGTGGTTAATTCTATTTTCTAGTAGTATTTGGTCGCTGATTTGGGTGTTAAGATGAAAAGTCAGCGAGAGTGTATTTTCATCTACTTCGGCTTGAACCGTAGAAAACAAGGCCTTTAGTTTTAACGCGACTCTGTTTGAATGCAGGGTATATCTGGTCATAAGGAGGGTTCGAGGGGGGATCTTTTGACTATCGAATATAACCTCTATATTAATACTATCATCAAGAAAACCCTCTAATTTTAATTTCTCTAGTGTGATAATAGGCGTTGTATTTGGGTTTGAGTAGCACTCAACTAAGTAACTGTCTTGAAATGCATCATTCACTAGCCTTATAGTCTCATAAAGGTTTCTGTCGTTATTGATCGATTGACGATAATTTATCTCTTTAACAGAAATGTTAATCAAAAAAGTGATAACTGAAAGGCTGAAAATCAGGTAAATAAGTACGAACCCTTGGTTTCTTGATCCTTTATTATCACTCAGCATAATCTAAATCTAGCTCTTGAAGGTCCAGGCTAGGATGCCACCTTCTTCCGTATAAACGGCTTTCTCTCCAGACTTTCTTTCTATTGCTCTACCGTTAATGGTAGGTACGTCAGAAAATTCAATAACAAGATCGTAAACAGTGTCCCCCTCAGAAACATCAATAGCGCCTCCGAACGGATTACTTGTTGTGCAATCACCGTAACTTTGATCAATAATATTTTCATCAACAAGTGTTTCACAAGAGACACCGGTGAAGTGGCCAAGAGAGTTAGCGTAATCCAGAGCGCCTTTTTGCATATCTTCAGCTTGTTTTGTTAGTAAGTAATTTCGCCAAAAGTTCATTGCTTTGGGTATGCCTTTCATCGACAGTGCTCCCACACCCAAAATAATCAATAAAACAACCATCATTTCAATCAATGTAAACCCATTTTTCTTTTTATACATAGTGTTACCTGTTTTTGTAAGGGACTAAATAGAATCACCGAGACTTGAAAACATCAGAAACATACCGACCATTCCGACAAAAATACCCGCTAACCCCAACAAAATAAGGACAGTGCCTATTTTTGTCTGTACTGATCTTAAACTACCGGTAAAGTCCTCACTGGCAAAAAGAGCCACCTCGGAGAACGCTTTTTCAAACTCTTGACTGCCATTACTACTGGCTATCCGAAGTCTAATTCTTGATTTGGGGGGGAGAAGGCCTGTGTCCATTAACTCAAAACCATGAAGACCGTGTTCAGCTAATGTCTGAAACTGTTGTAAGTGCCATTTAAGATAAGGCGTCATGTAAGGGTTAATAATCGCAATACTCTCATAAACAGAAATATTGGATCTAAGCATCATACCTAAAACACCGAGCAACCGGGCGCACTTGAAGTGGCCGTATAATGACAAGCCAATCCATCCGAGGTACTTATCAGCGGTTCGTCGGGTGATCCCAATCCAATAAGGGAGCACGACGTAAACAGAAGCGGCAGTGCCTAGCAAGAAAGCGCTTATCTTCCACCCCCAGCGACTAAAACCAGAGGCTATTGTCACAAGAATAGGCAGTAGCCCTTGAGATGGGTTTTGGTCTGAGGTGGAGAATTGAGACAACATTGGGACAATAAAAACACTAAACCCGGTAATGAAAACGACCCCAAATAAGAACAGCATGATAGGCATAAACAGACTTCTAAAAAACTGAACTCTCGCTGTTTGTTGCTTACTCATTTGCTCTGCAAGTTCTTGGAGTAAATTGGCTTCGCCTGCGCTCTCTCTTTGGGCTTGAAAAATCACACACAGATCTGGATCAAACCAATCAGTCATGATAGTGACAAGGGGTTCTGACTCAAATCGTGTAATCACTTCTTTTGTCACGTAACTGGGTAAACTGGCAGGGCCATGCTCACTGGCGAAGATCATTTCCATCGCGCTTAATACATCTAAATCACCTCTGTCTCTCACCTTCATTGATGTATATGCGTTCATCCACTCGAATTGGCTTTGTGT
This sequence comes from uncultured Shewanella sp., assembly GCF_947491715.1. Lineage (GTDB taxonomy): Bacteria > Pseudomonadota > Gammaproteobacteria > Enterobacterales > Shewanellaceae > Shewanella. Next base: position 7,130 of record NZ_CANLKR010000036.1, on the reverse strand, counting down.
TGAAAACCGTATTTTATTAATCCAGTTCTCAATATTCATGTTCATCTCTATTATTAGTGTGTTTAAACAGATCATCAAAACCAGGGATAGTGATAGCGTCACTGGGGGATACCTCCCCTTTCACCACTCTTTTAAGTACCTTATCTTTCATTTGCAGCCAGCCACTTTCTGTTAAGTGTTTATACAATTCATCAGGTCTATTTTGGATCAGGTAATGACGAATACTAGGCGTGAGCATTAAGTATTCAATGACGGGTTCTCGATGGGTGATCCCGTTAAAACATAATTCGCACGGGCTTGGATTACGATGGCATATTGTCGATGAGGGGTTATTATCACGTACCTTACATTCGCATAAAATGGGGACTAATCGAGTAGACACAAGCATTAATAAAAGCTCACCTTCTCCTTGAATAGGAAAAGGGACTTGCATTCCTTTTAATCGGTGAAAGCATGCAAGTACACCGTCAGCGTGTAGTGATGTCAGTGTTAAATGTCCCGTACGCGCTGAATTAAAAGCCAATTGAGCGGTTTCATCATCCCTCATTTCACCAATGAGTATCGCATCAGGATCAAGTCTTAATATTGATCTCAACTGATGATTGTATCCTGTTTTCTCTATGTAATTATGTTGTGATATTAATGGATTATACTTAGTGACTATTTCGACTGGATCTTCCAGTGTGTCCATGAACCGGTCTCGAGGAAACGCTTTTATCATCCCATGCATTAATGTGGTTTTACCACTGCCTGTTGGTCCCACGACAACGATGAGCCCTTGTGCTCTCAACATGATTCTATCTGTTACTGTTTGGAACTCTGTCTCTGCCTTAAGTTCGTTAAGATCTTTAACGGCCTGCTGTTTATTAATCCTTATGACTGTCTTAAAGTCACCTCGAGTCACAAGGGGGTGCTTCTCAAACCTGAGCATGACACTTTGCTCTTTACTATCTAGTGTTATTTTCTCGGTATAACTCGTATGCTGTATGGAGGTTTTATCAAAATCACCACTTGCTTGATGTCTGCCCTCGACACCGATTGCGCGGGAAATCATATGCAGAGCATCGTTGTAAGTTGGTAGTAATGGTGAACCACGCCAGGCTTCTCCATGACGTCGAAATACAACGTGGGTTTCGGGGTCACTAACATTGATGTGTATATCACTGCAATCATACTTAACCGCACAACTGAGTATTTGCATGAAATCGGCTTTGGCGGCAACGTCGTCATTGGTGCCTTTTTTCTGAGCCTGAATAGATGCCCTTAATGCTTGTATGTGGTGCTGTACGACTTCTGGCTCGCATTGGTATATCTTATTAACAACAAGCCCCAGCAGTGCCACGTCATTTAATACACTCTGGACTAAATTGGGGTTTTCTAACACTTGTCCTTGATTAACGATGCATACGCCGGAACTAAAAATACAACAGCTGAGTCCCTTTCTTTGCATGTTTTCGACAAGCTTGTTACTCGGCAGAAAATACCGAAGTTGTTTAAGATCTTCTGGGGAAATAGGTTTGAAGTCCATATATCACCCCTGATAACATATTGTTGTTACTTTTTTTCGTAAGATCTCATTAAGCTCAACGCACTCTAACGTCACATCGATTGCCTGTACTTTATATTGTTGATTAATGACATGGCCAACTCTGATATGGGTGTATTCTTCGGATCCTATTTTGACGGTTATAGTGCTATTTTCTGTTATCCCAATCAAACGGACACGGTTATCTTCAGGCTGCCTTAATGTTGTGACTCTTTTGCCGGTATTACCGTTGGCGTTTATATTTGCACTATTGGGGGAGGTAATGCTCGAAAATGCACTGTTCCCAGTAGACAATATATTGCCGATTGGTATCTCGGCGCCGTCCTGTTTTATTTTCTCTATCTTTGCTTTACTCAGCTCTATCTTTTCTAACAGATTAAAATAATCATCTTCTATTCTCAGTACTCGTAGTGATGTTCTTGCGATAACAAAATCTTTGGCTTCTGTTGTGTCCATTGCTCGTTTCATGATACTTGCAGCGGCATAGGCATCTTCGTACGTTACTGCTTGGACCAGTCTAACAGAGGTTTTCTCTTGCTCATGGCTTAAAGAAGGACTGGGCTTTTTACGTTCAATTTTAGGGGAGGAAGTGGTTTCATTCTCATCATCAAAAAATAACCAATAGTTTAATAGAAGGATTAAGCTGGCTCCAATCGCCAAAGCTACGTTTTTAGTGGTCATATATTATCCCTTTAATACATGGTGGATTAGGGGGTACCAAAGACAACAAATTCAACATGGCCTTGGAAAATCTCAGTCTCTTTTTTATCTAGGTATGCCTCATTAAAACTCAGACTTCGAGTCGCTAATAAACTGCCTAATGTATCCAGATCAAAATGGTCCCAGTCGTCAAATGATACTTTTAATACCGTTTCAACCCACTTGGATTTATTGAAGGTCTTTGCGTTCAGCTCGGTTAATTTGGCGTTAGGCCACCACCTTTCTAGGGCTGTTCTTATGTACGCAATTTCATCTCCGATGGGTGGGAGTATCGCTTCCGTCAATGGGGGTGAATTTTTTAATGGAATAAGAATTGAAAAGAGGCCTTTTACTTGTTTATATTGATATCGTTTTTCTGCTACCCATTGTTTAAGTTGGGCTAAATTAGGTTGTCCTATGGGTATGATATTGATAATGGTGAGTTCTTTCTTACTCAATATTTTAGTCACTTGCCAATTCATCAATTGATGTAGCTCTGTGATATCGAAATGTAATCTTGCTAATTGGAATTTAATATTCGTTCCCGTATTTGTTTGCTTAACAACGAGCTGTTTATAGGGATCGATTGATTTTGTTGGTTGTGTTGTCTCTTCAGGGATAAGAGTCGATACCGCGATAACAACGACGAAAAGCAGGCCCAATAACAGGGTGGTTGTTTTTATCAGATCCATTGGGGGATTAACGTCGCTTTTAGTCACTAATTGCCATTCATCATTTAAAGGCACAGAGGCTAAGCTCAGGCTGAGCTCCTTAAATTCAGTAATGTTTGTATCGATACTTAGATTTAAAGCAATAGCGTGGGCCTCAATGGGCTTGTTAGTGTAAAAAGAACAGTTTATCGGGGAGTTTTTTACAAAATGGTTTACGATCTGAGATCTTAGGGGGTTTACTCTATCTGTTTTAAAATCAATTGCACAATCTTGGGTGACTCTACCCGTATCAATGACGGCCATGTAAAAACCATCTTCTAGTACGTAAATAAATACACCATGTGCGCCCTTCCCTAATACGTCTTCGATAAGACGTGCCAGCAAAACGCCTGCTTTTGAATGAGCGTATACTCGTCGAAAAGAATGGTTATACTTTTGAATAAAGTGGTACTTCAGGCCAACTCGGTCGCTTTTATCTATCCTTTCTTCAACTTGTTTTTTACTTTGAAGTCCAAATATGTCGGTATAAGCGACATTAGTAAGCCAGCCTTTTTCTAAAAATTGCTGCATGTTCATTAAAATATTCCATCGATGATGGTAGGCGTAATGGCAATAATGGTCTCTATTCTGCGTTTATTTGATGATTTGCTCGTGCCCAGAACATCAAACCCGGCATTGGCGTTTTTGGAGGCTTCTTGGTAACTCGAATAGGCTGCTACGAGCAGGGTTTTACCATTCGGGATCATAACCGTATTATCAAAGTCTTTGTCGGCAACTTCTGGTGCCTCGATATAGACGTTATTGCCTGTATTATCTTCAGTTTCGACGGCGCCTTTTTTTGTCAGACTCACTAAGGCACTCATATTGGTTGTCACTCGGATAATCACTTTATCTTTAATAATCGAAGGAAGCATGTAGAGTGAGAAGCCGGTTTCGACTGTGCCTTGTTTTATGCTCCCTTCGGTTCCAATGTTAACGGTACTAGTGATTGAACGCTCTAAAATGAAATTTGTTCGTTCAATAGAGCGTAATTTGGCGACCCTGTTGTTCATTGCTGTGGACATGGGGTAGGTTTTCACATTAACGGCACCTTGACTTTGAAGTGCGTTAAGCAAAATTTGGGAGTTTTCAAGTCTTCCTGTTGTGCGAGTGAAATCAAGGAGAACGGGCGCAGTGGCTGTACTGACCTGATCGCCAAACACTGAAGCGAGTCCGGTTTCAACCCCTCTTCCGACTAAATCATTTGCAAGGACTTTCCAATCGAGTGATCCCATCGTTTCGTCAGTCGTTAAAATATCATAAACCACCATTTTCATTGAAACTTGCTTAGTTAGTAGCTGATTTGTCTCATGAATAAACTCTCCTGCTTTCTTTACATTATCGGGAAAGTCTTTTACGACAATTGCGGTGGTTGATGGTAATAACGATGCCTTGCCTGAATCACTTAATAACAATTGCACACCAGAAAGGGTATCGTAAAGTGCATTAATCTCACCTTTTGTGTGTGCAAATTCGTCTTTTGAACTAATAACTGTATTTTTTTGGACCTCTGTGGTGCTTGAGCTACTAACACTTTTGTCACCTTTCTTACCAATTCCGAATTCTTCAACTCCAGGAACCATTGCGATTTTGAACGTTTTGACTTGGTATTGTGACCAGATAACAACATTGCCATTGATTTCGAAGCTATATCCCGAGGATGCAGCAATGGCGTTTAATGCATCAAAATAGGTCGCGTTATTAAACACATTAGTGATGGGTTTACGAGGGTTTACTTCATCGTTAAATCTAAAGGTGATGGTTTTATCACTGAATATTTGTTTTAACGCACTTGTCATTGATGAGGATATTTTTTGATTTTGTATTCGTTCAAACGTCCATTGAGGTCTAATTGCTTCATCGTTTGAGACTTGATTGACAAAAATTGTCTTCATCATTTCAATATGGGTATAGCGTTGTACTTGATTACGCCAAACTTCTGATTGTTTTATATCGGACTCTGCACTCTTTCGATATTTAATCGGTGTTTCGTAAATAGTGCATGATTGAGTATTAATTATTGCCACAATGAGTATGAATAGGTTTCGATATTTTATTTTATTATTCATTGATTAATATCTCTTATGACTAATAGTAATAATATCGTTAAGCCAAATTTGGCCGAAGAGTTGTTGAGGTTTTTGATATGGTTTTAATAACTCATCGAGTATGCCAAGGATTGTTTCTGATTTTATCCAAAATGAGTTCGGTAGCCTGTGCCTGTCAGTCACGTCAATGTAATGGACGGTGGCGGAAGTGAACGAAAATAGGTTATCTACGTTATTTTTTAATGGCCCTTTCTTGACTAAAAATTGTATCTGTCCTGTTTGCGGATGTATTTTCAACCGAGGATTAATATTGCCTTTGGGCATTAAAAAAGCGATTTCTTGTGGCAATATGACATGACTGTAATGCTCGTATTTTGTTGGGGGGCCTATTATTCCTTTATTGGGGCCGACGGGTATGACATTTGTGCTTTGGATAGGGGATCTAATAACAGCAATGTCTAGTGGTGTTGGGTCGATGTAATGTTTATTGACTACATTAACTAGTGGTTCGTTACTGCTACATGCTGTTAGTGCTAGTGTTGTGATTATTATCAGTCGTTTAGAAACAATCATTCATTATCTCCGTAGCTGTGATATTGAGTGATTGGTCTTTTAAATGCAATTTGGCCATTAAAGGCAATCCATCAAAAAATTCATTTATTGCGTCTTCTCTGTTACTGATATCAATTTGAAAAGTCGAGTCGAAACGCCAATCGATACATTCTTTTATATCTGATGACCACCGTATTGTTTTTATCCCTATTCGTTTAGCAAACAGCGTTAATTCGAGCCTAAAAGAATTCGGTCTGACAGTATAAAAGCGATAAGAATCTTCTCTTTTAATGCTGTTTATTGCTTGAGTTCTTGCTTCAATTAATTCTTCAAATCGTTTGACTTCGTTTGCAATAATGCCCTCTCTTTCATTAATGGCTTTGGCTAATTCGGCATATTGTGCTTGGATACGGTTAAGCTGATCACGCATATCGATTAATGATTTCTCACCTAGTTCGTCTTGGATCAGAGGTGTAATGGTTTCAACATAGCGTGCTTGACTCTGGCTATGACAAAGGAAGATAAAGACTATCATTGTGATTTTGTGTGATCGGTTCACGTTTTTCACATATGCTCTTTGCTTTTTTGATATTGGGAGCATCTCATTTAATAAAATTAAGGTTTAATTTTATGGGGTCGCTAAAATACCTATTATCTAATTACTGCTTCAATTTACTGAATAGTAGATTGATTGCATTAACATCATCTATTGACTTTCTATACGTTTTTTATGCTTGTTAAGGGGTCTAAATGGCTCCCTGCTTAGTCTTTATTAAAAACAGGCCTAATATGACAATGATTTGTCTGAGTGTCTTCAAGGCTTTCTGAGTGTGTTTAAAGTTAATATTTGTTTTTTGCAAGAATAAACTTTTAGGAGATATTAAAAATAAAGAAATTAAAGATTTTATTGATCGCGGAGCGAGATTTTTGGGTTGTTTGTGATTAACTTGTTTTTTGAGTTATCCACATATACATCCCTTTTTTAATAAAATCTTTTTTAAAGATCTTTTTTAAAGCTTTTTAAGGTGCTTGAAACGTAGACCCAACGGGGGTTCTAGAGCATTTAGCGTGACAAAGTTGTCGGTTCATCGTGACAAAGTTGTCGGTTCATCGTGACAAACTTGTCGGTTCGTCGTGACAAACTTGTCGATTTAAAACTGTTTATACATAGTCGAATTATGGTTATTAAAGCCCTTATGTGCGTGACCAAATTGTTGATTATCCAAGGCTGGACTTAGGTAAACACGACAAAGTTGTCGGTTATTCAAGGTGGGACTCAGGTAAACACGACAAGGTTGTCGGTTATTCAAGGTGGGAACAGGGTAAACGTGACAAAGTTGTCGGTTATTCAAGGTGGGAACAGGGCGAACGTGACAAAGTTGTCGGTTATTCAAGGTGGGAACAGGGCGAACGTGACAAAGTTGTCGGTTATTCAAGGTGGGACTCAGGTAAACACGACAAGGTTGTCGGTTATTCAAGGTGGGACTCAGGTAAACGTGACAAAGTTGTCGGTTATTCAAGGTGGGACTCAGGTAAACACGACAAGGTTGTCGGTTATTCAAGGTGGGAACAGGG